>NZ_JBMOSM010000011.1:0-220001 GCF_049316025.1 Paenibacillus sp. NPDC058898 | reverse complement strand
AGCGATAATGCCTCATGGAACTGTGGTGTAGAGGCCTAACATGCCTGCCTGTCACGCAGGAGATCGCGGGTTCGAATCCCGTCAGTTCCGCCATTATTTATAACTTTGGGATGAGATGAGTATCCGATATTGGGTTCCGTCAAAGTTCGCGAAGAGCTTTAAGGCTCGGTAGCTCAGTCGGTAGAGCAGAGGACTGAAAATCCTCGTGTCGGCGGTTCGATTCCGTCCCGAGCCACCATGTACGTTTTATAACTTTATATGCCGGTGTAGCTCAATTGGTAGAGCAACTGACTTGTAATCAGTAGGTTGGGGGTTCAAGTCCTCTCGCCGGCACCATTCTGGAGGATTAGTGAAGTGGCTAAACACGGCAGACTGTAAATCTGCTCTCTTCGAGTTCGGTGGTTCGAATCCATCATCCTCCACCAGTTTTTAGGGGCATAGTTTAAAGGTAGAACAACGGTCTCCAAAACCGTTGGTGTGGGTTCAATTCCTGCTGCCCCTGCCATTGAATATTTATAATGAACTTGGCGATCGTGGCGAAGGGGTTAACGCACCGGATTGTGGTTCCGGCATTCGTGGGTTCGAGACCCATCGGTCGCCCATTATTTCATTATGATTATTCTCTGAAAAAAACTATTACATTATGGCGATCGTGGCGAAGGGGTTAACGCACCGGATTGTGGTTCCGGCATTCGTGGGTTCGAGACCCATCGGTCGCCCCATAGTTTTTTTAAAAATGTTGGGGATTAGCCAAGCGGTAAGGCAACGGACTTTGACTCCGTCATGCATAGGTTCGAATCCTATATCCCCAGCCATTGATTTTTATGTTTGCGGACGTGGCTCAGCGGTAGAGCATCGCCTTGCCAAGGCGAGGGTCGCGGGTTCGATTCCCGTCGTCCGCTCCATTTTTATTTCTGGCGCCATAGCCAAGTGGTAAGGCACAGCTCTGCAAAAGCTTTATCCCCAGTTCGAATCTGGGTGGCGCCTCCATAACAAAACTATGTGCCCTTAGCTCAGCTGGATAGAGCGTTTGACTACGAATCAAAAGGTCAGGAGTTCGAATCTCTTAGGGCACGCCATAAAGTAAGCCGGTGTGGCGGAATTGGCAGACGCGCGCGACTCAAAATCGTGAGGGAAACCGTGGGGGTTCGAGTCCCTTCACCGGCATCATCCAAAAGGAATGTAGACTATAAACGTCTGCATTCCTTTTTTCGTTGCATCTACATCAGCCGCTGGTGCTGATGAAGCAGCGTTAACTATGCATGAAGAGCACAATGCATGAACAGCACAACGTATGAATAGTACACGCACGAGCTGCACAAAAGGTGCACTGGCACCGGACAGCAATGCAGATCAAATTCGAGTTATATAACAGCTCCTTAGCCGAGATTACATTCATCTCAAAAAGGCCCCGAACCCGTGAGCAATGTGCAGTCCCGGGTCGGGGCAGTATTATTTGAGATATGGATTCGCATCAAACATTCAAAACGAATTACTTATCGCCAGCAGAAGGCTCTGGATGTGCCTGAATCCATGCATATCCGTAAGGTTCAAGCTCCAGCATTTCGCCGAACTCCATGGAAGTCAGCAGCTCTGTGCCTTGTGCAGGGGCTTTTATTTGCACCGGCCGTCCGGTTACATTAATGACGGCGGTAACCGTGCTGCCCGTCCGCTCATTGCTGCGGCGCACCGCAAATACCCGGTTGTCCAAATCAAGGATTTCTTGATCGGCATAAGGGGAGAAAGCGCTGGTCAACTGTCGTACGCTCAGCATGGCCGTAATTCCTCCGAATATCGTCCGTCTCCGTGCATCGTTTGTAAGCTCAGCGGCCAGTTTGTCCGCTTCCAGTTTCTCGCGATTGATGCTGCGGCTGATACCGCTCTCTTCCAGTCCGCTGTAATCATTGGAGGATCCGAACAAAGAATGATAATAAATGGCCGGTACGCCGATCACCGAGCAGAGGATGCAATGGGCAGCCAGAGCTTTGTTGGTGATGAGCTGAAGGTTATCCTTCTCATCGGCATTTGTGAGGGCATCGATATAGTTGATATTCAGCTCATATACCGATTTTGTGCCGTCAGCATTATTTTTGTAGGAGATACGCCCGCCGTTGGCTTGGACCTTCTCTGCCAGCAGCAGCCGCTCGTTATCGTCCAAAATTCCCTCCGTTGGCCGCATACCAATCCCGTCATGGGAAGCGAGGAAATTAAAATAAGTCGCCGTATCGGACACTCGAGTAATTCCCTTTGCCCATTGCGTCAATTTTGTTGCATCCTGCACGGTGAATGAGTACAGAACAAGCGGAGGCAGTGAAAACTGGTAGACCATATTGGCCTCGTTCGAACCGTCACCAAAGTATTTGATGTTGTCGGCATGAGGCACGTTAGTCTCCGTAATGATCTGAGTACCTGGCTTGAAATAGTCCAGCAGATCGCGCCACATGGAAATGATCGCATGGGTGCGAGGCAAATGCATACAGGTCGTTCCCGGTTCCTTCCACAAAAAGCCGATCGCATCCAGCCGAACGGAGGATGCTCCCCGGCTGGCGTAGTCGAGCAGAATATCGCTCAAATCGCACAGTACCGGAATATGGGCGGCATTCAGGTCTACCTGGTCTTCGCTGAACGTGGTCCAAGCTGTTCGAGATCCGCTGCTTCCCTCGTATTCATGAAAGAGAGGGGAGGTACGGGGGCGAATAACATGTGATGTATCAAACTCCTCATCCCGTGGAATGAAATAGTTCTCAAACCGCTCGTCGCCCTGAAGATAACCCTGGAACCATTCGCTTGATTTAGAAATATGATTGGCAACGAAATCAAACATCAGCCGGTAATCCCCCAGAAAGCGGCTGATATCTTCCCAACTGCCCAATTCCGGATCTATGGCACGGTAGTCTGTTACCGAAAATCCATCATCCGAGGTGTACGGAAACATCGGGAGCAGGTGAACGTCGGTGATGGCTCCTCCAACCTGTTCGTTCAGGAAAGAATGCAAGGCGTTGAGCGGCGTTTTACCCTGCAGGCGGACGGCATCTCCGTATGTGATCAGAAATACATTTTGTTCGGTTAATGCCCTGTTGTTGCCAAAATCCGTCGACTCCCATCGTTTTACGAGCGATAGCATGGCTTCATAGGCCAGCGCACCACGCTTTTCTCCATAGATGAACAACGTCTTTTCCCGCAGTTTGTGCAGCAATTCCTCTCGATTCATATTGTTCGCTCCTTATCCGTTAACCATTTGAGTGTCATATATCCTTTGGCCGGAACGGAAGTTACCGACCCTGAAGCAGGGAGTTCCGCTAAAGTCACACGCTGCGTTCCGGCATATATATCCGAGTGAGGACTGATCGGTTCATCCTGGTCACCGGGATTATACAGTCTGAGGATTACGCCATCCCCATCCTCGCTTTGTTTCATCGCCGAGACAAAAACATGACCTTGAAGCGACAGCAAAGAAAATTCGGAAGGTACGCAACTCACAGGTTGCGGCAGTTCAAACCGCTCCAGTCGTTCTTCAAAGGTGTTTAGTGTCTGTAGATGATAAGTCGTTCTGTACCCGATATATGCCTCAACCAGTCCGCTCCAGGCTTTCGCGCAGAACGGCTCTTCCGTGACGTGCAGGCCGTAGGAAAACGTGAGGGGCTTCAGCAACTGGGCATCAGGAGTTTCAACGACCTTGTTGTTGATGCCGGATGCCCGACCCGGACGCCATGCCAAATCGTCCTTGCCAAGCAGTCCAACGGCCCGGAACAGCGTCAACGCTAGTTCGTCTTCCAAGAGCTCATACTCCTTAAGGCCTTCGGTGATGACGCCAAGAAGCCCGTCCCGGCCATCGGCTACAACGTAATTTTCCAGGGGATATACCGGCACCGGTGCTTCGGCAAACCCTTTCTCACGCCAATTCTGTAGATGCGGATTGGTCTTCTCCCGCCGCAGCGCGGTAAAAGCCTGATCGGCCCAGGTATGCTCTCCCTTGTGGTTGAACAAAACACGCAAACGATGGTCGCACGCCGAATTATTCAGGGAATGCGTCACGCGCACAAAGGACTCGCCTGCCCGCAACTCAAACGCCGTCTCGATCACGAGCGTTGTTTCGGCTTTGCCCAGCGCCCGTTCTTCCAGACTGCCCGGAACTTTCATGGTGTGACGCACCGCCAACAGGCTGCTCAGCGGCCCTTGTTTCACCTCTACTAACTCGCATTGGCTGCCAAAAATCGGCGAATCTCCTTCAAGCGGGGAAAAATCGTACGAATCTCCGGCATCGCCGACATCCTCGAAGCGGAGCAGGGAGGAAACCCTTTTCCCGTTGCGGTGGTCCTCCAGCGCAAGTTCACCGTCACTCCATTCGAGCCGGTACATCTCGTTGCTAATCTTGGCTTCCGAAGCAGGCGCCCATTCTTCGGTAGGTTCGCCTTCACGAACCCGAAGGGTTGTATACCCCATGGCCGGAACCTCGGCTCTGGCGAGAAGCTCTGTTCGGTAATAGCCGGGAATCTCCACCTCGCGCTCGCCTTCCGCCGTGACCATGACCTGGCGACCGCCGCTAATATATTCCTGTTTTACGATCATGGATTCAAGAGGTGCGCCGGCACGGTCATGCAGCGTAAGCCGGCTGTCTTTGGTAAATACAACAAACGGGCAGAGCATTTTCTTGCGCTCCGGCAAAAAGCTGAAGACCAAACAGTCACCGGCAGCTTCACGCTCCTGCACGGCTCGAGCCAATTGCTTCTTCAGTACATTGGCTAATCCGTCGATCATTCGTTCGGACTGAATCAGCCGCATCATAATGCTCTGGTTCGTATCGTCCGAATTGCAGCCGCCGATGGAATCATGGGCGTGAACGTCAAACAGCAGCTTCCAAACCCGGTCAATCCAGGTTTTTGGATACTTGAAGCCAAGCGCAGAAGCGATGCATGCCAGTGGCTCCAGGATATAAAGCAGCTTATTTTCCACTCGGTAATTGAGCTGCTTGAGATCGATGCGCTGCGATCGGATGGTGCTGTGGATGCGCGATTTCTGGCTCGCAATCAATTCGCCTTCGATCTGCCCTTCGAAGTCGGCGGCGGACCATGTCTCCTCCATGAATGTCGTGTAATCGGACAACACGTATTCTCTGTTTGGGTCATGCCGGTTAAGCCACTCCACCGTTTCCGGGAAATGCTCCCGCACCAGTACCTGATCGCCGCCCGCTGGAAGCAGGATCCGCTCCGTCGAAGCATTCCGTTGTTCCAGTGCTTCCAGAATCGGATTCAACCGCTCAGTGAAATACGTGGACGACGGCTCCAAAAACTTTCCGGGACCGTAACCGTAATAAATATTGTTCGTTTTTACTTCCTGTCCGTCGGGAGACACCCATGTGAAATTCAAATCCCGGGCTATCTGATCGTTGTAAAGCCCCCGCTGCAGCACGCTATAATGGATACCGAACTCCTGAAAAAAAGAAGGCAGGTACGCATTTTGGCCGAAAATATCAGGCAAATAGCCAACTTCCATGGAGTGTCCCAGGAGGTTGGCTTCACGCACTCCGTACAGCAAGTTACGGATGACCGATTCCCGATTGACCAGCAGCGAATCGGTTTGCGTATACCAGGGGCCGATGAGAATCCGCCGCTGTTTAATCAATTCTTTAAGGCGTTCGCGGTTCTCGGGGCGAATAGCCAAGTAATCCTCAATGACGGAAACTTGGGCGTCGAAGACATAAGCTGGGAAGGAGGGGGTTTTCTCCAATACGTTAATCAAGGCATCGAGATTCTCGACCAGCATGATATTCGAGTCTTCGATCGTAAAATACCATTCCCGGTCCCAGTGCGAGTGCGGTACGATGTGGACTTTGGATTTGCGGTTCATGATGAATACCTCCAATGAAATCGGGAGGGCTGTGCATCGCACAGCCCAGCCTTTGTGTTTAAATGATTTGATTTCCCTGCCGCTCTGCGCGCTTGATCATGGCATAGCGGATAAAGATATTGGAAAAGGCAATGATAGCGACACCGACAGCCAGTCCGACGAAATAGGCGAAGAAATGCTCTACCAGCGGCCAGCCCCAAATAGCCGGAAGGGGATACCACTGCACGGCGCCAAGTGCAACGGCTGTACAGGAACCGGCAATGGCCCCGATCAGATTGATCGGAATCGTCAACAGCGGATTCCGAAGCATGAAGGGAATGGCCCCTTCGGAAATGGCCAGAAATCCGAGCAGGAACGAAGTGTTCCCGGCAATGCGCAGATCCGGACTGAACACACGGCGTCCCACAACAAATCGGTCGATTATGGTAGCAAGACCGATGCCGAGCGGCGGAATCACGATTGCCAGCACGCGCGGTGTGAGCGGGAAGATATGGTCTGCGGCCATTCCGATCGCGATCGCTCCGGCAGCTTTGTTGACGGGACCGCCAAGGTCAAAGGCCGTCGCTGCGGCGATAACCGCCGACAGGGTTAGTTCGCCTGCCCCCGTCATGCCTTGAATGATATCGGCAATCCAGCGGTTCAACTGACTGAAGAAAGGATCAACCAGGTATTGATTCAGGATAAACATCAGCAGGATGCTAATGCCGGGAATGATAAGCATCGGTTTCATTGCGGCAAAATTTTGGGACAGCCGGATTTTCTGATTAAGGAAACGGGCGATGTAACCAGCGGACAATCCCAAGACGAGCGCTCCGAGGAAACCGCTTGGAATCCCGCCTTCAACGCCCCAGAAGGTATAATGCATGCCGCTGGCGAATACGCCCCCAAGCAAGCCGGCTACAATACCGACCCGGTCGGCCAGTGCATATGCGACAAACATACCGAATACCGGATATAGGAACTTGAATATCAGATTTCCGAAGGCATCCAGATTGTGCAGAAATTCCTTCAGACCGCCGGCCGTTGCGTAATCTGCGCTGCCGATATCCGCGATCGGAAGCCCAAGTCCATACAACCAGGTCAGCTTGGCGATCCCAAGCATCAGGCCTGCGGCGACCAGCACAGGAATCATATATGAGATTCCGGTCATGATGGCCTGAACCATTTCGCTGAGGAAACCTTTGAAGCCTTTTGGTTCGGCTTTTGTTACGGTCTCCTGCACCTCTTCCTTCTCCACGGTGCCGGAAGGGTTTTCAACTGCCTGCAACAATAACTCCTTGGCCCGGCGAAGAGGCTCGGCCACTTTGACTTGGACATACGGTTTGCCAGCATAACGTCCGCGTTCTTTCACTTTTGTATCCACAGCGAAGAGGACGGCATCCGCTGCAGCTATTTGCTCGGCCGTATGGCGATCCTCCAGGCCATTGGCGCCTTGCTTTTCAACCAATACTGTGATGCCGAGCTCGTGTCCGGCTTTCTCCAACGCCTCCGCTGCCATATAGGTGTGGGCGATCCCTGCCGCACAGGCGGTGACCGCAAGGATGGTTCGACCGGAATCGGTCTTTCCCTGGTCCGGCGTCAGCTCGGCCGCCTGCTTGTCAGACTCTTCCGTCCGGTCCAGCTGGGAAAGGAAACTTGTCGGCGTTTTAGCGGCATACAGCCGGGCCCGGAAGTCGTCATCCATTAACTTGGCGGATAATTGCGCCAGCAGTCGAACATGCGTTGATCCGGATTCCGCCGCCGGGATGGCCAGCAGGAATATCAAATCCACTTTATTGTCCGGGTCGATAGACTCCCAGTTCTCGATAGGCGTCTTGAGGCGGGCAATGGCGACTTTGGCTTCCTTGACGAGAGTGGATTTGCCGTGAGGAATGGCGAGCCCACGCTCGAATCCGGTTGGCGAATGGTTTTCCCGTGCATAGACAACCTGTTTAAAATCTTCTTTAGACTCAACGGCACCGGCATCCGCCAAAGCACCGACCAGATTATCAATGACTTCTTCCTTGCTTGACCAGTCGGCATCCAGAAACAACAGATGAGGCCCTGTCATTTTTTGAAGATCCATGTTGCTAAACCTCTTTTCTTAGCAGAATGTGTTTATGTTACTGGTAATAGCGCTTTCATATGTATAGTAATCCATTTTATTTCGGATCAGGATACAGATCATGTATAATTGTACACGCTATGTAAGTGTGAACTAGAGCCGTGAAGGGAGAAAAAAGAGATGGGGCAAGTATTGGCGCGTTTCGGTAGCTGCGTAGAGTCGCTAAGCGATGCGGAAAAGCATGTATTATACTACATCGACAACCATTTTGAGACAGCCAAAGGGCAATCGCTGGTAGAAATGGCTGGCGCCATCAACGTTTCGACCACCACCGTAATCCGTACCTGCAAGAAGTTGGGTTTGTCCGGCTTCGCCGATTTGCGTTACATCCTGCGCACGATGGACACCAACAATGCGCTGGAGGATCTGCATGTGGTGCAAAAATACATTCAACACCTGCACCAGTCGCTGGACAATATAGATCACGAACGGATCGATCGAATGGCATTAGCCATGCTTCATTCCAAAACGATCATTGTCATTTCGGTCGGTCTTACGAAGGCGCTCGGCGAATATTTTGCCAAAAGACTGCTGCAAGCGCATAAACAAAATATGCATGTCTATGAATCCCATATCATCGATCTGTTTCCGAACATGCTGCAGTCGGGCGATATCGTGCTGTTTATTTCCATGAGCGGGGAAACCACCACGCTTGTGAAAGCTGCCGAGAAAATACGTTTCACTGGCGCACAGATTTTTACGATCACCAACAACGCTGGAAGCCGGCTGTCGCAGCTTGCCACCCATAATGTCAGCACCAGCTTGCCAACCGAATCGTTCTCCGGTTATGACATCACGCCGCGTTCTCCTCTAGTTCTGCTGCTGGATATTTTACTTGAAACCTATATGAAGAAACTGGCGGAGCGGTTGAACCATCACTAGAGCCCTCGGTATGCAGCAGCGCAATCATCAGCTTACGCCATGTTGAGAATAAAGAGCATCAATCGCCCGATTCAGCATGGGGAACGATGGACCGTAGCGCAAATCCAGTACCGTGCTTGGACGCAGGTCTATAGGAGGCCCCGCCTTAGGTCTAGGTGCAAAAACCGTCCCCAGGCCGTTTTAGTTAAACTCGAAATTACCTAGAATAGAGTCATAAGGTTGAACAAATGAAACAACGATCAAACAACAGAAAGGCGGTGTATAAATGAGAAATTCAAAAGGAAATGGAATGAGTATCCTGTTGATTGGTGTAGGGATCTTGGTTCTCCTGGGAGTATTCGGTCCTCTGCTTGGATGGTTGTTCAGTCTTGTAATTCCAATCCTGATGGTCGCTTTGGGATACTACGGGATCCGGAGAGGTAACACCTTGATGGGATGGGTTATTCTCGGTATCGGTGTGATCTGGTTGATGGGTAAACTGTCTTGGCTGATCGGTCCGATCCTTGGAATCATCTTGATCATCTACGGGGTGTCCCGATTGAAGAATGGTAGACCCCGTTATTGATAAAAACCACTACATTAAATAACATGCAAAAACAACAGATCATGATAGATGAGGAGGGCTAAGCGAATATGAGTGTTTTCCGGCGGATAAGAGACATAACCGTAGCAACATTGAATGAAAAGCTCGAGCAGAGCCAGGATCCGGTTCGATTGATCGACCAGTTCCTACATTCAACCAGACAGGACATTGCTGAGGCTGAGAAGCTGCAGCAGCAATGTCAAGTACATTCCAGACAGCTGAAGCAGCAGGTGGATCAAGCAGAAACCATGCGATATAAACGCGAAGAGCAGGCACTGCTTGCACTGAAGGCCGGTGAAGAACATCTTGCCAAGCTGGCATTGCAGGAGAAGCTGATCTATGAGGAAAAGATTGAACAGTATCAAGGCCTGTTGTCCTCAAGCCTGGAGTCGTTAAAAGAAATCGAGGAGCAGCTCGGCGAGCTGCGGATGGAATATCAGACGGTATACAGCAAACGTCAGTATTATGTTGCCCGAGTGGAAACCCTTCGTCTTCAGCAAAAAATGAATGAACGTACAGGCTCCTATGGCAGCGGTCCTGATGTACCGAAGATGTTCAATCGTCTCGAAGACCGTATCAGCGACTGGGAACTGGAAGCCAGAAGTCTTCGCGATTTACGCCGCATGGGGCAGGAATACATGGATCAGGCTGGTGAAACAGTCTCCACTGTATTGGAAAAAGAACTTGCCCGCCTGAAGCAAAAGCTGAATAACAGCGGAAAGGAGTAACCATGACTAGATTGTACCGTTCCACCCGAGACAAGATGTTCACAGGGTTGATCGGCGGTATATCCGATCATTTCGGAGTCGAATCTACCCTACTTAGAATCATATTTGTAGTCAGTATCTTTTTCACAGGCGGTACAACGCTGTTGATCTATCTGATTGCATCCCTTGTAGTACCTAAGGAGCCGTACTATCACGATCCGTATGGTCCACAGGGAAGACATGGTGGCGGATACCGTTACAACGATCATCCGGGCCCGGGACCAGGCTACAACAGCTATAACGATGCTTATGGACGTCAAGGCTATCCTAATGAGCATGGAAGTTTTGGCCCCAAATATGACCGTCCCAATGGCACAAGAAACAACGCGTCTGCGGATTCCGATCTGGATGCGATGATGAAGGATATTGAGAGAAAAGCCATGCAAAAAGAAATCGAAGAATTGAAGAAAAAACTTTCGAACTATGAGAAGGGAGATAAATAACATGGGAGTATTTAAAAGAATTAAGGATATGACGAAAGCATCGGTGAATGAACTGCTGGATAAAGTAGAGGATCCAATCGTAATGTTGAACCAGTACCTGCGCGACATGGAGGCAGAAATTCATGAAGCAGAGGTAACAGTAGCGAAGCAAATGGCTAACGAGCGTCGTATGAAGCAGCGCGTCGATGAGGCTGTGAAGATGGCGGCACAACGTGAAGCTCAAGCTGAATTGGCTCTTAAAAATGGTCAAGAAGAAGTGGCTCGCAAGCTGCTTGAAGAAAAAATCTATTTCGATCAAAAAGAAACCGAGTACGTGGAATTGCACCTGCAATCCGAGGCTCAAGCGAAAGAACTTGTAGCTCAGCTGCATGAAATGAAAGACGAGTTCTACAAAATGCGCAACAAGCGCAATGAGCTTGTAGCTCGCGCTCAAATGGCTAAAGCGAAGAAGCAAATGTCTCAAGTGAGCAGCCTGCATACGATCGAAAGCGGCAGTGCTTCGATGGGCTTCCACCGCATGGAGGAAAAAATCATGCAACTGGAAGCAGAAGCTGATGTGCTTCGCGCCCCATACCGTCCTAACAATGCAGTATACACAAGCCCAGTGGATGCTGAGAAGCAATTGAAAGTCGATGAGCAGCTGCAAGCTTTGAAAAACAAAATGGGGAATTCTTCGAAGTCCGAGTAATTCCTTAACAAGTCAGCAAAATAAGATTAAACCGTATTCGAACACCATGTTCATATGATATGCTATACGAATGAGATTGTCGTATAGTACAGGCAAAGCCATACAGTGGAGAACGTCTCACTGCTATGGCTTTTCCGAGCTTATATCTTGGTCATCAAGGAGGTGCGACATGGACAGAAACCGCTGGATAGCAGTTGGTTTAATCAGCTTGGGTTTTATTATGCTTTTCGGCCGATGGTTTGGTTTCTTCACCATTGTCGCCCTGTTACTCATGTTTGCAGGTGTCCTTCAGATCAGACAAGGTTATTTGAAGAAGGGATACATTCTGCTCGGAGTAGGTGCCGTACTGCTGCTGCTGGAACATCTCATGTTGATTATCGGCATCAGCTTGATATCGCTAGGTATTTTTTATGGCAAGTCCAAGCGAGCCCATACCACGACAAAGTACGTTCAGAAGCAGAACTTTATGTCTAACTTTGATTGGGACCGGACTCCATGGGTGATGCGCAGTCTGAGTGTGTGGCATGTACTTGGAGAAGCGGATGTGGATCTGTCCCTGGCGCTTCCGGAGGAACGCCAAACGGTCCTTATGTTCCATGGAATGCTGGGGGATATTGATCTGATGATCCCGGACTATTATGGGGTGGAGATCGAAGCCTCGATCCTGTTTGGCTCGATTCATATGGACGACCGGAAAGAAACCGGCATATTAAACCGCGTGCGGTATATATCACCCAATTACGATGCCAGTGAATATAAAGTGAAATTTATTGTTTCTTATTTAGGCGGAGATTTGAATATAAAAATGACATAATAAACGTATGTCTTGTGTAAACCATTCAGGAGGGTTGCCCCGTGGAAACGGAAAAGAAAGCAAATATGATTACCCGAAGTATGCGTGAGGGGACCCTTCTGGGATTGGTTGTCATGCTCGTTGTCCTATATTTATTATATACATATGGTTATCTTCAACCGTTCGAGACGTGGAAGAACCGGATCGAAGCCGGCATCACTCTGGTATTGCTGCCGGTCGGGCTGGGTGCGATCTATGGCTTCTTCCAGGGATACCGGGTAAAACGACGAGTTGATCTTGTAAGGGAAACACTGGTGAACTGGGAAAAAGGCAGCCTTACGGACGTGATGCCGGACATCGGCGAAGACGAAGTGGGACGGCTTGGAGAACAGCTGGTGAAGATCAGCAAACGCTGGGAGGATCAGGTTTCATCTTTGCAGCGGTTATCTACGAATAACGCCCAGCTTGCCGAGCAGGCCAGGGTAACAGCAATTGTGGAAGAGAGGCAGCGTCTGGCGCGCGAGCTTCATGATGCGGTTTCTCAGCAGCTGTTTGCCATCTCGATGACGGCAACCGCTGTGGGTAGGACATTGGATAAGGATTTTGACAAAGCGCAGCGCCAGGTGGCTCTGATTGAGGAAATGTCGGCTGTGGCCCAGTCCGAGATGAGGGCGCTTCTTCTTCATCTGCGGCCGGTTTATCTCGAAGGGAAAGCACTGGAGCAAGGGCTGAAGGATCTGATCAAGGAATTGCGGATTAAAGTACCTATGGAAATTACGTTTGAGATGGACGATGACATACATTTGCTTAAAGGGATCGAAAATCATCTGTTCCGTATTATCCAGGAGGCCATGTCGAACACCCTCAGACACTCGAAAGCGGAGAAAATGGACATCCGAATTCACCGCAGGCAGAATACTGTTCGGGTAATGCTGCGGGACGATGGGATCGGATTTGAATTGGATGACAAGAAACAGACTTCCTACGGTCTATCGACGATGCAGGAACGGGTGACGGAGATCGGGGGCTCGGTACAATTCATCACAGCACCGGGTAAAGGGACTCGAATTGAGATCGTTGTGCCACTCATAAATGATGAACGTAAACGGGGGGATGTAGATGGAAACGCCGATTAAGGTGCTGCTGGTGGATGATCATGAGATGGTCCGGATCGGTTTAGCGGCTGTGCTTGGTACAGAGGACGGCATCGAGGTGGTTGGTGAAGCGGGCAGCGGCGAGGAAGGGATACGCTTAGCGCAGGAATATCATCCTGATGTGGTGCTGATGGACTTGGTGATGGACGGAATGGATGGAATCGAGACGACGCGCCAATTGATGAATCAGTTTCCGAATCTTAAGGTCATTGTACTGACCAGCTATCTGGACGATGAGAAGATGTATCCGGTTATTGAAGCAGGTGCGTTCAGTTATTTATTGAAGACATCCCGTGCTTCTGAAGTAGCTGATGCTATACGTGCAGCCGCACGCGGGCAGTCGGTGCTGGAGTCGCAGGTTGCCTCCAAGATGATGAATCGATTCCGGCATCCGCAAAATGAAGCTCCGGCGCATAACGACCTTACGGACCGGGAAATGGAAGTGCTGCGACTGGTGGCGCAGGGCAAGTCGAATCAGGATATTGCTGATGATTTGATTATAGGCATCAAAACCGTGAAATTTCATGTAACGAATATTTTAGGCAAGCTGGGGGTAGAGGATCGGACCCAAGCTGCCATCTACGCTTATAAAAATGGGCTGGCTGAGTAAGAAGGCCAGCTCTTTTTTATGCGACGAGCGTGACATAATCAGATCCAACATGCTGGGCGTGGTACAAAACAGTCCATGATGCTGCTTGTGGTATGACATATCCATGTAAACACTGAGAGACAGGCTAAAAGACTCCCGGATCGGGAGTCTTTTATTTATGAACGGGGAAGCCGGAAGATTTACATACAGCCCGTTTTGAAGGATCTTTTTAAAAAAAGAGAGGTATAAATCCGCGGAGATGAGGCCATCCTTTTTACTAGATTGATAGATTCGAACGGGGAGGCGTGACTGACCATGCGGAAAATGCGTTTACAGATCATTGTGATGATGTTGTTGCTGTGCGGGGCAGCAGGTATGATGGCGGGTTTTGCAGGAACAACGGAAAGCAATCGAAATGAATCAGCTCCGCATACGAGAGAAGCGTCAACTTCAGCTTCAGGCGGAACGGGAGAAAAAGATATCGATGGAACAACTGGAGCCGGGGTAGCTGCAGAAAGCGATCTAACGCTTCTGACAGCGCTCGGGCAAGAACATATGGAGCCTTCGGCAATGCTCACGGTAAAAATTCAAGGAGAAATGATAAATTCTGTTCCTAAGGATCAAGCTAAGACAGCAGCTGAGCACCTGGCTCGTACAATGGGGCTCTCCGGAATTACGATGTCCCAGCTTCAAGGAAATGAAGTGTTTCAAGCAGAAGGCTTGCTCTCAGGTGTATCCGTGCATCTTGATTGGGCCCTCACAAAGGAGGGCCATAGTTATATCAGAGCCATGCTTGTTGGAGAAGCGGCTGGGCAGACACGGGAAATGATGGCCCTACAGCAGCAGATTCAAGAAATGATGAAGCAAGCCGGCATACCGAACACATGGAATGCGTCCATTCAAGGGTATGCAACGGAGACTGCAAGCGTTGATGGGACAATGGCTCAAGTAGAAGAGGCCGTAGCCCAAAAAATCTTACTTCGCTCCGTTGAAGATTATGCAGATGACAAAACACAAAGCCGTTCTTATGAGGTTCCTTCACTTGGTGCTTTTGTGATGAGTGGCGACACGCCGATTCATATGCAGATCGCAGTGCATGAAGATTCGATGAAGAAAAGTAGTAGAATAACGATCGGATTTCCCGTCATTACAATAGAATATTGAAAATGATTTCTGAAACTACGATGAAAAAATACGGAATGAGATAGCATACTTGAAATGAATATGCTAAAATGTCATCACATCGAGTTAAGTGCCGATGCATAAAAATACACTATAATTCATAGAAAGAATGAGGAGCCATGGCTGAAAATCAAAATCTAGATACAATGAAGACACCGGGAGCTGTATTTTTCATCTTTGGAGCGACTGGTGATTTGGCAAGACGTAAGTTGTTTCCGGCGATCTACAGTCTTTATCGTGAAGGAAAACTGGATGAGGATTTTGCGGTAATCGGCGTGGCGCGGCGTCCGCGCACCCAGGAAGAGTTTCGGGAGGACGTGTATCGTTCGATTCAGGAATTCTGCCGATATAGTTCGGAACAGGATAGTGAATGGAATGCATTTGCACAGCATTTTGAATATAAATCTTTAGATATTAACAATATTGACGGTTTCCGTGAGCTTCGTGAACAAACGGAGCAATTGGAAACGAAATTTAATATACCGGGTAATCGCTTGTTTTACCTGGCACTTGCACCGGAGTTGTTCGGCAGCGTATCGTTTAACCTGATGAAGGGCGGTATGCTCGACGGAGAAGGCTGGAACCGTCTTGTGATCGAGAAGCCATTCGGCTACGATCTGGAATCGGCTGCCAAGCTGAACGAAGAAATCCGTAAAGTATTCAAGGAAGAAGAGGTCTACCGGATTGACCATTATCTTGGTAAAGAAATGGTACAGAACATCGAAGTTATGCGTTTTGCGAATGCTTTCTTTGAGCCGCTGTGGAACAACAAGCATATCGCCAACATCCAAATCACGCTTGGCGAGACGGTTGGTGTCGAGGAACGCGGCGGATACTATGATCATGCCGGTGCACTAAGGGACATGGGCCAAAACCATATGCTGCAGCTGCTAACCATGATTGCAATGGAACCGCCTAGCCGTCTGCTCGCAGAGGATATCCGCGACGAGAAGGTAAAAGTGCTTCGTTCCTTGCGTCCGTATGCCACACATGAAGAAGTGAAGAACAACGTAGTTCGTGGTCAGTATACAAGCGGTTCAGCGGGCGGTAAAGATCTGCCGGCTTACCGTGAAGAGGACAAGGTTAATCCGGAATCCAATACGGAAACCTATTTTGCGGCCAGAGTATTCGTGGACAACTTCCGCTGGGCGGGTGTACCGTTCTATATCCGCACGGGCAAACGTCTGCCGGTTAAGACAACCGAGGTGGTTGTTGAGTTCAAACGGATGCCAACCAACGTATATTTGGGCCAAAAGCATTCCCTGGAGCCTAACCTGCTTGTCATCCGCGTGAATCCGATGGAAGGCATTTACGTGAAGATAAATGCCAAAAAGCCGGGATCAGAATCCGAGATCGCTCCTGTAGCGATGGACTTCTGCCAAAGCTGTATCGTGGGTATTAACTCTCCTGAAGCGTATGAGCGTCTACTGCATGACGCTGCTCGTGGGGATTCCACTTACTTTACACGCTGGGACGAAGTGGCCTCCGCATGGTCCTTCGTGGATCGTATCGCCAGCGCATGGAGAGAGAACCAAGGCGAGCTGGAATCGTATCCTGCGGGCTCGTGGGGACCTGCCAAGGCAGATGAGCTGTTGAAGGAAGACGGATTCCACTGGTGGCCGGTTAACGGCCAGCTCGAGGATAATGTAGTGTGGTTGAAAAACTAAGATCATTTTCTAAAATTTACGTATTAAAAATCATCCTCATGCGCACGGCGCATGGGGATGATTTGCGTATGAATTGTGGTACAATGATATACATGACTTTAGTTACGAAGGGATAAGTGAAATGGCAAAGCTAATAGATGAACTGCAGCAGGAAGTGGATAAGCGCCGTACGTTCGCGATTATTTCCCACCCTGACGCCGGTAAAACAACACTGACCGAGAAGCTGCTCTTGTTCGGGGGCGCCATTCGTCTGGCTGGATCGGTTAAAGCTCGTAAAGCGAGCAAGCATGCAACGAGTGACTGGATGGAGATCGAGAAGCAGCGGGGAATCTCGGTTACCTCGTCTGTTATGCAATTT
The DNA here is from genome assembly GCF_049316025.1 of Paenibacillus sp. NPDC058898. NCBI lineage: Bacteria > Bacillati > Bacillota > Bacilli > Caryophanales > Paenibacillaceae > Paenibacillus > Paenibacillus sp. NPDC058898. Next base: position 202,944 of record NZ_JBMOSM010000011.1, on the reverse strand, counting down.
GATTATTTAGGGCATCGAATTAATATATTGGATACGCCGGGTCACCAAGACTTCAGTGAGGATACCTATCGTACGCTGACAGCTGCTGATAGCGCCGTCATGTTGATTGACGTAGCCAAAGGGGTCGAGGCTCAAACGATTAAATTATTCCAGGTGTGTGCGAAGCGGGGCATTCCGATCTTTACCTTTATCAACAAACTCGACCGTGAAGGGCGCAGCCCGTTTGATCTGATGGAAGAGCTTGAACAGGTTCTCGGCATCCGCTCCGTACCGATGAATTGGCCGATCGGCTCTGGGCGTGACCTGTGCGGCGTGTACGACCGGGTTAAGAATCAAGTTGAATTGTTCCAGGGCGACGACCATTCCACGATTAAAGTACAGAAGGTCGAGGGCTATGAGGATCCGATCATTCGCGAGATGGCAGGCGATTACCTGCATGATCAGTTATGTCAAGACCTCGAGCTGCTGGATGTTGCCGGAGACCAATTTGATCTGGAGAAAGTTATGCAGGGTCAGTTAACACCTGTATTCTTCGGAAGTGCGATCAACAATTTCGGCGTCCAGACCTTCCTGGAGAACTTTCTTCAGCTTGCGCCGAAACCGGAGCCGCGCCATAGTAAGGACGGTTTGGTGGAACCCACTGAAGAGAAGTTCTCCGGGTACGTATTTAAGATTCAAGCCAATATGAATCCGGCTCACCGGGATCGTATCGCTTTCCTGCGAATCGTATCGGGCAAGTTTGAACGCGGTATGAGCGTGAAGCATGTTCGGGTAGGCAAGGAAATCAAGCTGGCGCAGCCGCAGCAGTTTTTGGCCCAGGATCGAGATATTGTGCAGGAGGCATACCCTGGCGATATTATCGGTCTGTTTGACCCGGGCATTTTCCGGATTGGGGACTCGCTTAGTCAAGGACGTGAAGTTGTATTCGATGAGCTTCCAACGTTCTCACCAGAAATCTTTGCCAAAGTAACGGTGAAGAATGCGCTGAAGCATAAGCAGTATCAGAAGGGGATTGATCAGCTGACGGAAGAGGGTACCATTCAGGTATTCCGTACCGTGAGTTTCGATGAGACCATTCTCGGGGTTGTCGGACAGCTCCAGTTCGAAGTCTTCGAGTACCGGATGAAGGGAGAATACGGCGTCGATGTCATGCTTCAACGGATGCCGTATCAGTTCGCTCGCTGGATCGTGGATGACAATCTTGATCCGTCCAAGTTCCGGATTAACTCAACACTGGTCAAGGACAAGAAGGATAACTATGTTGTCTTGTTCGAAAATGAGTACGCGATGAGAACGGCCATCGATAAGAATCCAACCGCTCAGTTTCTTGAGACTGCTCCGTAAGTGATGTTATAAATATGCAATGTAAAGAACAATCCCCCAGCTTTCACAGCTTAGGGGATTGTTCTTTTTGTTGACTATGGGATTATCCTTGAAGTTTGCCAGGCGTAACGGTTTTCAAATGATCATGCAGGGAAGAGACAAGGCTGTTCTGCTGGGAAGCATTCATGTCTTTCCACATCATTTCAAACATTACACCGAGTCCCGGCAGGGCAGCTTCAGGCCCGTCAACGGAACCCTCGATCATGGAGCGCAGCTCTTCTTCGTCCTGATTGTGGACTTTATGAATGACAGCCTGCCTTAGATCTAACAATATGGACATGGATATGTTCCTCCTTGTTATGAAAGGGTCATTGTGTAATGTACCCGTTCCAGGGCAGTTACATTCAAGTATTCGGGACAGTATGATATACTATTATCATTATGATTATGGATGACCTAGGCTCGTGGGGGGATATATAAATGGCTAAGAAGCAGTACGCAGTAATCGGTATGGGGCGTTTTGGCACGAGTGTTGCCAAGGAATTGAGCAGCATGGGATTTGATGTATTAGCCGTAGACGCGAGCGAACAGCGCATTCAGGAAATCGCGAGTATGGTCACGCATGCCGTATCGGCGGATTCGACCGATGAAGAAGCACTTCGGGCGTTGGGCATACGGAATTTTGATGTGGTTGTCGTGGCGATCGGGGAGGATATTCAATCCAGCATTTTGACTACGCTGATCTTGAAGGATCTTGGCGTTCCGGCCATTATCGTGAAAGCGAAGAATGAACTGCACGGAAAAGTGCTGAACAAAATCGGTGCAGATAAGGTGATTTTCCCTGAGCGGGATATGGGGCTTCGGGTTGCCCATCATCTGGTGTCACCGAATATTTTGGATTACATCGATTTGTCAGACGACTACAGCATTATGGAGATGCTTGCTACAGGAGATTTGGTCGGTCACAATCTGATAGAGCTGGATATTCGGGCACGGTTCGGCTGCAATGTCATGGCGATTCGAAGTGATGCGGACATGAACATTTCGCCAAGTCCGGATGACCGGATTGAGGAAGGCGATATTCTCGTTATTGTGGGGCATAAGAATGACTTAACGAAGCTGGAGCTTGCTTATCCGAAGTAATACTGTCCATTTGCGGTATGCTGGGTTGAGCTGGACTCGGTTTTGTATATAAGTAAAGAACGGATGGATTACCATGGAGATACTATCGCCGCAGAATGCCAGAGTGAAGGGCTGGGCACAGCTGCAGGAGAAAAAACATCGAGACAAGCAGAACAAGTATGTGGTGGAAGGCATTCATCTCGTACAGGAAGCACTGTCATCCGGAGCGGACATCGAGTGCGTTGCTTATGATGTGGAGAAGGGGATTCCCCAAGAACTCCGTCATATATCGGATACAGGACAAGGCGCCGAATGGATTGGCGTATCCCATGCCGTCATCTCGAAGGTCAGTGATACGCCGTCACCGCAGCAGGTGTTTGCCGTGGTTCGCAAAGAAGCACGTCAATGGCAGGATCTGATCCTGCGCGAGAACGGTTTGGTTGTCATTCTGGACGGTCTTCAGGACCCGGGGAATGTGGGAACCATCATACGAAGCGCAGATGCCGTAGGGGCTGCAGGCGTGGTTCTGGGACGCGGCTGTGCGGATTTGTATAACCCCAAGACGCTGCGCTCTACCATGGGATCCCTGTTTCATCTACCTGTGCTGGAGGGTGATCTGCTGAGCATTTTGCCGGAAGCCAGGGAACGGGGAGCTCGATTGGTCACAACCATGCTGGAAGGGAATCGCTCCTGCTTCGAGTATGATTTCCAAGGGACAAGCTGGATCGTGATCGGAAGCGAAGGGCGCGGTGTCTCACCTGAGGTTGCGGAACTTGTGGACGATGCGATCCGGATTCCCATGCCGGGGAAAGCCGAATCGTTGAATGCGGCTATGGCTGCTTCGGTATTGATGTATGAGGCTTTACGGCAAAGAGAGTACGCCGGTCAATAATGACCGGAGCGGCTCAACAAGGCTGGAAGTGATTAGAAAGCAATTGCTAATCATATCCGGCTTTTTTTATTTAAGAGATAAGAAAGCGTAAGCTTCAGAGGCTTACCCTTCTTATCTCGCAAGAAAAACTTCCGCTAAATGCGGTCTGTCTTCTATGCAAGTACGTCGATGACGTTTTTCTTATTTTTGATAAGGATGGTAATAATAACAGAGTGTTCGAAAGGAGTAAAGCCCATGTACGAGCAAAAAACAAAAGAAACGGATCACAGCGTGGTGGAGTTTATAGAGCAAGTGGATTCGCCAAAAAAACGAGAGGACGCTTATCGTTTGCTGGAGGTCTTTGAGGAGACGAGCGGTTTTCCGGCTAAGATGTGGGGACCCAGCATCATCGGCTTTGGCTCCTACCATTACCGCTACGCTACCGGGCATGAAGGAGATGCGCCGTTTGTAGGTTTTTCGCCGCGCAAAGCAAAAATCAGCCTGTATTTTGCGCCGGGCGATGAGCGGCGGGGGGAGCTGTTGACGAGTTTTGGTAAACATACGGCGGGAAAAGGCTGCGTGTATATTAATAAAGTGGCGGACATTGATATGGAGGTCCTAAAGCAGTTGATTCGGGAATCGATCGCCTTCTTGAACAAGACCTACCCGGCTCAGACCTAGCGAGTTCAAAGTCATGAGATGTTGGCAAGATGCCTGGTTTGCCTGGCTTTAAGGGGAGCTGGACCTAGGTGTGCTGAATGGGTATAAGGTGAATATTGGTATTTGACGTAAAACCATTTGGTGTCCTATAATGCAATAAGGGAAACCAAATGGTTTCATAATTTTAAACATAAGCGAGGTTAATGTGATATGGATAACACATCAAACGGCAAGCTGCCGGATATTCGTCATACGCTTGTGCTGAAAGCACCCATCGAGAAGGTGTGGAAAGCCGTGGCAACGGCTGAAGGGATTTCGGCTTGGTTCATGCCCAACAATTTTGAACCGGTGGAAGGATTTGAGTTTCAATTGAATGCAGGCCCATGGGGAAATTCTCCTTGCAAGGTCACGCTTATTGACAAGCCTAACCGTTTGTCTTTTAACTGGGGCAAGGATTGGAGCGTTACGTTCGAACTGGTACAGCAGGGAGATCATACGGAATTCACGCTCATACACGGCGGTTGGACAGCGGATCAAGTGACCGAGTTCGAGGAAGCTCACGATATCGTACGGGGCCGTATGGACAAAGGCTGGGCAGGCATTGTTCAGAAGCTTGCGGGATACGTCGAGGCCTAATCTATGTCGCAAGCTGCTCCGAAGCATGATGTTTATCAAGCGATCGCAGATCCGACACGCCGTAAGCTGCTTGGCTTGTTAAGTGATAAGGAAATGCCGGTTAAAGAAATTACTGGGCACTTCTCCATGACGCGGACCGCTGTCTCCAAGCATCTCCGAATTCTGGAGGAAGCGGGACTTGTGCAGGACCGCAAGGTTGGACGCGAAACCCGCTATCGGCTGGATGTTGAACCGCTTCAGGAATTAAAAGATTGGCTGGCTTATTTCGACCGCTTCTGGGAGAATAAACTGTCGATGCTGAAATATTATGTGGAAGATCAAGAAGACCATCCAAAGAACGGCCAGTAGATTCTTGATTCAGTCTTTCTTGAAAATGAGTATCTATAAGGAAGAAGAGTGAGGATAAGCCAACCTTGCTCTTCTTTTTTGCCGTTTGTCCGCATACCCTCTATACAGGATAGCTTGCCATGGTAAACATGCTCCTCTGGGAGTAAATAGGGGGGACCAAGCATGAGACGAAAGAGATGGGGAAGCAGACGTTTATCTTTTCCGTCCCTATCATGGCCCAAACCAAGGAGAGCTTATAAACCACCGCGCAGAGGTTTCCGGCCCGTACCGCAGAGCAGAGGGCGTCCTCAGGTTGCCAAACGACGCAGCGTGAAAAAATGGTGGCTGATCGGTGCTCTGCTCCTTGTGTTTGGGATCGTTGAGTTTTTTATGTATATTGAACAGAATCTGCGGCCGCCGATCATGCATTTAGCCCAAATAAGGGTCAAACAGATTGCCACTGAAGCGATTAATAAAGCGATCACCTCTCAGGTGACGCAGGGCAAGGATTTTGATAATCTGGTCAATTGGAAAACGGATAGCTCCGGCAAAGTGACGGGATTCATGCTGAATTATGCCGAGCATTTAAAAATCACGTCCCATACAACGGAGGTTGTTCAGAGCACATTGGACGATATCCATAAGCGCAAGGAGCATATTCCGCTTGGTCAGGTGTTAAAAAGCCCGATCATCGCGTCATTCGGTCCGCAAATTCCATTAAAGATCGAGCCGCAGGGAGCGGTGAAGGTTCAACTGGACACCAGGCAGCAGGGTGCAGGCATCAACATGATTCTGGTGGAGGTATTCGTTCACATTGTAACGGAAGTAGCGGTTGTTGTTCCTTTTGACATGGAGCCGCAGATTGTGGAAACCGATATTCCCATCTCTTATCTGCTCGTGGTCGGCGATGTGCCGATGTATTATTATGACGGGCAAGGAAAGGCTGTCGGTGAGAACAAGGCAAGTGCGCCGAGCATAGCGATACCGCCGCCCGTTACGAATGAGAACAGCCATAATACGGAGCAGGAAATCCCGCCTGCAACAACGCCGGATCATCTTCCAGATGGAACAACGCCACCTCTGGAACCTTCACCTGGCGCAGCGGATTTATCCGGACAAACGGGGGGAAACAACACCGGAGGCTAAGAGCGCTGTCTAATTCCATTTTGGCGCCAGTGTATGGAAGCCTGCACCATGATTCAGTTGGCCAGTTATGTATGTCCTTACGGAGAAAACGCGCCCCTGGGTTGAACTCAGGAGCGCGTTTTTTTCGAGCGTTTTTCTTCCATTTCCCAGTGTTTCAGCAGCGGGTAAGGATCGAATGCCCATTCGGTCAATCCGGTATCCCGGTAGATGCCGTAATGGAGGTGTGGAGGGAATTTGCCCTGGGTTCCCGGCTTGCCATAGCCGGAGCTGCCAACCCAGCCGAGGGTTTGACCCGGCGTAACGACATCCCCGAGCGAGATCCCTTTGTCAAAGCCTTGCAGATGGGCGTAATAGTGATAATGATTGTTCAAATCACGGATGCCGATGCGCCACCCGCCATATTTATTCCAGCCTTTAATTTCGACAACGCCGTAACACGTACTCCGGACAGGGACTCCATAGTTGGCAAACAAGTCCGTGCCTTCATGAACTCTTCTTCCTCCCCAGTTGCGGCCCATTCCAAATGTGCTTCGGTATGAGTAGTTGCTTTTGACCGGGAGAGGAAATGCATGGTCAAACAAGTCCAGCTTTCCAAAGGTCTCATACAATTTGGCGTATTGCATGACGCGCTGTACGGCCCGCGTGTTCTGGTAGTATGACCAGAGCCCGATGCTGAAATCATCAGCAGCATGCCCGTAGGGTGAGAGTCTTGCCGCAACGGTATATAGCAGGTCGATATCATTATTCCGGTCTGCCTTGCCATCCCCATCTCCATCCAGCCCGATGCCGGAAAATACGCTGATCGACGTCGGATTTACATCTTCCTGATTGGGATTTAACGCCCCGGCCCATCTTGTAGAGGGGATGAAGATGGCGAGCGTCCGGTCCGAATGCTTGCGATCCTTGGGGTGGACTCTAGTTAGTGTCCGCTCATACTGGTCAATGGCAGCCAGGCGATACCAAGGAATTTGGGTAACGGTGGAAATCTCATCGTATAACGACTTCCGGTCTGCGAAAATGGCGCTAGCATTCGTTGTTTTTACCGTATCGTCAGCGATGCTGACCGCAATAGAGGTGGATGCGGACACAGGCCCGCACATGCAGCAGGCAGCTGTCAAGGCAGCCACAGCTGCAGCAGTGCAGCGAATCATGATGCCGCTTGCGCTCAATGGTTTAAAAATCCTCAATGTGTCCTTCTCCTCCTTTTGGATTGTCATAATTAAGGACGGACAGTCATGCCTATACTGTAGGGTGAAACGAAACAAGGATTTTTATCCATGCCGCAACTAGATTAATCTCATATCGATGCGAAACAAGTAATGTGATGGTTTTCATGATATAATATGGGACAGCAAACGATGGGGTATGTCTTGAGTTACATCAATAAATTCGAAAGAAGGTTTTTTCTTTGTCTAAAACCAAACAGCCAAAACCTGACTGGATTCGAATCAAGCTGACTACTGGCGATAATTATAAAGAAATCAAAAGCATGATGCGATCCAAGACACTGCACACGGTGTGTGAAGAGGCTCGCTGTCCGAATATTTATGAATGTTGGGCTAATCGTACGGCAACCTTTATGATTCTGGGTGATATTTGTACTCGCGCCTGCCGATTCTGCGCAGTCAATACGGGACTTCCAACGGAACTGGATCTTCAGGAGCCAGAACGCGTAGCGGAAGCGGCGGAACAGATGAACCTGCGTCACTGCGTAGTAACAAGTGTGGCACGGGATGATCTGAAAGATGGCGGAGCCTACATATTCGCTGAAACGGTTAAAGCCATTCGCAGACGTCTGCCGCTATGCTCGGTGGAAGTGCTGATTCCAGATTTTATGGGAAACGAAGAAGCACTTAAGATCGTGATGGATGTGAAACCGGACATCCTGAACCATAACATTGAGACGGTGGAGCGAATGTCCGATCGGGTTCGCGCCAAAGCCAAGTACACCCGTTCATTGCAATTGCTGCAGAATGCCAAGGCCATGCAGCCTGATATTCCGACCAAGTCCAGCATTATGCTGGGTGTCGGCGAACAATGGCATGAAATTCTGGAAGCGATGGACGACCTGCGTTCGGTGGGTTGCGATATCATGACAATCGGCCAATATTTGCAGCCTTCGCCGAAGCATCTGAATGTGGAAAAATACTATACGCCGGAAGAGTTTGCGATCTTGAAGGAAGAGGGAATGAAGCGCGGATTCAGCCACGTGGAGTCCGGCCCTCTGGTGCGCAGCTCCTATCATGCACACGAGCAAGTGAAATCTGCAGAACGCAACAAGGAAGAGACCGTGCAGTCTTAACCTTTGGAAAGGCAGGGGAAGCTTTCAATGATCGTTATCGGAAACAAGAGTTATGAAGTGTTAAAGGACCATCGAAACGGCTGGAATCTGGAAGCTTTCCGGGAGCGGTACAGCGAGGTGCTGGACCGTTATGACTACATCGTGGGAGATTGGGGTTACAATCAGCTTCGGCTTAAAGGTTTCTATCGGGATAATCATCCTAAGGCTGCCAAGGATTCTACCTTCTCCAGCATGTCTGATTACATTAACGAATACTGCAATTTTGGCTGTGCTCACTTCGTGCTTCAGAAAACCAAGGAGCAGAAGGATGGCAAAGAGCAATCCAATTCCAAAGAGCCTGTGGAGATTCGTGAATTACCCCCCAAGGAAACCAAGGGTGAGGAGGAAGCGAAGGGAAGTAAGGAAGCCCTGCAGGAGGGTCCTAAACCAGACAAGGAGCACAAGGACCAACGCGAGCGGCGCGAAGCAAAGGAATCCAGACGCGAGCCACGTGATCTTAAGGATGCTAAGGAGTCCAAAGAGAAGGAAGCAAAGCCTTCCAAGGAGCCTAATCCTCCGGCTGAACAGCCACAATAAAAAAGAACGGTCACCAGTAAGCCAGGTGGCCGTTCTTCTTTTTTAGCCAAGAAATGCATCACGGACACGATTCCAGAACGGGAACGGCCGATAGCGTGCAAAACTGACCTGCTGTTCCGCCACTTGACAGCGTACGGATACGAGGTCGTCAATCGAGATATTCACATGATCGATAGTAAGCAGCAAACGCTGTTCTTTACGCGAGAATATATCACAATGATGATGCTTAGGGAGAAGCAGCGGTGAGCCCAGCGTACGGAAAATCCGATTGTTAATCGAGGCGATCTCCGCGATCTGCAGAGCATCGATGGAAGGATGAACCATCGCTCCGCCGACACTTTTGTTATAGGCCGTGCTGCCGGACGGCGTGGACACGCAGATCCCGTCTCCTCGGAACATTTCAAAGGTTACATCGTTGATGTCAATCTGCGCGACAACGGTACCGTCAACGCCTTTAAGCGTAAATTCGTTTAAGGCAATGTAAGAGGACGTTCCTGATTTCTTATGAATTTCCAGTTGAACCAGGGGGTACTTGACGAGGCGCGGCTTCACGTTGCCGTGTTCGCCTTCTCCGCTCATATGATCAATCAGCTCTGTCAGTTCATCGGCCTTCCAATCAGCATAGAATCCCAAGTGGCCCGTGTGGACACCGACAAAAGCTAGGTCAGGAATACGGTCAATAAAAGTATGGAAAGCATGCAGCATTGTACCATCTCCGCCGATTGAGACCACAATTTCCGGAGATTCTGCATCCAGCACAAACCCCCGCTGTTCCGCCAGCTTGTGAAATTGCTGGGTCAGCTCGACAGACAATGGGTCACCGCGGTCCAGAACATAATATCTCAAGTTGATAAGCTCCTTTGTAAGGTTATATAAAGATGATAATCAATCTTGGAGAAGAACACAATGTTCACCTTGGGAATTTGCGGATTTTCTGCTGCAGTCCTCGAATGATCTGAATAAACAACGCAACCGCAATCAGGAAACCAAGCAGGATGCAGAAAGCCGCCATAATATGGGTATACCCGTTTAGGGCGGAATCCGAAACAGCCGGCAGCGCCATGGTCGGTATCGAAGATCCCATAACACTTCTCCACAGCAGTAATACAGCGGTCGCGGCAATCACACCATGTATCAATCTGGCAATGACAAAAGGGAAGTATCTAAGGTTGGTAGAGTTCAGGATGCTGATGATCTGGGCATGAACGGACAAGCCGCCCCATGACAATATAAAGGCAGCCGCGGCTACTTTGTATGGCAATGGAATTGCCGCCCCTGCTTCGCCGGCATATCGAGCACCGAGTGTGACCTCAAACAATCCTCCTACGATAGCTGTGGATAAGGATTCAGGCATCCCAACTAGAGATAACAGCAAACTGATGACTTCAGTTAGCGCTGGCATGGCGCCGGCCTGGGTCCAGAGCTCAAGAAATACGGAGAAGAAAACGACGAGCCCGCCGACAACGATAATGAGCTGAAGCGATGAATGTATCGCTTGTCTTAACAAGGTGCCGAGGTCTCGGCCATCCTGCTGACGTGCCGCGTGCATGGCATGCAGGGCGGCCTTTAGTCTGCTTGTCTTAGCCTGGGATAGGTGGAGTGAATCGGTTGCTCTATTGGATTCATGCCTGCCATGAAATCTCATAATCAAGCCCACGAGGAAACCTCCACCATAATGGGACAAGGCAAGGATCAAACCAATCTTGGGGTCGTGAAAGAACCCGATAGAGACCGCTCCAATTAGAAATATAGGGTCAGAAGAGGTAGTGAAAGCAACAAGCCGCTCACCTTCCTCCCGGTTTACCATTTTTTGTTCCCATAGCTTGGCGGTTAATTTGGCACCGACCGGGTATCCTGAAACATATCCCATCGCTGCCACGAATCCTCCTGCGCCCGGAATACGAAACAACGGCCTCATCATAGGGTCCAGGAGCGTGCCTATCAGGTGCACTACGCCAAACCCCAGCAGCACCTCTGAAATAACAAAGAACGGGAATAGGGAAGGGAATAGCACGTCCCACCATATCGACAGGCCGCGGAGAGCGGATTGAAGCGCAGCTTCGGGAAATAAAGCCATTAGGACAATTACGCTGAGCAGTGCCGTCACAAGCAAGAGCCAGCCCATTTTTTTCATGGTCATAATAAGGAATACGCCCCCTGGCATCGATGTGAATGATAGAAATATAGGTCCGTTGTTAAAAATCTATGCAGGATATAGGACAAACAGTATAAAAAAACATGAGAAAGCGGTTACATTTATGCTTTATTTTCGGGGATATTGTGCTATAATAAAAAACATCAAAGCACATCTTTCGTATTATGTTTGGATGGAGTGATGATCATGAGCATAGTCGCAGGTATCCTAGTATGCGCCTTCGTTTATGTTATACGTGCTTCTCTCGTCCAGAGTGAAGAGGACTGGCGCAGTTATTAATAAGTTCTAAAAGGTGCTAACCATTGCTTAGCGCCTTTTTTTGTTGTTTTTTGGTATAATGGATAGGTACATCCAATCGAAAGCGAATCATATAACAGATGGGAGAATTAGCGGATATGGATCCGAACTTAAGCATCTATGATAACCTCGGGGGTGCCGAGGGTGTACGTTCGCTCGTCGAAGCTTTTTATCCGAGAGTGCAGCAAAACGAGCTGCTTTCGCCATTGTTTCCGGAAGACATTATGCCGGTGATGGAGAAACAATATATGTTCTTGAGCCAGTTTTTTGGAGGGCCAGCCTTGTTCTCGGAAGCATTCGGACATCCGATGATGCGGGCCAGGCACATGAAATTCCCGATTACGGATCGCCATGCCGAAGAATGGCTTGGCTGCATGGCAGGAGCCCTAATCGAAATTGGCGTGGAGGATGAATTACGTGATTTTGTGCTGCAGCGTCTGTCCGGTCCCGCCCACCATTTCGTGAATACTCCTTAGTGCCATATACCTACATCTAAACAGGAATTAGACACGAATGAAGGGATGGCGAATGGCGTGAAATTGGAACCCTTGTATTCCATCAAGGTGATTTGTGCGCACTGTGAGCATGAATATGTAACGTCCAGGGTGAGACCCAGCTTTAAAAAGGCATACCGTACAGATACGGATTTTTGCGCTTACTATAAATCGGAGAATCCCGATTTTTACGTGGTGCGGATCTGTCCTGAATGCGGTTTTGCCTCCACAGAAAACTCGACCCTGAAATTGAACGAACGGCAGAAGGCGCTCTTTTATGAGCAAGTTGGGTGCCGCTGGGAGAAGAGGGATATGAGCGGCTCGCGCAATCTGGAGGATGCTCTGGAGTCGTACAAGCTGGCTCTCCTCTGTGCGCAAGTGATCGGGGAGCGGGATCGTATTGTGGCCAGCCTGCTGCATCATATCGCTTGGCTGTACCGTTATCAGGGCAACGAGGATCAAGAGAAGCGGTTCTTGAGTTATAGCCTGGAATCCTATGTCCGAGTGTTTGAGCTGGAAGGGGTAGGGGCGAATGATGCTAGGCTGCTGTATCTGATCGGGGAGATCCACAGAAGGCTGGGACAATTTCAGGAGGCGGTTCAATGGTTCTCCAGAGTGGTCCAGGATGACAAGATTATGGATGCCGCGATGATACGCGCATCCAGAGAGCAGTGGAAGCTGATATCCGAGCAGATTCGGGAGCAGAAGAACACGGCACTTCAGGCAGAGTCCTAATGCAAATAGCCCGCTGAAGGGTGGGTCAGCAGGCTATTTGGGTAAACACGAATAGGCTGAACTCATGCTTTACGGTGAAGTCAGCGTAATCGCTGATCCGTGAGCAAGTAGTCGATGTCGCTGTCCAGCACGGTTACTTTGTTGTGACAGCAGGGGAAGATCAGCAGCTTCTTTTTCCCTTCCCTTACGCTTATCAGTTCCTTGGGTTTCATCGGCAGCAATACATTGTCGGTTCCGCAGAATGGGCAGCTGTGTACATACACGTCGTTTCCAACGACATCATAAGGCCAAGTATTGGAAAAAGGAATCATGAGTTCTCCGATGATGGGGACTCATCATCTTGTTTCGCTGCTTTCGCTTCCTCATTCTTGGCAAGCTCGGCAATTTTCTGCATTAATATATGCTGAGGCATATGCATCAGCTGTTCCAGCGGAACGCCCAGCTGCTTGGATAGTGTAACGGCCGTCTCCGGTGATATTTGCAAAGGTCTCATGGCTTTTGGCTCCTTCAGCAGTAAATTGGTTGTAGCAGGGATAACATAAATTGAGTTATATATAGTTATACACTTTTCCCTAAGTCCACACAAATGGTATTCCGCTTGAATTCATATTTTATTTTGAAAGGTGATGAATGTTCGATGGCACTTCAACAAACTTGGGATTTGGAATCGATATTTCCGGGAGGTTCTTCCTCACCGCAGCTCGTCAGCTTTCTTGAGTCTCTTGAGCAGGATGTACATAATCTTCAGCAAGCCGTTAAAGCATTGACCGTTCCGGAAACCATGGAGGGCGCCTCCAGCCTTGAACGCTTCCTTGAGCAGTTCCAGAGCGCCTATGCCCGTATCCGTGAAGTCTCTGCATTCGTGGGTTGCCTGACCGCGCAAAATGTGAATGACAAGAAGGCCGTTCAATTATCCGGACGGGTAACGTCGTTGTCCGCGACCCTGCAATCGGTTAAGAACCAATTCGATAACATTCTTCGTGGAATGGATGACGAACTCTGGACCGCTTGGACCGGTACAGATAAGGTGTCCGAGCTCGATTTCGTATTGAACGAAAGCCGTAATCTCGCAAAGGATAAGATGAGCCCTGAGTTAGAGAGCTTAGCTCTATCGCTTGGCGTAGACGGTTATCATGGATGGGGAGAGTTCTATGATACCATCGTTAAGAAAATCCAGATTCCGTATGAGGAAGACGGTAAGACGGTCATGTTGTCCGCAGGACAGGCATTCAATAAAATGCATGATCCTCGCCGGGAAGTACGCCAATCCATGTTCGAAAAGTGGGAGCAGGCATGGGGAGACTCCGCTGATTACTGTGCGGATACCCTTAACCATTTATCCGGCTACCGCCTGAAGCTGTACGAGAATCGCGGCTGGGATGATATCTTGAAGGAGCCGCTAGCGATTGGCCGTATGAGCCGTGAGACGCTTGATACCATGTGGGCTGTTATCCAGGACACCAAGTCGGTTCTTGTGGAGTACCTAAACCGTAAAGCGAAGCTGCTTGGTCTGGAAGGCTTGTCTTGGACTGATGTAGATGCCCCGCTGCGTACTTCCGCAACCAAAATCTCATATGACGATGCCGCTGTTAACATTGTGGAGCAGTTCCGTAAGTTTAGCCCGAGATTGGCGGATTTCTCGCAAATGGCGTTTGATAAGAGCTGGATTGAGGTCGAAGATCGCGCCGGCAAGCGACCGGGTGGTTTCTGCACTTCCTTCCCGGCTAGCGGCCAGACCCGAATCTTCATGACGTTTGGCGGAACAGCCTCGAACGTTTCGACCCTGGCGCATGAACTGGGCCATGCCTACCATCAGCATCTGATGGGCGGAATTCCGGTGCTTAACCAAAAGTATGCGATGAATGTTGCCGAGACGGCATCTACTTTTGCTGAAATGATTGTTTTTGATGCCATGGTGAAGGGTGCCGGCAGCGAAGAAGAAAAGCTGGCACTGCTGGAAGAGAAAATTCAGAACAGCGTAGCTTTCTTTATGAATATTCATGCCCGTTTCTTGTTCGAAACCCGCTTCTATGACAAACGGAAGAGCGGCCTGCTCAGCAGCGAGGAAATTTCGGAATTGATGGTGGAGGCGCAGAAGGAAGCCTACTGTGATGCTCTGACATCATACCATCCGCATTTCTGGGCATCCAAGCTTCATTTCTATATCACAGGGACGCCGTTCTACAATTTCCCATATACCTTCGGTTATATGTTCAGTACCGGCCTTTATGTTCGGGCATTGGAAGAAGGTCCGACCTTTGCAGATAAATATGATGCCCTGCTTCGTGACACCGGCGTGATGTCCGTGGAGAATCTGGCAAGGAAACATCTGAATGTGGATCTGACCCAGCGCGAATTCTGGCAAAGTGCAGCCGACTCTTGCGTATCCGATATTAGACAATTCTTGCAAATGACGGAACATATGGCGTGATTTGTTGATTTTCATCGGAATAACAGATAAAGGAATTTGCTAGAGGATTTTGCCTCCCAAGTACATGCAAATTCCAACCTATGAAGAAGCCCCGCTTGGGCTTCTTTTTTTGTCGTAAAAGAATGAAAGTTGACGCAATAAAGGAGCTGAAAACTAAATTATTTGTGCAATTTTAGTAATAAATACCCAAATGTGTTGAATATTGTTGATACATTGATTCCTTTACCCTATAATGAGTCATAAGCCCTAGTAATAGGGAGAATTTACTAATAAAGGAGGGGAGAAGAGATGGTAAAACTAGATCAATTATCACTGGCTAGACAATTGGACATCGTTTTTAAAGAGCTGGAAGAAGAGTTGGGAGGTCTAAGTTCAGGGACAGTATTTGTACAAATACGAAACAATGTAATTGGTAAATTTGGCATACGGCATAATCCATTGGCTGGGCGTAACGGGGTCATAGCTCCACTTGAGGAGGGGCTAAGTGAAGCTCAACAACTCTCTTTTCGTACGATGGCGCTTGAAAGTCTGAAACATAAACGCCACTGGACACACGGCGAAATCAGTTATGAATTTATGGTACGACAAGGCATTGTCGTTGTAGATGCTATACTTGAATCCAACTATAACATGGCCAACTTGATGATTCGGTACCCTCGTAATACATATGCCGAAGCTGCTTCGGAATCCTGAAATCATTTATCATATAGAATATATAACGAAAGAGGCGATCTTTGGGGAGAAGATCGCCTCTTTCTAATTACGGCTGGAGGGAAGAGATGCGAATTACTGGTTCGAACGACCCGATAATTGCTGCTCAGCCAATTGTACCAGACGTTTGGTGATGTAACCTCCCAAAGAACCGGTTTCACGGGAAGTATAGTTTCCATAGTAACCGTCTTGTGGAATCGTTACGCCCAGTTCTTGAGCAGCTTCCATCTTCAATTGTTGAAGAGCTGCAGTTGCTTGAGGTACGACAAGATTGTTAGAAGAACGACCTTGAGCCATGTCATGTCACCTCCTTTGATGTTGTATATGGATATTATGACTGAATCCTAGGAATCTCATTCGTGCTTGAGACAGATCATTTGGTGGTAAAATTATCCGAATCGCTGGAATGGTCGTTATCTTAGACAAACAAGAGCAGCCCTTTGATTTCAAAGGACTGCTCTTGTTTAAAACATTAAGTATATGAAGATCTTATGGCTCACATGAAATGGCTTAACTACCCTGCTCTGCCTCCGACGACGTTTTTTGGACGCTGATCTGGGTATTCAGGTTCACGGTCTGTCCCGGTTCCAGATGAATCAGGCCGGTTTCTTCGCTTGGCAGATTCAAATTGGGCGCGTTCGGAAGCCAGGTATACGGCTCGATGCAGAGAAATTCCTCTGCGACGCCTTTCGTATAGAGCACCCAGTGCTTGAAAAAGGCACGGTCTGCCGAATAATGAATTTGGTAACCATCATCCCGTTGAAGCATGGCTTCGGCTGGTTTGCCTTCCGGGATTTTCAATATCGTATCAAGGTCGGCTTCCTTCAGGTTGAGTCCGGAATTCAGTTGTTCCAGATGGCCAAGCGGTGAAAGATCGCCGTTTGGAATCAGTTCATTATTCAAGGTATAAATGCCCTCTACAGGCAGATCCAGCGTCCAGCGATGGGGCTCACCATCGAGCAGGAACCACGTATGGTAACCCATACCGAACGGCACAGGGCTAGAACCCAGATTCGTTGCACGAAGACTCTGTGATAAGCGGGCACCCTGAAGACGAAAGGTCATTTCCAGCTTCAGCGGTACTGGGAATTGGGCAATCCATTTTGGATCATCCGATGATATGAACTCTGTCGAAACGGCGCACCCATCATCCTCTTCCTCTATGTCGCTGACACACCAAGCCTGTGATCGGTGGAGACCGTGGATATGATTGTCGTTCGCGGTATTTTGATCAAATTGATACGTTGTTCCGCCATACTCAAACTGGCCTTTGGAAATCCGGCCTGGCGGAATGAGCATCGGGATGCCGAAGTGGTAGGGCTTCTGAAGATAGAATGCAAGCTCACTTTCATCTGGTTTTCGAAGGATTTCGCGTGAGTTTTCAAGGTCTTTGATTCCAATGACATTGTTACCTAGACGAGGAAGGAGAGTCACTTCAAGACGGCCGCTGTTTAAAATATAGGTGTCGTAACCATTCCACTGGCCTTTGGTCACTTGATTCATATCGATGCTCCTTTACTAACAGAAATCATGGTCTTGACGATTAACCACATCATAACAGATTTTAGCGGAAAGGGTAAAAGAAATGCTTCAAAACATCTTACGACTTGATTCCAAAATAGAATTGACAAGGCAGAGCAAGAGTTTTATCATTGCATGTAATAGTGATCCAAAATGATTGAAACACGATGACAAGGACAAGTAAGCAGGTGCGGCCCATCCTTCAGAAAGCCGGTGGTTGATGTGAACCGGTGGATCCGCTTTGCTGAATGGACCTTTGAGTGCCAGGCTGAACAGGGATTATACTGTTATTCCTTAATATGCCGGCCGGGTGTTCTCCGTTACAAGAATAGAAGGCTGCAGCTTAAGTATTAGAGTTTCTGCAGCGAATAAGGGTGGCACCACGGTCTCACGTCCCTTGCGGATGTGAGGCCTTTTTGCGTTCATATATGTTCCCTCGAGCGGGGCAGACTTTGGATTAAGAAAGTTTAAATAAATGGAGGGCTAGTCATGAAAACAGTATTATCGGGAATTCAGCCAAGTGGCAATTTGACACTGGGCAACTACATTGGAGCCATTAAAAATTTTGTTAAGCTTCAAGACGAGCATGATTGTTACTTTATGGTCGTCGATCTGCACGCCATTACGGTACCGCAGGAGCCAAGCTCGCTCCGAGATCGCTCAGAGTCGGTTGCGGCACTGTACGTTGCAGCCGGGATCGACCCAAGTCGCGCCAATATCTTCCTGCAATCCCATGTTCCTCAGCATGCCGAGCTGGGATGGATCATGACAACGATGGTGAATATGGGCGAATTGGAACGGATGACACAATTTAAGGACAAATCGGAAGGTAAAGATTCCGTAGGAGCCGGTTTGTTTGTCTATCCAGCGCTTATGGCTGCAGATATATTGCTGTATAATGCCCATCTGGTACCGGTCGGAGATGACCAAAAGCAGCATTTGGAAATCACGCGCGATTTAGCTTCAAGGTTCAATCATCGGTTCGGTTCCTATTTCAATATGCCGGAACCGTTCATTCCGGAAGTAGGCGCACGAATTATGTCGCTGGATGATGCTTCTAAAAAGATGAGCAAAAGTAATCCGGTTGAGGGCAGTTATATTGCGATGCTGGATAAGCCGGACCAAATCCGCAAGAAAATCAGTAGAGCTACAACCGATTCCGGGGCGGAAGTGGTCTATGACCCATCCGCTAAACCAGAGGTTAGCAATCTGATGAGTATCTATTCGGAATGTGCTGGGGTGTCCTTGCAGGAAGTACAGGCGCGTTTTGAAGGGAAGATGTACGGGGCATTCAAGAAGGAGCTTGGCGAAGTTGTAGTAGCCGCTCTGGAGCCACTCCAAAACAGATACTACGAAATTCGCCAAACCGGTGAAATCCATGACATTCTGGCCAAGGGAGCAGAGCAGGCACGGAAGACTGCAGCTCAAATACTGGATGGCGTCAAAGACAAGATGGGCTTTCTGGCTCGTAAATAAGCAGGGTTCTTCTTAAGAAGGCTTGCGTTTGGATTTGATAATGAATCCCCAGCCTATGTTGAGAATGGAGAGCAGAGCCAGACCGACGGCCAGAAATCCGTTGTAGCTGATGGATATGGCCGAGGCGGTGAGCAGGATGATCGAAGAGACCGCAAACCATAGGGATAAGCCTTTACTCATATGAAAAAAACCTCCAAAGATAAAAATTAAAAAAATACGTATAACGTTGCAAGAAGGAGCCATAATAAGTTTGCAAGCTTGCACTGGAATAACAGACATTCAGTGAAGGGAGATATTTAATATGGCACGCCGCAGCAACAATTTGGTTGTACCTCAAGCAACTGCAGCATTACAACGTTTGAAACTCGAGGCTGCTCAAGAACTAGGCGTAACGATTCCTCAGGACGGTTACTATGGTAACTATACTTCCCGTGAAACAGGATCCCTGGGTGGATACATTACAAAACGTTTGGTACAGCAAGCAGAACAGGCTCTTTCGGGGTCTGGCCGCACGCTGTAATCTCTTTCTCATAACGTGAGTATGGAAGCCCGGAGCGCTATCATTGCGCTCCGGGCTTTGTATTCATATTAAGGGATCGACACCCATCTTTGCTACATAGACAAATTGTGCCTTAAACAACGGCATAACGTCAAGAATATATCGCTTCCAAATGTCACTGAATTGTCATATAGATGGAACGAATTCCGAAGGATTGCTAAACACTTTTTACTAATGATATGATAAACTTTATAGCGGAGGCAGTACTTCCTCCATAACGACAGATACAAGGAGGAACGTTTACACGTGGATAATCACTTGAGATACCAAGCTCCTTCAGAATCCGCAGCACTTGCCTCGGCAGCGCCTGCACCTCCCGATAAGGCGGGGACTTGGAAAGATTTTATCACGGTAACGAAGCCCGGAATCATCCGGTCAAATTTGATAGCGGCTTTTGCCGGATTTTGGCTAGCATCGCGTTGGGATATCCAATTTGGATTGATGATTATGACACTTCTCGGAACCGTGCTTGTTATGGCTTCGTCCTGTGTTTTCAATAACTATTTCGACAGAGAGCTTGACATGAAGATGGAGCGTACACGGAATCGCTCACTTCCAACCGGACGGCTGACACCAAAGGTTGTTCTTTGGTATGCCATCATTCTTGGGGTCGTTGGACTAGCCATGTTATTCCTGTTCTCAGGGGTATTGGCAGGGATATTCGGAGCGATCGGAATGTTCGTATACGTTGTGGTATACACATTATGGTTAAAGCGGTCATCAACATGGAGTACGTCGGTAGGCGCAATTTCCGGAGCGATGCCGCCGGTGATCGGCTATGTGGCCGTGACAGGAACCGTAGATATGGCTGCGGTTTTGCTGTTCGCTCTTCTGTTTCTCTGGCAGCCGCCTCATTTCTGGGCACTGGGCATTCGCCGGGTTGAAGAATATCGTGCAGCGGGCTTTCCGTTATTGCCGGTAGTTAAAGGAATTAAGCGCACGAAGTATCAGATGATCCCTTACCTGGTACTGCTTATACCGATCCCCATCCTGATGTACACGTATGGATACGCCGGTATATTCTTTCTGGTTATCGGACTCCTTCTGGCTATTTGGTGGCTTTACGCCGCGCTCCAAGGTTTCCGTGCTAAGGACGATGAAGCTTGGTCCAAAAAAGTATTTATTATCTCCATCAACTACTTGACCTTGAGCCTGATCGTTCTCATACTCAATACCACTTTTTAATAGGTGGAAGGGCTTTAACGCTGAACTAAACCTGGCAAGAACAGGGATTGCCTGAGACGAAGGGAGAACGGGGAAGGTCATGAATGCATTCAAACGTTACAAATGGACTTGGGTACTACTCGCTGTCTGCGTAATAGCAGCTATTTACCTGG
Source organism: Paenibacillus sp. NPDC058898 (assembly GCF_049316025.1). Classification (NCBI taxonomy): domain Bacteria; kingdom Bacillati; phylum Bacillota; class Bacilli; order Caryophanales; family Paenibacillaceae; genus Paenibacillus; species Paenibacillus sp. NPDC058898. The sequence continues at coordinate 182,265 of NZ_JBMOSM010000011.1, read as the reverse complement.
TATACAACTCGTTAGGATTCGGAAAAGAAAAGTTTCCAATCGTTCGTGAGGTAGCCGCTTACTCCATGGAAAATGTGGATGGAAAGACGATCACATCGGACGATACCAAGGGCAAGGTTAAGCTCATGTACTTCTATTTCACCAGCTGCCCGGATGTATGCCCGATTACAACACTGGTTCTTTCGCAAATACAGGAAGACTTGAAGAAAGAGGGCATCTTCGGTAAAGAAGTTAACTTCGTGTCCATCTCCTTTGACCCGGAAACCGATACAAAAGAGAAGATTAAGGAGTTCGGGGACCGTTTCTATGCGGATTATAACGGCTGGTACTTCCTTCGTGGAGATCAGGAGGAAACACGGAAGCTGATGCAGGACTCTTTCAAAATCCCGCTGCTCGGCAATAACTCGACGAATTTCACGCATGGCAATTCCATTGCATTGGTTGACCGGAATAACAATATTCGGAAGACCTATAATGCAGCGGATCCGGCCCAAGTGAAGACCGAGGATATTGTGAAGGACATTAAGACCTTAATTAAGGAATAACCTATAGGTAAAACCAAAAGGCGCGCTCTATCGTTAAAGATGGAGGACGCCTTTTTTATTTAAAATAGTGATTTCTGATCTGCGTTGTTAATAGCAGGAGGCGGGTAAATGATGAACTCTTCCAGTCCGGCCTTCTCTAACTGGGCAATCAGGTATTCGTCAGGCGTTCCTTCAACTCCTGCGTATCCCCGGCGCGTATAGATCTGTTCGGCATCAGGGAAGATGTCGCGCAGGGCACCGCGAATTTTCTTGCCGGAGCTGTCGTTATCCATAAAAAGATACACCTCTTGATCCCTCACCTGTTTATGAAGGCTTTCCAGCTTGGCGGTGTTTAGCGTTCCAAATGTGCACAGGATGGTTATATCCGATGTCAGCAATCGGCGTAGTCGGCTCCGGTCGTTCTTGCCCTCTACAATGAGAAATATCGGCATCTTTTTTCACCTCTGTCATGATACGGAGATCCTTGGCAGCATTCCCCGGGAAATGATGATCCGCCGTCGAATGATGGTTGTGTCGAATGGTGTATGTATAGTTTAACTTGTTTTTTATCGATCATGCAAAGCGGGCAAAATAAACGGCCATCCTCTGGATGGCCGTAACAAGGTTAATCCATGTATCCTAGTAGAAACAGCTCAAGATGATGACGAGCAGAATATACAATACAAGAACCATCCCTACAGAATTTCCATGGCATCCTGTATGACAATGTTTATGATGATGAACATGACTCATGATTACTTCACCCCTTGGTTAGATGTACGTGGTCATTTGCCACACTGTATCTTATGTGGTTTTACCCATATGGATTGTGTATTGGCCCATCCTTATCTTTTTGGGCGCTGGCTTAAGACTGGTACAGCTTCCCTAGACGGTTGAGATTGGGGTTTCTGGTGAGACAGCTGTTAAAGGTGCTTCACGATTGCGTTTGGGGAGCAGCAGCAGCACGGTCATCAGCATCAGAAACGCGATAAAATAAGGGGACACCACCGTTCGGAGCTGTCCTGCCGCAATAGGACCTACAAAGGAACCCAGCGACATGGCGATGGATTGCAATGAGAAGACTTTCCCAAGTCTGCCTCCGCCGCTTAGCTCTATGAACAGTGAGGATAATGCCGGAAACAGCAATCCTTTAGCAAGTCCGAGCGCAAACAGGATGACCGTGATCGGTACATGGTCTACTGCAGCCAGGGCGTAGAAGCAAATAGCGAGTCCCAATACGCCGATGGTCACCCTGATATAGGGCGCATAACGATTGAGAAACAGCATGCTTAATGTGACCAAAGCTCCAAGGCTAATGACGGAGAATAGAAGCCCGGTGGACATAATGCTTGCCAGCCCGCTTTCCCGCAGCGGTATTTCAAAGAACAGGATTCCTTGAGAGCATGCGATAGCAAATGGAATCAGATATAAGCGCAAGCTAAAAGGAAGCCGCGCCGGTGTCCCGCTGTTGATCGGAACAGCCTGCCCTTTATCTCTATCAGCGGCTGACAGAGGCTTCGGGAGACTGAGAAACGCCATCAAGCCGGTGAAAATCAAAAGCCAGCCCAGACTCTGGAATGTACCGGAAAATCCTGCTTTGGCTACAATGAAAGCGCCGGCGGCCGGTGACAAGACAGAGGCAAGAGTGTGGATCACGCCATGACCGGACATATATTTGCCTTGCGTAACAGGATCCCGGGAGAGAGACGCAAGCAGCGCCAAACAGGCCGGTGACAAAAAGGCCAAGACGAAGCCGCTGATCGAGCGGAGCGCGAGCAGCTGCCAGGGCAGTTGGACATGAGCCTGGAGCAGCAGGATAACACCAGCAGCGGTTAAGCTGAAAATAATGTAGCGTCTGCTGCCGTGCCGATCGATCAGATTGCCTGCAAGCAGATTGCCAGGCAGATGAGTTAAAGCATAAATTCCCATCATCCAGCCGATAAACGTAGGGGCTGCGCCAAGGGAGATGGCAAAGGGCGTCAGTACTGGATACTGAGCATGCAAATCAAAAAACGCCAGAAACAAAAACATATAGAGCCATAATGCGGTTTTCAATATGGCACCCTCCTATCCGGCAAAAGTTGATATGGTATTACTACTTGTACGTTCGAATGGGCAAGCTTATACCTTTTTGTGAAAAGACCCGGTTGGCTGACAGCTTTGCGGGGTATCATGTATAATTAATAAGACGGCATGAACCGCCGCTTTTGAAACGATGAACGGGAGTGAATTGAATTGGATACTCAGGTCTGGATTGAATTTCTTAAACAAAACTGGCTGGTCATTGCCATCGCCTTAATTATCTTGTTTATTGTGCTGAATGTGGTGAGAACCGTCATTAAATGGGCGCTAGCCGTACTCATCATCGTGGGATTGTTGGTGTATAGCGGAATTTCCCTGGATAAGATCGGCGAGGTTGTAACCACGGTGAAGGAAGAAACGGTGGACACGATAAAAAAAGAAGCGCTGAACATGATGATGAAAGAAGCGAAGGAAGCAAAATATACTTCGAATGGGGACGGTACCTACTCCATTAAAGCTCCTAATCTGGAGCTGAAAGGAAGTGACGGTTCCGAAGAGGTTGAAGTCACTTTCCGCGGTGTTTCGGTAGGAAAGTGGGATATCAACGATACGATTCAGAGCTTTATCGATGATGCCAAGAGCAATACGGCCTCTAAATAAAAAAAATGAAACGCAATCGGAAGCGAATGTACGAGGGCGGCAGCGTTTTTAGTGCTGCAGCTCGCTTACATCGGTTGACAAGACATCATGGGGAGAGGAGGGGATACCGTTGATGTCGGCATGGAAGGATAGTGTGCTGAGTGGGAACGGAATCACCATCTTGCTGCTGCTGATTGTGGTTATTTCACTATTACAGGGATGGAGTCGCGGAGCCTCCCAGTCAGCCGGGAAGCTTGTTTTTTTTCTGGGGGATGCGGTGCTGCGCTTGGTCGGGCTTGCGATCTCCGTTCCTTTTACATTATGGTTATCACCCAAGGCAGGCGATTGGCTGGGGACAGCCTCCGGTTTACCGAATCGGGAGCTGCGCTTCTGGGAACAGATTTATTATACAGCCGTAAAATCGCTGGCGGATTTCCCGCTACTGCGGTTTGCGGTGCTGTTTATGTTAAGCTACGCCCTTATCGTATTTATGCTGCGTCTGCTCGTTTCCCTGATCATGGGAGGCAGGCTGAAACTCTTCGGAACGAGAAAAGATACGTCGGCATCGCTGCTGAGCCGGCTAACAGGCGCGGGAATTGGCGTTATCATGGGTGCTGCCCGGAGCATTATTGTTATTGCGATCTTATTCATCTACGTCAGTCTGAATCCCGACCACGGCTTCAGCCGGTACGTTGAGGCTTCACCGGTTTATCAGCAGGGAGCGAGGGCTGTGATAGAACCTTTGTCGGGTTCTCTCGTCCGAGAGAAGCTGCCGGTCTTTACCCAATCGGTTCAAGAAGAATTGAATGGGATCATTCAGCGGAAGTATGAGGTCATCGACCACAAGATTCCCGAGGGCATTGAGCAGACGGCAGCCCATATCGTGAAAGGTGCGTCAACCGATGAAGAGAAAGCCCGAAAGCTCTATGATTGGGTTGGCAGCAGAATAGCGTATGATCACGACAAAGTGACATTGTATGAAGAGCAGCGGATATGGAAAGAGCAGACACCACAGGATACGTACGAAACAAGGTTAGGCGTGTGCATTGATTATGCTCGGCTGTATGCCATGATGGCCCGGTCTCAGGATCTGAAAGTTCGGGTCGTAACTGGCAGGGGATATAATGGTCAAGGCGGTTATGGTCCCCACGCCTGGAATGAGGTTTACTTGAGCGAAGAGAAGCGATGGATACCGCTGGACCCGACCTGGGCACAGAGCGGCAACTGGTTTAATCCGCCGCGCTTCAATGAGACACATATAAAAGAACAAGTGTTTTGATAGATGTGTTGGGATACGGAGAAGGGCGGACTTTGAGCAAGGGAAGTTCGCCCTTGCCCGTAGGAGGGGCCTTCCAGATGAAGTGGGGGGGCGTTTATGTTAATATGGGTTTATGTGATTGTGGATAAAGGGGAGAAGCATACGTGAAAGGGTTTAGGCCGGATAAGCGCAAACAAGAAGAACGAGATGCCGGCAGTCAGTTTAACTTGCGGGTTAATGTATTTTTTTTCAGCACTTTTATCATATTCTGTGTCGTTATTATACGTCTTGCTATACTGCAGTTCGTTGAAGGGCCTGAGCTAAAAGAGCTCGAAACCGGTGGGCAGGTTAAAAATTTCCCGCTTCAGCCGATCCGGGGCAGCATCATCGATGCTTCCGGTACGCCGCTTGCATACTCAACACCCTCCCAAGCACTGTATTTAACGCTGTTAAAGGATTACAGTTCATCCGAACGAGGGAAGAAGAACCGTCCGGAGATTGAAAAGCTGGCCGAGGAAATGGTCAAGGTCTTCGAACAATATGGTGATCCAAAAGCCGAAAAGTTGACAGTGGATGATGTGATCAAAGCGATGGACCTGGAATTCAACAAGCAGCCGGGTTATGAGCCGAGACGCATTAAGGCAGATCTTTCGACTAAAGAAGTGGCTTACTTCATGGAGCATAAGAACGAGTATCCTGGAATAGAGGTTGTTGAAGAAAGCCAGCGTCAATATAACCAGGATAAAATTGCCGTTCAAACGATTGGTTATTTGAAAGAGTTCCGCGGAATTAAGACACTGGAAAAATATAAAGAGATTGATGAGCAGAACAAGAAGCAAAAAGATCCGGGACTTATCTACACGGAGCAGGAGAAGGTCGGTGTAGACGGACTCGAAATGATGTTCCAGGATGAGCTGCGCGGCAAGAACGGATATATCGGGATTCCAATTAATCCGCAGAACATGGCGGACGGGGTGCCGACCATGATTGCCCCGGAGAAGGGCTACAATATTCATACGACGATTCATAAGGATATTCAGAAGGTTACGCAGCAGGCGATCATTGATCAGCTGAAATGGCTTCACGCCAATACGGTTTCCGGTAAAACGCATCCGAATGCGCAAACGGGTTATGCCGTAGCGATGGAGGTGGATACCGGGAATATTGTCGCCATGGCCAGCATGCCGGATTATGATCCGAATGTATGGGAGAATGGGACCGATGATTGGGAATCGGTCATGAAGTATTATGGCAACGGAACGATTTCTCCATATAGTTCCGGTCGATCCGGCAACAATCTGGAATCGGTCGTGCTGCTCGGTTCCACCATGAAGCCTTTGACAGTATTAATTGGACTTAATGAAAAATTGTTCGGGCCGAACGATTATTATTATGATGGCGGTGCAGCATTCTTCGGTAAGGATAATACGAGAGTCCGGAACTCGGGCGGTAGAGCCTACGGATCTCTGAATGCGAGACAAGCGATTGAGCATTCCTCCAATGCCTTTATGGTTGACTGGATCGGGGAACGACTGTATAACAAATACGGCTCCGAATCCGTTGAAGTATGGGATAAATATATGAAGAAATTCGGGCTCGGGGTATCTACCGAATCCGGTCTGCCGAAGGAGCATAAAGGAATCATCGAGTATACCAATATCGAGCAGGCGGGAAGTTATCTGGCTGCCATGGCATACGCTTCATTCGGACAGTCCGGTAAATATACGACGCTCCAATTGGCACAGTATGCCAGCACGCTTGCCAATCGGGGAGAACGCATTCGGCCACAGCTTGCGAGCAAGATCGTAGATCAGGACGGCAATGTGATTAAGGAATTCAAGCGTGAAGTATTAAATAAAGCGGAATTCCCGCAGCAGTACTGGAATGAAGTCATTGCAGGGATGAATACGCAGGGACTTCGAGCTTTTGAAGATTTTAAATATGATTTTGCACGGAAAACAGGAACATCCGAGCAGGATATTTATAAAAACGGTTCTCGGATCAGGGTGGAAAACGGGGTGTTCATCGCTTTTGCACCACGGCAAAATCCGAAGCTGGCCGTCGCCGTAGTCATACCGGAAGCAGGCTTTGGTTCCCAGAGTGCCGCGCCGGTTGCCCGCAAAATTTTCGATGCTTATGACGAAATTTACGGACTCGACGGAACGCCTCACCCTAAACAAACCGGGGGTGAGAATGAGGAAGGCAATCCGAACCAATAATAGGAAGCAAAAAAACGGCAGCCAAGAGCCCTCAATGGGTTGGCTGCCGTTTCTTTATCCGTTACACATGGGCGTCAGGGGCTTTGTCCGCTACCAGATTCAGGACGACGTTAAACTCCAGCAGCGCTTTGAGGCCGCAGAGCACCATGGTGTATCCTCCCATGGAATCAATAGCTCCCTGCACCATTTCATCCGCACTGCCTGTAAATCCGGAATGGGTAATGGCAACGAAGGTCTCATGATCCCCCCGTGGCGTGAATGTCCATTCGGTTTGGGTCCGGTCTGAAGACTCGATCGTGATGCGGCGATTCACTTCGATATGTTGAACGTACACGTCATCATGTACCCCATACATCTCCCAATCCCAGCGGATATGACGGCCTTCCTCAAGCTTGCCGCTGCTTTTGGTAAACCAGAACTTGGTTGTAATCTCAGGGTCGATGAAAGCCTCGAATACCTGGGCTACCGGTCTTCGAATGAGCATCTCTGCCGTCACGACGGGGTTCTCATTAGGTTTGGTCATATGATTTTATGACTCCTTTCAGGGTTGTCTTCAGTAAATATCGTAGCACAAAGGAAGTCATATTCTTTCTTTCACATTGCTTCTTTATTTCAAGGGTCGTGTGATTGGTTCGAGCGCGTGGGGAAATCCTCATTGTGGGTAGGCTTTATCTCAGTTTTGGCCTGTTAGGTGGCTGCTATTCATGGGGGATGTTTTGACACCCTGCCTTTTGTGGTAAAATGTCGTTATGTTTGCTGATGATTCGTAAGGGGGTTAATACCATGAAATATAAATATCGGTTGTTAGCACTGGATATGGACGGTACGCTGCTGCGGGACGATCATGAGGTGTCGGAGGAAACGGTGAAGTGGATCAAGGAAGCGGTACGGCACGGCATTCACGTCTGCCTCTCGACAGGTCGTCCGTTTCAGGATGCCTATCCGTATGCCAAGCAGCTTGAACTGACGACACCGATGGTAACGGTGAACGGCGGCGAGGTATGGCGTGCGCCATATGAATTGCACCGCCGAGCGCTGCTCGACAGCAAGCTCGTGGAGGAAATGCACGCACTGGCCATTGAAACCGGATCATGGTTCTGGGCGTATTCAGTAGAAAGATTGTATAACTCTGAGAACTGGACCGATGATGTCGCGAATCAGGAATGGCTGAAATTCGGATACACTACGAATGATCATGAGGTACGCCACAACATTCTGATGCGCCTGCAGGATATGGGTGGTCTGGAGATCACGAACTCCTCGCCGGATAACCTGGAAATCAATCCGCAGGGCGTTAACAAAGCGACCGGAATCGGACAGGTGTGCGAGCTGCTCGGAATTAGCATGTCCGAAGTCGTAGCCGTAGGTGACAGCCTGAACGACCTGGCTGTGATTCAGCAGGCCGGACTCGGCGTGGCTATGGGCAATGCCCAGCAGACGGTTAAGGATGAAGCTGACCTTGTGGTTTCCAGCAACAATGAGGACGGCATCGTTGAGGTCATCAGGGATCATATTTTGATCGAAGGGTGAGATGTTGATGGACATATTGGGCTGGATTATTGTCATCGCTCTGTTTATCATTGGGATGGCCGGGGCGATTTACCCTATTCTGCCGGGGGTTATCGCCATTTACCTGGCGCTGTTTGTTTACGGCTGGTTCTTTACATTTGAGCATTACAATGCATGGTTCTGGATTATTCAGACGATCATTCTGGTGGTGCTCTTCATTGCCGATTATGCGGTTAACGCCTGGGGTGTTAAGAAGCTCGGCGGTTCCAAAGCCTCGATATGGGGCAGCACGATCGGACTGATTATCGGACCGTTCGTTATTCCCGCTTTTGGATTGATAATTGGACCATTCCTTGGGGCATTTCTGGGTGAAATGCTGGCAGGCTCGGGACCAAGCAAATCCATGAAGGTTGGTTTCGGATCGGTCATTGGCTTGTTCAGCAGCATTGTGGTGAAGATTATTTTACAGCTCGCGATGATTATTATTTTCTTCATTTGGGTTTTCTAATAGACGCTTAGGAATCGCTGTAAGAGGCGCTTTGGAGGAGAAAGAAGGGTACGGTTTTGTCAAAGAAAGAGTCATTTATTAAAGGCACGATCATCTTGGCCGCTGCTGCGCTGGTAGCCCGCGTGCTGGGTCTTGTCCAGCGGGTGCCGCTGGAACATATGCTGAACGATATAGGGGACGCTTCATTTACGATCGCCAATAACGTATATTTAATGCTGTTAACGGTAGCAACGGCAGGCATTCCCAGCACACTCAGCAAAATGGTATCCGAGCGTCATGCTTTGAATAAGCCTGCGGAGGCTCGGCGTGTCTATCATGCTGCACTTATTTTTGCCGGGGTAGCGGGTATTGTCATGACGCTACTGCTATATTTTGGAGCTCCTTATTATGCTACCCATATTTCTAAGCAGCCGGAGGCAGCCGCGGCCATTCAGGCACTCGCCCCAGCGCTGCTGCTGTTTCCGGCCATTGCGATGATGCGAGGATACTTCCAGGGACGTAATAACATGACAGCTGGCGGCATATCTCAGATCATCGAGCAGATTGCACGGGTTCTGACAGCCATCGGCTTGGCCTATGTGCTGCTGCGGATGGGATACGACGATACCTGGATTGCGGCCGGAGCTTCCTTCGGTGGCGTACTCGGCAGTATCGGCGCGTTTGCAGTGATGCTGTACTTCACGGTTAAACTTCGCCGAAGCGATCGTGAGCTCAAGATGCCGGCGGCGGACCGCTCCATTCCGCTTGGCGGGATATACCGGGATATATTCACGCTGTCCATACCGATTGTGCTGTCTTCCCTGGCAGTTCCGGCTGTTAACTTCATTGACAGCTCTATAGTGAAGCCGCTGTTGATCGGGCAGATTGGTTTGGATCAGGCGACAGCAGCCCTCGCGGTGTTGGGAAACCGGGCTCAAAGCGTGGCGGGGATTCCGCCGATTCTAGCCATTGCCCTTAGTACCTCGCTTATTCCGATCATCTCTGCGGCTTTTGCGAAGAAGGACCAGGAGCATTTGGAACAGCAAGTATCGCTGGCTATGCGTATAGCCATATTGACGGGGATGCCGATGGTGATTGCGCTATGCGTGGCATCCTATTCCATTAATGGATTGCTGTTTAGTTCCTTGGGCGGCAGCGGGATTATTGGATTTCTGACGTTCGGTACGATTTTCCAGATCACGATGATGACTACAAATTCCATTCTTCTTGGAATCGGCAAGGCCAAACTCTCGATGATTCACGTGATGATCGGGGTTGCAATCAAGCTTGCAGCCAGCTTCTTGCTTGCTCCGTTCTTTGGGATCTACGGGATCATAGGGAGCACGGCGCTCTGTTTCCTTGTTATTACGATACTGAATATAAGATCGATTAAAGCGATTGTATCCTTCTCCATCCTGGGCAAACGCTGGACGGGCTTCTTGTTGACGGTGATTGCCGCCGGGGGAATTGGATATGGCCTGAATCTGGCCGGTATTCAAATGGTTGATATCATGCCGGCACGGTTGGCCTTCCTGCTGACTTGCCTGGTTGTAGGCGTGGCCGTGGTCATTATATATCTTGTCCTGCTGGTGGTGTTTGGCGTATTGCGGCAATCGGAGCTGAGCAGTTACCCGCGCCTTTTGCAGAAAGTGTTCCGTCCGCTTATGAGACTGCAGCCTGCACGTATGCGGAAGCGGGGATAAAAACATATACTTAGTTTCACTTATCGTGTGAATAGAACCGAATGGAGACCATCCTTGCAGTATTGGGACGGTCTCTTTATTTTAATGCCGATGGAACTGATCAGATACATCATGCACGATAGAGGTTTTCTCCAGAGCGGCCCGATGGGCATGGGTGATATCCGGCAGCAGCGGCCGTAACGGTTTACGAATATGCCTAAACATCGCCCGGCCCTGATACCAGTCGTACCGGGGAATCTGCTCGGGGGCCTCATCCTCCCAGATCTCTTCAAGATAAGGGCTGTACAGACGCTGGCCATCGGGCAGCCATTCTGATGTGATGAGGTCAGATCCCGCGTGGCCATGATTCATGGCTTGCTCAAGCGTCGGCGTAAATAAGGCCGGCCAATATTCGGCGCGCGATCCCTGATGCTTGGTGGATCGTGCGAATGCCAGCACCGCGCGGTATATCTCCTCATACCCAAACAATAAAGCATACAGCGAACGGCCTGCCTTGATCCGAATGGACAGGTCGTCAAACTTGGGTAAGGTAAGTCCAGCCAGCGGCCTGGCTGGGGATAAGGGCTTCTGGGCAGGGCTTTCGCCCGACTCTGTTCGATGGACTTGACCCAGCGGAAACACGATTTGATTCAACCGGGTCAGCTCATGCATCCGAAAGAAGGGATCCTGTAGAATATGCTGTAGGTAAAAAGGGTGTCTCGCCACACGCCCCTCAATATAGTTCTGCTCATTAATGATCAGGGCTACCGTAAGCAGCGAACTGCTCTGATCCTGCCAGAACTGCTCCCAGAACGGTGTCATGAACGATGAAACATGAAAGTGGGGGAGCAGATGAAATAGGGGCTTACCTTTTTTTCTACTGTGTATATAGAGCAGCAGCTGGGGATAGGCGTCCTGGAAGATCAGTGCATTGCAGCGCTCCAGGAAGCGATACAGGTTGTTCTTAAATGTCGGATTCATAAGATCCGACATCAATCCACCCTTCAGATCACTCATATTCCACCCGGCATTACGCGATACCATGTGGGCCAGAAAGGCCCAATGCAGCTCAGGTTGTGATACATAGCAGTCCCAATAGGCTTGCGTACGGGTCACGTTGCTTCGGTTGGCTGCAGCTGTGGCCTCTTGAATATGATGAATCAACTCCTGCTTTTCTGGAGATAGCTGAACATCTGCACCGGCCTCATGAATCCGAATATCGTTATACCCTTGCATGGAAGGGAGCGGAAACGGGTAAACACTCTGCTGCAGATAGGGATGGGAGGAGAGGATATCCTTGAGCTGCCTGCGAATTGTTCTAACGGCTGTGTAGTCCCAACGCAATTCGTTGCTGCTTGTCCGGAGCTTTAAGGAGAATCGCCACGATGCGATCATCCCCGACCATGATTCGGTCAGGGCTTGCGGAATAGCTGCCGTCCATGACCATACATCCTTGCCCCGGTTTTTATTATCATTGACTCCGTTCGAGTGCATTCGGGGGTCACCTGCACTTTCTGAGGGTTAATCCCAGCCTGTGAGCATCATAATGTCAGTATGCTCTAAAATTTGACTTCCACTCAACATTTTGATTCACTAAGGGTGAAGGAACTCGACGTAAAGGGGAGATAATCAATGGAAAAAATCACTTCAGAAGCAGAATTTCAGGTTGCAATCCAGTCTCCGCGACTGACTGTTGCCGTATTTAAAGCAGACTGGTGCGGCGATTGCAAGTTTATCGATCCATTCATGCCGGAGGTTGAGACGAAGTTCTCAAACCAATTGACTCTGGTTGAGGTTGACGTCGATGCTGTCGGTGACGTGAGTCAGCAGCAAAATATTATGGGTATCCCCAGCTTTGTTGCATACTCCGATGGACGCGAGTTGGTTCGCTACGTTAACAAACTCCGCAAATCGCGCCAGGAGATTGAAGAATTCCTGCAGCGTGCCGTTGACGTATACAGTACGATTCATAAGTAAGAGTGACTATAGCACCGCCGCCTTGATCTATAACTGGCGGCGGTGTTGTTTTATATATCAGATAGAGGTAGGGTGAAGAAGTCAAGTACCTGTATCATGAAGGTTTTGCTCATTTTTGAACATTTTGTCACAATCGCTCAAGTGACCGTAGCGGTAGAATCAGGTATAATGAAATGTGGACTGTGTACGATGCGATCCCGTAAAGGTTTAAATAGTGAATGAATATGAGCAGCAGGTGAGATAAGTGAATGATAAACAATTAAAATGGCTGAGTTACATAACATGCTTAATTATGTTCTTCGCGACGTTCGGAGGCATGGTTGTGACAAAGACGGGCTCGGGACTCGGTTGCGGCCAGGAGTGGCCGCTGTGCAACGGTAAATTTGTTCCCGCTTACACGGTATCCTCCATGATTGAGTATTCCCACCGGGCTGTCAGCGGGATGGCGGGGTTGGCCGCGCTGGCTTCGCTGATTGCGTTCTGGAAGTACAAGCGGGATCGCCGGGATTTGATGGCTTATGTTATCGGGACCTCGGTATTCGTTGTAGTGCAGGCGATCATGGGTGCGCTTGCGGTTGTTAAACCTCAATCGGCTGCGATTATGGCGCTGCATTTTGGCTTCTCGCTGATTGCTTTTGCTAGCTCCGTCATGCTGGCTCTGGGGATGCGGCGGGTAGAACAGGTGAAGGGGCCCGTAGACTTGGAACGTCTGCCTCGGGTAAGCAAGGGTTTCCGTAATTTAGTCTGGGGCACAACCCTGTATAGCTATATCGTCGTTTATATTGGTGCATTCGTCAGCCACACCGATTCTAGAGAAGGTTGCTCGGGCTGGCCGCTGTGTAACGGAGAAGTGATCCCGGAGCTGAGCGGTGGAGTCGGCATCGCTTTTATGCACCGGGTGGCAGCGCTTCTGCTGCTGGTCGTGGTTGCGGTGATGGGGCATTTTGCATATTGGCGCAACCGCGACAACCGGGAGATACAGATGCTGGGCATCTCGGCAACCGTGCTCTGCTTGCTGCAAGTGTTTAGCGGTGCCCTCATTATGGCGACGATGCATAACGAGGAAGTTTACGTATTCTCCGCGCTGGGACATACCTTGCTGATCTCGGCCTTATTCGGCGTACTCTGTTACTTAAGTGTCAGGGTATGGCAGCTCGGCAAGCCGGTTAAAGCCGAAATGCGGCCGGGTCATAGCATGTCTCGTGAAAAGATTGTATAAAAAAGAAGCGAAAATCATTAAACGAAAAGATCGAATTTAAGGCAACATCGTTTATGCAAAGTCCCCGAACCAGCGTTCGAGGGCTTTGTTGTATAGTGAGGAGGGAAGTGGATGATAGCCAAACCTTCCGCTCGACCTGTCCGATATAAGGAGACGCTGGAAGCAGTATTGAAAAGGTTTGATCCCGCAACGGATTAGTTTATATTTATTAAGATTGACGAAGGCGATATCCTGGGGCATATCTGAAAGTCGCCCCATTCTGTGGGTTGTCTGGCCGTTTCGGGGGCATCCTATAAGAACAATCCTCTGGTCATGAATGCACGAATGAAATCGGGATACCCGGGATGAGTTATTCCCGCGTGAGGATATCGTGAAGACGGTTAAACGCGGTGGAATCACTATTTCGATAAATAGCGGTCAAGAATGAAGATTAATTTGATGACTCGAGGGGGTAACGCCATGCTTCGTGTGTTACTTGGGGAACATCCCCGGCACAATAACGGACTGCTTGAGGAAGCCATCGAATCGATGGTCAAGACAACCCGGCTGCTGCAGAAGGAAATGGAGAAAAATCAGGATCCGACGCATGACTTTCGCAAGCTTGAGATTTGGACCCGGGGGTTGATCGTTTCCCTGGATGAGCTGGAACAGAGCTGGAATGCGGCAAGGCATTTCAGTCAATCGGTCAAATCGGGTTACATCGATGACATGTCGATTCAGGAGCAAGGGGAATATCAACGATATGTGTATTTTTACAAAAACGGCTTCATACGGGTATTCTCGATCCTTGACAAGCTGGGGACGGTGCTCAACGATTTGTACGATCTTCATACCTCCAAGGTGAAGGCGCATTTCTCTTATTTTACGGTCCTGCGGCAGTTTAAATTCCTGAAAGCCCACGGAGAGCTGGCCAAAGAGCTGGAAGCGATCAAGGAGCGTTACAAAACACCGCTGAACACACTTCGGAAACGGCGCAACGCCGAAATCCATTACATGAATTCCGAGATGCAGGATGATTTATGGCAGCGTCATCAAGGGCTGTCGGACAAGATCGAGCTGGAGGATATCGATCAGCACCTGGACGATCTTAAACAAGGTATCGATATGGTATGCCGGACCCTGGCGGCCTCTTATCAGTATACGAACGAGCTTTGGGCGAAAAATGGAGTGAGGGCTTAGGCACAAAATCGCCATGAAATTCCTTTTGACAAAAACCTGAAAAGAATCTATACTAACTATTGCATTCATTAAATGTTATTAAATCAGATCAAATTAATCGGAAAAATTTCATATCGATGTTTTCTTATCGAGAGAGGCGGAGGGACAGGCCCGATGAAGCCCGGCAACCGACTCCAGCGTGTAATTGCTTAACGCAGTGACGCTTGGAGTGACATGGTGCTAATTCCTTCAAAGCTATAGGATATCCCTTGGCTTTGACAGATGAGAAAAGGCGTTGACTTTTACGTAAAGAGGGCCCTTTTTGATTCTACAAAAAGAGGCTCTTTTCTTTTGGGTAAATAGATATGAAGCTACGGAAAAAGGAGGGTTATCGGATTGATTGAGCTCAAGCAATTGACGAAGCAGTACGGAAAAGCCGGAACCTTAACCACTGCGTTGTCCGAATTGGATTTGTCGATTGAAAAAGGAGAAATCTTCGGAGTCATCGGACACTCCGGTGCAGGTAAAAGTACATTGATCCGTTGTATCAATTTGTTGGAGCGTCCCACCTCGGGCGAGGTGTGGGTGAACGGTAAGAACTTAACGTCGCTTGGCAAGAAGCAGCTTCAGACGGAACGCCGCAAAATCGGCATGATTTTTCAGCACTTTAACTTGTTATCTTCCGCGACGGTGTACGATAACATTGCGTTTCCGCTGCGTCTGATCAAGACACCAAAGGCTGAAATGGAACGCAAGGTATCCGAACTGTTGGCTTTGGTCGGCTTGGAGGCGCATCGGGATAAATACCCGTCCCAGCTATCAGGCGGGCAGAAGCAGCGGGTCGGCATAGCCAGAGCGCTCGCAAGCGATCCCGAAGTGCTGCTGTGCGACGAGGCCACTTCGGCGCTTGACCCGCAGACGACCGATTCGATCCTGCGCCTGCTGCTGGACATTAATAAAAAGTTTCATCTGACGATCGTGCTGATTACCCATGAGATGCATGTGATTCAGAGCATATGCGACCGGGTCGCCGTCATTCATCAGGGCGGCATTGTGGAGCAAGGGCCGGTAACGGAAGTGTTCCTGAAGCCGAAGCATGAAGTGACCCAGGAATTTATCCGCCAGGAGATGGACAGCGGCGAAGCGCTGCGGCTGGCCATTCAGGGCCAGGCGAACGGACCTTCGAGGGCGGTGCAGATTACTTTCCTTGGATCGAAAACGTACGAATCGATTCTGTCCCATACCGTTCATGAGACGGGCGTGAATTTTGCAATTCTGCAGGGCACGATCTCCACGATCAAAGAAACGCCGTATGGCCAGCTCATCGTCCGTTTCGAAGGGGAAGAGCGTGCCATAGAAGATACGATCCGGAAGCTGCTGGAACAAGGATTAGACGTGGAGGTGATTCATTAATGTTCGGGCTTGATTTTACCCAGATCGACTGGAAAGAGATATGGACGGCAACATTGGATACCCTTCGGATGCTGGGGGCTTCGGCATTGTTCAGTTTCATCATCGGGCTGCCGGTTGGCGTGCTGCTCTACATGGCTGCAAGATCTACATCCGGTTTGGTGCGCTTCGGTTACACGATCCTGTCGTTCATTGTGAACATCCTGCGTTCGGTTCCGTTCATTATTCTGATCGTTGCGATGATCCCGATTACGAAGTCGCTCGTAGGTGTTTCGTACGGCGTGCTGGGAACCATTCCGCCGCTCGTGATCGGCGCTGCGCCATTCTTCGCTAGGCTCGTAGAAACGGCTTTGAATGAAGTGGATAAAGGCGTGATTGAGGCGGCTCATGCCATGGGCTCCTCGACAAGCCAAATCGTATGGAGGGTTCTCCTCCCGGAGGCACGTCCGGGCCTGCTGGCGGGGATGACCATCACGATTGTAACCCTGGTATCTTATACCGCGATGTCCGGTCAAGTCGGCGGCGGCGGTTTAGGAGATTTGGCCATCAAGTATGGGTATTACCGTTATGAGACCGAGATCATGATTCTGGCCGTCGTATTAATGATAGTGCTGGTACAGTTGCTGCAAATGGCAGGAGATCGTCTGGTCCGACATTTTACAAGAAAATAACGGGTTGACTGAGGCATCAAGGAAGACAATATAAAAAATAATATATTTTCGGAGGGAGCGTTTTTAGAATGAAAAAATGGACATTGGCATTGATCAGCTTGACATTGGTTACGGTGCTGGCTGCGTGCGGCAGCAAGCCTGCGGATAAAGCAGCTGAGCCAGGGGGAACAACAGGAGGCGGCGCTCAAGAGGCCGTAACCTTGAAAGTAGGCGCTTCGCCTTCACCACACGCCAAAATTTTGGAGCATGTTAAACCAGCGCTTGAAAAAGAGGGCGTGAACCTGGAAATCGTGGAATTCACGGATTATGTTCTGCCAAATACGCAAGTGGACTCCAAAGAAATCGACGCGAATTTCTTCCAGCACAAGCCTTACCTGGATAACGAAATCAAAGAGCGTAAATTGAATCTTGAATCCGTGATCGCGGTGCATGTGGAGCCGCTGGGTGCTTACTCCAAAACCATTAAATCTGCGGATGAGCTGAAGGATGGAGCGGTTGTGGCGATCCCGAATGATCCTTCGAATGCAGGCCGTGCATTGACCCTGCTGTCCAAGAACGGAGTCATTAAGCTGAATGATGAAACCAAGCTGGAAGCTACTGCCAAGGATATCGTGGAAAATCCGAAGAACCTGGAGTTCAAGGAAGTTGAAGCCGCCATGCTGCCGCGTATGCTGGATGAGCTGGATCTGGCTGTCATCAACACGAACTACGCGCTTGAAGCGGGACTGGACCCAACAAAGGATGCACTCTTTATCGAAGACAAAGAGAACCCTTATGCCAACCTGCTGGTAGCTCGCCCGGACAACAAGGACTCCGACGCCATTCAAAAATTGGCCAAAGCGCTGACTTCCGAGGACGTGAAGACCTTTATCGAAGAAGAGTACAAAGGTGCTGTCATTCCGGCATTCTAATTCGAGCACCAAAGGCTCGATGATGCTGTAGATTAGTTCATCGTATCCGTGAAGAGAGGGCATTATCCAAAGAGACCTATCGGTCTTTATGGATAAGCCCTTTCTTTTTTTTTTGTGGCGGCCATCTATGCCGGGTTGCAAGTTGTTAGGCTTTATCAAATCTTTTATACTGAAGGAAGGATATCCATCTGAGGAGGGAAAGCCTTGAAGGGAAAAGTGGCGCTGATTACAGGCAGTGCGACAGGTTTGGGGAAAATGACGGCGCTGTCGTTAGCTCGGCAGGGATGTCATTTGGCTATAAATTATGTAAACAGCAAGGATGAAGCGGAGGCGCTCTCCCGTGAAATCGAGGGGTTTGGCGTGAAGTCTATTGCGATTAAAGCCGATATCGCCAGCGAGCGTGAGCTGTATTCATTGGTGGATCAGACGGAGGAGCAGCTGGGAAGCGTCGATATCCTGGTGAACAACGCAGGCCCTTTCATTCGGGAGCGTCGTCTGTTCTCAGAGTACAGCCGGGACGAAATCGTCCATATGGTGAATGGCAATTTAACCGGCGTCATGCTGCTGGACCACCGCGTTCTGCCTGCCATGCGGGAGAAGAAGTGGGGACGCATCATCCACTTCGGATTCGGACATGCGGGAGAAGCCCGCGCGTGGCCTCAGCGTTCAGCCTACGCGGCTGCTAAAGTGGGCCTGGTCTCCTTTACGAAGACGCTTGCGGTGGAAGAAGCACCGTATGGAATCACCGTGAATATGATCTGTCCTGGGGACATCCGCGGAGCCAATAAAGAGAAGACCATCGATGAAGTTTCGGGCATTCAAGATGGGCTGACCCCGCGCGGACGATCGGGAAGCGGGGAGGACATCGCCCGGGTGATCGAATATTTATGCCTGGATAATTCGGATTTCATTACTGGCAATATCATGGATATATCCGGTGGGCTGGACCCGATCCGCCCGTTGATTAAGCCGGAATAACAAACATATAAATGCGATTAAAGAATGGCTTACGCTTCGCTGAAAACTTATTCATTCTTTTATCTCAAAAAAAGAGTCTTGGTTCCACGAGGGAAACCAAGACTCTTTATAGTTAAAGAAGATTTAGAATACTTGAACTACTTCTTGAATGCCTTCTACTTCTTCAACCAGGGCGCGTTCAATCCCTGCCTTCAGAGTAATGGTGGAGCTAGGGCAGCTACCGCATGCACCCATCAATTTCAGCTTAACGATGCCGTCTTCAACGTCAACCAGTTCCACGTCACCGCCGTCGCGCTGCAGGAACGGACGAAGTTTATCAAGCACCTCAGCCACTTCATCATATACAGTGGTTTGCGTGTTTTCACTCATCTTGTTCAACTCCTTTCCTCCCTATATTATAGTACATAAACCGGCAAAATAAAATGCCAATCTTAAGGCAGGTCTAATCACAATGTCCATAATCATTGAGTTTTGCACAAGCAATTCCTATTTTGGCACGGATAAAGTTCTACAGACGCTTGAAGCCAAGTATGATTGTCAGGTCATCGAATACGGCTGCCTGACCAGCTGCGGCCAGTGCTACCTGATGCCCTTCGCTTATCTGGATGGCGAATGGGTCGAGGCTCCCACGGCTGAAGAACTGCTTGACGTTGTCATAGCGAAACTGGAAAGCTTTCAGGACAGCGAAGAGGAAAGCTGAGCCTGATTCCTGGCATATTCCTTCCATAAGGATCTACAAAGCGCCAGCATCCTGCTCAGTGCTAGTAGTGACGCTTGGATTTCCAGAGAACGCCGCTCTTCAGTATCCTTGGTACCCGGCCCAGAACCGAGGTGCTGCCCATGAGTCCAAAGCCTGCATGTTTGCCGAGGGAACCGAGGGTTCCCTTGAGCTTCAGCGGAGATACCTTTGGCGTATCATCCCGCCATAAAGCTTTCATGACATGTCCCACTTGCTCGGCTTGAGCCCCAGCGGCTTGGGCGCTTGGGACGAACGGGAGGCTGGCGCAGTCGCCGATCACGTACACTTCCGGATGGGAAGGAACCTGATACCACTCGTTCAGCATAATGCGTCCGCTGCGGTCTTTTGGCAGATCCAGATCCTGTACGACCTTTACGGGCTGAATACCCGCCGTCCATACAGCCAGGTCGGTTGCGATTGGCACATCCAGATTGTACACGGCGCCCTTCTCAACTCGGGATACGGAAACGCCGCTGTGGATATCCACATGGTGTTCCTCAAACCAGCGATGAATATAAGCAGACAAACGGTTAGGAAAAGAAGAAAGTACCCGTTGTCCTCGGTCCAAGATGGCGATATTAAGGTCAGGCCGGCTTTCACGAAGATCGGCAGCGAGCTCGATGCCGCTTAAGCCTCCGCCAATGATATGAACATGACCATAAGGTCTGAGGTTGTTCAGGTGCAAATAGGTTTCCCGGGATGCAGAGAAAGATTGCAGGCTGAACGTGAATTCTTCAGCACCCGGTACTCCATGATAACGGTCCGTACATCCCAGAGCAATGGCGAGTTGATCGTATTCCACGGGATCGTTGTTCGTCAGGTTAACAAGCCTCTTCTCTAGATCAATGGATGTGACTTCACCATATACAATTTGGAGGCGGTCATACACCGGGAATTTAACACGAACGGCGGTATCGGCTACGGTGCCTGCTGCCAGCGCGTAATATTCGGTTTTGAGTCCTTGGTATGGCATGCGGTCGATGAGCACGACCTCCACGTCCGGAGGAAGATAGCCGCTGAATAATTCTTGAATTAGGGCAAGACCACCATAGCCTCCGCCGAGAATGACGAGCTTTTTCATAAATTTCTTCCTTTCTCAAGAGATAAGAAGGTGAGCGCCGATTCGCAAGAAAAACGCCGCTGGAAGCGGCTTAGGTTACCCACGCTATATTATCTCTTTAACCTGTTTTCCGTTTTTTGGAACGTCTCTCGTTTGCTTAAATCCCTGCTGGTAAGATTTATTCGTAAACCTTGATCTCGTTGTAGAAGGTATCGCGTTCAACCGGAATCCGGCCAGCGCCTTGGATGAGCCAGACGAGCTCTTTGCGTGTCAGCCCTTCCGGTGTTAAGGCTCCTGCAGCATGGCTAATACGTTCCTTGAGGATCGTACCATGGACGTCGGAAGCTCCGAAGCTGAGAGCAACTTGAGTTAATTGCGCCCCGATATTAATGAAGTACGCTTTGATGTGATCGATATTATCGAGCATCAAACGGCTGATGGCAATGGTTTTCAAATCTTCGTAGGCCGAATTGCGGCGCATGATGCCTGCATTCTTATTCTTCGGCTGCATGGATAGGGGAATGAACACCATGAATCCGTTTGTTTCATCTTGAAGATCCCGAATTTGCAGCATATGGCGGATCCGGTCCTCGTGGCTCTCGATCGATCCGTACAGCATGGTGGTGTGTGTCTTCATGCCAAGCTTATGCGCGGTACGGTGAACGTCGAGGTATTGATCCACGTTCGCTTTGTCCACTTTCATCTTCTGACGATATTGGTCAGACAGAATCTCGGCGCCGCCGCCTGTTAAGGATTGAAGACCTGCTTTCTGCAGTTCCTGGAGTACTTCCTTTGTGCTAAGCCCACTAATGCGAGTGAAGAATTCAATCTCCGCCGCCGTATAGGCTTTTAGCGTTACTTCCGGGAAACGCTCGTTCAATGCCTTCAGGGAATCTACATAGTACTGGAACGGCACATGGTTATTATGTCCGCCAACGATGTGAAATTCACGAATGCCGGGATGAATATGCTGCTCGACATATTCAATCATCTCAGCGCCGGAGAGGGTATAGGAGCCTTCCTCGCCTTGATCTTTTCGGAAATTGCAAAAAGCGCAGTAGGATTCGCATACATTCGTGAAATAGAGACTCATGTTCTCTATGAAGTAAACTTTCTTCCCGTTCTTGCGCAAATTTGCTTCATTAGCCAGCTGCCCGAGGGTCAGCAGGTCATCGGTTTGGTACAAATACACACCGTCTTCAAGATTCAGGCGTTCGCCGCTTTGGACTTTCGCAACGATCTCGGCCATTCTCTGATCGGTAAATGGTGTCACAATTGTGGACATGTTCAATCCTCCTGTTCACACTTGATCTGCTTAGAAGATTCTGCAGAAAAGCGATCATAAAGTGAATCACTCCCCTAAGGGAACGGTCCGTTTATAGTGGTATAACAACAACATCAATAATGGGCTGAATAAATAAATAAGTTTGTGAAAAAATATACAACTGTGGACCAGCCATAACCTTTGCCGCTTTTTAGCTGAGGGATGTGACAATTATCCAACAGTTGCCGCCCATGTTCCTTCCCTATTATAAACCTGACCCCGCGGGGTAGCAATACAAATAGAGGAATTGAAAATAGGTTATTCATTACATGTCAAAAGCCATCATAACAACCTTGAGCGAATTCGCGAAGAGGAGTATACTTAAGAAGTGAACGAAAAGGAGGGTGACCTATGATTACAATCAGCGACTCAGCTGCAGAACGTTTAAAAGAAATGCTTGCTGAACAGGAAACGCCCAATATGTTCCTTCGACTGGGTGTCACTGCCGGCGGTTGCAGTGGTTTTTCATATGCAATGGGCTTTGACGATAATGAAACGGAAGCTGACGTATATATGGATCTGCAGGATATGAAGGTCGTTGTCGAGAAGGACGATCTGAAATACCTGAATGGTCTGGAAATCGATTTTGAGGAATCCGGCATGACCGGGGGCTTCACCATCCACAATCCGAACGCGACCGTAACGTGCGGCTGCGGTTCGTCATTCCGTACGGCAACGGATGCGGGCAAACCGAACGAAGAGCCTTGCTAATAAGGACTCTCTAGAGGGTTAAGCCTGAGTCCAACAGTGAAAGACCTCTCCAGACAATCTTGTCGGGGAGGTCTTTTTTGCGTTATCGGGAAAATCCGCTATAGACATAAGAACCCGAAAAAGCAGCCAACTCCGCGATAAGAAGAGGCTGCTTTTTCGGGTTCTTCATAGTTCAGACCGGGAAGAAGAAGGTATCGTTCAGCATCAGCACGATCATGCCGGCGGCCACAAGCGAAAATATGATGCAGCCCGCTCCGAGTCCTCTGCGCTTATCCTTGATGAACTTGAAGCCCATGGCAAAGATAAGAACGGTTACGGCTGCAAGTGCAATCGACATGCCGACAATGGCGATCCAGTATAAAACTTCAAACAATGCTGCCAAGGTGACAAAGCCTCCTTTATCGTTATCCAAGGTGATGGATTTATTACGGACAAAGCTCTGTTCTTACTATACGACAGATCACATCATTTGCAAAGGGAGGCTGTCATGAGGCCACAAGAACCCCAATTATTAGGCATACCATCACGGACAATCATCCAAGACAAAGTGCGGATAGGGGAATAGGATAACGTATGTCATGAATAAAAGGAGGCGAAAGCAGCATGGCGGGAAGACAACTGGCCAGCAAGTGGTTGAAAACGGAAGCGCTGCTGACCGATCCGCAGGTTGCTCCCTACATTCCGGCTACTCAGTCGTATGGAGGGGATACCCTGGTCTCAATGCTGGCAGAACACGAAATGGTCGTGATCAAGCCGATTGTAGGAACCGGTGGTAACGGAGTCATCCGAATACAGAAAGACGGAACGGGATACTTGGTAACCCATAAGAGGCGTACTGTTCATGTAGATACATTGAATTCCCTGTTATACGTACTGAGCAGAATAAGACTGAGACGGCGCTACTTGATACAGCAGGGTATTCATTTGGCTAATATTCAGGGACGTCCGCTGGATTACCGTGTAAAGGTAGTCAAGGATCGAGGAAGATGGAAAATTCGGGCCATGCTTGGGCGGCTTGCGAACCCAGGGCTTTTTGTGACGAATATTTGTAAAGGGGGGACGCTGCTTCGTTGTGGTCATGCACTCCGGCTGTCACTGCCCGATATTAATGCGATGGAAAAGCGCAATGAAATGCGCCACGTAACCAGGCAGTGCATAGGAATATTGGAAGCCCATTTTCCAGGGATCGGCGAACTGGGATTTGATTATGGATTAGACAATGAGGGCAAGATTTGGATTTTGGAGGTTAATACAAGACCAAGCTGAATTTTTGTTTAATATTCCCAAATGCAGCCGTTTAATGATTTTTTAATAGGGTAATAAAAAAATAACGATAATCTACCGATATTATAATTGATTAATTTTTTTTATAGTAGATTTCCCCAATATCCTGTGTATAACATTTATCCCCATAATCCACTTTGATATGACCCTGTTTTTTACACTTACCAACAAATTATACACAGGATTTCCACAAGAGGTTGTGGATAAGCGAACAGTTGTTCCGTTTTGGTATGTCTGATATGATAGATTCAGGAAATTTGAGGAAGGGGTGTGAGAGGGATGGCTATGTTGACGGATGAGATGCTTCTCGATTCCTATCATATGGCTATTGAGTTGAAGTTGGAGCGAGAGTTCATCACTCTACTGCTAGCCGAGATTCATAAACGGAACTTGGACACCGATTCCGGCAGCATCCTGCATTAATCAGATTTTTCGTATATAGAATAGATAACTTACGACATGATACGTATATAATGTGGGAGCTTTCAACCAAGTTCTACATATGGTTTGAAGAATAGAAAAGGTATCTTCGATTCCGGGGCGGTGCATACCCCCTCGGAATGAAGATACCTTTTTTTCTATGAATATAGATGTATATGAAGTTAGAATCCGGGCTGTCCTTACAATTTCATGTTACTGCTGTGGCCCGGAGCCAATCTGGCCTCAGGATCGAAGTAAACCTTGGCATTGTTTACGGCGGTAGGTGCTTCGCCAAATCCAACAGCGATCAGTTTGACCTTGCCCGGATAGGTGGTGATGTCGCCGGCTGCAAAAATACCGGGGATACTTGTTTCCATACGGGAATCCACCACAATGGAGTTGCTTTCGATGGCGATGCCCCATTCGGAGATCGGACCGAGGGAGGACACAAACCCGAAATTGACAATGACATCGTCCACTTCAATCTCTTGCGTCTCTTTGGTCTTAATATGCGAAAGCGTAACCTTCGTAATGGTATCATCACCATGCAATTCGGTGATCTCGGTTGGCGTAATGATGTTCACCTTCGATGCCATCAGCTGTTCAACACTATGCTCATGGGCACGGAATTTATCACGGCGATGAACCAGTGTAACTTGCTCGGCGATCGGCTCGATCATGAGCGCCCAGTCTACCGCAGAGTCGCCGCCGCCGCTGATGAGAACCTTCTTACCTTTAAAGCGGCTGAGATCGTTGACGAAATAATGAAGGTTGGACTTTTCGTATGCTTCTGCCCCTTCAATCTCCAGTCGACGGGGTTGGAACGCTCCTACACCGGCTGTAATGATGACAGCTTTGGCGTGGTGTTCACCCAGATTTGTTTTTACGACAAAATGATGTTCTTCGAGTTTTTCCACAGCCTGTACTTTCTCTTCAAGACGAATGTCCGTTTTAAAGAGCTCCATTTGGGCAGACAGATTGTTCACAAGCTCTTGAGCGGTTACTTTTGGAAAGCCTGCTACGTCATAAATATACTTCTCAGGATACAGCGCAGCTAATTGGCCTCCAAGCTGAGGCATGCTCTCGATAAGTTTTACCGAAGCTTGGCGCATTCCGCCGTAAAAAGCAGCAAACATACCTGCAGGTCCGCCACCGATAATCAAAAGATCCGTCATATTGCTGTCTTGTGGCATCGTTGTCATGCGGTAAGCACCTCCATAAAATGAGTTTATATTCGAATCAGACAGACGTTCTTGTCCGGATAAAGCTGATTCATGAATTCCTTACCTATTATAATCGTCCCGAACCGGCATGAAAAGACGAGAATTGAGTTAAAATACCTAACATTGGAATGGATGCGCTTACTTAGTAAGTAAGGGAGAAATGGCGGAATTATTTGCACATTATATGGCAAAAAATTTCTTGATATTTGCATGGTTTATGCATATGATTAACGTGATAACTTGCGTTCATTACAGGGTAGTCCCATATATTATCAACTGCAGCAGCAGTAAGGAAACTTAGTGTTTCAGCTGTTTTTGAACCTTAATGAACCTTCAGGTCAAATGATGAAACGGGCTCTGATAAGGGCTCTTCTCTTTTTTTGGATGCATTTTCACAGAATGTTAACATGTGTACCATACTGTATATATAAAGAGTAAGCTGGAAGGAGCAATAGAATGAGCAGCATACCGAAGATCGTAATCCTTGGCGCGGGTTACGGGGGCATATTGACAGCGCAGCGGCTGCAAAAAGAGCTGAATTATAATGAGGCTGATGTTACATTGGTGAATCGCCATGATTATCATTATATTACAACGCATTTGCATATGCCGGCAGCAGGAACAGACAGCATTGAGAACACCCGGGTATCCATTTCCAAGTTGATAGACGAATTCAAAATCGACCTGGTCAAATCCTCGGTTCAGGAAATCCGCCTCCACGATAAGAAGGTTATTCTTGAAGATGGAACGTTATCCTATGACTATCTTGTCATTGGACTCGGCGGTGAGCCGGAAACCTTTGGCATTCCAGGACTCGCAGAGCATGCGATGACGATCCGAAGCATCAACTCGGTACGATTGATTCGTGAGCATATTGAGTATCAATTTGCTTTATATAAAAATGAGCGCAGACCGCAAGAGCGCATTAACTTGGTGGTTGGCGGGGCCGGATTCAGCGGCATCGAGTTTGTAGCCGAGCTGGCGGACCGAATTCCAAGACTGTGCAAGGAATATGACGTGGATCCGACGCTGGTGAATATCTATAATGTTGAAGCCGCGCCTGCCGCGTTACCTGGGTTTGCACCGGAGTTGGTGGAGTACGCCATGAACGTTCTTGAGAAGAAAGGCGTTACCTTCAAAATGGGCATTGCGATCAAGGAATGCCTCCCAGGCGGAGTCGTTCTGAACAATGGTGAAGAGATCCGGGCGGCAACGGTGATATGGACCGGCGGCATCCGTGGGAACCGTCTGGTGGAAGCAGCTGGTTTCGAAACGATGAGAGGTCGCGTCAAGGTGGATGAATACTTGCGCGCTCCCGGATATGAGAACATTTATATTATCGGCGATAACTCCCTGATTTTTAATGAGGAAGGCAGACCTTATCCACCGACCGCTCAAATGGCGATGCAGCAGGGCGTGTGTTGTGCCCAAAATATCGTTGCGGCGATTCGGGACAAGTCCATGCGCAAATTCGAGTTCCACAATAAGGGCACGGTTGCTTCCCTCGGCCGGGGCGAAGGCATTGCGGTAGTCGGCGATAAGAAATATCAGGGATGGAAAGCGGCTCAGCTGAAAAAATTGGTTGATCTGCGCTACCTCTTCATTATTGGAGGGATTCCGCTCGTCCTGAAAAAAGGTAGGTTTCTATAAATGAGACACTGCAGCGTTCAAGTACGGGGGCTGCTCACAAGAGATGAGCTGGATCGATATAATGCGCTGATGGAGGTCGGCTCCTATTTGGAGTCGCAAGAGCGGTACGATCTGGCTTACACCATTCAGCAGGAGGTCGACATTCTCATACTTCCTGCAATTGAGCGGCTCAAGGATAAAGGACGTGCCCGGGACCGGGCAACGGCTGAATATCTTGAAACCTTGCGCAAGCAAGAGCAAGATGAGGACGATAGTGAGTAATAGAAGAAGGGATGCTCTCAGTGTTGAGAGCATCCCTTTTTTGACATATTAGAATTTATAAGTTTTTTGGGGTCCCCGCAAAGTATTTGGAATAAACATCGTAGCATAGGCTCCACTTTGTGGGGGTTTGTACATGCTTTTTATGTGCAGAAGGAATTATACCTTCATTAAATCTGTAAACGAAGCCTGATCGAGCAGGTTGCCGACATAGAACGGACCAAACTCGCCGAAACGCGCACTTACCTCGTCAAATCTCATTTCGTACACGAGCTTCTTGAACTGAAGCGCGTCGTCACTGAACAGGGTTACGCCCCATTCCCAATCGTCGAATCCAACGGAACCGGTGATGATCTGTTTGACCTTGCCGGCATATCCGCGGCCAATCATCCCATGGCTCTTCATCATCGATTTGCGTTCATCCATGCTCAGCATATACCAGTTGTCCGACAAATCCCGCTTTTTGTTCATCGGATAGAAGCAAATATGCTTCGATTTAGGCAGAGCCGGCTTCAGACGGGCAATGACATGCGGATTCTGCATCGGATCCTCATCGGAGGAGCCAGCCAGGTAGTTGCTCAGCTCGACAATGCTTACATACGAATATGACTTGATGGTGAACTGGGCGAACGTTGTTTTGTTAAAGGCGTTCTCGATCGCGTTCAGCTCTTCGAGCGTCTCGCGCAAAAGCATGAATACGAAATCGGCTTTCTGACCGACGATGGTATATACAGCGGTACTGCCTTTCTGGGCAGCTTCGACGGCATCCCATTCCTCGAGGAACGCATTCAGCTCGTCCAGCGCAAAAGCACGTACTTCTTCATCTGCAGCTTTCCAGGCCGGCCAATTGATGGTGCGGAAATCATGCAGCGCATACCAGCCCTCAAGCGTCATTGCAGCTTCGTTCATGTGATCACTCCTAAACGTTATGTTCGTTATTATAGAAGCGGATGGCCGCTTGCATTAACTTCCTATATTGTACTGTAAGCGCAGTCGGAAGGGCAAACGCCGACACAATGATTTCACGATTGTTCGTTGATCTGTGACATTATTTTTAGTAAACTAGCTATTAGCTAAAGCTTGGTGTGCTGTTTCTTGCTGCAATAAAGTAGAATAGCTGCTACGCGTAGGTGATAAAGAAGAGGTGAAAACAGCGATCATGCTTCAATTTATTCCTGTGCTCGTGCTGATGATTTTGTTTTTTGTCATGATGTTCGGTATCGGTTTTATCCTCAATATGTTGATGAAGACGACCTGGTTTCCTTGCTATCTGTTTGTGATTGTCATTTTGCCGGTCGTTGTATACAGCTTGTGGGATCGGGGCCAAATGTCGTTCTGGACTCACGTCGGATCATTCCAATTGGTGGATTACTTAACGGGAGTTGCAGGTCTGATTGGTGCCTACTTGAGCGGATGGACCATTAAGACATTGCGTATTAAAGGCTTTAGAATGTTTTAAGGCGCGTGGCGCAAATTGAATGTAGTGTTGATGGCGGCTCTGCAATACCCGGGGGCCGTCATTTATTATTTATGGAAGCATGCAAATGGCGGGTGCACGAATTCCAGAATTTTTGATGCGAAAGAACCGACTTCGAAACGACGGATTTATGATAGAATAGAGGAAGTCTATTTTTGGGCGACAGGGGGAGCATAAACGATGCGCATGACTAATTTTTTACATTTTACAGAGAACCACCGTTACTGCGTATACCGTGACTTCTGCTTAAGCGGCCTGGATGACAAAATGCTTGGTTCGATATATCAACCGATGGTTGGCGCGTTTGCGATCAGTCTGTACCGTCTTCTCGTATCGCATGTGCCGGTGGAGAAGGTGGGTTACTCGGCTATTGAACAGCAGCGAAGATTATTTCTGACATTAGGACTTGAGCCTAGTGAAAAAGGACGCCGCTTTCTCATTGAGCAAACCTCTAAGCTGGAAGCGGTAGGTTTACTGCAGACAAGCCGGATGTTTGTCCCGGAAACGGACGACCATATCTATGAATATGAGCTGCAAGCACCGCTCAGTCCAGCGGAGTTCTTCAACACCCAGCATCTGACGCTGCTGCTTCGCGACAAGGTGGGGAAATTCGCCGTTCTGTCGTTAAGAGAAGAGCTCTGGAGCAAGGAACCCCTTGAATGGTCCGGCATTTCCTTCAACAAGGAGAACATTTCGGTTCCCTTTTATGATATTTTTGAGCTGAACACGCATGTCATTGATTATGAACTGGAGCAAGCGCTGGAAGAGGTCGCGGTGTCACGGAAGTCAGTGGTGCCGCCAAATCCGCAAGGAGAGGGTCTGAACTATGCGGACATTATTCTCCGTTTCCCGCGTGAATCCCGCAATCGGGTCTTTGTGGAGCGTCTTCGCTACGACCATGAACAGATGGGCATTGTGAATTACGTGGTGCGCAAATATGATCTCAGCACGCAGGATTTGTGTCGCCTGCTGGATGAGGACGGCATATTTACCGAGCATGGTGAGGTCGTGCTGGATGATCTGCAGCACAAGGCCAGTCTTCACTTTAGGCAGGGAATGAAGATGCAGGAGAAGCGGCAGATTACCGCGGGCAAGGTCGTTGCCTTGCATCAGGAGATGACGGCCGATCCGGAAGAGCCAGCACAGGAGCATGCCGTAGAGATGGAATACTATGTAGAAGTTCCTGCCCAGTTCCAATCGAAATGCGATATTCACCAATATAATATGATGCTCCGGAACGAGCCTTATACCCGGCTGCTGCAGACTTTCTTTCCCGGCTCGGTCCCAGCGCAGTTCCTGGACATCTTCGAAAAGATCGACCTGAGCTATAAGCTGCCGGGTGAAGTCATCAACGTGCTCATTCATTATTTAATGTCACTCATGGCCGCAGGCGGCGAGCAGCGCATCAACCGTAATTTTGTGGAGGCCATTGCTTCCAATATGCTGCTGAAGCAGATTAACAGCTATGAGAAAGCTGTTCAGTATATACGTGATCAAGCCAAGATGAAAGGCAAGCAGAAGGCAACCACACAACGTACGCGTACATACGCTAAAGGCGGAAAGGTGAAGCCGGAAATTCCAGTGGCTCTGGAGTCCGATCAGGCGGAGGCCGTATCGGATGAGGAATTCGAAGAAATGATGCGATTTGCGGCAGAAATGCAGGCTGGCAACAAGAAGGGCGGATAAAGAAATCCTGCTGAAGAGAGGAGGGAACAAGAGATGGAGTCCCTTGGTGAACTGCTGGAAAGCATGAAAAGTCCTGCGCTCCGGCGCAGAACGGAACAGATTACGGAGGATTTGCTTAGGAATCCTCTGATTCAAGCTCTGCGGAGCGAATACCCGGAGATCGATGATCGGGTCATACGATTGAATTTAAGCAAACTGTATCAATATGCGGGGGATCAGGCCCACTGCAAGGAGTGTCCCGGCCTGAACCGGTGTCCGAATGATTTCGAGGGACATTTCAGCAAGCTGGATATCCAGCGGATGAACGGAACCGTGGAGATCTATGAGCGTAAGTCGCCGTGTTCCCTGCAGATTGCGAAGACCAATGAGGATCAGATCAAAAAACGGATTCGCAGCTTTTATGTCGATGAGCATGCCTTGAACGAAGGTTATGACAACATGGAGATTATGGCGAAGGACCGCTTGCGGGCACCGGCGGTGCACCAGGTCTTTAAATACATCCGGGATACGAAGGAGAATGGCTTGTCCCCGCGGGGCCTGTATCTCACCGGTTCGTTTGGTACGGGTAAAACCTACCTGATGGGTTACCTGATGCATGAGCTCGCGAAAGCGGGCCATTCGGGCGTTATCGTGTATATGCCTGATTTCGTGGAAGATCTGAAGACCATGATGCAGGACGGACAGAAGCTGAAGGACATGGTGGAGACGATGAAGCATTGCGATCTGCTGATCTTTGACGATATCGGAGCGGAGAATTTGAATCCGTGGGTTCGGGATCATGTCCTCGGTTCCATTCTGAATTTCCGGATGAACCGGCTGCCGACCTTCTATACGTCGAACTACCCGCTCGACGGGCTTGAACAGCATCTGAGCTTCACGAGCAAGGATGGGGAGGAGGCACACAAAGGACAGCGATTGATGAACCGAATTGCGCCTTTTGTCGATGTCGTTCATTTATTTGGTGAGAATCAGAGAGGGAAATTCTAGTATTGCAAGCAAACTTCCTATGGACAAGCTTTTCCCTTAATTGTAAAAAGTCTGATCCCGTTAGCGTGTGGAACGCGGCAGGATCAGACTTTTTATTGTGCACAAGGAGTCATCTAATTAGCCAACCAAGAACTTGATAATGACGAATCCGAAAAAGATGATGGTCATGAAACCAAACATTCCCACGAAGCCCATCATCAAATCGCCAAAGTCATTGCGTGGTTCTTCATTGATGTGCTCCCGTGGATCGTTAACGCGTACGTTTACATCCATGGTGCTTGCCTCCTCAAAAGGTGAACATGCCGTGCCAACACGAAAAACTTGACAGTCACCCGACTTGTTACTAGTAGTATACCCAATGCGCAAATCATTTGTAAAGATTGCATAAAAAACCCGTGAAATCCTCTTTCTTTAGGTGAGTATATTTCACTTTTTCCGACCGGTTGTGGTATACTAAATTCGTCGACCCATTCAACAATTATGGTCGTACTATATGTAAAATTATCCGTGAGGAGGAGAATATAATGGCTATCGTAAACGTTACCGATCAATCCTTCGTAAGTGAAGTGGAAGGTCAAGGAACGGTTGTAGTTGATTTCTGGGCGCCATGGTGCGGTCCTTGTAAAATGCTTGCCCCGATTTTGGAAGAGCTCTCCACAGATCTTGGTGATGCTGTGAAAATTGCTAAGGTGAACGTGGATGAGAATCCGGAATCCGCAGCACGTTTCGGCGTGATGAGCATTCCGACTATGATTTTCTTTAAAGACGGCCAGCCTGTCGATAAAGTGGTAGGTCTGAACTCCAAAGAAGCCTTGAAGGGCATCATTGCAAAACATCAATAAGCAGGATTGGTCATAGACTGCAATCTGCTTTCATAAAGCGCCTTCGGTGAAACCCGGAGGCGCTTTGTGTGGTTATTCATAGTGTTTGATATTTATGGTTAATACTATATAATCTCCTTGGAGAGGAGGGATAGCATGGACGATTTTTCCAAACAGCTTCAGGAGCAGGAGAGGGCGCTGGAGAATATCCGCCACAAGCTGGCATTGCTGCCGGACCAGCCCGGCTGTTACCTGATGAAGAATCATGAAGGCACGATTATTTATGTGGGCAAGGCGAAAGTGCTGAAGAATCGGGTACGCTCTTATTTTACCGGAAGCCATAACGGGAAGACCCAGATGCTTGTTTCGGAAATCCGCGATTTCGAATATATTGTGACCGGCAGCAACATGGAAGCCTTGATTCTGGAGTGTAACCTGATCAAAACCCATCAGCCGAGATTCAACGTGCTGCTGAAGGATGATAAAACCTATCCATATCTTAAAATAACGAATGAAGAGCATCCCCGTCTGGAAGTGACCAGAAGGGTGCTTAAAGATAAAGCCAAATACTTTGGCCCATACCCGAATGCGTATGCGGCACAGCAGACCAAAAAGCTGCTGGACCGGATGTATCCTTTGCGCAAATGCGGCGTCATGCCGAAAGAAGTGTGCTTGTATTATCATATGGGACAATGCTTGGCTCCATGTGTAAAGGAAATTCCAAATTCCGCATATGAACAGATTACCGGGGAGATTACGTCATTCCTGAGCGGTGGGCATGAAGAGATCAAAAAGGAACTGCAGCGCAAGATGCAGGAGGCCGCAGAGGATTTGTATTTCGAGCGTGCCAAAGAACTGCGGGATCAGATCATCCATATCGATACGCTAATGGAGAAGCAGAAGATTACGACGACGGATACGCGGGACCGCGACGTATTCGGTTATGCTGTGGATAAAGGCTGGATGTGCGTACAGATTCTGTACATGCGCCAAGGGAAAATGGTACAGCGCAACAAGTCCGTTTTTCCGTTCTACGGCGATGCGCACAGTGACTTTATGTCTTTTATTGCCCAGTATTACAGTGATAATCCTGCATTGCCGCAAGAAATTCTGCTACCTGAGCCTCTGTTAATAGGAGGCGAGGCTGATCCAGAGTCGGTTGCTGGAACGGCTGTGGATGAAGGTGTGTTAGGCCCAGAGGAAGCCGTGGATTCGGTGAGTACGCTTTCCGCAGGAACATCTGATGAGCAGCAGGCAGCCCTTGCCCAGGCCCAGGAGAAGCAGGCCGAAGCCGCTGGCATCGTGGATGCAGCCGGAGGAGCTGCCGCCCTGCAGGAATGGCTCGGCGTGAAGGTGCATGTGCCGCAGCGTGGTTTGAAGAAACAGATGGTGGGCATGGCGTCGGATAATGCAAAGGTGTCCTTAGACGAGAAATTCCGCTTGATTGAGCGTGATGAAGAACGCACCTCGGTCGCAGCAGCGAATCTGGGCGAAGTGATCGGCCTCCAATCGCTGAACCGGATCGAGGCATTTGATAACTCGAACATCCAGGGGACCAACCCGGTATCGGCCATGGTTGTATTCACCAATGGGAAACCGGACAAGAAGGAATATCGGAAATACAAGATCCGTACCGTGCTGGGACCGGACGATTATGATACGATGCGTGAAGTGATCCGGCGGCGGTATGAGCGCGTCTTGAAAGAGAATTTGCCACTTCCTGATCTGATTGTGGTCGATGGAGGGAAGGGACAGATTTCCGCCGCCAGCGATGTGTTGGAGAATGAGTTGGGGTTGTTTATCCCGGTCTGCGGGCTTGTAAAGGATGCCAAGCATAAAACAGCGCAGCTCATGGTCGGAGACCCGCCGGAGCCGGTTACGCTGCCCCGGGACAGCCAGGAGTTCTATTTGCTGCAGCGTATTCAAGATGAGGTTCACCGGTTTGCGATTTCCTTCCACCGCGAACAGCGCGGCAAATCGATGGTATCCTCCAAGCTGGATTCCATCCCGGGCATTGGTGAGAAGCGCCGGAAGCTGCTGTTGAAGCATTTTGGCTCGGTCAAAAAAATAAAAGAGGCTTCAGTCGAAGACTTCAAGCCCCTTTCAATCGGTGAGAAATTAGCAACGGAAATTCTTAAGGCACTTCGTGAGGAGGAGTCGTGACATACGGCTTCTCTTTTTTTGTTGGATTGAAACGGTAAATCGCATACGCAACAAGCGCAGGAAGCACCATGTAGAAAACACCAATCAGCAAGTTGGTGGTGTCCTTGAGCAAGATCAGGCTAATACCCATCAAGATGCTATTAAAGATGACATGGGAGAACATGGCCGCCAAATACCCATATTTCAAAAAGATGTAGCTGAACAGCAAGCCGATGATAACCAGTTCAATGGGCCGGGAAATTACAGGGTATATCGGATAAAGCGTATGCCCGAGCGCCCAGATGAGCGAGGTAATCAAACTGGCAACGAAAGTATTGCGGACGATCTTTTTCACCATTTTGATACCGAACAGTCGATAGACGGCCTCTTCGGATATGCCGGCCAGCCAGGCCATCAGCGGAAACAGCCAAGGATAGAGCATGTTATAAGGCGACTGTGTGGCATCCGTGGTGGACCATGTATTTAAGGTTAGGCCCAGAACGATAAAGATAATGGATTGGACCCCAAGCAAGATGAAAGCCCACATATATCCCAGCTTCATGCTGTCCAGTACATAATGACCGTATCCGGGTTCTTTGGCGCGCGGCCATGGATTGAGCCCGTCTTCTTTTTGCCATAGTCCGTTGCCCCCGACAAGGGAGAAATAGAGCAGGGCGGAGAATATGAGCGAATAGACCGCATAGAAAATCATCATCCCGACTATACCGGTTTGCGACATCCCCTCGGATTTGAAAACGGGAATCAGATTATACGTATTTAGCATCTGAATGATAAACAGCAGCACCGCTAGGAACAGGCCGCGCTTAAACGACGTATAGGCTCTGGTCTTTACGCTGTACACAATGGCAAGAATGCCAAGGATGAGGGTGAACAGGCCATACCCTGCGAGTGTCAGCAGCGTTGCATCCTGAGTCTGCTTGTTGACATAGGCGGAATGGGCGGACGGGACTGAGAAGGATGGATCATAGGAGCGTAATTTCCCATGTTCGAAGGTGAAACGGTGCTCCAATCGGGAATCGCCAATCTTGGATTCCGGGTCCACATATCGGAGCCGGGGTTCCCCTTCCCGTGTAACCAGCTCAAGGCGCGACAGGTCATAGCCCGCTCGCTGGAGCCAAGGTTCCGCGAGCGTTTGCTTCTCGGCTAATGACATGCCATCCTCGACGACAAGCAGCATCTGCCTTTGTACATCGCCCTTGTTCAGCTCAATCCGGTCATAGCTGGAGCGGGCGTAATCGTACGAGAAGCCGACGATGCCTGAATTTTGCATGTGCACGTCCACATTGAGGGCATCCCCTCCCGGCTCGCTGAAGCGAACGCGGTATACGTCATAGGGATATTTGGCTTCATAGGTTTTGTTGTATTCCGAAAGTTTCTTTTCCTTCGCCAGATATCCGTAAAGTTCCGATTTGGATTGATATGTAACCAATGTGTCATCCGTTTTTGCAGCCTTAAACTGCAAATGCTCCTGAGCAAAGCTTGAAGCCGCTTGCCGAGCCTGCTCCTTGGATATGATATTCGGAGATGCCATCTCGGTAGAATCCGGATTCGTCGACGGAAACACCTGAAATAATAGGAACAGAATCAGGCCGACTGCGGCAGGCGCGATGAGCTGTTTCAGATTGGGCTTCAGCTTCAAGGGCTCTCTTGCACGATTCATGAAATTCCTCCTCTAGGAAAGTTGATACTCCCACTGGTATTCGATATGCCTGATTAAGTACGCATAGAGTCAATATAACATAGTTATGAAAGTCATAAGCAGCTTATCCCAATATCCGGAATAATGAAACAAATCGATGAAAATGAATGAAAGGTTTCGAAAACGTTAGAGAACCCCATGCTTGTATTCTTGAATATGCCCAATTCGCGCTCTTTTAAAGATTTTTTGGGTGAAAAACGGCATTGGGTTACGTACCAGATTGCGTTATAATCACATCATGCTTCAAGGAACCGAATATTCCAGCCGAATTTCGTACTGAAAATGGGGGAACCATGTAATTGGGGTGAATTTCATTATTCCTAGAATAATGAATAGGGCGACCTGTGGAAATGCCCGAATCCGTCAGCTAACCTCGTAGGCTGCAGCACAGGAACCAGACCGTAAAGGGCACTGCGTTTTCCAGTGTCTTTTTTTCTTGATTTTTTTTAAGAAGGTGACCGATTGAACTCTAAATTTAACTGGCTCAGGTTGTCTCCGCCGCAGATTCTCGTGCTTGGTTTTGCGGCTATTATCTTCATCGGGACGGCGCTGTTAATGCTGCCGATTTCCACAAGTACAGGTGAACCGCTTGAATTTATCGATGCCTTGTTCACTTCGACATCGGCAACATGTGTAACGGGTCTGGTTGTGGTGGATACAGGAACGACATTCAGTTCCTTCGGCCAAGTCGTGATTATGCTGCTGATTCAGATCGGCGGGCTCGGATTCATGACGATGGCTACTTTATTTGCCTTGGCTCTGAAAAGACGCATATCGCTCAAGGATCGTCTCATTCTGCAAGAAGCGATGAATCAGTCCTCGATGGAAGGAATCGTAAGGCTGATTCGCAGAGTTTTGTTGTACTCCCTCATCATCGAGGCCTGTGGTGCCATCATTCTATCGATCCGCTGGGCGTTTGATATGCCGATCGGCCAGGCGATTTATTATGGCGTTTTTCATGCAGTCACGATGTTTAACAACGCCGGTTTTGATTTGTTTGGTGATTTTCGGAGTTTGACTGGGTATGTCTACGATCCTGTAGTCAACATAGTCGTGATGTTTTTGATTGTCTCAGGTGGGATTGGTTTTATCGTATTATCCGATCTGATTGATTTCCGAAAACAGCGGAGACTTTCCTTGCACTCCAAAGTGGTGCTCACCATGACGGCTACCTTGCTGCTGGTTGGATTTATCGTCATTCTTATATTTGAATTCACCAATCCGAGGACGCTCGGCTCTCTGAATTGGGGCGGAAAATTCTTCGGTGCGTTATTCCAGTCCGTAACGCCGCGTACAGCTGGCGCGAATACTATAGATATTACGGGGCTTCGACAGGCCACGCAATTTTTTATCGTGATTCTGATGTTTATCGGAGCATCCCCAGGGTCAACCGGTGGCGGTATCAAAACAACAACCTTCACCATTATGGTGGGGGCGGTTATCGCCATGATGCGCGGGCGTGAAGACATCGTCATGTTCCGTTATCGCCTGGCCCAGGAGCGGGTGCTGAAGGCACTGACCATTGCATTACTGGCACTGCTGCTCGTTCTAATCGTATCGATGATTCTGTCAACGACAGAGGAAGGGAGCTTCCTGGAGATCCTATTCGAAACGACATCCGCCTTCGGTACGGTGGGTCTCTCCATGGGTTTAACGCCTGAACTGACGGGATTCGGGAAGATTTTGATCAGTATTACGATGTTTGCAGGGCGATTGGGGCCTTTGACGCTTGCTTATGCACTGGGGCCAAAAAAGGGTAAAGAATTATATCGTCATCCGGAAGGCAAAATGATTATTGGATAAGGAGTACAGGAGAGACATGAAACCAAAGCAATTTGCAATCATCGGTTTGGGACGATTTGGCGCCAGCCTGGCGCTTGAACTGATGGAACAGGGATATGAGGTGCTCGGCATCGACCGCAGTGAAGAGGTTGTCGAGGATATGAGCGAGCTGCTGACGCACACGGTGGTGGCGGATGCTACGGACGAAGAGGTGCTTAAATCGCTCGGTATCCGCAACTTCGACTGCGGGATTGTGGCGATCGGGAACGATATTCAGATGAGCATCTTATCCGCCATCTTGTTAAAAGAGCTTGGTGTCGCCATGGTCGTTGCTAAGGCGATTTCGGTGCTGCACGGCCGGGCGCTGGAGAAGCTGGGCGTGGACCGGGTGATCTTTCCGGAAAGGGATATGGGGATCCGGGTAGCTCACCAGCTTGTCACGCCCAACCTGCTCGACTATATCGAATTATCCAAGGACTATCTGATTGTGGAGATGACGGTCACGGACTGCATGGACGGAAAAACGCTTAGCGAGCTCAATACGAGGGTTCGCTACGGTGTCAGCGTGGTGGCCCTGAATAAACAATCCGGCATCATCGTAGCGCCAACAGCCATGGATGTGGTGAACTCTGGCGACATTATGGTCGTTATCGGCTCCAATGATAATGTGGATCTCTTTGAGTCTGAGGTCGTGAATATGCTCGAAAAATAAATAAAGAAGAAAAAAACCTGACGACCCTATATACCGTCAGGTTTTCTTCGTTTTATCCTCCTCCAGCTTACGGAACAGGATTTCCGTTTCGTCAATCCAGCGGCTGGCTGCCTTGCTCAGCTCCGAGGCTTGGCCGTAGATCAGCGAAGTTGTTCGCCGGGTTTCAATGAGTGCCGGAATATGAATGTCGACAAGCCCGTTATCGGACAACAGCTGCGGTCTCAGATAGGATTTGGGCAGAAGCGCGGCTGCCTTGCAGGTCGGGATGAGCCTGACGATCGCTTCGAAGGAATCGATCTCCATCCGAATATCCGGCATAATGCCCCAGCGGTGGAACAGGTCATCCGTCAACTTGCGGTACCAAGTGCCGGTTGAGAAAATGATCATCGGCAAGCCTTGAAGCTGCTCGATGCCG
Organism: Paenibacillus sp. NPDC058898; assembly: GCF_049316025.1. Taxonomy (NCBI): domain Bacteria; kingdom Bacillati; phylum Bacillota; class Bacilli; order Caryophanales; family Paenibacillaceae; genus Paenibacillus; species Paenibacillus sp. NPDC058898. The sequence continues at coordinate 143,190 of NZ_JBMOSM010000011.1, read as the reverse complement.
ACATCCTCGATCTCCGCCAGCGGGTGTGAAGACGGGATGACAAGCTCCAGATGGTCATCAAACAGCGGAATACAGTTTAAGCCGGGCTGGTTGATGGAGGAGGCGACAATGCCGACATCGACCCGTTTATCTCTTACATAAGAAACGATCTCATGGGTCTTGCCGGTGATCAGCTTGATTTCGGCCGCGGGATGACGCTCCATGAATGCGTTAACGAGCGGGGGCAAGGTGGTCTGCAGTGTGGTTAGGCTGGCCCCCAGGTTGATCGAGATCTGATCCCCCTCCCGGTAATGGGCCAACGTCTGCATGAATTTGATCTGCTGTTGGCGCTGCTCCAGGGCAAAGGTGTACACAATCTGTCCGATGGAGGTAAGCTCCAGCCGTTTGCCGCGGCGGTTGAACAGCTGCAGCCCGAGCTGGTCCTCCAGCTTGGCTATTTTCCTGGACAGGGCTGGCTGTGACAAGTTAAGCAGCTTGGAGGCTTGGTTTATGCTGGATTGCTCTACAACGACGGCGAACATGTCCAGTTCTTCAAACATGGAATTCCTCCTATATAAAATAGACATATGTGCAAAACATTGCTTATGCGTATAGATTATAACGATTAATAATTATATTGCAATTCCATTATAAGAAAAAAAGGAGTAACATGAAACATGACACAAGTTGTTCACACGATTGCCGAAATAGGCAGCTTTTTGTCGTTGCAACGGTTTTAGGACAGGGTAAGTGTAATTGTTCTGGAAATAGGAAAGATTGAAAATGAAAACGCTGCACATTGGAAAGGGGAACGTCGACTGATGAAAGGGTATTATTCCAGAAAGCTGCATTCTTTGCTCGGTGTCATACCGCTTGGAGCATTTTTGCTCAGCCATATGATTTCCAACTATAAGGCTTTCGAGGGTGGAAAGGAAGGCTTTGCAAGCGCGGTCCATTTTTTGAACAGCATGCCGCTGATATTTTTCCTCGAGCTGTTCCTGATCTGGCTGCCACTGCTATATCACGGTGTCTACGGGTTATACATTGCTTACCAGGCAAATAACAACGTGGGCAATTTCAACTATGAACGGAACATCCGTTTCACCGTCCAACGGATCACCGGTGTTATTACGTTCGTTTTTGTTATCTGGCATATGTACGATACGCGTTTCCAAATCATGATCGGCAAAATCACGCATGACGATTTGGGCGCGACCATGCATGGCATCATGAACAATCCGATTCTGTTTACTCTGTACGTCATCGGCGTTGTGTCGGCAGTCTTCCACTTCACAAACGGCCTGTGGGCGTTCCTCGTTAGCTGGGGCATCACCGTCGGTCCGCGCGCGCAGAAGGTATCCACATACATCTGCATGGGCTTGTTCGTATTGATGAGCGTGTTGTTCGTTCTGGCTATGACAGCATTCCGCAGTTCCGAATTCGAGGCGGCGACAGCAATGATCGATGTAGTTAAGACAGTCTTAAGTTAAGGGGAGTGAACGAAAAATGGCATCTAATATTATTGTAGTGGGTGGCGGCCTCGCCGGGCTGATGGCAACCATCAAAGCGGCAGAAGCAGGAGCTCACGTTCATCTATTCTCACTTGTACCTGTTAAACGCTCTCACTCCGTGTGCGCGCAAGGCGGCATCAATGGAGCCGTGAATACGAAAGGTGAGGGTGACTCTCCTTGGGAGCACTTTGACGATACGGTATACGGCGGCGACTTCCTTGCGAATCAGCCTCCGGTCAAAGCGATGTGTGAAGCGGCTCCGGGCATTATCCACTTGATGGACCGCATGGGCGTTATGTTTAACCGTACGCCGGAAGGTCTGCTCGATTTCCGCCGTTTCGGCGGAACGAAGCGTCACCGGACGGCATTCGCCGGCGCAACGACCGGACAGCAACTGCTCTATGCGCTTGACGAGCAGGTTCGCCGCTGGGAAACTGCGGGTCTTGTGACCAAGTACGAGAACTGGGAGTTCCTGAATGCGATCATCGATGACGAAGGCGTATGCCGCGGTATCGCTGCCCAGGATCTGCGCTCGATGGAGATTAAGGCGTTCAAAGCTGAAGCCGTTATACTCGCAAGCGGTGGTCCTGGTATTATTTTCGGAAAAACGACCAATTCGGTGATCAACACGGGAACAGCGGCCAGTGCCGTTTATCAGCAAGGCGTGCATTATGCGAACGGCGAGTTTATCCAGATTCACCCGACAGCCATTCCAGGCGATGACAAGCTCCGCTTGATGTCGGAATCGGCACGTGGTGAAGGCGGACGGATCTGGACCTATAAAGACGGCAAGCCGTGGTATTTCCTCGAAGAGAAATACCCTGCTTACGGAAACCTGGTGCCGCGTGACATTGCTACGCGTGAAATCTTCTCCGTCTGCGTCGATATGGGACTTGGGATCAATGGCGAGAACATGGTCTACCTGGACCTCTCCCATAAAGATCCGAAAGAGCTGGACGTAAAGCTTGGCGGTATCATCGAGATCTATGAGAAATTCATGGGCGACGATCCGCGTAAAATCCCGATGAAGATCTTCCCGGCAGTCCATTATTCCATGGGCGGCATGTGGGTCGATTACAACCAAATGACGAACATTCCCGGGCTGTTTGCAGCCGGAGAATGCGAGTATCAATATCACGGTGCGAACCGTTTGGGAGCGAACTCCCTGGTCTCCGCCATTTACGGCGGTATGGTGGCCGGACCGAAAGCGATTGAATATGTCAAAGGCTTGAAGAAGTCCGCTGAGGATGTTTCCTCCACCGTATTTGACCGCGTAGCGAAAGAGCAAACGACTAAGTATGAAGGCCTGCTCAAGATGGAAGGAACCGAGAATGCTTATGTGATCCATAAAGAGCTCGGCGAATGGATGACCAACAACATGACGGTGGTTCGCTACAACGACAAGCTTGAAGCTACCATCGGCAAAATCAAGGAATTGAAGCAGCGTTACCGCAATATCAATATGACGGATACCTCCCGCTGGAACAACCAGGGCGTGGCGTTCACACGCCAGCTGTGGAACATGCTGGAGTTGTCCGAGGCCATGACGCTGGGTGCACTTCTCCGTAACGAAAGCCGGGGCGCTCACTACAAGCCGGATTTCCCTGATCGTAACGATGAAGAGTTCCTCAAGACAACCAAAGCAACCTGGACGCCTGATGGACCACAGATTTCATACGAAGAAGTGGATGTTTCCTTAATCCCACCGCGTATTCGCGACTATTCGAAAGACAAGTAAGAAGGAAGGGGGATTTACGATGTCTCAAACGGCAGCCGCCTCAAAGAGCGTTAAGTTTATCATTACACGTCAGGACAATCCGGAGACGAAATCCTATACTGAGGAATTCGAAATTCCGTACCGTCCCGGCATGAACGTCATTAGTGCGCTGATGGAAATTCAGCGCAATCCCAAAAATGCACAGGGCCAAACCACCGCACCAGTATGCTGGGACTCCAACTGCCTTGAAGAAGTGTGCGGAGCTTGCTCCATGGTCATTAACGGCAAGCCGCGCCAAGCGTGTGCGGCATTGATCGATAAGCTGGAACAGCCGATCCGGATTCAGCCGATGAAGACGTTCCCGGTTGTAAGAGACTTGGTTATCGACCGCAGTCGTATGTTCACGGCCCTCAAGCGCGTGAAGGCGTGGATTCCGATCGATGGCACCTACGACCTTGGCCCCGGACCTAAAATGGCGGAGAAGAAGCGTCAGTGGGCTTACGAGCTGTCCAAATGTATGACATGCGGTGTATGTCTTGAGGCTTGCCCGAACGTCAACGAAAAAACAGACTTTATCGGACCAGCTGCCATTTCCCAAGTTCGCTTGTTCAATGCTCACCCGACAGGTGAGATGAACAAGGAAGAGCGTCTGGAAGCGCTGATGCAGGACGGAGGCATCGAGGGCTGCGGCAACTCGCAGAACTGCGTGCGTTCTTGTCCGAAGGGCATTCCGCTGACTACGTCGATTGCGGAAATGAACAAGGACACAACCAAACATCTGTTTAAGCGCTGGCTTGGCGTTTAATCGGTTTAGCTTCAACACCAAGGCGTCTGACCGGGGCATGGCTTCGGGCAGGCGCTTTTTTTGTTGTATGATATAAAACATGTGTTTATTAGGATATTGAAATGGAGATGAGTCACTTGATCATCGAAAAACCGATTACGATAAAGGATATAAGCGATGACCTGCTCGCTCTTGGCGTACGGAAGGGAATGACCCTGCTCGTCCATTCCTCGCTCAAAAGCGTGGGCGGATGGATTGTCGGTGGTCCGGAGGCGGTTATACTGGCCCTGGAAGACGTACTGGGTGATGAAGGGACACTGGTGATGCCAACGCAGTCTGCGAACTTAACCGATCCGAAGACATGGGGAAACCCTCCGGCCGACCCAAAATGGTGGGATTTGATCCGCGAGAGCATGCCTCCCTATGACCCAGATCTGACCGTTACATCAGGGATGGGGATCATTCCGGAAGTGTTCCGTAAACAAGAAGGGGTCATCCGAAGCCGTCATCCGCATGTTTCGTTTGCAGCACGCGGCAGGGATGCAAAGGCACTTATGCAATCCCATCCGCTCGATCATAGCTTGGGCGAAGCCTCACCGCTGGCACGCTTATATGAAGCGGGTGCTTACGTGCTTATGCTGGGTAGTGGCTATGGCAATAATACTTCCTTCCACCTTAGCGAATACCGCACGGATTGGGCAGGCAAGAAGGTGGTAACCGCCCACGCGCCAGTACGCAGGATGCAGGGAATAACAAAGTGGGAGGCATTCCAGGATATCAACTATCATTCCGACGATTTTGAAGCGATTGGAGCCTCGTTTGAAGCGCAATGTCCCGATGCATATAAGCATGGCCGTGTAGGAAAGGCAGACTGTGTGTTGGCAGAACAGCGGGCGATGGTGGATCATGCTGCGCAGTGGTTGGAGAAGAACCGTTAGATCTAAAGCAGTTGGACGGCTTTCGTTCGACTCGCTTTTTTGTCGCTATTTTTAACAAAAGATCAGGTTGAGATGAATGTAGTTTAAAGCGAGCAGGGGCCGACTACCAGCGACCTTCAGGTGCATAAATACCGTTACGAGGGTAATAAAGACGTAATGGTGCGGGCTGCCGTTTGAGGGCCACAAGCCAAAGGAGGGACTTGAAGATGTCATGGTGGATGTGGCTGCTCAATTTGACGGGCTTCCTGCTGTTGATTTATTTGTTCTACAGTATGGACAAGAAGTGGTCCAGCAGGCCTTTGCTGCTTGCTCCACTGCTCATTTATGTCCTGGTATCGGTTGAAGATTTGCTGGGGTGGATCGATCTGATGAACGTGGTGCCCGGTGAAGGCGGCATGCGCACTCTGATCCTGCTGTTTGCATTATGCTCCGTTATTTTTTATGTGCTGTATATATTCGATAGAATTGCAGACTCCGTCAATCAGCATGTTGATATGAAAACAACTTTGGTTCGGATTAGCATGGCGGCGGGGATGTGCATTTTGTTTTTCACGATGGTGTATATGTCGATCTATAAGCTGTTCGGAGGCATTTCCTTCGAAGGCGAGAATATCGGCCAGGATTTGCTAAGCCAGTTCATTAGCTTCCTGTATTTCAGTATGGCGACGTTTGTCACGGTCGGATATGGCGATATAGCCCCAGTCGATAACACGTCCCGGCTTGTCGTGGTGATGGAGATTGCCTTCAGTTTCATTACCGTTGCGTATGCGCTGTCCATGCTGGGGACGCTGCGTCGGATCTTTAAGCCCGGCGATGACGGCTTGGAGATGGATGACAGTGAAGAGAAGTCGAAGGCCAATAAACCGCATCGGAGAAAGCATTCATCCATGTAAAAAAGGCGCACCATTATCGGTGCGTCTTTTTATGTGCGACGGGCAGTCGTAACTTTAGCGAGTTAATCGCTACAAATAATCTGTTAAAAGCAGCGGTTACGCTACCTTAGGTAAGAACGAACCGAGAGCTTGGAAGGATGTTTTCTAGAGGGTGAGAGTCTCTCCTCAAGCACTCTGGCGCGACTTGAGAAACTTAATCTAGGGTAAGAATCGCGAGTGACGAACAACGGTGGCTTATCAAGTGAAGGTTGGCACAGTATGAAGCGGACTCTTGCAGAAGCTCCGAACAAAGCCTATGTTCCATCGGAACGGGATCGATAGGAGCATTACATAAACTTTTAAAAGCGATTAAAAAACACTGCGGAAAATTGCAACTATGAACCTAATTTTACAAATACATTCCACCCGTTTCCTTGTAAAATATTCTTTACAGGAAGGGGGGAATGGATGTAGCCAAAGGATGAGCGTCATGTTACTGCCATTGCACGTCAAATCAAGAATCAGGAAAGGAAGCTGAAACATATGAGAAGACGTACTGTTTCACTTATGATGACCTTGATCATGATCTTGCAGGTTTTCGGCGTGTCCACGGTTTTTGCAGGGGAAGGTCAACCAAGCGATAGTTCGGAAAGCCAAGGTTTAAAAGCGGAGTATTACATTAGCTCAGGAAGAGGACAATTTGATTTCAAAGAGCTGAAGATGACAACGGTCGATGCCAATATTGATTTTGATGATATCACACCGCTCTTAAAAGCGCTTACAGGACAGGATGAATATAATACGGTCCGTTGGACAGGGCAACTGGCGGCACCGATGACGGATGATTACAAGTTCTATATTAAGGGAGACAACGGATTCCGCTTATGGGTGGATGATAAGCTGGCCATCGACCATTGGGTGAATGATTGGGACAACGAGCAGACGAGTGCCTCCATTCATTTGGAAGCTGGCAAGAAGGTTAGCTTTAAATTAGAGTATTTTCAGGACTATGGCGGGGCATACATTCAATTGAAATGGTCCAACTCCACATTACAGAAGCAAGCGGTACCTGAAGAGGTATTTGCATTGCCAGCGGGGTATGTGAACCACAGTCCGAAACAAAGTATAATTCTGCAAGACGGCTTGCAAGCTGAGCTGCAGTTCAACAGTAAGTTGCAGGCGGTTCCTAAGGCGGCAGCGAAGCACTTCACGATAATCGCAGGTCGTCGCAGTCATATTCCGACGAGTGCCACCTTGAAATCAGATGACCCGTCTGTTCTTCAATTGAAGTGGGATGTTCCCATTTATAAGCCGGATAAATCCATCATCGTGACTTATGACGGGCAAGGCAAAATTAAGAAAGCGGACGGTCAGCCTTTATCCGCGTTCGTCGGGACGAAGGTAACGAATCACTCTGAATTTTTAATTAAATCCCCTTGGGCAGATGAAGTGGACAAAAACAATGTATTGCCTGAATATCCGCGTCCGCAGTTGGTTCGTGACCAGTGGCTTAATCTGAACGGTGAATGGGAGTTTGAGAGCGGCAGCAAGCAAACGGCGCTTCCAACGGGTAAGACGTTAAGTGAAAAAATCCTTGTGCCATTCGCCGTCGAGTCTCAACTCTCGGGACTTGAGCGACAGGAAGACAAGATGTGGTACAAACGTCAATTTACGCTGCCATCCGATTGGGATGGCAAGCAGGTCCAGCTTCACTTCGGTGCGGTTGATTTTGAAGCAACTGTATATGTTAATGGACACGAAGTTGGAAAACACCGCGGTGGATACACAGGGTTTAGCTTCGATATTACGGAGCAACTCGTGGCCGGCGAGAATGAATTAATCGTATATGTCAGTGATCCGACGGATGAAGGCGGATACACGATTGGCAAACAACGAAACAATCCAAGCGGCATCTGGTACACCTCAGTGTCCGGAATTTGGCAAACGGTATGGTTGGAACCAGTGGCTCCTGCGTCCGTTGATAAATTGGATATGACGCCAGATCTTGTGAGCAATTCCCTGAAATTGAAGGTAACCGGAAGTGAAGGGGTTACAGATGAAGCGGTTGAAGCTATTGTTTTGGAGGACGGGAAGGAAGTAGCCCGTGCGACCGGAGCTGTCGGTGAGGAATTTTCCATTCCGATCCCGAATCCGAAACTGTGGTGGCCGGATGATCCGTTCTTGTATGATCTGAAGGTGAACTTGGTGAAAGGGACTACGAAAGTTGACGAAGTATCCAGCTATTTCGGTATGCGGGAAGTGACGCTGGGCAAAGTTGACGGCATCACGCGTCCGCTGATTAATGGCAAGTTTATTTTCCAAATAGGGCCGCTGGATCAAGGCTATTGGCCAGATGGGTTATACACAGCGCCAACCGATGAGGCCATGAAGTTCGATATTGAAGCCGTGAAACGGCTGGGCATGAATATGATCCGGAAGCATATGAAAGTGGAGTCGGATCGCTGGTATTATTGGGCCGATAAGCTGGGTGTTGTCGTATGGCAGGACCAGGTGAGCAAATTTGGCGACTCGGAAGACAACCGCGCCCACTTAGAGAAGGAATTCCAAGAAATGATTGACCAGTTCCGCAATCATCCTTCAATCGTCGTCTGGACGGTGTTCAATGAGGGTTGGGGGCAGTATGATACGGAGCGATTAACCAATTGGGCGATGAATTACGATCCGACACGTCTCATTAATAATGCGAGCGGTTGGACGGATAAGAACGTGGGCCATTTCATCGATGCGCATAATTATCCGTCACCGACGATGCCGCAGCCAACAGATACACGGGCAGCCGTGCTTGGAGAATATGGGGGACTGGGTCTGAAAGTGCCTGGACATGAATGGAATTCCAATGTATTCAATTATGAGGAGCAGGAGAGTGTAGCAAAACTGACCAATCGCTATATCAGCTTCATTAAGCAGCTGGAAGAGCTGAAGGAATCAGGTCTTAGCGCTGCGGTGTATACCCAAATCACCGACGTTGAAATGGAGATCAACGGCTTGCTCTCTTATGACCGTAAGGTGGAGAAAGCGGATTTCAAACGTCTTGCGCAATCTCATAAAAAATTAATCGGTACCCCGAAGATACAAAATCCATAATGCTGTGCGATGGAATCATGGCTATTCATGCATGATTCCATCTTTTTGGTCAATTTGGTTTTGATTGCAGAAATAAGGGATCTCATGTCAGCCACTGGAAAGAATCCCCGTACGCTGTTTTAGGGTTGCCGCAAAGTATTTAGAATAAGCATCGAAGCGTAGGCTCCACTTTGTGGGGTTATTTTGCATGCAATGAAAGAATACGAAAGACCGAAATGCTTAAAAAAAGACTCATTATTCTAAATACAATCCGACCTTCGACTTTCTAAAATTAGGTAGTGAAGGAAAGAAAGAGGGTGAGCATATGGGTTCTGATATTCTTTTAGGAATGGAAGGAATCAAGAAGGAATTTCCCGGTGTGGCGGCTTTATCGGAAGTAGACTTTTGCTTGCGGAAAGGGGAGATTCACGCGCTGATGGGAGAGAACGGAGCGGGTAAATCCACCTTAATCAAAGTGCTGACCGGGGTTTATAAAAGGGACGCCGGGACGATCAAACTTCGGGAACGGGAGATTCATCCCAACTCCCCACAGGAAGCTCAACAACTCGGAATCAGTACGGTTTATCAAGAGGTTAATCTTTGCCCGAACTTGTCCGTTGCGGAAAATATCTTTGTCGGAAGGCAGCCCCGCAAATGGGGCATGATTGACTGGAATACGATGCACCGTCTTAGCGAAGAACTGCTCGCAAGGCTTGATCTGCATATTGATGTAAGACAGCAATTGTCCATGTATTCGGTTGCCGTTCAGCAGATGGTGGCCATTGCCCGGGCAGTGGATATTTCCAGCGGCATTTTGATTTTAGACGAACCGACCTCAAGCTTGGATGCGAACGAAGTCAAGCAATTGTTCTCCGCTATGCGCAGGTTGAAAGAGGAAGGTATGGGTATCCTGTTCGTTACTCACTTCCTTGACCAGGTGTACGAAGTAACGGATCGCATCACGGTACTCAGAAACGGAACGCTGGTCGGTGAATTTAAGACGGAGACGTTGCCAAGAACAGAGCTTGTTTCCCATATGATCGGCCGGGTATGGGATCCCGATGAGCAGTCAGAGGAAAAAGCCGATACACCAAATCAGACCAAGGTATTCCTTCAGGCGGAGGGACTTAGCAAAAAAGGCTCTATCCAGCCGTTTGACCTGACTATTCATAAAGGAGAGGTACTTGGTCTCGCCGGACTGCTTGGATCAGGCCGGACGGAGGTAGCGCGTTTGATATTCGGGATCGACAAGAGCGATACCGGGGTGCTGGAGCTCGAAGGAGAGAAGATCACCGCGATGTATCCACAGAAAGCGATTAAGCGCGGACTCGGATTCTGTCCGGAGGACCGCAAGGTAGAAGGGATCGTCGGCGAACTCACCATTCGTGAGAATATCGCCTTGGCCATGCAAGCGAAAAAAGGATGGTTTCCTTTCATTCCGGTCAAAAAGCAAAGAGATATGGCTCAGGAGTACATCGATATGCTCAACATCAAAACGCCTGGCACAGAGCAAAGGATCGATAACTTGAGCGGCGGCAATCAGCAAAAGGTGGTTCTGGCAAGATGGCTGGCGACTGAGCCCAAGCTGCTTATTCTCGATGAGCCAACCCGGGGCATCGATGTGGGTACGAAAACGGAAATTCGCAAACTGATCTTCCGGCTGGCCGTTTCCGGCATTTCTATCTTGATTATTTCCGCTGAACTGGAGGAATTGGTCAATTGCTGCAACAGGGTTATTGTCCTGCGCGACCGCATTCAAATCGGCGAAGTGACCGGTGCAGAGATGAAGGAGAACCGGATTATGCAGATGATCGCGGAAGGAGCTGAAGTATTTGCGAAATCTGGCAGCGTCGGTTCGTAAGGCGGCCCGTCACAAAATAGTGTGGCCGCTTCTAGCTCTTGTTATTTTGTACTTGATCAATTTGATCGTTGTGCCAGGCTTTTTCAAAGTCGAGATCATCGATGGCCACCTGTATGGCAATCTCGTGGATGTACTTAACCGCGGTACGCCGCTCATTATTATGGCTATCGGAATGACGCTCGTGATTGCAACAGAGGGGATTGATATCTCCGTCGGTTCCGTGCTGGCCATCGCCGGCTCAATGGCCATCTTCATATTGGAAGGCAGTCCCCTATGGGTGGCGATACTGACTGCGCTGGGGATTGGATTGCTCTGCGGTTTATGGAACGGGATGCTGGTATCGATTCTGGGTATCCAGCCGATGGTGGCAACCCTCATTCTGCTTACAGTCGGCCGGGGGATCGCGCAACTGATTACCAATGGACAAATTCTAACGACGACGAATGATCGTTATGAATATATCGGCAAAGGGCATCTGCTTGGGATTCCCTTTGCGGTTTACATCGTTGCCGCCGTATTCATTCTGGTGTATCTGCTGAAGACAAAAACAGCGTTCGGATTATTTCTGGAATCCACCGGGGCCAACCAAAGATCCAGCGAGTTCGCCGGTGTCAAGCCGCGAGTGATCTTTATGACGGCTTACGCGATTTGCGGATTGCTGGCAGCAGTGGCCGGTATCATCTACAGCTCCAACCTGAGCAGTGCAGATGCGAATAACGCTGGCTTATGGTACGAGCTTGACGCAATCCTGGCGGTTGTAATCGGCGGCACTTCCATGCGCGGCGGGCGATTTTTCCTCGGCGGCACCGTAGTCGGCGCGATTTTCATCCAAAGCCTGACCACGACGATCTATTCTCTTGGCGTTCCACCGGAATCGATCCTGCTTGTCAAGGCAATCGTTGTCATTCTTGTATGCTTGATCCAATCTGATGTGTTCAGACAAAAGCTAATTTCGATCAAAAGGAAGGTGACTGCGTCGTGAAATCGCTCCGGTTTCGAATTAGCAGCAACAATATCATTATATTGGCGACGCTGCTCCTTCTAGTCATGCTGTATGGAACAGGATCGGCGATGTACAATGGGTTCTTCTCCTTGCAAGTATTTCTAAACTTGTTTATTGATAATGCGTACTTAATCATCGTAGCAACAGGCATGGCTTTCGTCATTATTACCGGCGGCATCGATTTATCGGTAGCCTCCGTAGTCGCGCTGGTCAGCATGATGTCCGCTACGCTGCTTAATCAAGGCATGAACGCATATCTGGTCATGGCCATTTCGCTGTTGATCGGGATAACGTTCGGCGCCGGCCAGGGGTATCTCATCAACAAATTCGGGCTCCATCCGTGGATCGTTACGCTCGCCGGGATGTTTCTGGGCCGGGGGATCGCTTATTTGATCGGAACGGAGAGCATCGTCATTTCCGACGCAATCTATACACAAATTTCCAGTTATAAAATTCGCTTGTCCGGGGACAGTTTTATTTCGATCAGTGTCGTGATCGCCCTGTTATTCGTTCTCACAGCGATATTCGTCGGCCGTTACAGCGGTTTTGGCCGGGCCGTTTACGCACTCGGCGGCAGTGAACGCTCGGCTGTACTGATGGGCCTTCCGGTAGCCGGTACCACGATTGCTGTCTACACGTTAAGCGGTTTTTGCTCCGCGCTTGGCGGCATCGTATTTACTTTTTATATGCTGTCAGGCAACTCCCTGCATTTGATGGGGATGGAGATGGATGCCATAGCAGCCTGCGTCATCGGTGGGATATTGCTGACCGGCGGGTTCGGTTATTTGGTCGGTCCGATGCTGGGCGTGCTCTGTACTGGAATGATTCAGACGATGATTATCTTTCAGGGAACGCTCAGCTCGTGGTGGACGAAAATTGCCGTCGGATTCCTCCTGTTTCTCTTCATGGCCTTGCAAAGACTGATTGTGATGAAGAAGGAAAAGGCGGCCGGAGGCAAGATCAAGATAGTTCGGAAAATAGCAAGGAATGACGTAAAAATGTAAATACATCCAAAATTCAAATCGTTATAGTGAAGTTGCATCAGAACTTAATCTTATAGGGGAGGAACAAGGAACATGAGAACAAACAGAAGAAGTCTTCTGCTCACCTTGCTTATGATGGTGATGGTTGTTTCCATCTTTGCGGGCTGCAGCAGTAACAATCCGGGGAAAGACGCAAATGGGGGAAACAGCACTCCTGCGAACGAGCCTGCGAATGCAGCGCCGACGGATAAACCTGCGGCAAAGAAAATCGTCCTGGGCTTCGCGCAAATCGGCGCAGAGAGCGGCTGGCGTGATGCCGAGACTGCATCTATTAAGGAAACGTTTGATAATGACCCGAACTTTGAATTGAAATTCTCCGATGCGCAGCAAAAACAAGAGAATCAAATCAAGGCGATCCGCTCTTTCATCGCTCAAAAAGTAGATGCCATCGGACTCGCTCCGGTTGTTGAATCCGGCTGGGAAACGGTGTTAAAGGAAGCCAAAGACGCCGGCATTCCGGTATTCCTGCTTGACCGCAGCATCACGGCAGGCAATGAAGATCTGTACACCTCCTTTATAGGCTCCGACTTTGTACTTGAAGGCCAAAACGCGGCCAAATGGATGCTTGACGAGTTAGGCGCAGACGCGCAAGTAAATATCGTACAGCTTGAAGGCACCGTCGGCGCGAGTGCGGCGAATGATCGTAAGAAAGGCTTTGAAGAGGCGATTGCAGGCCATGCGGGGTACAGAATCGTTTACTCTCAAACCGGCGATTTTACTAGGGCCAAAGGCAAGGAAGTTATGGAAGCTTATCTGAAAAAAGATAAGAACATTCAAGTCGTATATGCTCACAACGACGACATGGCGCTTGGCGCAGTTCAAGCCATCGAAGAAGCAGGCCTGAAGCCGGGTACCGACATCAAAATCATCGGCGTCGATGGCATTAAAGGAGCCTTTGAAGCGATCGCTCAAGGAAAAATGAACGTTACGATAGAATGCAATCCGCTGCTTGGACCACAATTGAAGCAAGCGATACTGGATTTTAAAGAAGGCAAAGAACTTCCGCGATGGATTAAGTCTGAAGAAGACGTATATTTCGGACAAAAAGCGATCGATGCACTTCCAAACCGTAAATACTAGCGTTCTTTACATTATTGTTAACGAATAATATCAATGTGAAGCTGCGAAAGAGTGAGTGGCTCTTTTGCATTTTCACATTTTGCTTTATGATAAGGATCAAACCTTTTGACATATTTTGATAGAATGGGCTGATGCTTTTGCGTATTGGTTTCATTGCCAATCGAAGCATACGATTCAAACTGCTCCTATATTTCATCTTTATAATTTCGCTGTCTATCTTAACCTTAGGCTTTTTGGGGAGTTATCTCTATAAGAAATCGATTGAAGAAGAGATGAATTCCCATACGATCCAGATGATGAATCAAGTCAAAAATCATATCGAGGCCTATTTGAAAGAGATGGATAACATCGTCGATTATTTGGCAGGTGAAGAAGCAGTTATTGAATTTATGCGGGCAGGCGAACAAGATCGGGCAAAATTGGCTGAAACCGGAGCCGAGGTGCAGCGGAGGGAAGCGATCTTCGAAAGGCAGCGTTCCGAGATTGCGGGTATCCTGACCGTCAGCCGGAATAATGCCTCTGCTAGCAATACGATGGAGCGAATTCAGCGCGACCCGCTGACGGAAGAGCATTGGTATCAGGCCGCGGTTAGCAATCCGGATACCCTCCACTTATTCAGCCATCCGATCGGACGGAATATCAAACTCATGCAAAACATAAGCGCAGATCAGGTACTGTCCGCTGTGAAGGCGGTGAAAGACCCGGTAACGGACGAAATCATCGGAGTTGTGATGATCGATATGAAGCTTGATTTCATCCGGAGCATCGTCGAATCGGTGTCTCTTGGCAAGAGCGGATTTATATTTATTATGGATGAAATGAACGGGGTCGTATATTCACCGGTAAATCGAATCGTCTATCGAATTTCAGGCGAGTGGCTGGGTGGTACGACAGGCAGTCTGGTTAAGCCGATCTTTGGTCGTAATTACCAAATCATCTATAACACATTCCCGGATATCGGTTGGAGAATCGTCGGGGTCATTCCACTCAGCGAATCACTTAAAGTCGTGTCTGATTTACAAACTGTTACCGTGATCATTGCGATGGTGACCTTGTTTTTTGCTTTTATCGCTTCATGGTTCTTTACCAATTCGATTGTACGACCTGTCGGTAAGCTGCGCAGCTTGATGCGAAAAGTTGAAGAAGGGGAATTAAATTTAAGGTTTCCCGGCAGGACGAATGATGAAATCGGACAGCTCGGCAACAGTTTCAATAAAATGGTAGAAGAAATCGAAAATTTGATCAACATGGTTTATATGGAACAGAAAGAAAAACGTGAAGCAGAATTGAAAGCGCTTCAAGCTCAAATCAAACCACACTTTCTCTACAATACACTGGACACCATTCAATGGATGGCGCAGGATCGAGATGCCCAGGATATCGTCGAATTGATCGTTGCCTTGACGAATCTTTTTCGGATCGGTCTTAGCAAAGGAAATGAGATTATTCCGCTAACGGATGAGCTGCAGCATGTCGAAAGCTATTTGGTGATCCAGATGGCGAGATATGAAGATAAACTGGATTATGAGATCCTGATTTCCGATGAAATCAAGCGATACCGTGTTTTGAAAATTATTTTGCAGCCGCTCGTGGAAAATGCGATATACCATGGGATCAAGACCAAATCAGGCAGGGGGAAAATCGTGATCCGCGGCTTTAAGGATGACAGTGGCTTGCGATTGATTGTTGAGGATGACGGGGGGGGCTTGCCGGAAGATAAGCTGATCCAGTTGAGGGAAGATATGCGATTTACACGGCAAACCGGCAGGGAACGGGGCTATGGGCTATTTAATGTGAACGAAAGAATCAAATTGTCCCATGGTCCCGAATACGGAATATCCATAAACAGCGTTCCGGGACAAGGAACTGTCGTTGAAGTAAGGCTGCCATTAGTGAATACTTAAATGGGGGATATGGTCGTGTGGAAGCTGTTAATCGCCGATGATGAACCGAAAATTCGCAGAGGGTTAAAGAAAGTTCTGCCCTGGGAGGAACTGAACATCCAGGTAGTTGGGGAAGCCGAGGACGGCCGGCAAGCACTTGATTTGATCAATCATTTGAAACCGGATATTTTGTTTGTCGATATCAATATGCCCTTTTTTAACGGACTCGATTTGTTAGAGAAAATGAAGCAAGCGCTGGAGCGCTGCGTAGTGATCGTGATTACCGGCCATGACGAGTTTGCCTATGCCCAGCAGGCTTTAAAGTTGAAAGTTTTCGATTATATTTTGAAGCCGGTGGTAAGGAACAAGCTCGAATCGGTAGTGGCCAGGGCCATTGAAACATTAGAGAATACCAGGCAATATGAGGAGCATCACAAATGGGTGGATTACCAGCTTAAATCCAATTCAATCCTTATTCGCGATAAGTTTCTGGTGAAATGGATCGATCATTTGATGGGTGAGGATGAGGTGCGGAAGAACCTTGATTTTTTTGGGCTGCAGCTCGGACCAACGCTCGGCATCGTGCTGCTGAAGGTGATGAGCCATCTGGATACTGGCGCCACACACCGCGCTTGGGACCGGGAACTGCTGGAATTCGCCGCAAGAAACGTGACCGAGGACGTTGTCCGATCTGAATCCGCAGTTGTCTTGAACGATGCGAAAGGTCAAATCATCGTACTCGTTACGATAACTGAAGTTATGGATTGGCCGGCGCTGGGCGATAAAATTCAACAAAGGCTCGAAACGATTCTCGAAAAGGTGGTTTTACTTGATCAAAGTGCAGTAGACGATGGAATTGCCGGAGTTCCGGCGGCATACCGGAGATTGGGAGATGAGCTGACAACGAAAGGAAGTTTATCCCCGGTCGTTGTGCTGGCCAAAAGGTTCATCGACCGCAATTATCACCAGCCGGAGCTGTCCTTAAGCGAAGTGGCGGACGGGGTGCAGGTGAGTCCTGCGTATTTAAGCAAACAATTGAAGCGGGAGTTGGGATTGTCCTTTATCGATTATTTGACCAAAGTCCGGATTGAAAAGGCCATTCAGTTGATGAACGATCCTGCAGCAAAAGTATACGAGATCGCCGAAATGGTCGGTTATAGCAGTCAGCATTATTTCAGCAACACCTTTAAAAGAATTACCGGCACCGCCCCGTTGATATACCGGAAAGGTCAACGATGATGAGACGTTCATTGTGGAGCTGGGGCAAATTGTTTGTGATCGCTCTGTTGTGTATTTTAATTTGGCACTACATACAGGGTAGCGGCAGGGAAGCCGGTAACGACGTTCGATACTTGATCGGCGTTTCCCAACCGAATCTGTCGGAGCCCTGGCGGGTGGTTATGAATGATGAAATCCGCAAGGAGGTGGAGCGCCGAGGGGATGTGCGCGTGATCTTTACAGATGCCGCCCAGAGCAGCAGTCAGCAGGCGGATGATGTGAAGAATCTGCTTGAGTACGGTATCGATCTGCTCATCGTTTCGCTTGACGATCCGGTGGCATTAACGCCGACGATTAGTGAGGCTTACCGCAAAATTCCCGTCATTGTCATGGGTCGGGGCGTAACCGGTTACGATTATACGCTTTATATCGGAACAGATAACGAGATGATCGGCAAGAAAGCAGGCGAATTTGCCCTTGAAACATTGGGCCCGGCCGGCGGGAGCATAATCGAGGTGCAGGGGCTAAAAGGATCGCCCAGCGTTGAAGAGCGCAGCAAAGGGTTTCGCGAAGCGTTGGCGGAAAGCTCGAACATCGAAATCACTGCAACGTTCAATGCGGATTGGCAACGCGACAAAGCCGAGGATCTGCTGTCAGAGTGGTTCGCTGCAAATCGCGGGGTCGATTTGGTGTTCGCGCATAATGAAGCGATGGCGCTCGGCGCTTATCGCGCCGCACATCATGCAGGCTTGGAAAATATCGATATCATAGGTATTGACGGGGTTAATTCGGAAAACGGCAGCTTCAAGTTAATCTCGGAAAACCGGTTGACGGGCACATTCACAAGCCCTACCGGCGGCAAAGAAGCAGTCAATTATGCCATTGACATTTTGAACAAAGAGAAAGGCATTCCGAAGAAAGTGATTTTGCGGAGTCAAAAAATTACTGCCCAGACGGAACTTTCGGTAAAAAATTCAAATCCGGCTAAAGATCGAAGCGATCTGGAGAAGCCTGAAACAAAGAAACAGGATGAGGGGAAGTCTATTGTGCTTGGCTTTGCCCAGGTCGGTACCGAAAGCAGCTGGAGGCTGGCGAATACGAAATCGGTTATCGCCGCCGCCAAGGAGGCGGGTATCGAGCTTCTTTACGATAATGCGGAGCAATCGCAAGAAAAGCAGATCGAAATTATCCGCCGGTTCATTAAACAAAAAGTAGATGTCATCGCCTTCTCGCCGAAGACCGAGACCGGCTGGGAGGACGTGTTGCAGGAAGCGAAGGAGGCCGGTATTCCGGTCATACTGTCCGACAGGGAAGTGAATGTAAGCGACGATACGCTCTGGACGGCTTATATCGGCTCGGACATGATCGATGAGGGACGAAGAGCGGCACGCTGGCTCGCCGGCGAACTGACTGGGCAGAAACGTTATCACATCGTTGAACTACAAGGCACAGAGAAATCTGCACCCGCGGTAGGCCGTAAGAAAGGCTTCGAGGAAGTGATCCGTCAGCACGACAATTTCGAAATACTGGAATCGTATAGTGGAGATTACACCTTCGAGGACGGCAAGGAGATGATGGAGAGCGCACTGCAGAAGCATGGGAGTCTTTTTGATGTCGTATACTCGCACAATGACGACATGGCGCTTGGTGCCATCCAAGCGATAGAAGAATACGGACTTCATCCGGGGAAGGATATGGTCATCATTTCAATCGATGCGACGCGCCCGGCGTTCCAAGCGATGGTTACGGGCAAATTGAATATGGCCGTCGAATGCAACCCGCTGCTCGGACCCCAGCTCATGAAAGCGGTGCGGGATTTAATGGAGGGCAAGGAACTGCCGATGAAGATCATCACCTCAGAAGGCGTGTTTTCCCAGGAAACAGCAAAGCGAGAGCTGCAAAATCGGGAATTTTAACAAGCAGAAAACGACACAAGCCCAAAGAAATAGGGCACGTGCGGTTCGATAAGGGGGGAGCCATGAGAGTGGCTCCCCTACTTTATATTAGCAAATGGAAAGTGAGCGAAGTCTTAGTTAAGACTAAGGTTTCATCAGCTTTTTCAGAATGCCGAGCCCGTTCTTGGAAGGGTAGCGGAATTTAAAATCGAACCGGTTGGTTTGCTTGAGCACGCTCTTCTTATGGGAGAAGGTATGGAAGCTGTATTCCCCGTGGTAGGCGCCCATTCCGCTCTCACCGACACCTCCGAATGGAAGGAAGGGAGTGGCCAGATGCATCAGCGTATCGTTAACACATCCCCCGCCAAAAGAAACCGAGGAGAGTACATAATCCTGAACGTCTTCATTCTCCGTGAACAAGTAAAGGGCGAGCGGTTTGGGACGGTGATTAATCGCCTGGACAGCTTCGTGTATATTCTCGTAAGTCAGAATTGGGCACAGGGGGCCAAAAATCTCTTCTTCCATGACTGGCATATCCCAAGTGATATCGTCCAGCACGGTGGGCTCGATGAGCAATTTTTCCTTTGAACTGTTCCCGCCATGGCGCAGGGTTCCGTTGTCCAGAAAGCCGGACAGCCGGTCAAAATGCTTCTCCGAAACAATGCGCCCATAGTCGGGATTGGTTAGCGGGTTCTCGCCGTAGAACGAAGTGATGGCGTCTTTCAGGTGCGCGATGAACTTCTCCTTCACCTTGCTGTGTACGAGAACATAATCCGGCGCGACGCAGGTTTGGCCGGCATTTGTATATTTGCCGAATGCGATACGTGAAGCCGCCAGGGCCAGGGGGGCATCCTCGTGAACGATACATGGGCTTTTGCCTCCAAGCTCTAGCGTCACCGGGATCAACTGTTTGGCTGCGGCTTCCATGACAATTTTGCCGACATGGGTACTGCCGGTAAAGAAGATATAATCCATCGGCTGCTCCAGCAAGCTCGTGCTTACCTCGGGTCCTCCCTCCACCGAAGCTACATATTGCGGCTCAAACGTCTCCGTGATGATGGACGTAATGAGTCCGGATACGTTAGGTGTCAGCTCGGAGGGCTTTACAATTGCGGTGTTTCCGGCGGCCAAAGCTCCGATCAGTGGAGAGATGGCCAATTGCCAAGGATAATTCCAGGGAGCAATAATCAGTGCCGTCCCGTAGGGCTCAGCGTAGACCATTCCCTTGCTGCCTACATGCGTCAGTGCGGTTTTGACACGCTGCGGCTTGGCCCAGCGCTTCAGATTCTTTATGACAAAGGAAAGCTCCTTATAGACAATCCCGATCTCAGTCGTGAAGGCCTCCTGCTTGCTTTTGTTCAAGTCTTTACGAAGGGCCTCCATGATATCGTTTTCCCTGGCAATCAGTACTTGGCGGAGCTTGGTCAACTGCTGCAGTCGGAAATCCACTTCCTTGGTGATGTCTTTATGAAAAAAACGCCGCTGATCTGAAACTAATGCTGTGATTGAATCGTTATCAGTCATACGTAAACCCCTTTCTCTTGCTATTCCATATATATGAATAACCGTAAGGCCGTTAAAACTTGTACTCTTTTATTATTATATAGGAGGAAGTCCACCTATGAGAAATCCATCCTCGTCTACTCCCCATGGCACAGTCCAGGACGGGGCAAAGCGAGACGTCATGCAGACGAAGATGACGCGCCGCCAATTTCTGAAGATCGGTGTTTCCGCCGTGGTTGGTGTTGGCGCTGCAGGCGGAGCTTACGCGTCTTTATGGGAGCCTCATCAATTGGACATTACGAGACGGACATTGGCGCTTCCTTCACTGCCTAAGGCTTTTGATGGGATGAAGGTCGTTCAGTTTAGCGATTTGCATCTGGGCTTTCACACCGGGGCAAAAGACGTGGCCCGTGTGGTACAAGCGATTCAAAATGAGAAACCGGACATGATCTGTTTCACAGGGGATATGGTGGACGGTAACACAGAGGATATGAGGGCCGCCATTCAACCGTTCACCGAGCTGAAGGCCCCTCTCGGCTTATTTTCTATATTGGGTAACCATGATTACAAAGATGTGGAGACACTGATTTCTATGGAGGAAGAGGCCGGATTTCAGGTGCTGCGGAACACCGCCGTGAAGCTAAGGCGGGATGGTGCTGTCATCGCAGTGGCAGGTTTGGATGATGCATTCTGGGGCCAGCCGGATCCGGCAGCAGTCATTCAAGATTTACCAGACGGAATGTTCAAGCTGCTGTTGATGCACGAGCCGGATTATGCTGACACAACTGCAGCCCATTCATTCCATCTCCAGCTGTCGGGACACAGCCATGGGGGCCAGATCCGCTTGCCCTGGATGGGAGAGGTGATCACGCCGCCCGGGGCAAAGCGTTATGTGCAAGGCCTATATACCATCGGTTCACATGGAATGCCGCTCTATGTAAATAGGGGAATCGGCACGACGCAGCTGCCTTTTCGTTTCTTATGCAAACCGGAGCTTACCGTGCTCACTTTGCGCTCAATGGCATGAAGGGAATGAAATCTGTGATCTGAACATGTCAAGAGGAGAGGTTCACTTGGAATTTGTTACACAAATGAAATATACCTGTTATCAAACTCTAACAGCCGCGGGTTAAACTTATCACATGACCCCCTTTTGAGAATATATATTATGTTTTGGACCCGGTAACGGGTCCACTTTTTTTTGCCTATTTTGCTGTGCTTCCTATGTAAATGCAAAAAAACAGAAGGAGGGTGTACCCCCTTTAAAGAGGTACGGTCACCTTCTGTTTTTGTTCGAAATATACCCACTCCGTGTATCCGATTTCTTTGAGCACTTTGGCCACTTCGTCAAATTCATCTCCGACCCGTGACGGTTTGTGGGCGTCGGAGCCGAAGGTGACGTCAACGCCGTGATGGTGCGCGACCTCCAAGATGGCGCTCGATGGATACCAGCCGCCGCACAGCTTGGTTTTGCCGGAAGTGTTGATCTCGATCGCCAGGCCTGATTCCGCGATGACTTTCAACGTTTCCTCGATCGCTTCGTCGGCCTTGATTTCGGAGAACAGCGGATAATTGCCCTTCATGGCATCCATATGGGCGATGATCTGGAACATTCCGCTTCGCGCGGATTGGCGGATCAGATTGAAGTATTCCTCTTTATCGGCAACCTGCTGCTGCTGCGTCAGGTTCTTCCAGCGGTTTTTATTGAAGATGCTGACATCCCTGACGTGATGGATGGAGCCGATGATGTAGTCAAAAGGGTAGGCATTTAATGCCTGCTGATAAACTTTAGCATGATTCGGAAAATAATCGGATTCAATGCCCAGCAGGACTTTGATTTTACCTTCATATTCCCGCTTTAAGTCCAGAACTTCTTGTACGTACTCCGCAAAGTCCCTTTTTGCCATGGAGATGGCTGGAAAGGGCTGCTCTTCCGGGCTTCCAAAGTATGGAGTGTGGTCCGAGATTCCAATCACCTGTAAATCTGCCGCAATCGCAGCCTCGATATAATCTCGAATGTTGCCGTCTGCGTGGCCGCAGCGGAAATGATGGGTGTGCAGATCAAATTTCATGTTGACCTCCTTCATATCGCTTGTTTGGTTATTATTCTAGGTTTGATGTGGCGTTATTCGCTGCTGATGAACTGTGTCTCGGGCATGCCCTTCAGATCACTGAGGAATTGACGCATAGCGGAGCTGACGTATCGTCCGCTCTTATAGATTACGCCGACAGGGTGGCTAACTTCAAGCTCGCTCAGGGGAACAATCTGCAGGGTGCCGTTGCGCAGCTCCGTCGCGACGGACTGCTTCGATATAATGGCTGCGCCCAAATTGATCTCGACCATCCGTTTAATTTCTTCACTGCTTGACAGTTCCATGACAACCTGCGGCTCAATGCCGTGCTTCTTCATTACGTCATCTGCGAAGCGGCGGCCGACGGTGTCACGTGTTAGCAGAATAAGGGGGGTTCCACCCAGCACATCCATGCTTGCCGTGGAGAGTTTGGCTAGCGGATGCTGAGGGGATACGACAAGCTCAAAGGTATCGTAGTACAGAATGGATGTGCTCAAGTTGGGATTGCGCTCGATCAGATAACCGATCCCGATGTCGATGAGCCCGTTCTCTACGCTGTGATAGATTTGTGATGAGGCCATGGATTGAATGGTTGTTTTAATATGAGGGAATTGATCCTGGAAGTAGGAAAGTACCCGTGGCAGGATCTGAATCGCTATGGAAGTGGTTGTACCCAGCTGAATATGACCCTGGGGAGTTTGATCAAGGTCGGATAGCCGCTGCTTCAGCTCATCCACGATCCCGAGGATCTGTTCGGCATGGTCCACGAAGACCTGCCCCCGGTCGGTTAACGTCACGGGCTGACTCCGGTCCACCAGCACCGTTTTAAATTCTTCTTCCAGGCTCTTGATCTGGGCGGATACCGCCGGTTGTGTCAGATTAAGAAGCTCTCCCGCTTTGCGAAAGCTCATCGTTTTGGAGATGGTAATAAGCGTTTCCAATTGGCTGATGTTCATAGCCTTCCTCCTTACTTGATATATTCTTCCGCTCATCTATCGCGTGCAATCTGTATTATTTAAATTATAGGTTATTCTTCCCGGTGGAGCAATGAAGGGAGCAAACCTGGTGGTTTTCGGCCGAAAAAATGAAAAACATTTTAATTTCCATTTAATTATTATTAAAAGATGGGGAAACCTTCCGATAATAGTAAAGTAGACATAGAACAAAGGTGAGACCAAAGGCCCGTTTAAGCGAAAGGAATATCTTCGTACTAAAGCGTTTCAAGCGATAGCTGACATGGCAAGACAGTTGTTGGAATGAGGACTGTCGCTATTTTGTGATGATTTATTACAAGGTATCCATTATAATGTTTAAATATATAGGTGGGACTTTGGGACCCTGACCAACAACCCAGTGAAAGGGGCGTAATGAGGAATGAAAGCGGAAGTCATCAATCCTTTTTTAGAGTCCGCACGACACGTGATCGAACAAGTCATACAGGTTTCACCTTCCACGGGGAATCTTGGGGTCAAAGAGATCGGATATTTGGAGAATCATATCTGGATCCAAATCGGCATGACAGGCCAAATGAACGGTGACATTGTATTTGGAATTCAGGAGCAGGTAGCCCTGCAGATGGTATCGGTGATGATGGGCGGCTATGTCATTACCGAGATGGATGAGATGGGACAAAGCGCGATTTCAGAACTCGGCAACATGATCAGCGGCAATGCCAGCACCATTTTATCGAACCAGGGCGTCAGCGTGGATATTACGCCTCCCAAAGTAATGAGATCGGATAGCACATCCACTCTTATTCAGAAGAAGGCACTTTGTATTCCGCTGAGAATGGAAGGAATCGGAGAGCTGGATATTCAAGTCATGATTTCATAAAATAGGAGTAAACCCAATGGCCGTGTATGTAAGGCTCTTTAATGATAAGGAATCAAGAGCTGTGCCGGCGAAGAAAGGGATATGAAATCATGCTGAAAAATAAAGTTATCGTCGTTACGGGAGCATCCAGCGGAATCGGCGCCTTGATCGCGGAGAAGCTTTCTGCGGAAGGAGCATACGTGGTTCTGTGCGCCCGTTCGGCAGAACGTCTGCAGGAGGTGGGTGCGCGAATACCAGGCCCCCATGAGCTTGCAACCATGGATGTTCAGAGCCCCGAGCAGGTGCAGTCTGTCATGGAAGGCCTTCTTAGCCGCCATGGCAGAATCGACGTGCTGATTAACAATGCCGGCTACGGCAAGTTCGAAGCTGTTATGGACATGCGTCAAGAAGAGTTTCAGGACATGATGGACGTCAATTATATGGGCATCGTGCGCTGTACGCAAGCCGTGCTGCCAGGGATGCTGAAGCGGGCTGACGGCCAAATCGTCAACATTGCGTCCATGGCCGGAAAAATCGGAACGGCCAAATCCACCGCCTATTCGGCCACCAAGCATGCCGTGCTTGGGTTTAGCAATTCACTCCGGCAGGAGCTGCGGAACACGGGCATAACCGTATCTACTGTAAACCCTGGCCCCATTGATACCCCGTTCTTTTCCTTGGCAGATCCGACAGGCGGTTATGTCAATAATGTGAGCTGGTTCATGATGAAGGCCGAGTATGTTGCGGAACAGGTCGTGAAGCTGGTGAAAAAGCGCAAGGAAGAACTCAATCTTCCGAGGCTGGCCTCACTGGGCATAAGGCTGTACCAGTTGTTTCCAAGGTTTGCAGACCGCGTGTCTTACAAATGGATGAATAAGAAATAACGGCTGCGGCGCTACAACGCTTCAGTTTCGGCAACAAGCTCCTGAAGCAGCGCAGTGGCTTGTTTTGTTTTTTCTGTATCTGAGGAGAGCAGTGTGATTACCTGATCCAAGCGTTGCTTGTAATTGGCCGGCTTGATGGGAAAGGTTTCGATCATGGCTACCGCACGCTTCTCATTGATGCAGTACAACTCATTTTTGGCAAACAGCACTTGATTCAAGCACGAAATGCAGCGGAAGCAGTGACCGGTAACATAAGTGATATCATCGCTGGCAGCTGTTTTATCCGCAAACATCAAGGAGAAGGAGGCTTCGAAGGTAAAGAAGCCAACCATCGCATCCTTTAATGTTTTTGGATAAGGAACCGTTTTGGCTTTCAAGGTCTGTATTCGGTTATCCGAATCTGAGAGTATACGACAAATCGCAAGTTCCCCCATATACATCACATTCAGATAGGCATGCGGATGTCCGGTTTGGTAATGGGCTGACACCAAGCCTGCGGAACAGTCGTCGATGATGCCGGACACGCGGTGTACATCACGGAATAAGAAATCCACATGATAACCCTCGATCACTAACCATCCGCCCCCGTTAACCCAGGCACCCCATTCGCCTAATGAAGTGATAATCCCATCCCGATGCTCGTCATCTAATTTCTGCGCCACCCTAGCGATGTTCTCCACCTTAAATCCTTGTGATTCATCGTAATAAATGCCGATATCGATATCGGAATCCGGTTTGGCGGTTCCTTTGGCTCTGGATCCCCCGAGTACGACCCCTATAACGCCGGGCACCTCCCGAAGTTCTTCTGTTATCCGCTGGATTATACGATCAACTTGTGAAGTCATGTACCTTCTCCTCCTTTATATGTTTTATACGGAATCGATTTTACCCTTATGTATACCTTAGCCTCATGGCTTCAATTTTCTCCCGGGTCCATTGAACCGCTTCAGCAGGCGAGATGATGGTTGCTTCCTCTCCGAGACGCCACACATAGTCCGAATAGAAGCTGACGTCGGTCGCTGGTATTTCAAGCTGAACGACTCCGCTGCCATCTTTGTTCTTATCGATGTGGGGACCGAGGCGAGTATCCGTTTCAAGCAGCCAAACCCCCTTAGTAGTTAATTGTACCTCAAACGGCTTCATTTCCCCATTACCGGTTTCCGGTATGTCACGCAGCGTTTGGTTAGCGATATCTTCACGGATCGCGATGGACGCATTGGGACTGGCCGCAATGATCCGGTCGACTCTGAACTGTCTGATATCCTCTTGAGTGAAACAGTAGGCCGGACAATACCAGTAGCCCGAGCTTGCATACAAACCGATAGGCTGAATATGCCGCTGGCTGCTTCCGGCGGATGAACGATAGGAGATGGTGACCGCTTGCCGAACCATGACGGCTTCCATTAGCGTTTGTAAAATCTCGGTGGACATCGCACGGAATGGACTGTGAATCATAACGCGATCCTTAAGACGGTCGATCTGCTCTTTGATATCTGCCGGCAAATAATGATAGAACTTGTGGAGTGCCGTGGCGGCTCCGTCACCGAATGGCAGGGTGCTGAAATAGCTTAAGGATTGGCAGGCAAAAAAGATGGCGATCGCTTCGCTTTCCGTGAAACTGATCGGCGGCAGCATCCGCTCCTGCAGCAGTCTGTAGCCGCCGCCTCGACCTTGCACAGAGTAGATGGGAACGCCGAGCCCGCTCAGCTCATCCAAATCTCTTGAAAGGGTCCTGACGGAGAGACCGAATTCATCGGCCAGTTCTTTTACGGTAAACGATTTTTTTGCATTGATCATCATCATTAATTGAATCAGGCGCTGGGATTTCTGCATAGAACTACCTCCGTCTCATATCATTCATTTTATCTTATTCTCTAAATAAGACAATATTTGTCTTATTTAAGGGATATGATGTTCTCAAGCAGCAAGGGTTCACGATGAATCCTTGGGACAGGGTCCATCATGGGAGGAGAATATAGGATGAAACAAGACAAGTTTAAAGAAGAGCTGGGATTTGTTTTTATTCATGGAGCAGGATTGAACGGAGGAGTATGGGATTTCGTTGTGGAAGGGCTGGGTCATCCGTGTTTGAAAGTGGATTATCCATTGCGGGATGGGGCAGAGATATCTGGACATCATTTGGCGCTGGAGGATTACGTAAACCATATGGCGGAGCAGGTGAGAACGTGGGGGACGAAAAAGTTTGTCATTGTTGCGCATTCCTTGGGCGGGGTTTTGGCTATCGAACTGGCATCCCGGTTCACCGGCCGTGTTGCCGGGTTTGTTGCCATCGGTGCGGCCATTCCTAAGCGCGGCGGTTCGTTTGTTTCGGCGCTTCCGTTTCCCCTCAGGGTCATCATGCCGCTCATTCTAAAAATGGCTGGCACGAAACCGCCCGAATCTGTACTGCGCAACGGGCTGTGCAGTGATCTGCCGGAGGAAGTGGCTTCCCGAATCGTAGCGGAGTTTGTTCCAGAAGCTCGCAGAGTCTATACGGATCGCGTTCAAGCGTCTATTCCCGATGTGCCAAAGCTTTATGTGAAACTCACCCAAGACAAAGAGTTCGGATTATCCATGCAGGAAAGCATGATAGCCAATCTGTCTGCGGATGGGGTGGAAAGCCTCAGCACCGGCCATTTGCCAATGCTGAGCGATCCCCGTGGAGTCCGGCGGATTCTGGAAAGCTTCGTAAATCAAGTGAAAGCAAGCCGTCACCCGGTTATCTCATCATAATCTGATCCCGTCTCGGGCCGACAGAGATCGTCTTGATGGGAACGCCAATGGATGATTCAATGAACTGAACATATTGCTGCGCGGCTTCCGGGAGCTCGTCATAGGATCGAATATGCGACAGGTCGGATTTCCAGCCCTTCAGCGTTCTCAGAACAGGCTTCGCAGACTGCAAATCGGCCGTAACCGGAAAATGGTCAATGATGCTTCCATCCTTTAACTCGTAACCAACGCATACGGGGATGTCATCCAGATACCCCAGGACATCAAGGTTGGTGAGAACGGCTTCGGTAGCTCCCTGCACCATACAGCCGTATCGAGTGGCTACCGTATCCAACCATCCCATTCGTCTTGGCCGGCCGGTCGTTGCACCGTATTCTCCTGCGTCCCCGCCGCGGCGGCGGAGCTCATCCGCTTCATTCCCATGCAGTTCGGTCACGAAGGGACCAGCACCAACACAGCTTGAATAAGCCTTAACAACGGCAATGACTTGGCTGATGGCGTACGGCGGCAGTCCTGCCCCGACCGGTGCATAGCCTGCCAGCGTGGAGGAGGAGGTCGAGAACGGGTAGATCCCGTGATCCGGGTCGCGCAGTGCTCCTAGTTGGCCTTCCACGAGGATGGGGTCGCCTTTCATATACGCTTGCTGCAGCAGCGTGGTCGTATCCTCGATATACGAAGACAGGAACTGGAATGACTCCAGCAGTTGCGTGACCATCTCATCAACGCTTAGCGGGTCTCTCCCGTACAGATGCTGCAGCTGCACGTTCTTAATGGCGAGCATCTGCTCGAGCCGTTCACGAAGTCGCTCGGGGTGGAACAGATCAGCGACCTGGATGCCAAGCTTGGCATATTTATCCGCATAGAATGGCGCGATCCCGCGTTTCGTAGAGCCGAATCCCCGGGCACCTAGCCTCTCTTCTTCCAGTTCATCCAGCAGCCGATGGATAGGAAGCACGACTTGGGCGCGCTCCGATATAAACAGCTTGGGGGCGGGAACGTTCCTTGCTTCCAGCTCCTGCAGCTCTTTGATCAATACCTCCATATCCAAAGCCGTTCCCGGACCGATGATATTCGTTACATTGGGATAGAATACACCCGACGGCAGCATATGCAGCGAAAACTTCCCATAATCGTTAATAATGGTGTGCCCTGCATTGCTCCCTCCCTGAAATCGAACGACATACGACGATTGCGCCGCAAGAACATCCGTCATTTTTCCTTTGCCTTCATCTCCCCAATTGGCTCCTACAATGGCTGTGACTGTCAAAACGTGTTCGCCTCCTACGGTCTTTTTCTTTTACAGGGCTCATTATATGAGTTGTAGCATTATAAATAAAATTGATATTAGTAATAGTAGACATTAGATTAATTTATGTTATACGATTCTGTAGAGAAGAATACGGGTAACGGATGAATTTTTTAGCTATATCTTTCAATACAGGTTCCCGTTATCATTTGATAAAATCGAGGTTATCATGATGGAAATCAATATGGAGTGGTATCGTGTCTTTTATTGGACTGCCCGGCTCGGCAGTTTATCGAAGGCAGCGGAGCATCTGCATATCACCCAGCCGGCCGTCAGCCATACCATTAAGCATTTGGAGGGAACGATCGGAGGGCCGCTGTTCTTCCGGACAACCAGGGGGGTTAAACTCACGTCGGAGGGTGATGTGCTGTTTCGCTATATCGAGCAGGCCTTCAGCTTTATCGAGATCGGCGAAAAGGCGATTGCGGACATGCATAATTTGCATAGCGGCGAAATCAATATCGGAGCAAGCGATACGCTGTGCAAGTATTACCTGCTGCCGCATTTGGAGTATTTCCACGCCACCTATCCGGATATTCGCATCCGCATTACTAACCGCACAACCCCGGAAACGTTGTCCCTACTCAAGGAAGGGAAGATTGATTTTGGCATCGTTCATTTACCGGCCTCCGATAAACAAATCGATTTTCGCGCGAGTTCCCCGATCCATGATTGTTTAGTTGCCGGTAAATCATTTGCGGAGCGGGCCAAATTACAACACCCGTTGTCCCTTCGCGATATCGGGAGCTACCCGCTGCTTATGCTGGAGAGGGGCGGGAGCACAAGAATGTATGTCGATCAGTATGCTGAGCTGCAGGGTGTCACGCTAAAACCCGAGTTTGAGCTTGGCAGCATTGAGCTGCTCGTACAGTTTGCCCGGAGCGGCTTTGGCTTGGCTTTTGTCATTCGAGACTATGCTAACGAGGAATTGCAAGCAGGTCAGCTGATCGAGGTGCCGCTCCATCCGCCAATTCCCGAGCGCAGCATAGGAATTGCAACGCTTCGAGGTGTTCCGCTATCTGCTGCCGCGAAGTCGTTTCTTTCTCTTTTGCCTTAAACAGATGGGTGATCAAGCCTATTCGTATGACGATGTATGATGTGCTGTTCACGCCGTTTAGGATGTTTGATTTGGTGAGAACTCCTGTTTTGGCATATAATGAAAAAGAGCGAATAACACTTATTAGGAAACACGCCTGCTACCACCACTATTAAAGTAAACAAACCACATGTATCGGAAGGTTTTTCTAGCGATATCAGGCAGACGCGCTTTGGAATGATAGACTTCTGATATCTAAAAAAAGGATGGACTAACATATGACTGCAACTACATTTCATACATTAGGAATAGCCGAGGATTTGTCCTCCAGATTGACGGAGTTTGGCATTGTCACGCCTTCTCCCGTTCAGGCTGAGGCTATACCGTGCATACTCGAAGGCAAGGACGTGCTCGCGACTTCACAGACAGGCACAGGAAAGACGCTTGCTTATTTGCTGCCTGTGCTTCAGGGCATCGATCCGGAAATCAAGGGTGCCCAGAAATTGATTCTTGCTCCGACCCAAGAGCTTGCTGTTCAGATTGTGAGAGAGAGCGAGCGTTACGGGGAAGCCCGCGGAATCGGTGTGCTTGGTCTTATCGGCGGTGCCGCAGCCAAGCGTCAGATTGAGAAGCTTAAGCTGCATCCGCAGCTGATCGTAGGGACACCGGGACGTGTGCGGGAACTGATCGAAATCCGGAAACTGAAAATGCACCAAGTGACTACGATCGTAGTGGACGAGGTGGATCAGGTGTTTAATCTGGGCGGCGCCGGCGATGTGGATCGCATTCTGCGCAGTGCATTACGTGACCGTCAATTGGTGTTCTTATCTGCCACGGTAAGTCCGGAAACGGCAGAGCTCGTTAAGAAGGAGATGGATCAGCCGGTCGAAATCGGGATTGATCCGGAGCAGCGGACGCCGTCCGCGCTGGAGCATTATTATTTTGTGACGGAAGAGCGTGACAAGTTGGACATGCTGCGCCGCGTGGTCCGGCATTACAATCCAGACCGTGCGATTGTCTTCGTCAATGCCACCGAGAATTTGGCGGAGGTTGAAGCGAAGTTGAACTACCTCGGCTTAAATGCGGCTGCCATCTATGGTGATGCCGACAAGATGACTAGAAGCCGGGTTCTGAATTCGTTTAGAGAAGGGCGTACCAAGCTCTTGGTCGCTAGCGATGTCGCTGCCCGCGGACTTGACATCGAAGGACTCGGCATGGTGATCAATTACGATCCTCCTATTGATGCAGAGCATTACACACACCGCGCAGGACGCACTGGACGCATGGGGCGGAGCGGCATGGCGATAACGCTCGTAACGGACCGTCAGACGTTTATCATGCGCAAGTTCAATCGCGAGCTGGGCATATCGATCGAAGAACGCGCCCTTTATGGCGGCAAGGTAAGAGCCCCGCGTTCAACACCAACCGATCGAGGACATGGTCCACGTGGGTCAGCCGGGGATACTGCCCGTAAAGAGAAACCAGCCCGAAAGCCTGCTTCCACCAGCGCCAATGGAAAGGCGGGAAGCGGAAAGGCATCGGGTCAGCGTCAGAGTGAAAGGGAGCGGGACCGCAAGAACAAGGGCGCTCCGAAATGGTTGAAGAACAAGCCTCCACGGAGCTAATACTTCATAAACGCGAAGCTTGTAACCGGTATGTTGTTTTCGGGTCCGATTCAGCGGATGTGGTCGAAATCCATAAGGACCGGACTTTTCAGAATAAGAGGTGATCAATAATGAGTGAACAGCCGGTATTGTCTGTTCAAGGATTAAGCGGCGGGTATAGCATGAACCGACCGGTTCTGCATGACGTAACATTTCAGGTTGAACCGGGTGAGATGGTAGGTTTGATCGGCCTGAACGGCGCGGGCAAGAGTACCACGATGAAGCATATTCTCGGGCTGATGAATCCGCAAAAAGGGAGTATTCAGGTTCAAGGGAAGAGCCGCACAGAGCATTCGGAAGCTTATCACGGCGCCCTGGCGTTTGTTCCTGAATCCCCGCTGCTGTATGAGGAGATGACGGTACGCGAGCATCTGGAATTTACGGCACGTTCCTATGGCGTATCCCATGAAGATTATGAGGCGCGTTCGGAGCAGCTGGCGAAGATGTTCCGTATGGAAGAGAAGATGGACAGCCTGTCCACGCATTTATCCAAGGGTATGCGCCAAAAAGTGATGATCATGTGCGCTTTCGTAGCCAGACCGTCGCTGTACATTATTGATGAGCCCTTCCTTGGGCTTGATCCGCTCGGGATACGTTCGCTGCTTGACTTTATGCTGGAGCTGAAGGCGTCCGGCGCTTCGGTCTTGCTGAGCTCTCATATTCTCTCCACGATTGAGAATTATTGCGACCGGTTCATCGTGCTGCACCGCGGCAGCATCATTGCTCAGGGGACGCTGAAGGAAATTCAGGATCAAGCCGGAAGACCCGGCATGTCGTTGGAGGAGCTGTTTAATGTGCTGATTCAGGACGGTAACGGCGAATGAATCTGCGTGAGCTGTATGTCAAACGACGCGGACAGTTCTGGGGTGAAATTTTCCCCTATCTGGGCTATGTCATACAGAGCGGGGTAGCCGTCGTATTTCTGTTCGTTCTGATTGCGTTCGCTGCCTGGTACACCGCACTACTGCAGAATATTCCACCAGATCTGCCGATTCGCTGGATCGTGATGATTATCCTTGTGCCTCTCATGATCAACAGCAGTATCCGCACGTATCTGCGTTCGGCGGATACGGTGTTCCTCATTCCGCAGGAATCCCGGATGAAGGAATACTTCCGTAAAGCGTGGTTCAGCGGCGTCATTTATAAAATCATCGGTTTAGGACTGGTGATGTTAATTCTATGGCCTCTATACATACGCAGCGATGTTTCGCCAAAACCGCTGCTCGCTACGTTTGTTGTTCTGACGCTGTTTAAACTGCTATCCAGCTATGGGAGCTGGAAGGAGCAGCTTATGATGTCAAGGAACGCGGCAGCAGCCTACCGGGCACTCCGCTGGATCGTTCCGGCGCTGAGCTTAGCCGCCTGGTTATGGCATCCATCGGGCCGCGCCCTCCTATTTATGGCTCTGCTCGGCCTCACGTATGTTGCCGCCTTGTCAGTCCCCGTCAAGCATTTGGTCGCTTGGGAGCGATTAATCGCCGTCGATGAGAGACAGGCGAGCCGGGTGATGATGGTGCTGAGCTGGTTCGTGAATGTGCCTCAGCGCGGGCAGCGTGTCCATGCGCGGAAATGGCTGTCCGGATGGGGCAAGGGATTGGCGTGGAAGAAGGAAAGCGCCTATCAATTTCTTCTTATTAAGAGCCTGACGCGCAGTGATATTCTGGGTATACTGATTCGGGTCGGACTGCTGGGTGCCTTTCTTGTGTGGGCAACCCGGGAGAGTCTGGTATCGGCGATTGTGTATTTGATCAGCCTGATGATCATCGGACTCCAGCTGTCTGCACTGCGAAAGCTTCATCCGGAATCGTTCTGGCTGCATGTCTACCCGCTTCCGGAAGGAACGCGCCGCGACAATGAAGGGAAGCTCATCTTCCAGGTCCAGCTGTTCTGGGCTGTCCTGCTGTGGCTCCCGCTTATTCCGGGCATTCTTAGTGCCCCCGGGCGTATATTGGGTACGCTGGTTGCAGGTATCGTGCTTGTATTTCTGTTCCGAAGCGCTGCTGCTCGGAAGAGCCGGCGTGAAGACGATGACGACGAATAAATGGGAAGAGGCCGGGACGTTAGCGTCCCGGCCTTCTATTGTCATTATAGTATGGGTTATTCCGTTTGCAGAAATCGCAGTGCGTGGTGTGGCGAGCTGCGATTTCTGTTCGGCTGTTATCTAGTTGTCATTACACCCAGAAAGAACGAGTGATGATAACGAGCAGGATAAAGAGAACCAGGATTGCTCCAACTCCGTATCCACCGCCGTATCCGCCGTATCCACCGTGTCTTACTTCTTCAACTGCACCCATGTTCATTCCCCTTTCAGTTCGTTGATTTGTAGTACACGGTATTGTATGTGGCTAATCGTCTATGTGTATGGGCGAGCGTTTATATAGGGCAGAAGAAAAATGAAGGTGCTGTCCACAAAGTAATGTTCCAATTTGACGTAATTCTCCTGGGCAAGAAACAGAAGCACGCTCGTGAAGATCTTCTCCAGTACGTCTTTCATACGCTCGGGACGAAAGCGATTGATGGTTCGGAAATCCGGACGCTGTTTCTGGCAATCCACATGAACATGACATTCTCGTGAACGGCTTTTGCAATCTGACGAGAAGAGTAGATCCGTTTCTGGGGGCAACAGCGATGGGAGGAACGATTCGTACATGGAGCGTCTTCTAACAGCAAGAAGGGGCCTTTCACTTATGTTAGGATGTTAAATAATCATGAAAATTGGAGGGAGAAATGGAAATATATCATAAGTTGAATCAGATTAGAGTGCAGAACAAATCAAATACAAAACAAAAAGTCTTTTCAATAGTAAGTGCAATGATAATCGGAGCTATTTTGGGTTTAGCAGCAAAACTTGTGGATACTCCGGGTATTAACCCCATATTTGACAATATCGGTGGACGTCTTGGCATATGGGTGTTTGTTGCCGCGCTTTTATCGGTGTTCAGCTATTCGCCCAAAACAGCAGCTGTAAAAGTATTCGTCTTCTTTGGATCCATGCTTACCGTTTATTATGCTTACACCGTTCTTTTTCTACACTTTTTCCCAGAGAGAGCCATTGTTTTTTGGGGTATATGCGCGGTGATATCTCCTGTTTGCGCTTATATTATGTGGTATGCGCGTGGAAATGGATTGTTTTCTCATATGGTTTCGGCGCTTCCCATCACAGCTTTGCTGTCAGAAGGGTTTGAATTACGTCATGCTTACTTACCCATTCACACTCATTACTATTTAATCCCATGGCTTATGGGAGTATATCTAATGATGATCTTGGTTTTATTACTTATCATTCCTAAAAATAAAATGCAATTTGTAGTCGTTTTACCTATAGCCCTTATATTGTCTTTTATCATGATCTATTTTAATGTTATAGGTCGGATATTTGGCGGCATGAACGGTGTGTTTTAGGAATGTCGCAGAACATAAATAATGCCCTCCCGACTTCCTGTAGGGAAGTGAGAGGGCTGAAGAGTTTAATGTTCTCGTTATTTGGAGCTTATATCTTCTTCATATACAGCCGATCATTAAGCCTTCTGCAGGTCCTGAATTCCTTTGTAGACCAGGTCGAACAGATCCTCCAAATACTCCTCGTCAATACAAGAGAAGGCGATCCGGAGATCATGCTCGCCAAGGGCGATGGTTCCTACGCCATACTCATGGATGAGATGGGAACGGAGCTCTTCGGCGTTTACCGTGTTCAGCTTCAGGCACATGAAGTAGCCGGAGTTAAACGGATAATATTCCCATGCATCGCCGTATTTGCCGCTGTCGAGAATGGATTTCACTTTGTTCGCGCGGCCTTTCATGATGACGAATTTCTCTTCCTTCTGTTCGTGGAATTCCGGCGTCTTCAGCGCCTCCAGAACAAAGGTTTGCGAAGGGTGGGAGGCGCTGGATATCGTCGCCCGGATAATGCCGAGCGTTTTCTGCTCCAGTGCGTCAAGCACGTCTTTATCTTCTGCCGCATACGTGATAAAGCCGACACGGAATCCCCATACGAATTCTTCCTTGGTCGCACCGTCGACCTTCACAGGAAGCACGCGAGGGTGAAGGCCTGCCAGACGTCCGAAGAGCGATTCCTTAAGCGAATCTTCAAAGAACAATCCAAAATACGCATCATCCGTAACGACGACAATATTCATGCCGGCTTCAGCGGCTTCCTGAATCGCGGACACGATGGCAGCCCCTTCCTGAGCGCCAGGGGTATAGCCTGTCGGGTTGTTCGGGAAGTTCAACAGGACGACCGCCTTGCCTTTATCCTTCTGGCTTAGCAGAGCCTGTCGAAGTCCTTCGGCGTTAAATTTCATATCGTCCGTAAAGAGAGGATAGGTTACATGAATGCCATGGCGGCGAATACCGAATGTCAGCTCGTAATTCTCCCAGTTCTTATCGGGATAAATCACGGCGTCCCCTTCATCCACGAACAAATCGGCTACGATGCTAAGACCATGCGTCAGCGCATTCGTGACGATGGGATTGCTGAAGCTCTTGCCTTCAAGCGAAGGGTTCTCCCGAAGCATCTTGTTTCGCCATACGGAGCGCAGCTCCGGCTTGCCTGCCGGAGGGGCATACGGGTACAGATCCTTCGGCTGGTAAGCCGAAAGTTTGTCCTGGATGACGCCCAGATGCATCGGGACTCCGCCTTCGGTTGCAATACCGATCGTAGCGTTATATTTTTTCGCATGGCTCGTCGCTTCCGCAGATTGGCTCAGGATGCCTTCTTTCGGGAAGTAGATTTCTTTGCCGAGTGTGGAGAGCATGTCATACACATGCGGATTGCCGGCTTGCATTTTTCCATTCAATTGACCAACCAATGGGTTCATGAACTGATTCCTTCCTTCCGAATACTTTTGGTTAAGGTAAGTGTAGGTGACAAGTTGCCTTTACGTTTTCATTGCCTAACATTATACCACTTAGCCCAGTAACCGTCACGGATAATTGTAATGCTTTAACGCGGTCCAGGATGATACTTGCATATCAGTCCGGCTGTTTCTTTATCCCGCTCTTTGCCCCGGCATTCAAGCCCT
This sequence comes from Paenibacillus sp. NPDC058898, assembly GCF_049316025.1. NCBI lineage: Bacteria > Bacillati > Bacillota > Bacilli > Caryophanales > Paenibacillaceae > Paenibacillus > Paenibacillus sp. NPDC058898. Next base: position 106,291 of record NZ_JBMOSM010000011.1, on the reverse strand, counting down.
TCGACTACGGTCTGAAGCGAATCCGGCCTCAGATTCTGGCCGAACTTGAACTTGGCGCTCATTCGCTGCGGAGCGAGTTTGATGACCGCTACCCCTTTCAGTCTGGGGATATAAGCCCGGTCATTCGCGTCAATGGCGCGGTATCCGCCTTCAGGCTGCAGTTTAGTCATCAGTGCCTCCATCGCAAGCGCCTTTTCCTCCAGATCATCCACGATTACCACCTCGCCGATCGCCGTTACGCTTTTGAAGTAGGCCGTGGCCGGGCAGGCCATCTCCGGATCGGAGAAATAGGAAGGGATGAGGGCATACTCATCAGCTATGGTAAAGCACACGGCGGGCATCCGGCGCAGATGATCCATTTTTTCACCCATCCGGCTGCCGTGAAAATAGAACGCTCCGTTCACATAAGCAAAGTTCAATGGCGTTACACGCGGAATCCCCTCTTCATCGGCTGTTCCAAGGAAACCAAAGCTCATGCCGCTGAGGAAATGCTCGATCTCTTGTTGATCCTCCATCGCAAACTCGTCTCTTCTCATGGTTAAGCGCTCCCCCTATCATTTTGAATAACAGTTTACGATGAAAATTGACAAGGAAAAAGAACCAATTTAGAGTGATTTATATAGTCCAATTTTATATCAAGAATGATAGGAGTCGTCATGATGGAGCTGGGATTGCCGTTCGAGACGTATGTGGAACAATATCGATATAAATATTTGGCTCTATACCACGCGATTCGCGCTGCCATTCATAGCGGCAAGCTGCCGGAAGGAACCCGCCTTCCCGCTACACGCGAGCTGGCCAAGCTGTATGGTGTGTCCAGAGGATCGGCCGCGCAGAGCTATGACATGCTGATGGCCGAAGGTTATGTTGTGTCCAGGCAGGGCAGCGGTACTTACGTAGCAGAGGGGATTGCCATGGTAGACCCGCCGCCGCTGGCCGAGGGAGTACCGGTGCTCTCTACTTGGGGGCAACGACTGATGAGCCAAAGCGGGGATTATACCTCGGCACAGATGCTGCTGAGAGAACCTCCCCCAGGTACAATCTCATTCGCGAATGCACGGATGCCCATGGAGGATTTTCCGTATTCGGAGTGGCGGAGCGCGTTATCCTATGCAGGTGGAAGCGGGGGAGTCGAGCTGCAGAACGGAGCGCCGCCGGAGGGAGACCTCGAACTGCGCCAGGCGATAGCCGGACACCTGCGTTTTACGCGGGGAATCCAGGCCGACCCCGAGCAGATCGTGATCTTCAGCGGATCCATGCAGGGGCTAGTCCTCATGTTTCAGCTGCTGGTTGATCCTGGCGATCAGGTGGTCATGGAGGATCCCGGCTATCAAGGAATCTATCGGGGCATCAGCCTGAGTGGCGGGATTCCGCTGCCATCCCCGGTAGATGATACCGGATTGATACCACGTGACTGGGACGCAAGTCTGCTTGTCGTAAGCCCCAGCCGTCAATACCCGACGGGAGCGGTGCTGCCGCTGGAGCGAAGACGGGCGCTGCTGAATTGGGCGCGAAGCCGTCAGGCCTTTATTATCGAGGATGATTACGACAGCGAGTTCCGCTGGGGCGGCAAGCCAATTGAGCCCTTGCGAATGCTGGATAACGAGGGACGTGTCATTTTCGTCGGTTCGTTCTCCAAAACGATGTTCACCGGGCTCCGCATTGGGTATGCCGTGCTGCCCCCAAGCCTGGTTGAGGCGGTTGTGCAGGCTAAGGCCCTGTACGAGCCAATCTCACCAGCCGTATTGGAGCAGCGCGCGCTGGCGCGCTTTATTGTGCGAGGGGGTTACGGTCGGCATCTTAGAAGAATGACTCGGCTGTATGGTGCACGGTATGAAGCGCTTCGCCAGGCGATGGATACGCATGCCTCCGAACTGTTTCGTCTTCATCCCGGCGATGCCGGCCTGCATGTTTATGCGAACTGGCTGCGCTCCGAGGAAGAGTATGCCCAGTTCCAAGAAGCTGCCCGCAAACGCGGTATCATGTTTCGGGATGCATCGGTATATCATCGTATACCCGGATTGCCTGCCGCATGCTTTGGCTTCTCGCATCTGGACATAGCCAGCATTGAAGAAGGGGTTACCCGGATTGCGCAGGCATGCCTGGACATGCAAAAAACATAAAAAACGGGTATGATGGAAAAGAGGTCAATTTTTGAATGAGATGAGGGGGTTATGACGTGATGCTAAATGCATCGCCGTCTTCTTTTATAATCATGTCTGCGCTTGCCAAAATTGTATGTGAGCCAGGCTGGAAATGGCAAAAACGCGAAAGACCCATGCAGAATTATGATTTGTTCTATGTATGGAGCGGTGAAGGCACGGTCGAGCTCAATGACGAGCCCTTTGCTGTGGGAAAAGGAAGCTGCTTCCTGTTCCGACCAGGAGATCATACGAGTGCGACGCACAATCCGCAGAAACCGCTCGTATTGACATATATCCATTTTGATGTGGCCGACCCGGTGCAGCATATCCCTGCATCCTATCGCAAGCTGACGGAAACGATGGATTTTGAATATTTGCTCGCGCGCTACGTGCGTTTGTATCTGGACAAGCCCTATGGATCATTGGAGGAGGGGCAGCTTATTCTGAAACAGCTGATGATTCATCTGCTACGTTCAGATCTTGCTGAGCCGGTGGTCAAAAAAGCAAGCAATCAGCTGTCAGAGGCTATCCATGAAATCGCGAATTATGTCCGTCAGCACCCGGGGGTTCCCCATCGGGTAGAAGATTTGGCCGCTAGGGCGGGGTTGTCCCCCCGTTACTTCTCGATCAAGTTCAAGGAACTGATCGGCACGCCGGTGCAATCATACATCATTCAGATGCGGATCGAGCGAGCGCAGCATCTGCTGCTGCACCAGGGCATGAACGTAACGGAGGTAGCTGACGCGCTGGGATACCGGGATATTTTCTTTTTTAGCCGGCAATTTAAGCAGTATACGGGCAAGAGCCCATCCGAGATTCGGTGATTCCCTCGCCCTTCCATAACTTACCTGATTGGTAGGAGGGGTTAATGGTTTCATAGCAAGCGATTTAGGGTAAAAAACGAGATACAGTTTTATTGTATGAAGGGGGGAGAGAGGAATGAGCCCAAGAAGACGGGTGCGTGGACGTTTCTTCAGTCGTGGTGGCTGCGCTATTTTCAGAAATCGCTTGCGCCGTATGAAGACAACGACTCAAGATCATCAGGATGTATGGTTTTAAATGAGACCTGGCCTACATACGGGTGACGTTGAATCCCGTTATCATATACGCTTTTCTCTGGATAAACGCAAAAGGGAGCTAAATGGCTCCCTTTTTTCGATATGTTTTGGGGTCCCCGCAAAGTATTTGGAATAAGCATAAAGCGTTGAAGGCAGGGTTTAAGAAAAATGGCCGGGCAGGCATTTCGAATAACGGAAGGGTGATGGGTGTGATGGAGAGAGTGGCATTGGCCGAGCAAGCGGTGATCCGGTGGTAACGGCGGGAGCAGGAAAGGTTGCGCTGATCACGGGCGCGTCGAGCGGGTTCGGACTGCACATCAGCTTGGAGCTGGCAAAAGCAGGTTATGACGTGGCAGCGGGTCTGCGCAGGCCGGAGGCGGCTGCAGAACTGTTGGCCCGAGCCGAACAAGCCGGTGTTGCCAAGCGTATTCACGTATTCCAGCTGGATATCTGCATCGAGGAACAAGTCAAGGCCGCTGCCTTGGAGTTGGAGCAGAGGTATGGCCGCTTGGACGTGCTGGTTAACAATGCCGGGGAGGCGGTAGGCGGCATGGTGGAGGAAGTGCCGCTCAGCGGCTGGCGAAAGCAGATGGAGACGAATTTTTTCGGGACTGTATCGGTGACACAGCATATGCTGCCGCTGCTCCGGCGAACCGGAAAATCCAAAATCATTCTCATGAGCAGCATTAGCGGCGTGGTCGGATTTCCGGGTTATGGACCCTATGCGTCCTCCAAATTTGCACTGGAAGGGTTTGGCGAAAGCCTGTCCATGGAAGTGATGCCCTTTGGCATTGATGTCGTGCTGATCCAGCCTGGTGCCTATGGTACGCCGATCTGGAACAAAAGCTTTGGGGAGCTTAAGGTGAAGGAAGGATCACCCTACAGCGGTCTGCTGAAGGGCGTGCTGGACTATTCCGAGCGGACAGCCAGAGGAAGCGGAGATCCGCAGGAGGTAGCCAGGCTTGTGGCAAAAATTGCGTCCATGGCTAAGCCCAGGTTCCGCTATATGCTGCCCCGAGGCACGCGGGCGACCGCATGGATCAAGGGCGTACTGCCGGATCGGCTGTTTCAGCGGATCATTTATCGGATGCTGGGCTGGCGTTAATCATTCATGCAGCCAAAGATTTATGGCCTTAACTTGTCATGCGATGTTTGGTAAGGTAGATGGAATCACCCTTTTCTGGCTGGGGACGGGTGAAGCAAACCTAGCAGTTCTCCCATCTTCACCTTGGAGCCGGGTTCCAGGTCACCGCGAGGGGTAAACGTGCCGTTCTCCGTCAAAAGTACAACTGTAGAGCCGAATTCAAAGTACGCGAGTTCATCGCCGATTTCGTATTTCTTCACGTTCTCGTCAGCATAACGGATGCTGCTTACGTTCATGGCTCCGACCTTCACGACGGCAACTTCGCCGAACTCATGCGCAATATAGGTAATGAGGCGCTCATTGCGGCTGAGCACATTCCGGATATGGGTCATCGCAAAATCGTTCACGGGGTAAACGCGTCCCTTCAAATGCTCGCTTTCCGCCTGAACACCGGTTACCGGGGAATGAATGCGATGATAGTCGGTCGGGCTTAAATACAATACAAATGCATAACCGTGGATGTAGTTTTCCATTCTCGGTGATTTCGCGAGCAGCTCGCTCAAGGTATAATCCTGTCCCTTAACGCTCAGAATGGTACCGGCGTTGACGACGCCCATTGCCGAAATTGTGGCATCGACTGGGCTTACCATGGCGTCGGCGGTGTCATCTATGGCGCGAAGGCCTATTTTTAACCGGCGGGAAAAGAACTCGTTCAGTGAGCGGTATTCGTTGATTTCTTTCTCCGCTTCGTGCGCCGGAATTTGATAAATTCGTATGAATGCAGGTATTAGATGACGGCTCAGCCGGCTGTGGGAACAATGCCCCATGATTCGGGACAGCCACTTGCGGGAAGACAGCTCAGTCATCAGACGCAGCAATTGTTTAGCCATGTCATTCTCCTTTGTGCATAGGTGTCAGCAATAAACGTTGGTGGAAAAGCCAATCACTCTGATATTGACATAGAATGAGATGGAAATCAATAAATAGCCATTTTTGAAAAAAGGTTCTTGCTTATTCCGGAGTGAATGTGTATTTTAAAGTTAACATAAAACCGAATAGGAATACGGGGGCTTGAGTGAATCAGGCTGAGATTGCAGCTGCTATCCGCTGTTGACCGTTAATCTGAACTGGGTAATGCCAGCGTAGAGAATATCCGACCCTGCCTACATAGGGCCTATTTTTCCGTCTGCGCGTTTTTCCAGACGGTTTTTTGTTGTGTTTACACAAAAATAGAGGTGGAGAGGGGAATGTGTTGTTATGGGAACGTCTGTGCAAGAGAAGTTGGGGGTTCAGCCCCGAAAAGGACTGCGGTTAAGCGATATTTTGGTTACGGTACTGGTATCACTGGTGCTTGGCGTCATTTATCACTTCTGGGGCTCGGTTTACAATCTATTAAAACCGCTGTTCTTTGAAGCGGATGAGTTGTTATACGGCATGTGGTTCGCTGCAGCCACGCTTGCTTACTTGTTGATCCGGAAGCCGGGAGTGGCCATTATCGCGGAAGTGGCGGCGGCCCACGTAGAAGTGCTGTTTGGCAGCGGCTGGGGATTGACCCTACTGCTGTATGGCCTCATTCAAGGACTGGGGGCTGAATTGGTATTCGCGGCGTTCCGTTATCGGAGCACCTCGGCGTGGACGCTGGCGATTGCCGGTGCCGGCGCAGCCATCGGCTCGATGATCATGGACTTCTATTACAGCTATACGGATGACCTGCAGACGTGGATGTTCCTGGCCAAATACGGTATGCGGGTACTTAGCGGCGCCGTCATTGCTGGCCTCCTTATGCTCCTGCTGGCTAAAGCGCTTGACCGTACGGGCGTGACATCCCTGCTCCGTCCTGCGTCGAAGAAGGATTACGAAGCACTGGATGATCCGCGCCATGTCTAATGCCACGGTTAGCCCGGTTTCGGCTCATTCTGCTGAGATGCTTCCGGAACCGGCCGTGTATGTGGAGGAATTGCGCCTGAAGTATCCGGGCGAGGAGCAATTGATGTTCAAAGACCTCTCCTTCTCGGCTGTCCGCGGGGAGAAGGTGCTGCTGCTCGGTCCGAGCGGCTGTGGCAAATCCACGCTGCTGCAGGTGCTTAGCGGGATGATTCCCCACGCGACGGAGGTGCCGATGAAATGCGGGGCCCAGCTGATTCCACGCTCTTGGGGTTATGTATTTCAAGATCCGGATACCCAGTTCTGTATGCCGTACGTGGATGAAGAGCTGGCTTTCGTACTGGAAAATCTAAGTGTCCCCCGCGACAAGATGAAGGAGCGGATGCAGGCGGCCCTGCGCGAGGTGGGGCTTGATCTTGAGGAGCTCCATATGCCGATCGGGCATTTGTCCCAAGGCATGAAGCAACGACTTGCGCTGGCATCGGCTCTGCTGCTGGAGCCGGAAGTGCTGTTCCTTGACGAGCCGTCTGCGCTGCTCGACCCGGAAGGCAGGGAGCAAATCTGGTCCGCGGTGAAGGCTGTTTCAAAAGGGCGTACGCTGATCATCGTGGAGCACCGGATTGAAGAAATGGCTCAATACGTGGACCGCGTGGTGCTGTTCACCCCGGATGGCGCCATTCTGGGCGATGGTCCGCCGGGAGCGATATTCGCCGAATATGCGTGCGAGCTTCAGGCGTATGGCATCTGGTATCCCGGCGTATGGGAGGATTACGCGCAGACCCGGGCGGGCAGAGAGTTGTTTGCTCTGGTCGACGTGTTTGGCGACGAGTCGGGTAATATTGTACATGAGGCTGCTCCGACGTACGCTCAGCGTGTGGAGCCTGTCATTCAACTGGCGGATTTCAGAGGGCTCCGATGGGATAAACCCGTTATCGCTCTCCCTTCTGCGGAGGTGGTTCCGGGACAATTCATTGCGGTGGTAGGACCCAACGGAGCAGGCAAAAGCTCGCTGCTGCTCAGTTTGATGGGGCTGCTGCGCTCCGAAGGGACCTATGTGCTTTGCGGGGAAGAGGTCATTCAGGGCAAGCGCCGGAATGTGCGAAAGAAGAGAGAGCAGCAGCTGCGTCAAATCGGATTCGTGTTTCAGAATCCGGAGCTTCAATTCCTGACGGAGCGCATCGGTGATGAGGTGGTTTACTCGCTGCTGGTGGATCATGTGCCGCCGGAGGAAGCAAGGGCGCAGGCCGACCGCTGTCTTGAACGCTTTGGACTGAAGGGCATGGAGGCCAGGCATCCGTACCAGCTGTCGACAGGCCAAAAGCGCCGCTTGAGCGTGGCTACGGCCATGGCAAGACAGCCGTCCGTCCTTCTCCTGGATGAGCCAACCTTCGGACAGGATGCGCGGAATACGTTCGCGATTCTGGAGATGTGCGAGCAGCTGCGCCGCGCGGGAACCGCCATTCTCATGGTGACGCATGAAATGGAGATCGCGCAGCGGGTTGCCACGCATATATGGGAAATCCGGGAGGGACGGCTGACCTCGAGCATGCCTTCCCCGCGCTGGTCTGGCGGGATTGCATCCGAGCAGGCGGCTAAGCGAGTAAACGGCGCTGCCGATCCTCGGGGCACCTTAGCCGCGGCCGATCATCGCCTCACGGGGGTGAACGCATGAATATATGGAACCCCGTGCGGATCACTTGGCTGCACCGGGCGAATCCGGTGGTGAAGCTGGGACTGATCTGTGCGCTGTTTTTCATGACAGTGTTAACCCATGATCTTGATTTTGTTTTGTATCAGGCGCTTATCTTTATGGTCTGTCTGGTGGTGCTCAGCGGGGTGAAGCCGTGGAAAATGCTGTTGTTCTTTATTCCGTTTCTGCTTGCCTTCATATCGTCCGCCTCTTCCATGATGCTGTTCGGTAAGGGGGAGACGATCTGGTGGGAGTGGGGATTGTTCCGGGTATCGGAAGAAAGCTTCTACCGGGGGCTGCATTTGGGCTTTAAAGGAATTGCCTTTGCTTCGGAGGGACTGCTGCTCGTTACGACAACGTCCTCGGTGGATTTATTCTACAGCCTGATGCAGAAGCTGAGGCTGGCGCCCAAATATGCCTACAGCTTCATGGCTTCGATCCGGCTGCTGCCCATGGTGTGGGAGGAATATGTAATCCGCCGCCAAGCCTTGAAAGTGCGAGGAGTTCGCCCGATTCGCGGGATTCGCGGCATGGTGAATCGCGCAGGACTGTATGTGGTGCCGCTGCTGGCGCAGAGCATCCGCCGGGCCCATCGGGTAGCCGCTGCGATGGAGGCCAAGCAATTTGACGGAGACCGGGCGAAGGCCCGAACGTATTATTACCCGTCTCGTTATTCCTGCTACGATCTTCTGGTCGTCGGATTACTGACAGCAGCCGCGTTCTGCGCCTATGTTGCAGCCGGAAATTTTCCTTGGTTCGGCATTGGCGACGTGCGGTTTGATTAATGGGTTGTTTTCTCAATGAGAGCCTGCTTAAGGTGTATAAGCGGGTTCTTTTTTTATGAGATCAGATTAACTCCAGAGGGTCTAGCCTGTTTATCTCGCAAGAAAAACTTTCTATTATAAGCGGCGGTCCGGCTCTTGAGAAAGTGCACGGATCGCATTTTTCTTCACTCGTATATTTTATAGAAATCATGTCTGGATTTTATGCCGATGGAGGCGTTATAATACTAATGGTACCGATAAAGTATTTTTAGTACCAGAAGGGGAGTTTGTTCACTTGCGCGAGCGAATATTGAATGAAACGATCCGCTTAATTCAGCGGCAGGGGTTTACTTTTACGGTTAGTGATCTGGCCCGCGGCCTTGCAATTAGTAAACGGACGATCTATGAGCACTTTTCATCCAAGGAAGAGATTGTCGAACATATCATCGACGGAATGATCCGGCATATTCAGCAGCGCGAACATGAAATTGCGGGGGATGAGGAGCTTACCGTTCTGGAGAAGATTCATCAGATTCTAATCTGTCTGCCGCAGGAGATGGAGAAGATGGATTTGGGAATGCTGCCGGATCTGAAGCGCTCGCATTATGCGCAATGGGAGAAGCTGGACACCTTTTTCAGAGAGGAATGGGGCATTGTTACTGAGCTGATGGAGCAGGGGATGGCCGAGGGAAGTATCAAACGAATTCATATGCCGCTATTCATTGATCTGTATCTCGGCTCGCTCCATCAGATTTATGATTCGAGGGCAACGGTGAAGCATCAATTGCCGCTAGGGGAGTTGCTGCAGTCCGTCATGGACATCTTATTGTTCGGCATTGCCGCAGAGAAACGGGAGGAGTCTTGAGATTATGCATTGGTTATATTTAAGTTTGGCTATTCTATTTGAAGTGGCTGGGACACTGAACATGAAGCTGTCGGAGGGATTCAGCAAACCGCTGCCCAGCGTGCTGCTGGTGATGTTCTATATTTGCAGCTTGAGCTTCCTGACGCTGAGCTTGAAGCAGATTGAAATATCCGTAGCTTACGCGATCTGGTCGGGACTTGGCATCATGATCATTACCGTCATCGGTTATATGTTCTTTGCGGAGCAGATTAATGGTCTGAAAATATTCTCGATCCTGCTGATCATCGCGGGGGTCGTTCTGCTGAATCTATCCGGCAGCGCACATGCGCAGGAACAACCAAAGACGCACCAGTCCGGTCACTAAGGGCGATAGAATGAACCGGAATCTGCGGAAGAGCCGTACTCATGCGTAGAATGGAAGAGGGACCGTGCGCGAACACGATCCCCGAGTACAGCGTACCGCCATAAGAGCGGCCTTACTATAGGAATTCGATCAGAAATAGACCGTGATCCTGACCAAGGGCGGTCTATTTCTTTTTAAGATTATAGAATTTATAAGTTTTCAGCGAAGCTGAACTCATTCGATAATCGCAAGAAAAACATCCTCTAAACGCGGTCTGTCTTCTGTGAATGTACGTCGATAGACGGTTTTCTTATGGAACGAAAGTATTAACACAAAGTCATTAGAAACTAATTAGGCTTTAGCCGGATGGAAGGAATCAGTCGAATGGAATATGTTACACGAAACCAGCATGGGCCATTTTGTTTTAGGTGTCGCACTTCATATTACAATCCGTCTTCCCTTATCGTTTGACGATCCGGTCAAAAAATGCCCGCATTCTAGAGCTTTTGGTCATGGAGGCCAACCATGCGCATTGGCATAAAACCGCTTTGAGCATGCGATTGCCCTTAGGAATGCGAGAACTTTTCTTTTTGCCAGCACTCTCATGGTTGCCTGGACATCCCCCCGCCCAAGAGCTGGCATGAGTTGATGAACGTCCAGACCGCAACAACGTTCTAAAATAGCGTCCATTGTGCATCCCTCACATTTAAAAGATGCGGGTCATGCAGCCTTCGATTTGTATTTTTGTACACGTGCTTCATGCGACACTCGGCGGTACGCAAGGTTGCAACAGATCAGTTTGTGGGGTTATTTTAGTTTGAGCGGTTATTTGAAGATGAATCTGAATATACCTCGGAGCCGTTGTTTCCAGTATATTAGAGTTATGGACGTAAAAAGAAAGGCGTGAATGACGTGGCTTCGAACATACTTCTTGTAGAGGATGACAGCTCGATTGGCGAAATGGTAGAGAGCTATTTGACGATGGAAGGTTTTCAGGTGGTGCTTGCCAAAGACGGAGAGGAGGCGCTCGAGCGGTTTGCCGAACGAGATTATGACCTCGTACTGCTGGATATGATGCTGCCCAAGATCAGCGGTATGGATTTTCTTAAAAAAGTCAGGGAGAAAAGCCATGTGCCGGTACTGATCGTATCCGCAAAGGATGGGGAAGTGGACAAGGCGCTCGGCCTTGGTTTTGGCGCGGATGACTATATTACGAAACCTTTTTCGATGATTGAGCTGACGGCGAGAGTGAAGGCCGCTATCCGCCGCGTGACGGCTTATGCAATAGCACCCCCAACTGAGCAAAATAAAATCATCCGGGTCCATGAACTAGAGATGGATCTGGATCATTTGACCGTGACCAAAAACGGCCAGGAGATCAAGCTGACGGCCAAAGAACTGCAAATCTTAAAGCTGTTTATGACGAATCCGAAAAAGGTATTTACCAAGCAGCACATTTTCACATCCGTCTGGAATGACGACTATTTCGGCGATGAAAATGTCATTAATGTGCATATGAGCCGTTTGCGGGACAAAATTGAAGATCAGCCCTCCGATCCGCAGTACATCAAAACGCTGTGGGGCATCGGCTACCGTTTGGGGGAATTTTAGTGGTTGCCGTTCTGCTGATTGTTGTGATCATGTTGGCGTTGCTGAATGTGATGCAGTGGATGGGTCGGAAAAGAAGAGCTAAGCAGCTCGGCTACATCATCGATAAACTGAATGCGATTGAGGATTCGTCCTCGCAGGAGCAACTGCTGCTTTTTACGGAGGATCCAGGATATCGTAGACTGTTGATTGCTATCAATCACTTGCTTTTGCAAACCAGGCAGTCCGAGACAGGATTTATGCGTACAGAAATCGCGATGCGCCGGATGTTGGCAAACATATCGCATGATTTGAAGACGCCGCTTACCGTGGTGCTCGGTTATATCGAAACGTTGAACCAGAAGGCCGACTTGCCAATGGAGGAAAGGGAGCGGCTACTGGATAAGGTGCATACGAAGACTGTAGAGATCGTAGAGTTGATCAACCGTTTTTTTGACCTGGCCAAGCTGGAATCGGGGGATAAGGAGATGCCACTGACCCGCATACATATCAATGAAATTTCCAGAAACAGCATGCTGATGTTTTATGATCTGATCGAATCCGAAGGGTTGCAGGCTGACATCGATATTCCGGAAACGCCGCTTTATGCATGGGGCAATGAAGAAGGACTAAACCGCGCATTAAACAATGTGCTGAGCAATGCGATCCGTTATGGTTCACAGGGCAAGGTGATCGGCATGAAGCTGCGGGATGAGCAGGGCCGGGTGCTTATCGACATTTGGGATAAAGGCAAAGGTATTCATGAACGGGATCAGGAGCTTATTTTCGAGCGGATGTATACGCTGGAGGATTCAAGGAATAAAAGATTCCAGGGCAGCGGTTTGGGTCTGACGATTACGAAAAGACTGATCGAGCTGATGGGCGGGGAAATTCGCGTCGCAAGCAAGCCGTATGAACGGACCGTTTTCACGATCTCGTTAAAGAAGCTATCGTAGCGCGGCTTCTTAACATCATATTAGTGCTAGACAAAAAGCGAAAGTAGCGGAGGAGACGGAATCGATTCTTACGAAGCTGAAAGATTTTTGGGAAAAAAGCTACTTTGGAGGCATTTGCTGCATTCGCCTAAAAGCTTTCCGAAGGAAAGCTAGCATCGGAAGTAAAAGTAACAATTGTTTATTCCAACACATCCCCAACTGTTCCATTAGTAATAGAACGCAAGAAGAAGCTCGCTAACGCTGCGAACCAAGCGTAAATCGTAGCTGTAAATAAATAGTGAAATAACCCTCTGATGTCACGCTACAATGGCTGGCATCAGAGGGTTTTCTGTTTGATATAAGGGATTTCAATAACTTTCCGTTATTGACGCGGATCTGTACCTATTCTGTACTAGAATTTGACGAGTTAGGTGCTGCTGGCAGGTATGGCTTCATTCTCCTGGGCGTTTCTCTACTTCCAGAATAAATCCTTATTAAGCAGTTCATGAAGATAATTGTCCATCTGCTCCGGTGAAACCTGCCGTCCGCCTTGCAGCTACCAAATACTTAGCGAGGAACTGACTTCTGAATAAACTTCTGCAATGATCTCAACGGATTGCTGGCTCCGGTATCTCGATCATGTGTTTGAACTGATGTATACGCTAGTTTTTCATGAGCATCATCGCACATAGAGTCAGCTTAAGAAATTCGTAAGAATAAAGAAAGAAAAAAGAAGATGACGTCCTGTAAGATTTAGATATGAGAGAGCGAGAGGAGAAAAGAGTATGTAGCATAAGTACGAACGATTCGATTGACCAAGGTTTTTCAAGGGAGGAAGTCGTCTCGAATGTTAATGAATATGAAGACACGCGAACTCTACGATTCTACTAGCCGTCATTGAAATAGTGGTCGGATACATGGCGTTTCGCAAAATTGATCAAATCGATATTTGCAAATCGATGTAAATAACATTCATTCCCTAAAAATTCAGGGTAACGCTTCCAGCAGAGAGGGGAAACTTAAAGCATGAATGCAAAAAAAAGACTAGTCTCCGCAGCGATTGCGGCTATTATGGCCGTATCCGTTCCCGTGTCAGTCATGGCACAGGATGGAGCGAAACAAGCAGCACCATGGTATCAAGATGGAGTACAGGCACTCGTAACGAAGGGGATTGTTGACAAAGGGGTAAAACAAAATCAAGAGATTTCTGTTAAAGACTTTATCCGCTATGCGGTAATATCGCTTACCTATCAACATGGCATCGATCCGATGATGGTTGCTTCCGAGAACGGGTGGTTGAAGGAAGGAGAATTCACTTCCGTTGACGCTCCGATCAAACGTGGCGAGATGGCACGCATGATGGTGCGGGCACTTGGCAAGGAACAGGGAGAAACGAGCTTGGCTGAATATGCGGCAAGCGCCAAGGCACTTGGGCTCATTCAAGGGGATGCAGAAGGAAGCTTACACGAAGATCAGCCAGTGACTGTAGCTCAAGCGGCTGTTGTGTTTAAAAATTACAGCAATAAAATGCTATCAACGATGGACGACAGAGGTGTGTCACAAATTTCCGTGGAAGACTTCTTTCGGAGTCCGGGCAGCTTTGGGTATGAACTTTCTCCAGATGGCAAGTATCTTTCTTATGCGGGTACTTGGGAGAACCGTTCCAATGTGTTTGTAGAGAAAATCGGAGAGAAAAGCGAGCCTATTCGCGTGACAAGTTCAAAAGATCGCGATATCGCCGGCTTCTTCTGGAAAGGCGATAACATTCTATATCGCAAAGATAAGGGCGGAGACGAGAATTTCCATGTATATTCGTCCACTTTTAATGGCAATAAGGAAGTGGATTTGACGCCTTACGATAAGGTAAATGTTCAACTCGTGAGCGAATTATCTGGTGTGAGAGACGAAATTCTGATCTCGATGAATAAAGAAGATGCTGCCATCTTCGATGTATATAAATTGAATGTAAAGACAGGGGAAACGAAGCTGATCGCCAAAAACCCAGGGAACATTATGGCATGGGTAGCTGATCGCCAAGGTAAGATTCGACTCGCTTCTGAGAGCGACGGTGTCGTAAGTACATTGTTGTACCGCGATACGGAGGAAGAAGCATTCAAACCGCTGGCTACGTTAAATTTTGGGGATACGATAAATCCGCTTGGTTTCTCGGCAGACGGTAAATCGATCTATGCGGTCTCCAATAACGATCGGGACAAGACGGCGCTCGTCAAGCTGAATTTAAAGGGTAAGGAAGAAGTTCTGTATCAGCATCCGGAAGTTGACGTGACTGGAGCATATTACGACAAAAATCAAGATAAAATGCTGGCGGCTATCTATGTGACAGATAAAGCGCATTTGGAGTTTTTCGATGATAAATTCGAGGCGATGTACCGCAAGCTGGAGCAGAAGCTTGGCGTTAGTGAAAGTGAAATCGGGCTAAACGATTATAACGAGGAAATGACGAGGCTGATCGTTAGTGTTTCGAATGACAAGACTTACGGGATGTATTATTTTTATGATAGCGTATCCGGTGAGTTAACATCCTTAGGTAATCTGAGTCCGTGGCTTAAACCAGATCAGATGGCTGATATGTACCCGATCTCTTACAAGAGCAGAGACGGATTAACGATTCACGGTTACTTAACTCTACCGAAAAATAAAAAACCTCAAAACCTGCCGATGATCGTTAATCCGCATGGTGGGCCGTGGACACGTGATACGTGGGGCTTCAACCCGGAAGCACAATTGCTCGCAAACCGCGGGTATGCCGTACTTCAAATGAATTTCCGTGCATCCATGGGGTATGGGAAGTCCTTTATGAATGCAGGAGATAAACAATGGGGATTGAAAATTCAAGATGATATTACTGACGGTGTGAAGTGGGCGATTCAGCAAGGGATTGCTGATCCGAAACGAGTTGGTATTTATGGCCAATCGTTTGGCGGATTCTCAACCTTGACGGGCATTACGAAAACGCCGGAATTGTATGCTGCTGCTGTTGATTATGTAGGCATATCGAATATGCTCTCGTTCTTGGGAGCGACCCCACCGTATTGGGAGACCATGAGAAATCTCTTAAACGAACGTGTCGGCGATGTCGAAAAGGACAAAGAAATGCTGAAGCAAATTTCGCCGATGTTCCACGTCGATAAGATCGTAACGCCATTATTCGTGGCTCAAGGGGCGAATGATCCGCGGGTGAACAAAGCAGAATCCGACCAAATTGTCGAAGCACTCAAAAAACGCGGCGTGCAAGTGGAGTATATGGTTAAGGATGATGAAGGACACGGCTTTACCAACGAAGAGAACTTGTTCGATTTCTTCAATACAATGATCAAGTTTTTGGATAAAAATCTGAAGCTGTAGAGCAAATAAGGTAAGAGTTGCTAGGGAATAGGTAACACATCTAATACAGAAGAAAGGAAGATAAATGTTTGAACAACAATATGAGCTTAGCTATGATTCTCCTGGCCGCTGCCAGTATCGGACTCGCCGGATGTACGAAAGAATCTTCCGCCACTAGTATACCAAGTTCGTCCCAGCAAAACTATTCTATATCGACAAACACAATTGTAAATTCAGAAACATCGGACATTAGAAATGTCTCGAATGCAGTAAAAGGGGATATTTCTCAAATAGATGTAAATAACATTCATTCCCTAAAAATCAAGAGTAACGCTGCTGCAGTTACAGTCATAGGTGACAAACAAATCAAGCAAGCAGAATGGGAACTATCCAAGCGCAATTCAAAAGGAAAGGATGCCAACGTGACTACGTCGATCAAAGATGGAACATTACTGATTATACTTAAAAATAAACAAAAGATCATAAATACGGGGCCATTGCCATCTTTAACGATTCGTCTTCCGTATAAAGAATTCAAATCCCTTGAGATAGATACTAAATATGGCAACATATCCGTTGAGTCAGAATTGTCGCTCCAACACTTAAATGTGAGCAGCAGTGCCGGCGACATTACTGTAACGGATGTAATTGGTATGGAAAGCAGTAACATATCTACTAAAGTTGGTGACGTCAAATTCGCTCTACCTGATCAACCATCACCTCTATATGTAAATCTATCAACAAAAATAGGAACTATCTATAATCAGGTTGCTCTTGAAAAAACAACAAATACCACAAAGGTTGTTTCCAAAGAACTCCATGGATATGTTGGTAAGGCTCAATCCGAAAGTGCAACGCTCAACATTTCCACACAGGTGGGCGAAATTTTGTTCAAAAATTAAGTGTCATCATCGTACCAGGCTTGCCATAATCATGGTCAGGCCTGGTATTTATTTGCAAGCATTTTTAGTGAGGTTGATGAAGTTAGGTCACAACATAAATTTGGGTTTCCTTTGCAGTTACAGACGTTGTCGGAATTGGTGCGTCTTTAGCGAATTTTTCGGTTTTACCGGTACAACAGGTAGGAGCTGCAGCTACAAGCTAAGATAACTACGCTTCCGAACATGCACTCCAAACTTTAATGAGCTTTTATAAACCAGCGTTGAAAGGGCAATTTCCGGGAGCAGTAAGTGACCTGACAGTTGGAAAAAGCACCAGAAAAGATGTCTTTAAAGCCATCGGCGATCCCAGAAAAAACGTAATCGGTTATGACGACTACAACGCAAACATGGGAAGACCTGGTTATGCGACACCTATCAATCCGATAAAATTCGCGAGATTCGAATAGCAGCACCAATTTGGACCATATTAATCTGACTGGTTGTGAGTGAACCGGTCTTTTTTTATTCCATGTGATATGATTGTTTCGAGTCACTTTCTACACTTAAGAGATTCGTAAGAATTGCGCAAGAAATATGGAAATGTTGGCGGTTATACTATGATCAAGAGATAAGTGAGAGGGGCAAATATAAATGAGTTATGTCATCAGTACCCGCCATGTCAGCAAAACCTATAAAGGCAAAGATGTTGTCTCTGACGTCAGTATGAATATCAAGCAGGGGCAGATTTACGGACTGCTCGGTCCAAACGGAGCCGGTAAAACAACGCTAATGAAAATGATGCTGAATCTGGTCAAACCAACCAGCGGTGAAATTGAAATATTCGGAGAGAAGCTTACGCCTTCATCGGTTGAAATGTTTAAACGCATTGGCAGCATCATCGAGTATCCGATTTTTTACGAAAAAATGACGGCGATTGAAAATCTGGAGATGCATGCGGAATATATGGGCTATTATAACAAACATGCAATTAAAGAAGCGCTTGAGATGGTTAATCTAACTTCCATCCAGGGCAAATCGGTATCCGAATTTTCGCTTGGCATGAAGCAGCGCCTGGGTATGGCCCGCGCCATTATAACCAAACCCGAGCTGCTCATTCTGGATGAACCAATCAATGGACTTGATCCGGTCGGGATTAAGGATTTTAGAAGTTTGCTGAGCATGTTGAGCAAGGAGTACCGGATGACGCTGTTGGTCTCCAGCCATTTGCTGGGTGAGATCGAACAAGTTGCAGATACAATTGGCATTCTTCAGGGCGGCAAATTTATCCGCGAAGTGTCTATGGATGAGATGCGCAGCGAAAACACAGATTATATCGAAATTGTGACCCCACAATGCAAACAAGCTGTATTTGTACTGGAAAATCAGCTGAAAGTCAGCAATTTCAAAATCGTCGGTGATTCAGCCATACGCATTTACGAGTCCAAATTTACGCAGCAGGAATTGACCAAGGCGCTGGTACTGAATGATGTGGCGATTGAATCGATAAACCATAAGCATACTTCGCTCGAGGAGTATTTTATGCATCAGATTAGCGGAGGTGAGCAGTATGCTTAAGCTGATCCGTATGGAGATGAAAAAGCAGAAGTTAGCCTGGTTTTATAGAGGGGCGGTTATTGCAACGATCCTATGCGCCGGTTTCATGTTTCTTTTAGCCTACACGGAGGGGGGCGGAGATCCTGCATTCGAGAGTTTCGCCGATATAGCCTACACGGAGGGGGGCGGAGGTCCTGCATTCGGGAGTTTCGCCGATGCGTTATCGATAGCGGGGCTACTTTGCCGTGCGGTATTTATCGTGTTTGCTTCAGTCTTGCTAAGCAGATTTATTATTGAGGAATACAAAAATAAAACGATCAGCTTATTGTTTACGTACCCGGTCGAGCGTAAAAAACTGATCATGGCGAAAATGCTGCTGGCTCTGGCTCTTACGTTTGGAGCGATGCTCATCTCGACTTTTATTATCTGTATATCCATTCTGGCTCTGAACAGCCATTTTCAGTTTATTCCGGGAAAACTGGAGGCCGGCGTACTACTGCATACGGGGATCCAATTGTTGATCCAAACATTGTCAGCAGCGTGCCTCAGCCTCATTCCTTTATTCTTCGGGATGCGAAAAAAATCCGTACCGGCAACGATCGTATCCTCGATCATTATCGTGGTCTTAGTCAGCAACAACACCCAGGGCCTTTCGCTTAGCACAAATATAACGATACCGTTGATCTTGGGAGTTATCGGTCTCCTGATTGCTTATCTCTCGTTCCGTAACGTAGATAAGACGGACGTAGCTTAACTAGAAAAGCACTCTTCTTAACGGCAGCTTCGCCTGAAAGAAGGGTGCTTTTTTACGGAGATACCTACATGAATTTGGTGTTCATCTCCGGGGAATTCGGCCCGGCTTAGCTCCGGCAATTTTGCAGTGCATATCCATCTCGGATAAAAAAGCGATAATGTCATCGAGCAGCACATCTTTAAACATGCGGTCATGAGTGAATGAAATACCGGCTTCATAGAGGGCGATTTTGGTTTTGGCTTTTTTTAATTCCCCCAAGGGGATATCGCGGATGTTCATAAAAGATATGCTCTATTCGTTAATTTATGTTAATAAATTAATTCGAGTTAACTTATTTTGTCAACGAGCTCGATCGTGACGAAATCATCAATCTGCCTTCCTTTTATCAAAACATGCAAAAGTGCATTTATTTCCAGCGTTTTATGGGCAAAAGGAAAGATTTATTGCAATTGTGCATCCTTTCCCCGTTTATTTGTTGTTTGGAGCTCATAGGGTCGAAAAAGCTTGCACAGAGCGCGATTTAGTCCGGGGAAAAGTGCACTTTTGCATCAATATTCCAATAACATCTTTTTTTGTAGAGAGGTAGGAGGGGCAATCACTAAATCGGAGCACTGGTACTGCCACCACGCAAAGCCCGCTGGTACTGCCACCGCGTAAAACGGACCGCTGGACTATCATTAGGTAAAGATCAAACACGCGCTGATAGGCGTAACATTACTCTTTTCGATCACTCGATGTCTCTTGTTTTTGGTAATTCCAGCCCGGATTATCGGCACCATCTATTCCGCCGTACAAAGTGCGAATATCCCCAGTATTAAGACTTAAGAAAACATTAAGAAACAAGAAAGGGAAAAGATAGAATCATTTTTTAAAATAATGGCATGGGTTTCCGGTTATCCGCCGTCTAACTAAACAAATGCCTTTCCTGCAGGGAATAAAGGCGAGGTCTAACTCCAGAAGACCGATTCAAAAATGAAAAAGAAAGATGTGACCAATAATGAACATGTTAGCTACCATTACGAAGGCAAGCGCTCAGTCGGTATGGATGGCTTGGGAAGCGGTTTTTGATCAAATCACGAAACTGCGCAGCGCCGGAATAAAAAGATACGGGATTTGCAAGCTGGTCATCCGCCGGCATCATGGAAAAAACCTGAAGTGCCAGGACGGAGAGTGGATTTATTCGGGGGATTGGGTAGGTGAACTCCATTTGGACAACCGGCAGGTATTGGAGCTTTCCAGAGAGCTGGGGGCTGACCGGGCCGCGCTTTTGACCGCAAGAATGCTGCGGAGATCGATCAAGCAAATTAGCGAGGCAATGGAGACGGAACCGGAGCTTGCGCAGGTCAAAGCTTTGACTGGAATAACGCTGCTGCACCGCGGTATTATTCACGGGCTCGGTTTTGAGCTGCATCCGCTGGAATCCAAGGGGTTTCGCGTGTTCTCTACTTATTATTTGCGGCTTTTACTCAAGGTGCTGCATCCGGTGGGCCGGGAACGCATGAAGAAAAATGCTCCCAAGCTTGTGCCCAAAATGCTGATGTTGACCAGAAAATCATTGCTTTTGCGTTATTCTAAGGAAACGGCATGAGTATGGTGATGCTGAATCTGCTGCTGATGTTTGTCTTTATCTATATGATCATTCCATATGTGATCACACGGATCTGGGGATTTGGGGTAACCCTGCGCGGCCGGCGTGGACGGCAGATCGCTTTTACCTTTGATGATGGCCCAGACCCGCTGCATACCCCTAAACTGCTGGATCTTCTCAAGAAAAAAAGGATCAAGGCGACCTTTTTTGTACTGGGCAGCAAAGCGGAGCGATACCCGGAGCTTATGAAACGCATCCACATGGAAGGGCATCAAATCGGGATTCACAACTATTCCCATCTTCCCAATTGGCTAATGAGTCCGCGCCATATACGGAACAAGCATGTACACAAGTCTGCCGATATCATCGAACGAATCACGGGCGAGCGCCCGACATTTTACCGTCCTCCATGGGGAATTTTGAATTTAGGCGATTTATTTGCTTTGCGAAAATACCGGATCGTGCTGTGGTCGATCATGGGATGGGATTGGGGCAAGGGGAGCAAGAACAAACCGCTCAAAGAACGGATCTTGGATCAGCTTGAGCCAGGCTCGATTATTCTGCTGCATGACAGCGGAGATACTTGGGGAGCGGAGCCTGATGCGCCGAGCCGAATGATCGCAAGCCTTGAGGAAGTGATTGACACGGTCCATATTAAGGGGTATGAATGCGTGCGCGCCGATGAACTGCTGCATAAGCCGCATGATTCGCGCAGCGAACTTTCAAAAGGCTTCCGGGTTGGATGATGCGTGTAATATTAACAAAGAATGATCATGGCCCCAGATACTTTTAATAAAGCCGTGTTCGAACATAAAGGTACAGCCTTATGGATTTTGAGGTTGTGCTTTTTTATTTTGCCTGTTTACAAATGGAAAAGTGTGGATTAAATCGATCTATAAAATTAGAATAAATAAATTATATAGAATGAACTATAAATTAGATCAGGGAGATATATGAATGAAAAACGAGATTTCCGTGGAGCAGGCCAAACTACTGGGCAGCGCCCAGAGAATTAAAATTATTGGAGCACTGGATCGGAGCTCTTTTGTTTACCCAACTGAGAATCAAAATACCAATCAGTAATTCTTATAACAACGTTATTTCAATATTGGATGACGAGACGAATCGATCGAAAACACGCCGGGATCATTTGATATATCGGATATGAAAGAAAGACAGTATTCTCGATCCTGCTGATCATCGCGGGGGTCGTTCTGCTTAATCTATCCGGCAGCGCACATGCGCAGGAACAACCAAAGACGCACCAGTCCGGTCACTATTGGCGATAGAATGAACCGGAATCTGCGGAAGAGTCGTACTCGTTTCGGCTCTTGTTCCGCTGCAATAATGTACTATGCCCCGCTTCGCTTCCGGCTCTATAATGGCAAAGGAAATTCCTTTGTTAGGAGCTATCATCATGAATCTATCTTCGTTTTTTATTTACTGTTTTATCGTGGCATTCTCGCCGGGGCCATCCAATATCGTCATATTGTCTTCAGTCCAAAATTCCGGCATGAAGAAGACCTTGCGCTACATCGCCGGTGCCTCCATCGCTTTTTTCTTATTAATCGCCGCTTCTGTGGTATTAGGCCAGCTGCTGTCTACCGGCATGCCGATCATACTGCCGATCCTGCGGATCGTCGGCTGTCTGTTCATGCTGTATCTCACGTATCAAGTATATACCATGGACGTATCCCGGTCCGGCACTAATCAAACGGCGTCTTTCACGTCCGGCTTTCTGATGCAGTTTCTCAATCCGAAGGTGGTATTGTTCACGCTGACGGTCATTCCCAGCTACGTCATGCCGTATTATACGGCAGGCCCTGTCATCTCGGTGTTTGTTGTCGCGGTATCGTTTATCGGGCTATCCGCGTATATGACCTGGGCCGTGTGCGGTAGCCTCTTTCAAGGAATTATGCAAAAATATCGGAGAACGACCAACACAATCCTGGCTTTGTTTCTGCTGTACTCGGCAATCGTCGTATCCGGCATACCGGAGCTCATAAAGGGGTGATGGAAGATGGAGCAGTTTATTTATAAAAAAGCGGTGGGCATTACGGCGCTGTCCGCGAGCCTGACGGATTTTAAATATAAAAAGCATTATCACGAGGAGTATGCCCTCGGCGTCACGCTGCGCGGCATTCAGAAGTACTCGCTGGACGGCAGTCAGCAGGCTTCTTACCAAAGCGGGGTTATGCTGTTCCATCCAGAGCAGAAACATGATGGCTGGTCCCAGGAACGAACGGGCATCGATTATGTGATGATATACATTCATCCAGAGTTATTCCTGGAATTGATTCAGAAAAAGGATATCGTCCGGTTCCAATCCCCGATTGTCTATCATGCCGGGCTGCGGAAGAGCATCCTGGATGTGACGAGGTCCATCTTCACCGGTGAGCCGGAGGCTAGAAGCAGCGAGCTGCTTCTGGGTTTGGCGGGGCATTTTAATGAGGATATTCTGAATCCTGATAGCCGGAAGGACAGTATGTTTACGCGGAAGGCGAAAAATATGATGCAGGATCATCTGGAGCATGTTCTCCGTTTGGACGAATTAAGCGGGGAGTTCGGGATGTCGAAGTATCAGTTCATCCGTACCTTTAAAGCGAATACGGGTCTGTCTCCGTATCAGTATTATCTGAATTGCAAAGTGGAGCACGCCAAGCAGTTGATCGAGGAAAGCCGGGATGTATATCAGGCCGTTACCCAGTGCGGCTTCACGGATCTTGCCCATTTGAATCGACATTTCAAGACTGTGTACGGCACGACGGCGTTTGATTATATGTCCCATCTGGATAAGTAAAAGCGGGCTGCAGGGCAGATATACCATTCGGATTTTGATATATGGCTCAGGGATGTTAATCTGTATTTGGATTAATTGAAATTACGCAGGCTTTAGCCGGATGGAAGGAATCATTCGAATGGAATATATCTATGAATCAGCCCAGCGCAGCTACGAGGATTTTGCCAGCGGCCGGGTTCTGTATAATGCGCAGGGAACAACTTCGTTTCCTGTCAGACTGGCCAGCGAGATTGCCCAGCGGTGCTTTCATCTATTGGAGAAAAAAGGGGTACAGGGGCCGTACACCTTGTTCGATCCCTGCTGCGGCGGGGCGTATCTGTTAACGGTGGTTGGGCTGCTGCACGGGCAGCGCATTCATCGCGTGATCGGCTCCGACATTAACGCGGAGGTGCTCGGAATAGCCGGGAAGAACCTGTCGCTGCTCCGTGAAGAGGGGCTGGAACAACGCACGGAACAATTGAAAGAATTGTTGGCGCTCTATCATAAGCCGTCCCACCAGGATGCGCTGAAAAGCGCTGGCCGATTGAAGGAGCTGCTAAGGTCGTCGTGCTTGGAAGAGACGGTTTGTTTTCAAGCCGACATAACTCAACCGAAGGAGAACCTGGCATCCTGCAAGGGAATCCATATCGTCATGACCGATCTCCCTTATGGCGACCTGGTTAGCTGGGGGGGCGGAAGCGATGAGCCAGTGGGGGATTTCTTTAACGGCATTCATTCCCTCCTGGATCCTGCCCGTTCCGTGGTTGCCGTCATATCCGACAAAGGGCAAACATTAAAACATGACCGGTTTCAAAGAATTCAGCAACTGAAGGTGGGCAAACGACAGGTAGCCATCTTTGAACCGCTTTGAACGGAGGGTAGTGGACCGAACAATAGAACAGCCGTCTGCCCCTGCTGCTAACCTCTTGGATGAACTCTTCTCTAAAAGAGGATTGCATAGAAACCCGCTTTTGACGTCATGTCAAGAGCGGGTTGTTTTTTTGCTCGAAGGAGGGAGCTAGCCATCTGGAATCCTTTACTACAAATCAGGAACATATGTTCGTTTAAAATCTAAAAAAATATAGCATTTCTTGTGGAATGCCAGCTCGTAGATAGAACTCGTGTAAGGACTCACCCGGTCCGGGAGCCAGACCCGCCGTCAATAGGGCAATGGCAAAGCGGTTCGCTTGCCGCTCCAATTTACCCGGACTGAAATAGGAATGCTCCTCCAGAAAAAAGCGGCTGATTCCCTTATGGAGACGGTCATGCCCGAGCTCATGCGCGCATACGAAGCGCTGCCATGGCGGTGGCAGCTGATTGTGGATGACGATGAATCTCCGCCTTAGCTTACGAAAATACAGCCCTTTGGTCGTTTGGCCTAAATCGGCAAATCGAATATGTATGCCCAAGGAAGTCGCAATTTCAAAAGGGCAGTTGGTATGATGTTTTTTGATCAGCTGACGGATTAAGGGTTGTAAATGATCATCCATGCCGGTTCACCTGCAATATTGGTTTTGGTTGAATCGTTGTAATCGGTATGTAGCTCCTTATCATATAGAATTATTTCTTGCGTTTGTTCATTTGCTTGGCTTCCCAGAACAGTCCGGTCAAGACATCCTTGATGCGCTGCTTGTCCTCCTCGTTTAGAGGGACGCCGTCAAACATGAGCTCACCGTCATCCTCAAGCATTTTCTTGAAATCCCGTTTATCCCTGGAGGTTGCCCAAGCGGGAGCCGAGATGTCTTCATGCTTGGCAGCATCCTGCTGCAGATAACCTGCTTTATTCATCAGCTCTTCATAGGTAATCTCGAGTGCCTCTGCCATTTTGCGAAGCGTTTGCGGCTTGGGTATGCCCCGCAGCCCATTCTCGATCCGGGAGATTTGTGATCCGCTGATGTCGGCAGCCTGGGCCAGCTGATTGATGCTCCAGCCTTTATTCTCCCTCATCTCTTTCAAGTATGATCCAAATATGTGATCCACGTTCCGGCCACTCCTCACCATAGTCCATCTAAAACATCTACATATAGTATAAACATATCCCTTTCCTTTGCCAACAGGTAAAATAAAAGAGAGAATTATTGCCAAAAGGCAAGAATAAGAAAGGTATGATCCATATTCCCATGAATAGTTCGCCTATTTGATGGTTTACGCAGGTCTCCAAATAGTGGTATATTAATGAAAAATACGAACAATATACGAACACTTGAGATGAGACAACCTTCTGCCAAATGGCAAAGCAAACCTCGACAACGACAATCCAAAGGGGAGTGTTTTTCGAATGAATCCATTTTTACCGGAATTGGATCGCAGAAAGACCCAAAATGCTGTTGAAGCGATATTTGAGAAATATCGTATCTATAAAACCATTACATTTGAAGTCAGGGAGACGAGCGTGACCGCATCCTACACGGAACGATTTCACGGACCGACCAACGTTACCTCGGATCAAACGGCAGCGGTTGCCATATATAATGTAGATATGCCTGCAGCCAGGAAGCAGTATTGCGAGATCATCGAGTCGATCGTGGAACGGCTTGGCGACCGGGAACAAACTCTCATTCGGGAACGGTATATGAAACAAGACGACGTATTTGATTACAAGGTGTACAACCATATCCTTGAACCGCCGGTCAGCAAAGATACGTATACCAAGATCCGCACCCGAGCCTTCTATAAACTGGCACTGGCTTTAGCAGACAGAGGGCTGCTGAAGCTGCAGGAGTTGGAGAAAGTCGCAAAGAGCAAAATGAGCTGATAAGCGCCGAGCGTGAATAATCAAAACGAGCCAAAACCGGAGGACCTCAGAATGGAGGCCCTCCGGTTTTTTTCTGTTTCAAGTCGAGGGCGACGTTGCCTGAGATAGATACCAAGAGGACTTATAAAATACGAACGTGAGTTCGTACTATTTTCCGCCGACATTCCACTTAAAGTTCCGCATTATCCGTCCTATAAGACGTCAGCGCATCCGATTTAGGGGTGTAAGATTGTATTATCGGAAATGAAGTTAAACAGAGCATACCGAACACACACAGTGTAGATGTGAGCCGGCCTTAAGAAGGACCGGTTTTTTGCTGCGGCTTTAGGCTTTGATTTCTTTATTTCCGATCCCTATATGAATTAGAAAGGAGGGGGCCGTGTTGCACAAGCATATGACCGTCGCAAGAAGTTGGCTAACCCATCGGCTATCTGTGGAATGAGAGGGGCGATTAAGCAGGCCGTTCTAGATATCGTTCCGGAGCTTGAAGACCAAATATATGACGTACATCCGCCGGATGGGGTAAGCGAGCCTTTTTATGGCGTCATTGCGCTGGGAGAGGACGTTTGGAAATCCTCATGGGCAGGGTACCGGCAGGTGGTGCGATTGAAGCTGTATGCGGATCGTTCCGAATTGCTTCAGTTGGATCGCTGGGCGGAACTTCTAATCCCGGGACTTCATCGCAAGCGGGTTATCGGAGCTGATGGGAGAGCATTCAAGCTTCATTATTTGGGTGTGTCGGAAGCTGACAAGTTCGATTCTGTTTCAGGCAAAATGATCCGGATCATGCGATTCGGCGTCTATGTGCCCCAGGCATCCGGAGCCGGTTCCACCGGACAACCCGACGAGTGGCTGCATACGCTGACGGTCTGGACAGAAGATGTGCTGGGCGATCCTTGGCGCATCTATCATACGGCATGGCCGGCGGGACGGGAAGATCACGCCGTACTATGGCGGATGACGGGCTGCGAGACCAAGATGGCGGGCGCTTCGATGTTCGAGGTTCGCAAAACCTTTACCGGGCATATTGCCGCTCTTGATTCTGCGGACGAGCAGCTCACGGCTGCAAGGCTGGTGGAGGAGCTTGGCACCCAGGTCCAACTGATGCTGGATTCGCAGAATCGCCGCTATTTATCCGTTGCGGAGATTTCCTCCGATATGCAGGCCGATCCCATTCTGGACGGGCAGCTGAAGCTAACCTTAACGCAGCGGAAGATGCGTTCACCGGAGGAAGCCGCCTTGATCAGGCGCATTAATGTTCATCCAATTTTAAAGTGAGGTGGTCACAATGGCTGTGAAAAAAACACTCAAGGCAGAATCTCGAAGTTTCAGCGCTCCACGGTATGCGCTAGATGAACTCGAAGCACACGCCAAGGAACTGTTCGAGGTTCGGGCGGAAGTTCTCGCAGGTGCCATGTATGGGACAGACGGAGAGCTGTTCACGGTAACCGAAGTCAAAGAAAGAATCCAACAATTTATGAAAGCGAAGGTGGTCTAATCATGGCAGGTGGAACATGGGAAAGCACAAATAAACCGGTACTTCCGGGTTTGTATATGAATTTCAAGGCGGCAGCCGCGTCGGCTATTCAGGGGGGATCCCGCGGTACGGTCGTCGTGCCGGTTAAAGCCAATTGGGGACCGGTGCGCGAGTTCGTGGAGATCGGCAGCGAGTTCGCGATTTCCGAGTTGTATTCTGCGGATAGCCAGGATGGGGCTACGGCTTACGAAACGCTCTATCTGGCTTTGCTTGGCGGGCCGAAGAAGCTGCTGGCTTATCGCCTGGCAGATAGCACGGCGGCAGCGGCTAGCGTAACGCTGCAAAATGCGGAAGCCACGCCTTCCGACGTGCTGAAGCTGCAGGCGAAATATCCGGGCAGTCGAGGCAACGGCTTCTCCGTAACCGTGCAGCCGTCGCTGATCGACCCGGCAGCGCGTGAGCTTCGCCTCTATGAAGGCGCCAAGCTGCTTGGCACTTATACAAGCCTGGACGGGACAGCAGCGTCGATTGCGGCGCAGATCAATGAAGACGATGAGAATCTGTGGGTAACGGCTACCGCACTGGAGGCGGCCGGCATTCCTGCTGATGTGAACGGAGCTGCTCTGTCCGGAGGCAAAAGCGGCAACGGCGGCCTGACGAATGCAGATTATATCGAGATGCAGGATGCAGTTGAAGGCCAGGAATTCAACGTACTTGCCCTGGATTATGCTGCGGACATGGCTCTGCTGCAGAGCTTTGCGGCCTGGGTGAAGCGTCTTCGTCAAGAAGGGCGCGGCGTGATGGCCGTATTCGGCGGCAGCGCTGCGGACGATACCTCCAAGGATGCAGCCAAACTGGCGGCTACCCGCTCGCTTGCATTGAACCATGAAGGGATTATCAATGTAGGTACGGGCGTGCGTCTGTCCGGCGTGAACTATAGCTCTGCCCAGACGGCTGCTTATGTGGCCGGGCTTATTGCCGGTCAACGCCTGAACCAATCCGCTACATACGCGGTAACGCCATTCGAAGATGTGACCCGTCGCTGGACCCGATCCGAGCAGGAGCAGGCTGTACGCAATGGCGTGTTCGTGCTGTTCTACGACGGACGTCAGGTGAAGGCGCTGCGCGGCATCAATACGTTGGTGAATCCGGCGGAAGGCCAAAACAATGCCTGGAAAAAAATCCGTTCCATCCGCGTGATGGATGCGATTCATGCGGATTTGCAGCTGGCCGCGGAACAGACCTACATCGGCAAGGTGAACAACACGGAGGAAGGCCGTCTGGCGCTGATCGGCGCCGTGAAGGAATACCTCGCTTCGTTGTCGCTGAGCAATGTCATCGAGCCGGACGGTTATGACGTCATTCTCGATCCGGCCTACTACGGCGATTCCGCCGTGAACACGCCGGAGCCGGATCAGGTCTTCCTGCAGTGGAACGTGAAGCTGACCGATGTAATGGAGCAGCTGTTCGGTACATTTTACGTGCAATAACTAGAACGAAGGTCAACATTTTTCTTATAAAAACTTAAAGAAATCGAGGAGGAACTTAACATGTTGGATGCTTCAAGAGTCATTATGGGGACATACGGCCAGGCGTATATTGACGGGGTATGGCAGACGCATATTAACAAGCTGGAAGCCAGCGTGGAATTGGAGAAGCGCGAGCTGAAGCTGGTCGGCAATGACTGGACGGTGCACAAAAACGGCAGCAAAAAAGGAACCGGCACGATGAGTGGTTACAAGGTCACTTCCGATATGATTGCCCGTGGCTTCACAAAGTTCGATATCATCTCCAAGCTGGATGATCCCGAGTCCTACGGTCATGAGCGTGTTCGCCTAATCCGCTGCATGCCGGACAAAATCCAGCTGGCTAACTGGACAGCCGGTGAAGAAGTGCAGGAGGAAACTTCTTTTACCTTTGAGGGGTACGAACTGTTGGACCCGATTCAGGGGGATTAAGAGGTTTCTGCTTAAGCGGTGCTTGAGTATGTCAAAAAGCGGGGGTTCGCCCGGGATGGTGTACCTCATACGGGCGAGCATCGCCCGCTGCAATAGGAAATGGAATCTATTATTTAATGAGCAAAGGGGATATACGCATGAGCTTACATGAGAACATGAGCGAAGAGCAAATTTTGGACAGCCTGTTTGAGGCAGCCGAGAAGCTGCCGGAGGAAACGGTACGCATTAAGCGCTTGGATATGAAGATGGTGCTGCAGGGTTTGACTTCGAGCAAGGTGGACAGCATCCGCGAGCGCTGCACCGTTCGCCGTACGGTAAAGGGTACAGTGGATGAGAAGGTGGATACGGAAACGTTTAATGCATTGCTGATTTCCGAGGCCACGAGCAGTCTGTCGGTGAAGGGTTTGACGCTTAGCGGCTGGGGCGATCCGCGGATTACAAGCCGCTTGAAGCTGTCGGGCGGAGAGCAGGCGGTTCGCCGCATGCTGCTGGCCGGAGAGCTGGATGCCGTAGGCGATAAAGTGCTGGAGCTGTCCGGCTTCGGAGTCGAGATTGCTGACCTAAAAAACTGATTGGCTCCGGGGGAATGACGACGATGCTGTATCATCTGTGGGTCCGGCATCACCTTCGTCCCGGAGATTTTTGGCGGCTCCCGCGAGGCGAGCGTCTGCTGCTGCTCGCTTTCTCCCAGGAGGAGATCGAGGGCATGGCCGGTCAGAGTTTGAAGTGAACAGGGGGTGAAACGAAATGGCTGAAGCCATGAACTACCGCATGAATCTGGTCATCGATCCGAAAAACGTGATCAAGGCCAACCGCGAGCTGCGGGCGATGGAGCGTTATTTTGAGCGGATTCAGGGACGCGTCATGCGAATCGGGCGTACCCGCATGGCGCCTGAAATCGTGCTGAAGGACAGCGCCTCGAAGGGGCTGGACAGCCTGCTGGCAAAGATGGAGCGGGTGAAATCGCAAGTGATCCAAGCCTCGGCGAATGTGAAGCTGAATGTGCAGAAGCAGATTGATACGAATCTGAATCTGAGCGTGCAGAAGCAGATCGAAGCGAGCGTTCAGGTGGATTTGCGGGCGGCAGGGCTTGATTTTTCTCCGTTGATACAGGCGCTGGAGACGAATACGGA
The DNA here is from genome assembly GCF_049316025.1 of Paenibacillus sp. NPDC058898. Taxonomy (NCBI): domain Bacteria; kingdom Bacillati; phylum Bacillota; class Bacilli; order Caryophanales; family Paenibacillaceae; genus Paenibacillus; species Paenibacillus sp. NPDC058898. The sequence continues at coordinate 75,713 of NZ_JBMOSM010000011.1, read as the reverse complement.
TGCGTTGCATCAGCTTACGAGTACGCTTGGATCGCTTGATTTTGGAGGTGGCGGTGGTGGAGAAAATTCTGGATGGGATACTGCGCTGAATGTTTTTGGTACTATAACCGCGATTGGTTCCACTATGAAAAATGGGGGCCAACTATATGGTAAAGGAAGCAAGATGCGCGAAGCATGGAGTAAAGATAAACCAGCTCCTACACCTGCACCTAGGGCGGCACCTAGGCCCAATGGGGTCAGAAGGGGGGGCGGCCGTGGATCCAATTCCAGTCAAAACCAGGCTGCCACGACCCCGAATAGCCAAGGAGAAAAGCCACTAACCAAATGGGGTAAGCGTTTTAAGAAGGCAGAAACATTGGGAGACGTTATCGAAACCTCGGGCAATATGGGAACTAGTGCAATGAAATCAATCAAGGGTGTTATGGATATTACCAAGGGTATATTTGGCGGGGGCGCTTCTAGCGGCATCGTTTCCGGAGGTGCGGCAAGCGCTGCCAAGACCGCTGCAGGGTCAGATGCAATAAAACAGGCAGCTGACGGTAGCCCTGGAGCAAGTGCAGTAAAAAATGCAGGTAAAAAGGGTCTAGGCTCCGGCTTGATGAAGGGCCTTGGTAAACGTGCCCTCGGTCCATTGAGTTTTATAGCCGATGCGACCGCAATCGCCTCTGCCGAACCCGGAAAAGAACGTAATCAAGCCATAGGTTCTGCCGTTGGTGGAGGTATAGGAAGCACAATAGGAGGGATCATCGGATCCGTGATCCCGGTTGCTGGTACGATGATCGGCTCAACGCTCGGCGGCACCGTAGGAAGCTATATCGGTGAGAAAGTGGGCGGCGCCTTTACCGGTATTAGTGAGAAGTTTAAAGAAGGTAAGGAGAGTGTATCCAAGTGGTTTTCCAACGCGTTTTCCTTCGGAAAAAAAGACAAGGAAGCTGCTCAACCGAAGGATGTTCCGAAGGCACCACCTTCCAGTGCGGCTGCCCTTCCGGCTCCCATCATTCCGAAACCAGCGCCGGCTGATTTCAGCAAGCCGCTGCTGCCGAATCCATCTATGTATGGTTCGTACGTGCCACCTAGCTATACAAGCATGAGTACATTTGGTCCACCTGCGAGCGCAGCTCAAAATCAAGCGATTTCCGGGAAAACGATGTCACCTCAGCTTGTTCAGATCAGCCCGGAGCAGATGAGTTCGATATCAGGTCTGCTGACGGACTTTAAAGCGGAGACGAATGTGAATTACAATCTACCTCCAGGAGCGGTGCAGGTTACGGTGCATGAGGAACACCCGATCGATGTGGAAGGATTGATCCTTCAGATCGGGCAGCGGCTGAGAGCCGAATTCAGCAAAGCGGCGCAGAACCGGAAGCCGACTCCGATGGCCTATTGAAGATGATGGTTAACAGCAGGCATGAAGTCGGTCCGAAGGCATCCATACAGAAAGGAGGGGGCCAAGGTGGAGTTTCTTTTGAAGAACGGAAAAGGCATGACGTTCCTATTTCCGGTCAATCCCGAAGAGGTGACCATTTCACGCCAAAAAGGCCTGGAAACGGCTACGATTCTCAACTATGGGGAGTTTGATTTTCCTCAAGGCAATCGGATTAAAGAGATATCGTTCTCTTCATTTTTCCCACAAGAGTATGATGCAGCTTATTGCAAAGGACAGAAGAAGGATCATATTAAACCGCAAACCGCGATGAATAAACTTAACGAGTTTCTGGCATATAAAACGCCGTTGCAATTCGTCATTACCAAGACGGCGGTGAATGTGCCGGTGTACGTCGCCTCCCATCAGTCCACATTCCGTGGCGGGGAGGTCGGGGATGTGTATTTTGACATCACGCTCCGGACATGGAGCGAAATGAAGGTGGCCAAAACGGCAGGCAGTAGCGGGGCTGCCGGTACGAATAAAAAGCCCCGGGCCGACATGAAGGAAAAGAACAAAACCTACATTGTGAAGCCGGGGGACTCACTTTCCAAAATCGCCAAGCTGGAGCTCGGGGACAGCTCGAAATGGAACCAGATCTACAAGCTGAACCAGAAGACAATCGGTAAAGATCCGAATGCCATCAAACCTGGCCAGAAGCTGGTGCTGTCATGAGTTATAAGGTGATTTTGCAGGATCAATACGATCTGTCTCCCTTGGTGGAAGCTATCAATTTACGAGATTCGCTTGAACAAGTCGCTTACCAGGGAACCGTCAATCTGGTCGTAACGCCGGATATGCCACCGATCTCGCCGGGGATGGCGATCCGGATCAGTGGAATTCCTTACGGTAAGAAGGATTATGTCCCCCTGCTGCACCCGGCTGTTGTGTGGGAAGTAGAAACCTCGAATAACGGGGTGAAGAGAATGACCCTCACGCTGTACGATCGGACGGTATATCTGGACAAATCGGAGGATGAATATTTGTTCCCGGCGAAGCAGACCGCTACCCAGCGTTTCAAAAAGTACGCGGCGGACTGGAACCTGAAAATTGCGGTTTTGCCGGATACCGAGAAGCAACTGGGGCGTTCCGTTTACCGGACGCAGTCGATTTATGCGAGCATGTTCGCTGATCTGCGGGAGACGGCCAAAGCTGGCGGCAAGCTGTATCATCCGCGGATGATCTCTTCAGGGCTTGAGCTGTACGAGTTGGGAACGAACAAAGAGGTCTACATTCTGGAGGCCATCACGGATACTACGCAATCGAGGACGTTGGAGGGCGCTGCGACCAAGGTCAAAGTGCTGGCGACAGCTGCAAGCGAGACCGGGAAAGAGGTTCCTTCCAAGGTGATGGCCATCGAGGAGAAGGATATCGCAAAATACGGCCAACTCCAGGCTATTATTCAGGACGATGAAGTGAAATCGCCTGCGGCTGCCCGCCAGCTGGCCCGAAGCAAACTGAGAGGGATCCGGGAGACGATCTCCCTGAATGCACCTGATGTCAATACGATCCGCGCCGGAGATGCGGTCATGCTGGGCTCGATGAAACTGCTCGTAATTTCCGTCAGCCGGGAGCTGGGCAGTCCCGGAAGCATGATGCTGGAGCTGGGGAGTTATGACGATGTAAAAAGGAGGTTTTACCTTGAATAAAGACCCCTATGGACAATTGGCGTCCTCCTTATACGCCTCAATGAATAAGCAAACCCGTCAAGCCATGGGTGGCGTAGGGGCCGTACTCGGCACGATTACCTCGACGGGACTTAAGCTGGATGATTTCAAGCATGAGCTGCAGGACTATATGGTAGCGGAGCTGCCGGGAATGTTGTCCTTGCCCCGTTATACGGCAAAGGGCACCGTGACTTTGGGGGGCCAGCAGCAGGATATGACGTTTGATGCTGAAGAGAACAAAGTTGAAGATACCCTTTTTGAATTGGGAAAAGGCCTGAAACCGGGAGACCGCGTGCTCGCCGTTAGGGTCAACAGCGGTAACGACGTGGTGGTCGTATGTAAGGTGGTGAGCAGTGGTGGCTAATTTATTCCCGGAAGGCGATGACATGATCTGGACGGATACGACCGATCCGGAGGTACTGGAAGGAGACGGGGCTGTTTTTGGACGGAGCTGGCGGTATGATTTTGAAGCCGGCGAGTTCGTGATGTCCCCGACCCGGAAGATTCCGGTTGCGGACGAGAAGGAAGCCTGGGTCATCTGGTGCGAAAAAGCGATTCGCACGCCGCGTTACCGTCATCTGATCTATACGCGCGATTATGGCAGCGAGCTGGAGGAACTGGTCGGCAAAGGCTATGACCGATCTCTGCAAGAGAGCGAGATTCAGCGCATGGTGACCGAGACGCTGTTGGCGGACGCGCGGACGGAGAGTGTGGATCAGTTCCTTTTTGAATGGGAAGGAGAAGCTTGCCGTTTCAGCTGCCGCATTACGAGCGTCCGGGATGAGACGGAAATCATAGAAAGCGTGGTGATCTGATGGCAGATTTGCCGTTATATTTGTTGGATCAGACGGAAGAGAACATTATGAACCGCATGTTGAACAAAGTGCCTTCGGACATCGACAAGTCGGAGGGCTCTTTTATTTGGGATGCACAGGCGCCGGTTGCTTTTATGCTCTCCGAGGCTGCCTTGTGGGCACAGGAGCTGCTGCGTCGAGGCTTTGCAAGCACCGTGGCAAGTGATCGTCCAGATATCCGGTCCGCCGAACTCGATTTGAGGACGGCAGAGCATGGGATTACTAGGCGGGAAGCGGTCGCTTCGTCCGGCAGCGTTCTGTTTACGGGGAAGCCAGGGACAACCGTGCCTGCCGGAACCTATGTCGCTACGCCAGCCGATGAGGGCTCCGGCGAATCCTCCGTGGAGTATGTGACCACATCAGGCGTTACGCTGAGTGACTTGGGTACAGGCGCGGCGCCGATCCGAGCTGTCACGCCGGGCAGTAATGGCAATGTTCCCGCAGGCGTCATCCAGCTCATGATGACGTCAGTCAGCGGTGTGACATCGGTTACGAACCCGGAACCCACGCGGAGCGGGACGGATACCGAAAGCGATCAGTCGCTCCTGGAGCGTTTTTATGCCAAAGTCCGAAGTCAGGGAACAAGCGGCAACAAAGCGCAGTACATGCAGTGGGCCAATGAGATCGCGGGCGTTGGCGGCGTGGAAGTAGCGCCATTGTGGAAAGGACCCGGTACCGTCGGGCTGTATCTCATAGATACGGACAAGCGTGCGGCAAGCCAGGATATCGTGGATGCCGTTCAGCAGTACATTGACCCGTCCCAGGATGGACAGGGCGAAGGCGTTGCCCCGGCCGGTCCGGTTATCACGGTGATGCCTGCGGCGGAAGTGGCGATTGATATCTCCGTCAAAGTGCAGCGCACGCAGGAGCAGCCTTCGACGATGGAAGAAATCCGGAAGCTGATCGAGGATGGCGTTCGGTCGTATTTACAGCAGATTGCTTTTAACCGGAAGGATCCTTTGGTAAGGTATACGCGAATTGCCGCCGTATTGCTGGATATTCCAATTATCGTCGACTACTCGGATTTGACGATTAACGGCCACACCGAGCAGCAAAATATCGAAATTGGCTCCGGTCAGGTAGCGGTGCTGGGGACGGTGAGCGTAAGTGAATAATGTCCGAATGAACAGCTTGCGGGGGCGTGAGCTGTTTTCTTATCTTCCGGCCTATTATGAGACCTCCCGCGTTATGCAATCCGACATGGATGCTAAGGGAAGCGAGTTGGAAGCGCTCTACCAAGCGCTGAATTCTGCCGCAGACCAGTTCTTCGTCCGTACAGCCACCTGGGGCCTGGAGCGCTGGGAGATGGAGCTTGGCATTCCCACCGATCGAAACAAGCCGATCGAGCAGCGCCGGGCGGTGCTGGAGTCCAAGCTGCGCGGAGCGGGTACCTTCTCCGGTGCGCTCGTGAAAAATGTGGCGGAAGCTTATGACGGCGGCACGGTCGAGGTATCTTTTCAGCCCGAGGAATGGGGCTTCACGGTTAAATTCGTGGATACGCTCGGCATCCCCCCGAATCTGGAGGACTTGAAGTCCGCGATCGAGGAGATCAAGCCGGCGCATCTCGCGGTGGCGTATGCGTTCAACTACTTGTTGATACGCGATATTCATGACGTGATGACGTTTGATCAATTGAAGCAATTGCCATTTAATAAACTGGCGTTTAGAAGAACAGGAGGTTAATAAGATGCCAAGTCAGACACCAAATATGGGCCTATACAAGGTAAACGGTGAAACGGATGGTAACGACACGTTTAACGTGGATGTTGTCTTAAACGATAACTGGGATAAGCTCGACGCCGCGGTCGGGCAGATCCAGGAGGATCTTGATAATGTGACAGTGACGGTTCCAGACGCATCCCTTACCGAAAAGGGTATCGTGCAACTGTCCAATGACACGAACGGCACATCAGAGACTATGGCAGCTACGCCGAAGGCTGTAAAGGCTGCTTATGATAGGGGGAGTGCAGGTGTATCGGCAGCAGCGACGGCTCAGGCGAAGGCAGATGCGGCAGAGACACCAGCAGGTGCGCAGGCGAAGGCGAATGCTGCGGAGACGAATGCGAAAACTTATGCTGAGAACTACACCAAGCAGAATTCGGCCATTGCCGGGTGGTCCGCTGGATATCGATCTGCCAAAAATCTGCCGAGTGGTACTGACATGAATGTAGTTTATGACACGGGGTTTTATGATGGTTTCAGTCTCACCAATGCACCGACGAATGAGTGGTACTTCTACCAAGTGATGTCCCATAGTTCGGGACCGACAACTTGGAGGACGCAACTTGCCTACAACTTCAACGACAATACTAAGACATACAGACGATCACAAATAAACGGTGGTTGGACCCCGTGGGTGAACATTGGGAAACTCCAGAACATAAGTGACGATCCTACTGAGATCAACTATCACGTACCGAGTGTCTATCCAACCATCCAATCGGCCATAAATGCCATGCCGAAGTTGAATGCCACCCGCCGTAAGATCATAGTGGCCGCCAACCATGTCGAGAATGGTAACATACAGATCAGGGACTTCAAGGGTGGCGGGATTGAAATTTCAGGTAGTTCAAACGGACATGCCTCTATACGTGGAGACATAAATGTAGATGGCGAGACATCATGTGCAGTGAGCATCTCATACGTTAGAATAGATGTCCCTGGTGGGATTATTAACGTACAATCCCCTTGCAATATCTATATGTATGAAGTAATTAAGACAGTGTCTAATGCAGGTGGGGCTATATGGCTTGGCGGTGCATGTCGCGGGACGGTAAACTGGTGTACGATCTCTAATCAGGGTGAAGCCTTCTCTGTATTTTCTTCTGCTGTGGTGCATATAAGCTCTATATCGGGAACGGGTAATAGAGTTGGTGTTAGTGCAAGTGGAGGTATTGCGATAGTTTCCAGCATGAGTAATCTCAATGCCACGACCAAGTATACTGAGAGTAGTGGAGGTAGAATATTCCAATAAGGGAGGGTGTAATGAATGGCTACAACATATGTTATTGATAGGAAATCCCGGGTCGCAGGTGTGGTCCGGGAAGTGGTCGAGATTGGCCCCAATTATGCACGCGGTAAGGATGCATCCGTCACAAGCGTGGACATGAACGAAGCCTCATTCGTCACCATTGGGACATTCCTCGACTTGAAAATAGGAGACACATTCCCAGATGAATATAAGGATATAAGTGAACAATTCAGGAAGATAAGCAAGGATGATCAGATCGATGAAATGAACACAACGATCGGAACACTCTTGTTAGAGAAGGCTAATCACAAGGCTATGATAACAACTCTGGAAGATACTGTAGGGACTCTACTATTTGAAATAGCTGAGTTAAAAGGAGGAGCTATATAAAATGTGGTATCCAACAATTAAACGGTATTATGATAACGGTCACGGGGCGTACACAGACGAAAACCTGAGGACGTTTGTGGTGGCCAAGATGATCACGCCAGAAGAATATAAAAAAATCACCAAAATCGAATATGAAGCGTAGTGCGCCGCAAGGCGTATTTTTTATGCCCCTGGGTGGTCCGGGGGCTCTTTTAATGCTCAGAGAGTTGGTGGGAAGAAGGGTGGACTGGACAGTGCTTACAGTAATCATTTCTGTAATAGCAGCTTTCAGCGGCATTTCGCTGGGTCGGCATGGGAAGACAAAATCCTTCAAAGATGAGGTAGCAAGAGAAGCTACAGCTGATGCATATTTACACACAGATGTATCTTACATCAAGCCCGGTTGTGATGATATTGAAGTGGATGTCCGTATTCAAGGACAGCGAATGGACTGGTTGACAGAACGTTTGACTCGAGTTGATGAATCCGCAAAACAAGCGTACAAGTGAATAGATGAATTGAAAGAATAGGATAAGAAATGAATATGGATTGGAATATGATTTTTGAATTGATTGATCCAAGGCTGCTAGCGGTGGTTGCTGTATGCTGGGGTATTGGGTTCGTTCTTAAGCATACGTCGTCTATACCTGATTGGAGCATCGTGTACATCGTGGTTAGTTGCCATTGTTTTGACTGTTGGCTTGCTTGGCTGGTCGATTGAATCCGTAATCAAAGGGAACTTGTGCGGGTCCTTTGCAGTGTTTGGGCATCAGGCAGTCAAGCCAAGCAGGCTAAGAATCGAGCAGGCGAACGACCTACCTTAAAGGCCATATACCAAAAGCAATGCCGTGTAACCGTCACCTTGGGCTTGCAATGTCACCATCAACAATAACCATTCCCTGACACGATACCCAAAATAAACAGCCATCTCTATAATTGCGATCCTAACCCCCGTAAAGTTTTTAACATTCCTAATCTGACCCCCTATAGTTAGTTCCAGATTTTAGTTTGCGATGTCGCCGATCTTGGCGAGAATGCCGGCGGCGTAAACTCGGTCGATGCCAGGAACGGAGCGTAAGCACTTGGCGCCAGGTATGCCTTCGAGAATGCGCTCGATCGCTTTGTCTAATTCCTTGAGCTGAGCTTATATACTCCGGATCGCTTGAATGGACGTTTCCAAGCATAAGGTTCAGAAAAGCTCTTAAAAGATAATACTATACGAGGAGGAACAATTATGTATGAGCACATCGGTCAGCTGTTTAAGATGCTGGTGGCGGGGACGGGGGCCGTGACAGGTTACGTCTGGGGCGGATGGTCGCTGCCGCTGCATCTGTTGTTGTGGTTCGTCGTGATCGATTGGTTGACCGGATGGGGCGCGGCCTGGATGAACGGCGAGCTGCGCAGCCGCATTGGTTATACTGGGATTGCACGCAAAATCACCATTTTTCTCATCATCGCCCTAATGCATCTGGTGGACCAGGTGCTGGGGGAAATGAATTATTTTCAGAATACGGTGATCTTCTTCTATCTCGCGAATGAGCTGCTGTCTATTATTGAGAACGTTGGGAGAATGGGGGTACCGATCCCCCAGTCCCTGCGTAATGTGGTACAAGTATTCCAGATCAAATCCGAAGAAGGGGATAAGCCAACCGCACGAAAGGAGGAAAAAAAGGATGAAACCCTCTGAATTTATAGCCAAGCTGGCACCTATAGCCACTCAGGACATGCGTCAGTATGGGGTGCCTGCTTCGCTTACGCTCGCACAGGCAATTCTGGAATCTAATTGGGGAATGAGCGGCTTAACGCAAAAAGCGAACAATCTGTTTGGCATTAAAGGAACCGGTCCGGCGGGAAGCATCACCATGCAGACAACGGAATACCGGGGGCAAACGTCCTATACGACCAATGCCCAGTTTCGTAAGTATAACAGCTGGAGTGAATCGGTTGCCGATCATACCCGACTGATCCTGAATGGCACACGTGACAAGCCACAGCGTTACCATGATGTATTGTGGGCGGATTATAAAACAGCTGCGACCGAGATTTGGAGAGGTGGCTATGCCACAGACCCCAATTATCCGAAAAAGCTTATTTCCATTATTGAGCAGAATTTGCTCTATCAATATGATGTGCCTAGTCCAGAGGAGGAGGAACGTATGAAAATCGAACAATTAACGGCCGAGCTGCAAAAAACACAAGAGCAGATGCAGCAGCTTAGCAAGCAATATGCTTCTGCGATGAAACTGCAAACGGAGCAAAGCAATACCATTCAGCAGATGAACGTAAGGCTCAAGGCAGTTGAGACAGAGAAACCGGCGAAAGTTCCATCTTGGGCAGAACCGGCAGTACAAGCTGCACAGCAAGCAGAAGTATTACATGATCCTAAGGGTAGCTACGATTTTTACCGAATCATGACCGTGCTGCATCGTTTGGGGATTTTCGATAGTCCGAGCAAGTGATACAAAAATTAACATGGCAGCTGCTCTCGCAAGTTCCATCTATATAATGAGGCGTTTTTTGAGCTGTGTTGAACAATAAAGCTGCCCAACCGTTTAGGACGGTATGGGCAGCTTTTGTTGTTTATATCAGTTAGTGTTTTGCTAGCATCTTCATGCTCGGTTATTCATTTCCGGAATGTGCTTTTATAGTGTGTTCGAGCCGTCTTTACTTTCTCGGCGCAATTCACGTTCGCTTATTCCATGAACCCTGTGTCTGTGCATACATATTCATATTAAAAATTCACTACCTAAGTAAGCTCACTTCACCCTTACCGTCCCCACCGCCTGCGCTTGATTCCCCGCATGGTCCGTAACGGTATAAGTCACCGTGTAGATTCGGCTCTGTCCACGCTCCGATTTCTCTGCCCGCAGCCGGAAATGGGTATCATGGGTACCGAACTCGGCATCTTGTATATTCGGTCCCCGGTCGCCCCCATCGCCTCGATTGTCTTTGCTTTCACTGTTACCCGTGTCCTTATCTTTACCGTTCACAATCTCCGATGTATCTCTGCCATGCCCCTTGCCGCCCGCACTCTCCATGGTGATGGAGGTTAGCACGATTGATGCAACGCCAGAGCCTTCATCGCCAGATTCGAGGTCAGCGTAAATATCGACCATTTTGTGGTTCGGAGCCTTCAGTATGGAAGGTGAGAGTGTAACCTTCAGCACCGGGGCGATTTTATCGATGTTTGATACGGTGGCCGTCATTGTCCCCTCGTTGCCGTCCTCATCTGCATATTCGAAGGTAAATGAACCATTCTCGGTAAATTTGTAAGTTGGAGATCCGCCGTTATTGATAACGATAAGCTGACGATTCGACACCAAGGCTGCAACAACGTCTCTATTCGTCGGGGCCGTCGTGCTGTACTCCAGGCCCACGGTGAAATCGGTATACGTGATACCCGGCGCGTCGGTAAAGTTCTCGCCTATGTTGTCCAGCGTATTGCCGCTTAGTTTGATATTCTGGCCCGCCTTGAGCTGAATCCCGTTGCTGTTCCCGGTAATGGTATTGTTCAGAATCTGCACGTTCTCCGGGTCTCCGGATCCAATGCCGCCCGCGTTGGTGTCCCCGTTGTCGTGTTCGAGCAGAATGCCCCAATAATTCTCGGCGGTGTTCTGGCGGATCGTGTTGCCCTTGATGATCGTGCCCGGTCCATTCAAAATATGGATGCCGGCGGCGTCCGGAATGTCGACGGTATTTTCGATTCGGTTGTTCTCAATGATGGTATCCGGTGAGCCCATGGATACAACGATGCCTTGCCGCGCGTTGCGGATCGTGTTGTCGTGGATATAGTTTTGCGGGCCGGATTTGCTGTGATTGGTCGGTGCGGTCCCCCCGGTATTCCCGATGCCGATGCCGCCGCCATACGGCATGTCGGTGATCAGGTTATCGTGGATCTCGTTAAAATACTCCAGCTCCCCATGCAGATCAATCGCATCCAGCCGGACCTGGTGGAATTCATTGTGCCGGACCACATTGTTATGGGCTACATATTGAATGAGTGCCCCGTGACGAAGATAAGGCCCCTCGAAGGAAGAGTCCTCGACCAGATTCCACCTGGTATCATTGGCAAAACCGTTGCGGTCGACCTTCGGTACGCCTTGAATGGATACGCCGTATCCAGCACCGCCAGGTCCAAGATCCGTGGCATTTCGGAACGTGGTGTTGCGGACGACGATATCATGGCTGTTCTCGATGCGGACGCCCATGCGGCTGAATTTCTCGATCGTCACGCTGTCGATCGTGATGTTGTACGAAGGCGACTCGCCATAATTGGCGGCAATGATCATCATGTCAGGACCGCCGGCATCCGGATTGTTGATTCTGTGATCCGTCGTATATTGACCCTCCCAAGCAGATGTCAGCGCCAGGTTGGAGATGGTTAGATCATGCTGCTTGGCGGATCTCAGCATCGTACTGTTCCGGACCTTGTTCAGCGAGGTTTTCAGAATCGCACCGTTCTGGCTTTCCCCACGTAAATTGACCTCGGATTTCAGCATCAGATTGGTCAAACCATCTGGAGCACTGTTTAAGTTGTACACGCCATTAGGGAAGAACACCTCGTCTCCCGGGAGCGCCTCATCCATCGCTCGCTGAATCGCCGGTCGATCGTCCGAGCCGTTGTCCGCAGGATTGGCTCCGTAATCGACTACGTTCAGAGTCCTTCCGGTTGCAGCAAAAGCCTGATGTACCGGATGGTCGCTGCCGTCCGCATTTTTCATGCCGGGAGCGGTAAAAGGAACCGTACCCTCCGGCGGCTGCGGTACAAAATCCGGTATTATCGCCACAGGCGTATCCCCGTTAGCAAAAGGCGGATAGATATGGACTTCCGTCAGACTCGTGTAGGCGCTGCCGTCCGAATTTCCGCGCCCGATCAGCTTCACGTAACGCGCAATCGTATCCGGAACGTCAAAAGGCTGCATCGCGGTGGTGGTACCGCTGCTCGAATCGTTGAAGAGGGGAGACCAGGTTACTCCGTCATCGGAGGTTTCGATATCGATCTCCGTCGCCCGAGCGTCCCCTTTATAGAAGGCGATGCCCAGATAACCGATGTCCCGGGCCTCGCCCAGATCAAACATGATCCACGGACCGTCGCCGGCCGCTGACCAGCGGGTGTACAGATTTTGGTCCAAGGTATTATCCTCGATGTTGCCGTCGCTGCCGCTTGCCGTGACTGAGGCCACAGGCCAAGGCGCTAAGGGAGCACTAAGCGTCGTAACTGATAACGTCAGCGGAACCGGACTGACGTTTCCGGCGGCATCGACGGCTTCGACCTTATAGCTGTACTCCGTGTGCGGAGACAGTTCTTCGACTTCATAGCGGGTGATGTCGGAGCTCAGCTCCGTTACTTTGACGTCGTTTTGATAAATGTTATACTTTGCGACTAACTTGTTGTCTTCCGCCCTCGGCCATTTCAAATGCACATAATCTTCGCCAATGCTGCTAATGGACAGACGGCTTCCGTCCGGCCAGGACGGTGGCGTATTATCCTGACTGGAATCCACCAACTCGCTTACGACCAGCGCAGGTCTTGGATTGCTGGAGCCGTTGGCTTCCTTGGTATAGATATTGACGCTGACACCGGTATGGTTCGCATCTGCAAGGAGAAACGATACGCTGCCATTCGCAAGACGGCTGTGGACATAGTCCGTCACATCGACGCTGTACACCTCCGGGCGCCCGCTATTCTCGGCCTTTACCGTAAACGATCCCACATAAGCGGCCGGATCGAGGCTATTCGTGGGCGCATTATTCCAGGTCAGCTCGCTTTCGTTCCAGGCTATATTCTCGATCCCGTAGAGGGAGAGCTCCAGGTCCGTGTTGCTGGTGCCTTTTTTCGCGGCGACCTGGAATTCGTAGCGGTAGTCCGGATCGCTCAGGGTGGAAGCATCGAATTTGAAATAGACAACCTTTTTGTTGGTTGTACCGGACGAGACGCTAAAAAGGCCAAGGCTTGTGCCTGTAGCGGAATTGATATTGGTGTCGGGTTTGGAACTGTCGATCAGGGCATCGTCCGAGGGCACCAAACGGCCAACCTCAACGGGGATGCCCGTAGAGGGATCGGTTGGGTCGGTGGGGTCCGTCGGATCAGGGGGCGTGTAGCCGTCTTTGTAGAGGATCGGCGTTGTTACTTCCAGGTTCTTCACGTGCTGATCCATGAAAGCCCAAGCTTCCGCATCTGCGGTTGACTTGGCTTCTCCGGTAAAACCATGACCCTGGCCGGGCACGATCTCAAAATCCACGACCGGAACACCGGCGCTTGTCAATTGATCCGCGAATGTCACGCTGTCGGTGTAAGGGATGGTGGCGTCCGCGTCACCGTGCCGGATCCAGAACGGCGGATCATCGGGAGTGGCATACGTCCCCGGCATGGCAAGCCGAGCCTCAATCGGGACGGACAGGGCGTTATGCCCACCGAGCAGCTTTGTGACCGAGCTGTAGCGGTCGGCAAAATCGGTCGTGAAGTCTGCCGGTCCGTACCAGTCCACCACCGCCTGAACCTTGGTGGAGTATTCGGGCCAGCCTCCTGCGCCTTCGATATCGGGAAGATGAACTGTATCCCCAGTATCCAGCGTGACCGTATCCTCGATGGTCAGGTCTCCGGTCGTTCCGAGCAGGGAAGCGAGATGCCCGCCTGCCGAAGTTCCCCAGACGCCGATCCGGCTCGGATCAATGTGGTATTGCTCGGCATGGGCACGCAGATACCGAATGGCCAGCTTTACGTCTTGAATCTGGGCCGGGTAAGGCGCTTCGGGGGTTAGCCGGTAGCTTAAGGAAACGCCGATGTACCCGCGTTTGAGGACATAGTTGCAGATGCTGCCGAGAGCGTTTTTCCGGTCGCCCTTGTTCCAGCCACCACCGTGAATGTAGATCATGACCGGCATAGGCTCGGCTGGCGGGGTGCTCGGAACGGCAATGGACGTGAAGAGATCCCGATCGCCGGCTTTACCGATTAATACGTCCTCATAGAGGGTTACGCCTTCCGGCGCAGGGTATGGGCCTGTTTCAGTCGGCGGGGGTTCTGGCACAGGATCGACCGCAGGCGGAATGCCCGGTATGGCCTGACCGGACAGCGAGACGCTGTCGATATACATATTGGCGTTCATCGGATCACCTACCCGGAACTGGATTCGCACGTTCGGATTGCTGTTGGCTTCCAGCGGCAGCGTCCAGGTTTTCATCGTGTTGGATTCGCTGCGAGGCGCTTCGGGCGTTCCCGGGGCCAGCTTGAAATCCTCCAGTATGCTCCAGGTCGCTCCGTCGTCGCCCGACCACTCGGCAACAATGCTTCCGCTGACATAGGATGAGGCTCTCGTATAATAACTCAGCTTAATGTTGCCATAACCCGTCGTATTGACGGGCAGATAGACCGAGTCGGTCACGTCGATCTTCATAAGGTTCGGCGTGGACGGAGCGCTGCTGGATACGGAGGTTTTGGCTTTACTCCCGCCATCCCCGGTCTGAACCCATGGCAGCGGAATCACGATGCCGCCCGTGGTTCCGTAGCGGTCCGAATCAAAGTTATCGGAGAAGAAGCGAATATCTGGCCCTTCTGGTTCCGGTAGGGGATCGGAATTCGATGCAAAAGATTCATCCGCAAGATCGAATTCTGAAACCGATTGTGCAGATACGGCACGAAGATGCCCTGGGGATGCCATGATGCTTATGGAGATCAGCAGGCAGAGGATCAGGCATGAGATTCGGTTAAGTGTCTTCTTCAACGTTCCATCCCTCACTTTTCAATTTGTGATTGAAGCGTGTTTAAGAAAACCCGAGGAGTAGGCGCTTGACCGCCCCCCGGGCATAAGAAGCCCAATGAATGTTAGAGGTGCATGTGGGTATAGGAGAAGAAGGTGGCTTTGACATGGTCGGACTGATTCGGGGTGGTATCGGATTTGCTTTATGACTCTTATGGAATATCATTTCCCTCCTTTCCGTGGCGCGCTTCAAGAAGTGAATGACAGCGCTTACCTAACAACGTATCAAGAATGCAAGCACAGGTCTTGTGTTAATCCTATAAGCGCTTGGCGTTTTTGCATAATGGAAGATTCATTGACGTTTATACCCTCCCGAGGGTGTAAAAATAGGGCCGTAGAGACTGGAGTCCATCTTTGTATGATTTGCTCCACCCATCGCCTTGGCGGGAATATCGTGCTCAGCAGATAGTGTCTTACACAATTCGGGTATACAAGGAGGAACGGGTTTTACTTAGGAATCATATTTTTCTTCAGCTGCCGGATGGCATATAATCTAAAGAACGAATGGTTCCGAATCGACCCTATACAGATAAAACAGGAGTGGGATAAATGACACTGAATGAGCTTAGAGAGCATCGCCAATACCCGGAGCAAACGAAGTCGGATGCTTCACGCGCGGTATATGAGCGGGATTATTCGCGCCTGATCCATTCGCCGACGTTCCGCCGGCTGCAAGGAAAATCACAGGTATTCGGTGCTGGCACTGGCGATTACTACCGGACGCGCTTAACGCATTCGCTCGAGGTGGCGCAGATTGCGCGCGAAGCGGCACGGAGTTTGAGCCGCCATTATCCCGAAGTGATGCCGGATCAGGCGGAGAACGCCGGACTGATGATTGATCCCGAGGTGGTGGAGTGCGCGGCGATCGCCCATGATTTTGGGCATCCTCCATTCGGCCATAAGGGCGAAGAGGTGCTGCAGGGCATTCTGGAGAAGCTCATTGACCGCAGGACCGAGAAGGAGCTGACGCGTCAGCCGGGTACGCCGACGCCGGAGCAGGCTGCCGAGGTACAGCAGGCGATGCGGCGTAAATATGAGCATTTTGAAGGGAATGCGCACAATTTTCGGCTGATCATGTTTTTGGAGAAAAGGGAGAACGTGAACGGACTCAACTTGTCGGATGCCGTGCTGCTCGGCATTAACAAATATCCGTTCTCCGGGTTGGATAATCCCAAGGGGATGTACCGACATGAATGGGAATACATCTCTCATATTCGGAAGGAATGGCAAATTCCCGGCACGCATCGAACGCTCGAAGCGCAGCTGATGGATCTTTGCGATGACATCGCCTATTCCGCGCATGATCTGGAGGATGGCATCAAAGCCGGGAAGATCGAGGTGCATGAACACTTTTTGCGGGATAGTCACCTGAACAAACTGATTGTGCAGAAGATCATGACGCTGGAAGACGAGGTATGGACGGGATGGACCAAAGAGCAGATTCATCCGAAGGTGGAAACGGTGCTGGATGAGTTTCTGAAAATCTGGAACGAGAAAATGCCGACCTGCGAGAATGACTATTCCCGTACCCGGCGGGAGGTTAAGGCCTACTGGGTCAGCCTGTTTGTAGGCAGCTTGGGCGTGATTACGAACGGAGATTGGAAAAAGGTGACGTTTGTCAAAGACGGCGTGGAAGACGAGGATATGCTACGTACGGTCAGCGTCCTGAAGAGTTTCGCCTGGGTGACTATGATTCGCGACCTGCGGGTTCAGCGCCTGCAGAAGCGCAGCGAATGGATCATCAAGCGCTTGTGGGATGCTTTTCTGGATCCTGTTGCGTCAACGGCGATTATTCCGTCCGACTGGCTTCAGCGTTATGAGGCGGATCAGAAGCGGACCCAGCCGATCTGGACGTGGGAGCATATGGTGATTGATTATATCGCAGGGATGACGGATGCCTTTGCCGAGAAAATCTATAACGAGTTATATGGACTCAAGGTAGGTTCGATCTATGATTTGGATTAGGATCGGCGGAAAAAGGGGGATGGCATGAATAGCCAATTGAATCTGAGCGTGCTTGACCTGGTTCCGCGTTTGGGAGAGAGCTCGTTCGAAGAAGCGTTGCAGCAAGCGGTGATACTGGCACAAAAAGTGGAAGCATGGGGCTACGGGCGCTACTGGGCGGCAGAGCACCATGATCTGGAGCATCTGTCCTGTGCATCGCCTGAGATTTTGCTGTCCCATATCGGTGCCAGGACAACGCGCATCCGGCTCGGTTCCGGGGCCGTGCTGCTGCCCCACTACAGCCCGCTAAAGGTGGCGGAGAATTTCCGCATGCTGGCAGCGCTGTATCCCGGACGCATCGATCTCGGGATCGGGCGGGCGCCGGGAGGTTCAGCTCATACGAGTTTGGCGCTTAGCGGAAATTTCCTGGGTCATGTGGCGGATTTGCCGCAGCGGATTCGGGCTTTGACTGAACTGCTGGAGGATCGGTATCGCTATGAAGACGTGCCGGTAGCAGCGAAACCGGTGCCTATAACTCCGCCCGTGATGTGGATGCTCGGCACGAACACGAAGAGTGCGGGGTATGCGGCCGAATTCGGGACGGGTTATGTATTCGGACAGTTTATGAGCGATACGGACGGGGCGGAAGTTCTCCAATCTTACAGGGAAGCTTTTGAGCCAAGCGCTCATCTGCAAGAACCGCGCGTTATGGTGGCGGTAAGTGTGGTTTGCGCGGAGACGGAGGAACAGGCAAAGAAGCTTGCAACGCAAATTCCCCGACCAGGGCAGCGCACCATGCCCACGGAACCGTCAGGTTCCGATTCGTCAGGCTCATCCCAGCGGCTTATCATCGGTACCCCTGCAAGTGTGCGAAACAGACTGCAGCATATGGCAGAGCAGTACGGGTGTGACGAATTCCTGATCGTCACGCCGGTAAGTGATTACAATGCACGGCTGGAATCCTATCGGCTGTTAATGGAGCAGTAGTCAACTGCTGCACATATATAATAGAAGAGAGACGAAAAAAATGATAAATACGAACGAGTATGACATTACCTTTGCTCCGTCTTCCACAAGCGGTGAGCCATCGTTTTTTTACACTTATGCCTGTCATGAAACGGAGCGGGAGCTGTGCTTGATAGAGCTGACGGAGCTATTCGGTCATGAGCCTGACGGTGAGGAGTGGCTGGAAAGCGAGTTATGGGTTGATCCGGATCGGAGCCCGTTCTTATCGGCCTGCATCGATGTCAGGATAACTGGAGAATCCATCGAACGAATCGCCGAGCAAGGAGACAGCATACGCCTTAACAACTTGACCTTCAAAGTCGTCTGTCTCAAAGCGGGAGATCGGTTCAGTTATGAGCAATCACGCGGGTACGAACGGATGGTAGGCCGCCAAATAACAGGAACCGCACAGATGAAAGCTCCGGATGTCACGCTTGGTATGGTGTCCACAGGCGGCATCTGGAGATTGGGAATCCTTCATGAACCTGAACGCGGATGGCTGAATCATAAACAGAAGCCGCAAAATTACTCTACAGGCCTCAGCTCGCGGATCGCGAGGGTACTGGTTAACCTGGCAGTTCCTCGATTAAGTGAAGTGACGCTCCTGGATCCCTGCTGCGGCATGGGGAATGTATTGATCGAGGCGTTGTCGATGGGCATCGCGGCCGAGGGTCGTGACATCAATCCGCTTGCCATTCGGGGAGCGAGGGTGAATCTGAGGCACTACGGTTATGATGATAACAAAGTTGCCATTCAGGATATGAATACATTGCAAGGTCATTATGATGCCGCGATCCTGGACCTGCCGTATAATCTGTGTTCCGTTTTTCCGGAGGAAGAGAAATTGCAGATGCTGCATAGCTTACGTCGGTTGTCAGATCGAGCTGTCATCGTCAGCACAGAGCCATTACGCGAGCAGCTGATGAATACGGGCTGGAAGGTCCTGCGTCACTGCACGACCCGCAAGGGGAGTTTTGTAAGAGATATTTGGTTGTGCGAATAAACGGCTATCCGATTTATTCGGCAGGATCAAATCGATACTTTTCCAAATCAATGATGCCTTTGGGATTGACGACAACGCCTTCGTCCTGGAGATACAACTCCTGCATGAGCCTGGATTCATCGTCCTTGATGGCGATTTCTCCTTTAGCGTTGACGACGCGGTGCCAAGGCAGCTTGTGAATGTGACTGAGGGTGTGAAGTATTCTGACGACCTGACGGGCGCCGCTTGGGCTGCCAGCCAGTCTGGCCACTTGTCCATACGTCATGACATATCCTTCCGGAATGCTTCGGATCACTTCAATTACACGTTCCGTATACGGTTGCATCGATTCTCTCTCCCATTGCGTATAAAAGTAGTAAAAAATAAAAAGGGGCGTCCCGGAAGGTGTGAAAATGAAAACCTCGGGACGTTCCTTTTGTAGTATAGATCTTGTGGTCTTTGTTGCAAGATCCTAGCTCCTTTTGAGAGCAGGATTAAAGCTGTATTTAAGAACTTGTTACCTGGTCTTAGTATGACTTGCTATAGTCTATTACATTTCGGGACAGCGGCTTACCGCTTACATAGCTCTGTAAATTTTCCAGGAAAATATCCACGGCACGCTCGCCGTAGCGATCCGTATCGCCCGCCATATGAGGGGTCATGATGACGTTGTCCATGGTCCACAGTGGATGGTCTGACGGAAGCGGTTCTTCCTCGAACACATCCAGTCCCGCACCTGCCAAGGCTCTGGATTGAAGTGCCTGAATCATGTCATTCGTTACCACGGTCTGGCCGCGGCCTACGTTAACGAAGAAGGCGGAGTCCTTCATCGCCGAGAATCTTGCTTTATTGAACAGTCCACGGGTATCATCGGTGAGGGGAAGGATGTTCACGATATAATCGCCTTCCGCCAGCGCTTCATCAAGCTGATCGACCTTATACATCGCTTCCACATAAGGATCGGACTTGCCGGAATGACGGACCCCGACGGTCCGCATACCGAACGCTTGGGCCACGCGCGCCGTATGACTGCCGATCTGACCGACGCCGACGATGACGATGGTTTTGCCTGCCAATTCCGTGAACGTGCCGGACGTATCCCATTTGTTGTTCGATTGCTGTCGAATGGCGAGATGAAGGTTGCGCGTGAAGGCCAGAATCATCGCAAAAACATGCTCCGTGATTGGAACGCTATGTACGCCGCTGGCATTGGTAAGCTGAATGCCCTTTTCTTCGAGCTCTTTGAGCGGCATTTTATCCACACCGGCTGACCATGCTTGAATCCATTTCAGTTTGCTGTCGGCAGACAATATATCCTCCTGTATGGAGCGTGACCAGCCGATCATGATTTCGGCATCCTGAACGATGCTTGGCGTAAGCTCTTTCGCTTTTGTGACCAGCAGCTCGTAGTCAGGGGCTATATCCTTGATTTTTTGCTGTTGTTCGGTGGTTAAGTCGTGTATGGCAACGATTTTCGGCATGGTGCTACCTCCTAAGGAATGTGATATAAACCAGAATAAAAGCGTAACGCTCTTTGGGAACATATTATCAGAAATCATAACTTTGCGCATGAACGAACTATCGAGATTGGTAAATTTGTACATGAATTATTGTCCGTTTTATGGTAAATTGAAGCTTCATCATATTTTTAGGCGAATTTGATGTACCCTCATACTATTTTCAGGTAATATTGCTCAAACTATAAACGAACCGTGAAAACATGGTGCTTATAGCAGCCGGTGGCTGCTTAGGATAAAAGAGGATTGGAAGGAAGTGTCTTAGTTGAGCCATTCGG
The DNA here is from genome assembly GCF_049316025.1 of Paenibacillus sp. NPDC058898. NCBI lineage: Bacteria > Bacillati > Bacillota > Bacilli > Caryophanales > Paenibacillaceae > Paenibacillus > Paenibacillus sp. NPDC058898. Next base: position 54,946 of record NZ_JBMOSM010000011.1, on the reverse strand, counting down.
CTGAGGGAGCTATGGATCGTTTATTTGTTGCCGTACATCTGCCTTCCGAGGTGTCTACCCGGATTCAGGATTGGACGGAAACATTGAGGGAGCAAGTGAATTTCAAAAAATGGGTTCATCCGCAGGATTACCACATTACCTTACAGTTTCTAGGCGATACGCCGTCAAATCGCATAGCGGAGCTTACAGCGGCGCTGCAGGAAGTTGCCAAGGAGCATAAGCCCTTCAGGCTTGGCCTTTATGATGCCGGCGTGTTCGGGGCAAGCGCCTCGCCAAGAATTTTATGGGCGGGAGTCGGCGGGGATTTGAATGCTCTGTCTCAGCTTCAGCAATCGGTGGTATCGAGGATGGAGGCTTTCGGATTTGTGCCGGAGGAGCGACCGTTTCGTCCGCATATTACGATTGGCCGAAAATTTCAAGGGAATCAAAAATTTTCATTGGATGTTATCGGAACAGGACCCAAACCCATCCAGTGGGAAGTGCAGCAACTCGTTCTTTTTCGAACCAATTTGCATGCAAGTCCGATGTACGAAACAGTAGGTGTGGCGCGGCTTTCGACATTTTTCTGAAATTGAAAATAGAATGTTCATAAAATTACCATGTTTTCAACGCCTAAAAATGTGGTTACATAGTGTAGGAATGTGCCGACATCATAGGAGGAAAAATATGGTTATGAAAGTGATACGGCAAAATCGCTGGGTTGCGCTGCTCATCGGAGCGCTCTTTGTGAGTTTGTCTCTTATAAGTTTACTTGGAATGCAGACCGAAGCAACGGAAGGGGAAGAACAGCAGCTGGATATGCCGAAGTTTGTGACGGCTGCCCCGGCTCCTGTAAATGACCCTGATCTCTTCGTAAAAGACGCGAGTACCAGGCAGGATAGGGAACCTGTCAATATTTTGTCTTCAATTGTTTTCCAAGAGTGGAATAAGCCGGGGAGCAAGAGTCATGCTTTTTCAAGCGCAAAAGGCATAGTTTTGGCTGAAAACGGATATTGGAACTCGCAACAAGTATTGAAGACTGCAGATGAGAAAAAGAAACCATCGAAATCTCAGACTGCGGACGGGAAACCGGCAAAACAAAAGGGGACGCATGTCGTCAAATCTCAGACTGAAAGCTTATCACCCCCCACAACTTTATTCTTCACAAGAACAAATACGTTAACCCAGGATCAGAAAGCCAAAGCGACCTGGACCTATGATTTGTCAGCTGAAGAACTGCTTCTGCTCCAGAAGATTGTCATGGCAGAGGCGGAAGGCGAACCGTACGAAGGCAAAGTAGCAGTTGCTAACGTTGTCTTAAACCGGCTGCGGTCAGCTAATTTTCCCGATACCATTACCGATGTCATCTATCAAAAACACCAATTTAGTCCTGTAGCGAACGGGCGTCTTAAACGTGTCAAGCCGAACAAAGAGACGATTAAATCCGTGAATGCGGCACTTCATGGCCAAAAAGAGGTAAAGGACGATACGTACTTTTTCCTGTCTTTGAAGCTGGCTCAGGATCTGACGGTACACCATTCAAGAACGTTCGTTAAAAAAATAGGGAATCACTCTTTTTACAAGTAGTGCCCGTATGGGTAAACTAGTATGTAGGAGGTGTGTTTAAGCATGAATATTACGTATTACGGCCATTCTAGCATTTTGGTGGAAGAAGGCGGAGTTCGTGTGATCATCGACCCGCTGCTATCAGGGAATCCAGGCTCCGGGATCGAGCCCAAAGATGTAAAGGTGGATGCGGTTGTGTTGACGCATGGGCACTCCGATCATTTTGGCGATTGCATCGAGATTGCGAAGCAGAATGATTGCCCGATTATCGCAGTCTATGAACTCGCTGTGTATTGCGGCAGCCTGGGTGCCAAATCCCATGGGATGAACATCGGCGGAAGCGCGCAATTCGATGGCTTTAAGGTGAAGTTTACCCCAGCCTTTCATTCTTCATCCATTTCGGTAGGGGACACCTGGATCTATGCAGGGCAGCCTGGTGGCGTCATCCTGACGATGGGCGGCAAAACATTCTATCATGCAGGCGATACGAGTTTGTTTGGCGATATGCGCTTAATCGGAGAGATGAACCAAATTGATGCAGCTGCGCTGCCGATTGGGGATTTATTGACGATGGGGCCACAGGACGCCCTGTTGGCCGCACAGTGGATTCGTGCGAAGCATGTCATCCCAGTCCATTATGACACGTTCCCAGGCATTAAACAGGACGCTGGGGCCTTTTGCGGCGAACTAGCCAAAACAGGCATTCAGGGTCATCCATTGAAGGCTGGAGAAACGTTGGGAATATAGATGGATTGTTCATGGAAAAAGCTTCCCTGTCGCGAAGACAGGGAAGCTTTTTTTGGGGTAAAAGTTCAAAAGCGGGAATCATAGAATCATGCTATAGATATTAGGGCTGGTCCGCAAACAGTTTGACGGGATCTTCACGATTACCGGGCATATGTCCTTCGGTCAGCAATCCCATCACCTGGCTGGCACAGTGGTCGGGCTCCAGATGCGGTGTGCGACGCCGGCCTGCTCCGTTACGTGTCTTACTTACCTGATCATAATGATCGGACAGCAGGTTCAGCCATTTGTCGATCACGGCAGGAGAGTCCAGAATTTCCGCATAGCCTTCGCTGACAAAGAAATGGGAATTCACTTCTTCCTGTCCCGGAATAGGCTCATAGAACAGCATAGGAATTCCCTTGGCAGCTCCCTCTGTACACGTCATCCCGCCTGGCTTTGTAATGAGCAAATCGGATACTTCCATAAGTTTATGTATATCGTCACGATAACCGAGAACATGAATGTTGGGATGCTGAAAGATCGGGTCTTCGCGCATGCTGGCAACCAGCTTCTCGTTCTGTCCCATACAGAAGACCAGCTGGATATCGTCGGCCCTGCTGGCTAGTTTGCTGAGCAGCTCCTTGTTGAATACGAGACCCCAACCGCCCCCCATAATCAGCACGGTTGGCATGTTCTTCAGTTGAAGCTCGGCTTGAAGCGCTTCTCGATTACCCCTTTCCCAGAACTTGGGATGCACCGGAATACCGGTCACATGAATGTATTCGGGCTGAATGTCCCGCAGCAGCAGCAGCTGTTTCACATGAGGTGTTGATACGAGATATTCATCCACTTCCGGATTGACCCAGGTGCCATGGGCATCATAGTCGGTAATCAGCGTATAGAGCGGAACCTCAAGCCCCTGACGCTTCAGGCGGGAGACCACAGCGTTAGGAAAGGGGTGGGTACATATGATGAGATCCGGTTTCAGCTGCTCGATCACCTGCTGGGCCTGCGCATAGAATATCCGGTGGAGCGCGAGCCGCGTCAATCGGTTTAACGATTTCTTATATTGCGAACGGTACAGCATGCCGACAAGGCGCGGGCGGGTGCTGACGGTTTTTCGATAAGCGGATAAAATTAACGGCCCCACGGTTGGATTTAAAAAATTGCCGAGCTCAATGACACGGCAGTGGATGCCGGGATTCATCCGTTGTATACCTTCAGCCAGCGCATACGCTGCTTGCGTATGTCCTGTGCCGAAACCCTCGGAAAAGAGGAGCACTCTTGTATATCGCATGGTTTCACCTACTTCTTTCTCCCTCTATCTTACAAAACAGGAATCATTTTTTGAAGAGCGGCGCGAAAAAAAAGAGTATGCATCATAAGTATACGCGCGAAAGGGAAAAGCATTTCAATTATTTTACGGCTAGGAGTCAGAGTGTACCCTTACCTTAGACGTCATGGTCAGATTTGAACCCTGCATATAAAATATTAAAAAATTTAACGAAAAGATATTGCAATGAATCCGATTATCTGGTAAAGTGATTTTTGACCGAATGACCGAAAAAGTATTTTGGTCAGTTTTGGAATGAAGGCCAAATTTAAAAGATCAAGAAGGAGGGGTAAGCATGTCAGCTGTGGACCGTCGGAAGCAGGTGCTAGATGCTGCCTCCAAGTCGTTTGCTTTGTTCGGATATAAAGCGACGACGATGGAACAGGTGGCGAAGATTGCGAATGTAGGGAAAGGTACGATTTACACGTTTTTCACGAATAAGGATGAACTGTTTGACGAGATTTTGCTGTCGGCCATTATGGAGATGAAACGTATTGCCGAGCGCGAGATCCAGAAGGACAGAGATTTCTTCGACAATCTGTATCGGGTGCTGGATGCGCTGCTTGAATTCCGAAGCGAGCATGAGCTGTTCATTAAGCTATCGCAAGAAGTCCGGGATATCGGCACGCCGAAGGCACATGAAGGGTTGACGAAGGTGGAGAACGGAATCGTCGGGTATCTCGAGGGGATTGTGGAGCAGGCCATCTCAATCGGTGAGCTCAAGCCCCTGGATGCTCAAGTGGTATCCTTCGTGATGCTGAAGCTGTATGTTGCACTCACGACGGACTTTAATCAGCTTCACAAGCCGCTGAGCAAGGAACAGATTAAGGAATATATGATGGTGTTCCTGGCTAACGGGTTGAAGGCCACTTCATAAGAAGGATGCAAGAACCTCCTTCGTGATGAGGAAGGCGGACTCTCTAGGCTTGAGGGATCGTCTTCCTTGCCAGGGATCGTTTTTTTTGGCCCGAATTGACTAGATGAGGATATTGGTCATTATGTACTGGAATGTGATCTGCGAGAATGCAGATTCATGTCGGCTGGTTATCTAGAGAAAAAAGGAGAGAGACTGGATGAAGTCATTATCTGTATTTGGAAAAGATCTTGGCGCTGCCGTTCGGAATAAAAAAATACTGATTCCGATCATCGCGGTGCTGTTCATACCGGTCATGTATAGCGGTATGTTTCTCGGGGCCTTTTGGGACCCGTACGGAAAGATGGAGGATTTGCCCGTTGCGGTCGTCAATAATGACCAGGGCGCTGTTTTTGAAGAAAAGACGCTTCACGCTGGCGAGGATTTGGTTGCCGAGCTGAAGAAGGGAAAAGATTTTAATTGGCAATTCGTTGATCGGCAAGAAGCTGAGCAGGGCATGAAGGATAACAAATACTACATGACCATCAGCATTCCCGAGAATTTCTCACAGCAGGCGACAACTTTAATGGATGAACATCCGCAGCCTGCGCAAATCGTGTTTGAGCCGAATGAAGGGTACAACTTCCTGGCAGCTCAGATCGGTGGATCTGCGGTGAAGCAGATTCAGGCCAAGGTGTCCGCGAAAGTGACGGAAGCCTATACGGAAACCCTGTTCGATCAAGTAGCCAAAGTATCCGATGGCTTGAGCGAAGCGGGAGACGGCGCGACCAAGATATCCGAAGGTGCCGTGAAACTCGATGATGGCGCCGTGAAGCTGAAGGAAAACCTGGCTAAACTTGTCAGTGGCACACAGGAGCTTCAGGATGGAATCGCACCTTTGACCAAAGGCGTGCAGGAACTGAATAACGGTGCAGGCAAGTTGAATACAGGAGCGGGCACCCTCGCTTCCGGCTTGGATCAGCTCAAAGCGGGTCACAACAAGCTGCAAGCAGGAGCTGAGGAAGCGAGCAAGGGTGGTGCGAAGCTGCAAGCGGGGATTGAATCTGCCGCAGCGGGCAGTACCACTCTGAATAACGGCTTGCAAGCCAACCAGGCAGGGGCTTCGCAGCTTGCAGCAGGCGCGAAAAGCGCTCATGATGGCAGCAGCAGTCTGAAAGCCGGACTGAATCAATCGCTGGAGGCTACGGCTTCCTTGGAGCAAGGTGCCAAAGCCGTTGCAGACGGATTGAAGAAGCTTGCTGAGAGCAATCCGGAGCTGGCGCAAAGTCCGGAGGTTCAGCAGCTGCTGGCTGTGAGCCAATCCGTTGCCACTGGCACAAGCGGGTTGAATGCCGGCCAGAAACAGTTGGCACAAGGCGCAGCCGAGCTGAATCAAGGCACGCTGCAGCTGCAGGAAGGCGCTGGCAAGCTGAGCGTAGGAGCGAACCAACTGGCTGAAGGCGGCAAACAGCTCGCAGCTGGCGGTCAAGAGCTGCTGGCTGGTGCCAAACAGCTGAACGCTGGCCAAAAGCAATTGGCTGACAGCATGAAGCTGTTCGGCACGAAGCTGAGCGAAGCGGCAGCCGGCGGTAAACAGCTCGCAAGCGGCGCAGCGACCCTTTCGCAAGGGACGCAGCAGCTAGCTGGAGGAGCAGGCAAGCTCGGAAGTGGTGTTACAACGCTTGCCGACGGCTCGAAGAAGCTGGATTCCGGAGCTGGTGAGCTGGTAAACGGAATGAATGAATTGAAGGAAGGCAGCGGGGAGCTTGCAGGCAAGCTGAACGAGGCTGCCGACAAGACAGGCGATATCAAAACAACCGATGAAACGGTCACCATGTTTGCCGGTCCGGTACAGGTTGAAGAGCACAAAGTGAACGAAGTGCCGAACTACGGTACGGGATTCGCACCATACTTCCTGTCGCTCGGTTTGTTTGTCGGAGCCCTGCTCTGTACAATTATTATGCCAATCCGCAGTGCGTCGGTACCGAATGCATCGGGCTGGAACCGGTTTGTCAGCCGTACGCTCTCCTTTGCCGGTATGGGATTGATTCAAGCGCTGCTGGCAGCGGTCGTCATGCTGTACGGATTGAAGCTTGAGGTACAGAGCGTTCCGCTCTTCTATCTCTTCTCCATCATTACAAGCTTGTCGTTCATGTTCCTGGTGCAAATGTTCGTAACATGGCTGGATCAGCCTGGACGCTTCGTCGTCATCGTTATCCTGATCCTCCAATTGACAACAAGCGCAGGCACGTTCCCGGTAGAGCTGATTCCGAACTGGATGAAAGCATTGAATCCGCTTCTGCCGATGACTTACAGCGTAAAAGGATACAAGGACGTCATTTCCACAGGAAGCTTCGACGGCATGTGGGCCAATGTTGGTGTACTGGCCGGATTCGGTCTCGTATTCCTGGCACTGACCGCTGTGTACTTCCTGGCTACTCGAAACAGCAAGAAAGCAGCAGACACCGATACAGCGTTGACTGCATAAGTAAGATAGCTATTATATGAAGGAAGAGGACTTCCCCGAAGATCGATCAGATCTCGGGGAAGTCTTTTTTTTGAAGAGATGTTGGGAGCGGGAGGGTGTTTTAAAAGAAGAAAAGGCCCCTTTCGAATATGAAGGTGAAGTGTAAATCTGAGCGGATGGTTGTGTGGAAATGAGGGAAGGTGAACAAAACCGCCTGTTCGGAATGTTTTATTTGCATGTTTTTTTGCACTATTATACATAAGTTTTAACAGTGTATTGTGATAACTCTCATAAAAACAATTCTTATCAAATTCATAAAAACTTTGAATTGCCTGCACTGTATGACGGTGATAAAATATATAGAACTAATAAATCTTACGTGTTAGGTAAATGTTACCCCTTGCCGCTTTTGCACAATACTGCATCGCCTCGTGACAGTGTATTCACTGCAGGAGAGGATTGATGTCCAACCTTTAAGAGGTTGTTCAAAAAGTCCGCTTTTGATAAGAAAACCAATCGAGGCAAATTCAAGGCTGAGCGACCGCGATTCAGAAGTAGGTTTTCTTGCGATATAGAATTTCATCAGCTCCGCTGATAATTTATAAATTCTATATCTAACACGAAGTGAATCAGGAAGCCACTCGGCATCGAATCTTGAATTCAGCCGGGCCTTCCGGTGCTCACGTACCAAAAACGTACGCTCCACTCCTCAGTCCCTAGCTTCATCCAATCTTCTCGGTGCTGAAAACCGACCTTTTTGAACACGCACTTTATGTTTTCTGTTATTGATCAGCAGCATTTTATTCTATACAAAGAAAGGTTGCATCTTATGAAACATACTGATTTTCCCCAGAAACAGGGCCTCTATGATCCGCAGTTTGAAAAAGATGCTTGCGGTATGGGTTTTGTTGCCCATATCAAGGGTAAGCCATCCCATGAAATCGTTAGCAGCGCGCTGACCATGCTTGCTAATATGGAGCATCGCGGCGGTCAGGGCAGCGAGCCGAACTCCGGTGACGGTGCTGGGATTATGCTGCAAATTCCTCACTCTTTCTTCTCCTCCGAAGCAGCGAAACTGGGCTTTGAGCTTCCGGAAGCCGGGCATTATGGTGCCGGCATGCTGTTCCTATCCCATGATCCTGCTGTCCGTTTGGCCCATGAAGACCAGTTGGCTTCGATTATTGCTGAAGAAGGTCAGACCCTGCTTGGATTCCGTGATGTCCCAACCCATGATGAAATGCTGGGTAAATCAGCAAAAGCGGCAAAGCCGTATGTTCGCCAAGTGTTCATAGGACGAAGCGCCGACATTCAGGATGATCTCTCATTCGAGCGCAAGCTGTATATCATCCGCCGTCGGGCCGAGCTGGCAATCCGTTACAGCGGCAAGCCCGAAGGCGATAGCTTCTATGTGTCCAGCCTTTCCTGTCGGAAAATCGTATACAAAGGCATGTTAACGACGGAGCAGGTGGGGGAATTTTACTTGGACCTGCAGGAAGAAGGATTGGAATCCGCTATCGCGCTGATTCACTCCCGCTTCAGTACGAACACTTTCCCAAGCTGGGAACGTGCGCATCCGTACCGCTTCATGATTCACAACGGCGAGATCAACACGCTGCGCGGGAATGTCAACTGGATGCACGCCCGTCAATCACTGTTTGAGCACGAACTGTTCGGAAGCGATCTGGAGAAGGTTAAACCTGTCATCAATCCGGACGGATCCGATACCGGTATGTTCGATAATACATTTGAATTCCTGTATCTCAGCGGTCGTTCCCTGCCGCATGTGGCCATGATGATGGTCCCTGAGCCGTGGAGCAACCATGAGAGTATGGATAAGACCAAAAAAGCATTCTACGAATACCACAGCACCCTGATGGAGCCATGGGACGGCCCGGCCGCAATGGCGTTCACGGACGGTGTTCAGATCGGGGCTACCCTGGATCGGAACGGACTGCGTCCATCCCGTTACTATGTAACGAAGGATGATCTGATCATTCTGTCCTCCGAAGCGGGCGTACTGGATATTCCGCCGGAAAATGTGCTGTATAAGGACCGCTTGCGTCCTGGCCGGATGCTGCTCGTTGACACGCAGGAAGGCCGGATCATCTCCGATGAAGAAGTCAAAGCAAGTATCGCCGCTGATCTTCCGTACTCTGAATGGCTGGATGAGCATCTGGTAGAGCTTCATGATCTTCCTGAACCACCGGAACTGCCGGATCCAAAGCATGAAAATGTACGTCAGCTGCAACAAGCCTTCGGTTATACGTATGAGGAGCTGCGCAAAGTAATCGAGCCGATGGCGATCACGGGTGCGGAAGCTGTTGCATCCATGGGATATGATGCACCGCTCGCGGTGTTGTCCGATCGTCCGCAGCGGCTGTTCAACTACTTCAAGCAGATGTTCGCCCAGGTGACGAACCCGCCGATTGATGCGATTCGTGAAGAACTGGTCACTTCAACCGCAACAACGATCGGTCCGGAGCGTAACCTGCTGAAGCCTGAGCCCGAAAGCTGCCGTCACATCCGTCTGGATTCGCCGGTGCTCTCAAATGAAGACTTTGCGAAGCTGCGCCACATTCGTCGTCCCGGCTTCAAATCCATGACCATTCCGATTTTCTTCCCGGCAGCGGAAGGTGCAGAAGGGCTTCGCCAAGCAATCGAAACCCTTTGCGAGGCAGCGGACCGGGTCATTGCCAAGGGCCATAACATCTTGATCTTGTCGGACCGCGGCGTGGATAAAGACAATGCTGCAATTCCATCGCTGCTTGCCGTTTCATCTCTCCATCATCACCTGATCCGTCAGGGAACCCGGACCAAGGTGGCGATCCTGCTTGAATCCGGTGAGCCTCGCGAAGTGCATCATTATGCCCTGCTGCTGGGTTACGGCGTGAGCGCGGTCAATCCGTATCTGGCCTTCGAAACACTGGATGACATGATTGCGGAAGGCATGCTTCGCGGGATCTCGCATGAGAAAGCCGTGAAGAATTACATTAAAGCGGCAAACAAGAGCGTTGTCAAAGTGTTGTCGAAAATGGGGATCTCCACGATCCAATCTTATCGCGGGGCCCAAATCTTTGAGGCTGTCGGCCTCAAAGAAGATTTCGTAGAAAGCTATTTCACGCGGACGCCATCCCGTATCGGGGGCATTGGGCTGGAAGAAGTGGCCAAGGAAACTCTGGCCCATCACGAGCGTGCCTTTACCGATAAGGATGGGAACGATAAAGCGCTGGATTCAGCCGGCGAATATCAATGGAGAGCTGACGGGGAAGAGCATTTGTTCAACCCGAGAACCATCCATTTGCTGCAGCAGGCTGTCCGAACTAATGACTATGCAACTTATAAAAAATATGCAGAGCTTGTGAAAGGGGAGAATGAGCAGCATCTTACGCTGCGCTCACTGCTTGAAATCAAGCCAGCCGGCGAACCGGTACCCCTGGATGAGGTTGAATCCGTAGAATCCATTATGCGCCGATTCAAAACGGGCGCGATGTCATTCGGCTCGATCAGCAAGGAAGCGCATGAGAGTATTGCGATCGGGATGAACCGCATCGGAGGCAAGAGCAACACGGGTGAAGGCGGAGAGGATCCGGCACGTTTCATCCCGGAGGCCAATGGCGACTCCCGCCGCAGCGCCATCAAGCAGGTGGCCTCGGGACGTTTCGGCGTAACCTCCAACTACCTGGTGAATGCGGACGAAATCCAGATTAAGATGGCGCAGGGCGCGAAGCCGGGTGAAGGTGGACAGTTGCCGGGCCGTAAAGTGTATCCTTGGGTAGCCGAGGTTCGTGGTTCGACGCCAGGTGTTGGCCTGATTTCGCCGCCGCCGCATCATGATATCTACTCCATTGAAGATTTGGCGGAGCTTATTTACGACCTGAAGAACTCCAACCCGCGTGCGGATATCAACGTGAAGCTTGTATCCGAGGTGGGTGTGGGGACGATCGCTGCAGGTGTTGCGAAGGGCCGCGCTGACATTATTCTGGTCAGTGGTTACGATGGTGGAACGGGGGCTTCGCCGCAAGGCTCGATCCGACATGCGGGTATGCCTTGGGAGCTTGGCCTTGCCGAGACCCATCAGACACTCATCATGAACAATCTGCGTGACCGCGTTGTGCTTGAGACGGATGGCAAAATGCTGAACGGACGCGACTTGGTGGTAGCGGCTCTGCTTGGGGCCGAAGAGTATGGCTTCTCTACGGCACCATTGGTTGCCGTCGGATGTATCATGATGCGTGTCTGCCAAATGGATACCTGTCCGGTTGGCGTAGCCACGCAGAATCCAGAGCTGCGTAAGCACTTTACAGGAGATCCGGAGCATGTTGCCAACTTCATGCGCTTTGTCGCTCAAGACATGCGCGAGTTGATGGCAGAGCTTGGTTTCCGCACCATTAATGAGATGATTGGACGTACCGATTGCCTGGATGCCGTCAAAGCGGATCATCACTGGAAGAAGAAAGGCGTGGATATCTCCGCATTGCTGTATACGCCGGAGCTTCTGGCAGGCAGCACTCGCTATCGCAGTCAAAGACAGAATCATGGTCTGGAAGAAACGCTGGATATGCGTTCACTGCTCAGCAGCGCTGCGCCTGCATTGGAATCGGGTGCAGCGGTGGAAGGAACGTTCCCAATCACAAACGTGGATCGTGCAGTGGGTACCATACTGGGCAGTGAAGTCACGCGCAAATACGGCGCTGCCGGACTACCTGAAGACACGATTCAATTTAACTTCGTGGGTTCCGCAGGCCAGAGCTTTGGTGCCTTTGTGCCGAAAGGGATGACGCTGACGGTGGAAGGGGATGCGAATGACTATATCGGTAAAGGCCTTTCCGGCGGCAAGCTGATCGTGAAGCCTTCGCCAAAAGCAACCTTCAAAGCCGAGGAGAACATTATTGCCGGTAATACCGCGTTCTATGGTGCTACAGGCGGTGAAGCCTACGTAAGAGGCATTGCCGGTGAGCGCTTTGCCGTTCGCAACTCGGGTGCGAACATTGTGGTTGAAGGCGTTGGCGATCATGGCTGTGAATACATGACCGGCGGCCGGGTAGTCGTGCTCGGCGAAACCGGACGCAACTTCGCGGCCGGGATGTCTGGCGGTGTAGCCTACGTCTATGATCCTGAAGGAACTTTTGTGGATCGCTGCAATCTGGAGATGGTACTCCTTGAGCGTGTGGAGGAAACAGTAGAAGCGGAAGCACTCCATCATCTTATCCAGCAGCATGAGCAGTACACCGGCAGTGTGCCGGCACAGCAAATTCTAGGAGATTGGGATCAGGCGCTCAGCCGCTTTGTCCGTATTATTCCGAAAGATTACAAGCGCATGCTGCTGCATATCGAGAAGGCTCAAGACCAAGGCCTGGCGGGTGAAGCTGCACTCCTCGCCGCTTTTGAGGCGAATATGAAAGAATTGGCTCGTACAGGGAACTAACATCTGATGTTATGATATTAGAAACCATATTGTGTTCTTTAATGAATGCAATGTGGTTTTTTTTCATATATAAATAAGTTACGATGAGTCTTATTAAGAAAGTTGTATTTTCAACAAAATATTTCAAAAGAAAATTCGACAAAATTAGAACCGGAAGCATAGGACAAAGGCTCCATAAGACGACAGCATCATGTGGATTCGTTGGTTATAATATTGGTAAGTAAGTTGTTTAATAGGTTGTTGCTGTATACATGTAATTTCAACAAGTATGAGCAGCTGGGATGGAGAGGAAATTATAGATAAGCGAGGTAGTTGTGGAAATGAGTGTGGACAAGGAGAGAGGCTCCGGAAGCACCGAGCAGCGGCTTGACCAACAGAAAACGAACATCGACATCAATAAGCTCATGACTCAATTGGGAATCCATCCTGATAAATGGCTGCAAATGGAGGAATTACGAAAAGATTAGATAGGGTCTCATGGTGACGAGAAAATCCCCGACATGTTGTGATAGTAGTATCCTACACGTCGGGGATTTGTAGTTCTTGGGCGTAAAGCCGTTATTTCATGGCCCGTTCCATGCGAACAAATGCAATAAATCGCTTGGCTTCATCTTCAGTGAGCTTGCGGCCGTCCACTGTAAGGTTAAAGCGTTCCAATAAATCCTCATCGGATAGTTCAAGTCCGTCCACAAACGATCGAACCTCCGCATCAAGCACCGTCTTTTCCTGTGTCGTTCTCCCGATCAGATAATCTATGGATACGTCAAACAGATCTGCCAGGCGGGTCAATGTTTCGAAATCGGGCTTGCGCCGATTTTTTTCATAATGGGATAGTGCAGCACGTGTAATACCGACAGAGGTAGCGAGCTCTTCCTGAGTCCACCCATGCTGTTCACGTAATTCAGATATTCGTTCTCCGTAGTTCACGCATTGATCCCCCTTTCGAATGGCTTGTATCTATAGAAGTTAATTGAATAGATCTATAAGTTGAAATTGCCGGTTTATTATATACATAAAAAGACTACTTTTTATTGACTAGATACAATATGTATCGTATTATAAACATTAATAAGATACATATTGTATCTGCAATGTAAAGGTTTGGGTACAGTTAGTATCATTTTATCCAGTGCAGAAATGTCCCATACCAAAAAATTATAATAAGGAGCGGATGAGTTACCTCCAATGTTACGAGAACGGCAACACCAAATTACAGTAAGGATTAGAGTCATGCAGATCGGGGAATTAACCATTCATGGGAAAAGTCATTCCGTTACACCGCTTGAGTTGCTGCCAAGTGGTCTTGTATTCCTATGCCCTTGGGAAATACCGATTCATTCTAATGTTATATTGGGTTACGAAATTGATGATAATGTGGATCATATTCTGCTTTCAGGCCACATTGAATCAAGGGGACTCTTTTATGGACGCCAATTGTATCATACGGAATTCTATACAGATGGCGATAAAAAGACCCGTATTGTGGGTATGTTGAACCGAATGATGTTCGGTCACAGCGAATCGAATAAAATGAGTCTCTATAACTGAAACGTAATTCATGGATAGCCTGCAGCGAACAGGTATTCACGATGAATCATTATCATGGTTTATTGATATTCTACTATATTTATGTTGCTTGGTCATTAGTTCTTTTACCTTAAATCCTTGTGCATGATGTGGGATGGGGTTAGATTATCGTTGTTTTTCTCCTACTATAAATGAACTTGTTTATATGATTTCATATGTAGATTTATATTCAATCTTGAATTGGAGTTGTATATTTAGGTCATTGTAATCATGAAACCTCCTCGATACATATTTCTGCGAGTTCTTTATCCCCTGACCCTTGTTCACTATGAATTCAATGTATTTAATGATTCAACGTTGACCTTTAACGGAACAGGATAAGGTCAATGCAATGGAGGGCATCACTGGATGAAAATGAGAAGGAAATGGGTCCTGTGGCTTCTAGCTATTCTTATACTGCTGCCTTCTGCGTATCTTCTGTATACGTATCAATCCATTAAATCGACAGCGAATCGGATTTACGAAGAACGGGAGCCTTCGCCTGTAGTCCCAACCTTCGTACAGGATCGGACGACAATTCAGGTCGGCGATAAAAATATGAGGGACGCTGATCCATTTACTGTTCTGGTTTTGGGCGTAGACCAAAGGCCCTATGATCGTGGGCGATCCGACGTCATGATATTAATGGCAGTAAACCCTGCAAAGGGGTCAGTACTGATTTTTAATATCCCACGTGATACGAGGACTGATATTGTAGGACATGGAACGGTGGATAAAATCAATCATGCCTATGCCTTTGGAGGCGTTGAGATGTCGGTCAGCAGCGTCGAGAATTTTTTGCAATACCCTATCGATTACTACATTAAAGTAGACATGGAGGGCTTCTCCAGCATTGTAGATTCATTGGGTGGAGTCACCGTAAATAACAATATGGGGTTCGCATATGCTGGCTATGACTTTGATGAGGGGAAGTTGAACTTAAACGGTGATGAAGCACTGGCATTCTCGCGTATGCGCTTTGAAGATCCTAAGGGAGACTTAGGTAGAAATACAAGGCAACGAGAAGTTCTGAAAGGGATCTTAAATAAGTTAATAAGGATTTCGACTGTGTTTAAACTGGAATCACTTCTGGATGACATTGGGAGCAGTGTCAAAACGGACATTTCGTTTGAAGAGATGAAGATGTTTGTAACAGAGTACCGTCAAAAACTGAAAAAGGTTGAACAGGTTGAAATTGCTGGCCATGGTCAAAAAATGAATGGAATTTGGTATTATATCGTCGGTGATCAAGAAAGAGACAAGATAACGTCTACTTTAAGAGCGTATATGGAATGACTCGTAACACAAAACCCCCTTTTTGAGTAGAGGGGGTTTTGTGTGTGAAGGAGAATAACGAAGTTTTAGGTTATTTTGATTGTTTTTTGAGTAGGGGGATTGAACAGACTATCTTCCAATGATTTGATCAATCGTGGTTTGAAATACGTCCGCTAATCTTGTTAGCGTTTCCAGATTTGGTTCTCGGCGATCCTTTTCATAATGTGATAAAGAAGCCCGACTGATTCCAATACGCTCGGATAGCTCTTCTTGGGTCCAACCTTTTTGCTCCCGCAATTTTGCAATGCGAGATCCATATGACATTCATACTCACCTCTCTACAAGTTCCATTAATTTAGAGCAAACATACATTCATATAAAAACATCTAATATGATACAAAATGTATCTTAATTTCGGTCTATCGTCAATACATATTGTAGCAATTATTTAAAATTTAGAAAAAAATGTATCTTTAACCTTCTAATATAATGGATATTTCAGGTCCTATAGTCTTAACATGATTTGATTTATTTACGTTTGACAAAGAGTAACAATTTATATAGAATTTTTATTGTGGATACATTATGTATCATTCTGTGCATAGAATAGATGCATCAATCCCGAAAGAGGAGATGACGGGATGAAAGAAGTGATGATGTATTGCGTCAGTTGCTGTCGGATGCTTCCCATCACCCAATGCCACAACTTGTATAAAACCGGCTTCTATAAGCATAATGTTCCGGCGGGAGTCTGCAAGGAGTGTCAATCGGCTTTGTTGGTGCATTACAAGTAGACGGCTCCATTCCTATGCAGTGTAGGGGTCATGCATTTCAACAATTTTGTCCTTTGCCCTAGTATTGTATAATTGTGGAGATTGACATGATACAAGGGCAAAGGAGAATAGATTACATGAAGCAGGAACCGCTGGTAAGACTGCTCGGGGTTACAAAGAAAATCTCGTCCAAGGTTTTGGTAGATCATGTGACTTTAGATATCCCCCCTGGACAAATTTTCGGATTTCTTGGGCCGAACGGAGCAGGCAAGACAACGACCATTCGCATGATGGTCGGGCTGATGTCCATTACCCAAGGGGATATTACCATCGGGGGTTACAGCATACGGAAGAATTATGAACAGGCAGCCGCTCAGATTGGGGCGATTGTCGAGAACCCTGAGATGTATAAATTTTTGTCTGGTTATAACAATCTGAAGCATTTTGCGCGTATGATGCAGGGCATTACCAAAGAACGTATCGATGAGGTCGTGGAACTTGTCGGTCTCGGGAATCGGATTCATGAGAAAGTGCAGACCTATTCGCTGGGGATGCGCCAACGGCTTGGCGTGGCACAGGCACTGCTGCACCGGCCGAAGCTTCTGATCCTGGACGAGCCTACGAATGGCTTGGACCCGCAGGGCATTCGGGAGCTGCGTGATTATTTGCGCAGATTGACGCAGGAGGAAGGGACGACCGTATTCGTCTCCAGTCATTTGCTGTCTGAAATGGAACTGATGTGTGATACCGTCGGCATTATACGTCACGGTAAGTTGATTGATATCCGTCAGCTGCGGACGGCTGAGGGAGAGCGGGTGTTTGAAGAGACCGCATTTACCGTCAATGATGCGGATGCAGCGGCAGCGCTGCTCCAGGAATATCAAGCGTCAGCCCGCGATCACCGAATCATTGTTCGCGGCGACGAGAATATGATTGCGGATATCAACGCGGCATTGGTTGGGGCAGGCATACGCGTATATGCCATTCAGCCGGTGACCCGTTCGCTAGAGGATCAATTTTTGGAAATGACGGGAGGGGGATCCGTTGTTGAATAACTTTACCCGTCTTGTTGCCAATGAGAATATGAAAATTTACTATCGCGTAAGGACATGGGTCATGCTGGCGATTCTCCTCTTGTTTAATGCGGCCATGCCTATCATGCTGTACTATACGAATGCCCCGATGGATGTCTGGACCGTATTTACATGGACGGAGAGTTTCACCATCTACCTAAGTACGATATTTACGGTAATTATCGCTGCGGATATCGTGGCCGGGGAGTTTGCTGGAGGCACCATCAAATTGCTGCTGATCCGGCCGTGGAGCCGAGGGAAGATTCTGTTGTCCAAATTCACATCCCTGATTCTATTCGGTCTGCTCTGTGCGGGAATTACGGCCGTGGCAGGGATCGCTATGTCGCTGCTGTTGTTTTCCGGCAACACCGGATTATCGGACGGATTCGCAGGATCATCGATGAACAACTCGCTGCTTCTCCTGTTGACCGATACGATCCAGGCGCTGGTCATCTCGTTAATTGCGTTTATGCTCTCTACGGTGTTTCGTTCTGGCGGTCTGGCGATTGGATTATCGCTGATGCTCTTGTTTACCAAGGATATTTTCGGTTTTATCTTTAATCCGGAGCGGTTTGAATGGGCGAAGTATTTACTCTTTCTCCACATCGACCTAAGCGGCTATATCCAATCGCCTGTCGGACCGGGAGGAGTGGGGCTGGGTTTCTCCATCACGATTCTGGTTGTTTATTGCTTGTTGTTCATGCTTATCTCTTGGTTGGCCTTTACGAAGAGAGACGTTGCAGCTTAATTTATGGTTAAGAAAAGAGCTCCTTCTACCCCTGTGAATCACATGGATGGGAAGGGGCTCTTTGATTATGTCGGCTGAAAGACCGGGCCGATCGATATAAAACTGCCGGGTTCGGGTGGTCGTCCATACGCCAGGTTAACCTGCTTCCGAGCGCTGAAGCGGCAGTGTGGTGTCCGTTGACTCCGCAGCTTCTTGAGTCGAGGTTTGATGCTCCATTCGGCTTGCTCCATTGAGGAGTCCGCCTTCCATAACGATCAGGGAAGCGGCGTAAACATCCCCGTACATCTGTCCCGTAGGTGTGATGGTCAGTTTGTTTTCCGCCGTCACATCGCCATACACCTTGCCGGCCACGATAACTTCCCGAGCGGAGATATTGGAGCGGGCAATCGCTTCTTCGCCGATAGTTACACAGCCTTGGCTTTCGATGGAGCCGTTAAAGCGCCCGTCAATCCGCAGATTATCCTCGCATTGCAGCACGCCCTCAACTTCACTACCTGGTCCAATCAGCGTATCTGTTCGCTGGGCAGCCCGCTTGTTCTTGTTTTTCTTTTTCATATTACATTCCTCCTCATCATGAATGGATGGTGCTTACTGCAGATAAGGCAAAGGGTTAATCGTCTGGTTGTTTTTGACGACCTGAAAATGAAGATGGGGGCCTGTGCTTCGCCCGGAGGATCCCAGCTTGCCAATGGTTTCACCTTGATCGACGTGATCGCCTACCGATACGGCAAGACTGTCCAGATGCATGTACCAGGTCTCCAGACCATTCGGATGTTTGACCACGATATAAAGCCCCCGGGCTCCGCCGCGTTCCGCTGCCGTTACCTCACCGGCACCGGCGGCATAGATCGGATCACCGGTTTTACCGGCAATATCGATGCCGGCATGATAGGCCGAACGCCCGGTAAAAGGGTCGCCCCGATAACCGAAATTTGATGTCAGCCGTTTAGATGTGGTCGGCCATAGAGAGGGTGTGCCTTCACGTTTCTCTTGGGTTTCCTGGGCTTGATCCAGCGTACGCGGAATATGTTGCTCCATGCTAGAAATCAACTGCTGAATCTCCTCGAAATCATCATGGGTCTCTCTTGCGAGACTTAACATTTCATTCTCATGAACGGCAATGAATTCCCCTCCGACATGCTGCTTATCCTCAGCTGTGATGGAGGAGGTCTGTCCTGACAAGCTGCCGTGCTTCTGAATAAACTGCTGAAGCTCCTGCTCCAGCTGCTGAACGCGCTCCATCTGGACCTTCGTTTGCTCTGCTTCACCCGACAGCTGAATGATGGCTTTGTTTAAGCGTTCTATGGCTTCCTCCTTGTCGGTGACCGTCACTTCCATCTTTAAGGCCTCCAGGCTTCTGAGCATCAGCTGCTGTTCCAGCCCTGAGATCGTTTGGGCCGACTGGATCTGCAGGGAAACGATCAGTCCGGCGATGGACAAAATAGCGGCCGCGGGCACCGCTATCATTAGAGGCTTGGACAGATGGATCTGTTTGACTGAATGCTGGGCATCCCGAAGCACCAGCAGGGTTAAGCGTTGTTTACGGTGTGTGGTTTTCATGGCATCTCCCTTCCATACATCATTTATGAATCATGGTACCCGCTAGACTTGGCCAGCTCCTTATCTAGTATGTATTCTATTCTCTCGAAGAACATGTCAAAAATTATTAGATAAGAGAACTTATTCAGTACGGTGCGTCATTGGGTAATTGAATAAATACATATGGAATTGGTCAATGATGTAGTGTAGTTATTCGGTTCAAAATACGACTATTATTCATGCTGAGGAGGCTGTCGATATGGTATGGCTTCTGGTTGCACTTATTACTTTTATTTTGCAGATGGTTGCAGTGCTGTTGCTGGAGTTTCGGAATCCGTCCAAGGCCGTGGCCTGGCTGTTTATTTTATTTTGCCTCCCATTGATCGGGTTTGTACTCTATTTCTTTGTGGCGAGGGACTATCAGAAGCGGTTGAAGATTCGCAAGCGGGGCTCCAGACTGTTTCAGGAACTCAGGGGGCACCTATGGGATCGGGCCGCCGTTGTTCGGCACAAGGAAGATATGAACAATGCCGGATTTCATCACAATGATCGTTTGTTCAATCTGCTTAATCACTTGTCGGAGAGTCCGATTACAGGGTGTAATCAGAGCCGAGTGTTGACGGATGGGAAAGAGACTTACGCTGCCATGCTGAGCGCGATGGAGCAGGCCAAAGATCATATTCATGTGGAGTTCTATATCTTTCGTCATGACCGGATCGGCACGAAGTTTCAGGATGTCATGATTCGAAAGGCCCGGGAAGGCGTCAAGGTACGTCTGGTTTGTGACGGGCTTGGCAGTTACAAACTCAAGAAAGCGTTCATTCAGCGGTTTAAGGAATCGGGAGTGGAGTTCTATTTCTTCCTGCCCGCCATGGTTTCGATGTTCAGCCGCAGAATCAATTACCGGAATCACCGTAAAATCGTTGTAGTGGATGGCACGATCGGTTTTCTTGGCGGGATTAACGTCGGGGACGACTATCTGGGCGAATATCCGAAAATGGGCTACTGGCGCGATACGCATCTGGAAGTAAAGGGGGATGCAGTCTATTTCCTGCAAAATGTGTTTCTGCACGACTGGAAGCTTGCTTCCGGGGAGCGTATTGCGGATTTCGGTCTGTTCCCGGAGCATCAATGCACCGGGGATGAACAAATACAAATTTTGAGCAGCGGACCGGATCTGAGCTGGAATGCCATTCAGGAGATGTGCTTCGGGGCGATTTCCGTAGCCAAGGAACGGATATGGATCACAACGCCGTATTTCATTCCCGATGAAGGGATATATGAGGCGCTGAAGACGGCAGCGGTGAGCGGTGTGGATGTACGGATCATTATTCCGGATCGTGCCGATTCCCGTTTTGTGAAGATGGCAAGCTTGTCCTACGTAGAAGAGTTACTGGCAGCTGGAGTTACCTTCTACGAGTATGAAAAAGGATTCATCCATGCCAAGGTGCTCATTGTGGACGAACTTCTCGGTTCGGTCGGTACGGCGAATATGGATATGCGGAGTTTCTTCTGTAATTTTGAGCTGACAGCCGTACTGTTTGATCAACTGCCGATAGAACAGTTGGTTGCGGATTTTAAGGAGGATCTCAAACAGAGCAGGCAGATTGATGCGGAGAGGTTTCGTCAGCGCGGAAGATGGCAGAAAGCAGCCGAAATTTTATGCAGGATGCTGTCACCCTTACTATAAGTGTAATATCTTACATCAGATGTAAGAGTGTTGAAAGGGCAAGTGAAATTCAGGAAGAAACCTGAAAGTTCTATGTCCAGCATTTATTATATGATAGAATATTTATAAGAGTTTCACTTATAAATATAAATTAGCTTATTTTTCATAAGTTGAACGGGGGAGATTTATGTCAAGTGATGTGAAGATTCTTGCGCAAGTGAAAGCGGAGCAGCAGAAGCCGGAGAATCCCAAGGCAGGCTCAACCACCTTGAAGCTTCTCCGTCGTCTGGTGTTCTTAACTTTCGGTGCGGTATTGATGGCAGTAGGGCTGGAGATCTTTCTGGTACCCAACAGAATTATTGACGGAGGCATTACCGGTGTATCCATTATGGTTTCCCATATCACCAATGTCCCGCTAGGTGTATTCCTGACCTTGTTCAACCTTCCATTTTTATTTATGGGATATAAACAAATCGGGAAAACTTTTGCATTATCCACGTTGTTCGCCGTCGTGATCATGTCCATTGGAACTTATTTTCTACATCCCGTTGATCCGATCACCATTGATCCGCTGCTTGCGGCCGTGTTCGGCGGCGTTCTACTTGGAATCGGGGTTGGTCTTGTTATCCGGTCCGGCGGCTCCCTGGACGGAACGGAAATCGTGGCTATTCTGATCAACAAAAAGACACCGTTCTCTGTCGGTGAAATCGTGATGTTCATTAACGTATTTATTCTTGGCAGCGCAGGATTTATTTTCGGTTGGGATCATGCCATGTACTCGCTGATTGCTTATTACCTGGCGTTTAAACTGATTGATATTACAATTGAAGGCATTGATCAATCCAAATCGGTTTGGATTATCAGTGATAAGCATAAGGAGATCGGTGATGCGCTGACCCAACGTCTTGGGCGCGGTGTAACCTATCTTGAGGGAGAGGGCGCTTATTCCGGCGACAGCAAGAAAGTTATCTTTGTTGTCATTACCCGTCTGGAAGAAGCGAAGCTCAAATCCATCGTAGAAGATTGGGATTCCCAGGCTTTTGTTGCCATCGGGAATATCCATGATGTGAAGGGCGGCCGCTTTAAGAAGAAGGCCATTCATTAATGCACCAATATTTCGATGTTCCACCCATGTTGAGAGTTAACACGGGTGGAACATTTTTTTGTTTAAGGGACATCTGCGTGCAAGCGAAGTGCCTTTTTTTCCCGTCCATATTGACGAATGATTCTTGCCATCGCCTGCACAGCCGCAGATTGACCGATGGCCTGGTTAACGGTTCCGGTGAAATAAAGTCCTGATTCAGGGTGATGGAAGGCAAAGGCGCCGGATTGACCCCAGTGACCGATGAGTCCTCGTCTCAAGCCAAATGGAGAAAGCGGCTGTCTTGAAATGCCGGTGCCATAGAAAAAGGGGCCAGGTGCCCAGAGAAAAATCCATTCCCTTTGGAGTTCCTCCAAATCACCTATCGGAAACAACTCCCCATTAAAAAAGGCCCGCAGGAAAATCATCGTTTCCCTTGCCGTTGAGACGATGCCGCCTTCCGCTCCGATTGACGCCATATACTGCGGAAGGTCCAAACGCTTCTTCTTATAATAGAATGGAACAGGAGTCGTATCCTCCGGGTTATGATAGAAATACGTCTGTGTCAGTTTCAGCTTGTCGAAGATGTATTCCTTGAATACGCTCTGAATGGAGTCACCCTTGATATTCTCGATGATCAGCCCAAGCAGCCGATAGTTGGTGTCGGAATATTGGGCTTTTTTCTGCTGTCCCGGTATGAATTTAGGCTTTCGCCGTCTCGCTGCATTCAATGTTTTGTCCAGACTCCAAGCCTGATCATGCCCGGCGATGAGCTCCGAGAAGACGTCTCCGGAAAAATAGTCCGGGATGCCTGACTTATTGGACATTAACTGTTTGACGGTAATTTCTTCGGTGTAATCCCTGTTCTCCATCATATGGAGTCCCGCGATGATCTCTTTTGAAAGGTACTCGCTGATGGGATCATCGAGCCCAAGCCGCTGCTCCGCTCGTAACTTCAAGATTACGGCTGTCACATACAATTTAGTCACGCTGGCAATGAAATAGCGGTCCTCAGTCTGCATCTCCCCGCCGCTGCTGACAAGGGAGAGTGATTGCTTCTGGTCCTCGACGCACAAAACCGTGCTAAACACATTTCTTTTATTAGCGATCTGAGCCAACCATTTATCCAGAAGCGACTGCTCCAGGGCTCTTCCCATTCTCCATATACCTCCCATGGATCCTAATTTATCGATACCTTATGCAGATTCATGTCTCTTGCTGTTTCCGCAAACGAGCGGCACGAATGAAATCCTCAGCGGCTTCGTCCATCATATGGATCATCCTGTCGTCATCCACGCTCTCGGTGAACAAATCATTGGCTAGCATGACACAGAGACCTGTCTGAAAGGTTTGCATTTTCAAAAAAATCGATTGCAGTTCCTGATCAGAAAATCCCGCAAGCTCCGGGTCCAACTTCATTAACCCGATAACCTCACGGATTTGTTCCGGGGTATTCTTCATATGGAGATTGTTCTTCATGATCAAATCCCGGTAGAGTACAGGGTATTCCTTCGCAAATCGCAGACTTGCCATGCCGATATCCCGGAACGGCTGACCGGATTGCTGCTCTGCAATCAACCCTCTGGCCACCTGAAAGGCCTTTTCGACGACCTGTTGAACCAGTTCTTCAGCATCGTTGAAATTGACATAGATTGGCGCGATGGAGCTGCCCAGTCGTTCGGCTACTTTTCGAATCGTAATGGACTCGATTCCATCCGTCTGAGCAATGTCAAATGCGGCTAGCACGATATCTTGTTTGGTGAACTTCGTTTTTGGTGCCATTGCTGTCTGCAACTCCTTAGATTATTTATATGTGAAACAGTCGATACATATCACATGATATATATTAATTATAAATAACAATTGGACCGGGTTCAACCTTTTCGTATAAGGGGTTGCTGGAGGTTTATTTGTAAATCCAGTAAAATCCACTTATAATAAGAACATATGTTTGTTAAAATATGAAATAGTTCAACATACAGCAGTAAAGGATCAGAGGGGAGGAAGAGGAGTGGCTCGTACGTTATATGAACGGATAACTACCAAACAGACTTTAAACAGAGTGAAGGAAGAGAGGATGCCCTTCGATTGGTCCATCAATCCGTACCGCGGATGCGGGCATGGCTGCAGCTTTTGTTATGCCCGTGCGTTCCAATCCTTTATCGGCATGGGGGCGGAGGATGAGTTTCAGCACCATATCTTTATGAAGTCGAATGCAGCCGAAGCGCTGGAGAAGCAGTTATCGAGTGCAGCGAGGAAGTTTGATCATGATATTGAAGCGATGCGCAGATTTATTGGACAGGTTACGATCGGTACGGCAACCGATCCATACCAGCCGATCGAGAGCAAGGAGGGCATTACGCGGGAGTGTTTGAAGCTGCTTGCTAAATACCGCATCTCCACAAGCATTACAACGCGCTCTCCGCTCGTGCTCAGAGATATGGACATATTGACCCGAATGGAGAATGTGTCCGTTAACATAAGTCTCAACACGCTGAATGGGGACATCATCCGGAAGCTCGAGCTGGCATCGCCTCATCCGGAGGGCAGGCTCGATACGATTCACCGATTATCGGCTGCAGGCATAAGAACGGGCTTGTTTGTGGCGCCTGTGCTGCCCTTTTTGACGGATAAGGAGTCGGAACTGAAGGATCTCCTGTCGCAGGCGAAGGTAAGGGGCGTTTCCTTTGCCATGATCTCGTTACTGAGACTCTCGCGCGACGTGAAGAAATGGTATATCGAAACACTTAAACACCAGTTTCCCAAAGTGGTTCAGCCTTACCGCGAGTTATATGGACAGGGCGCATATGCCGAAGAGCATTACGTGCGTTCCTTCAAATCGATGGCAGCCAGGCTGCTGAATGAATATGAGCTGAATGGACTGACCTCGGAGGCATCGGCTGCTGCCGTGAGCAAGGCTGGGGCGATCGAAAGCGTGACTTCTCAACAGAACGGGACGCAGGTGGAAGGCGCTCGCGATCACCTTCTTTCAGTGGGGGACTTGGTTGCTCCTGCACAGCCAAGGAAGCTGCCACAACCGGCAGCGCCGGTCTCCGGGGAGGAGCTAATGCCGGATATTGAACAGCTATCCTTTCCTTTTTGAGGCTCCCTTACCTTGGGGCTTCAGATGTCGGATGACGTTCTCGATCGGTTGCGGAGGCAAGGTCTGAAGTAGGTCTCCCTTCTCTCTTAGCCGTTCTTCAATGTTCAGCAGATGAAAATCCGTGGGAGAAACATCCTGACGGACCTCATCCCAAGTGAGCGGCGTGGAGACGGTCCCCAGCCGTCGGGCCCGTGGGGTATACGGAGCGGCGAGCGTCCTTCCGCTGTAGTGTTGAAGATAATCGAAGTAGATTTTATCGCCGCGATTCTTCTTAAGTCGTTCGATGGTGAACAGCTTGGGGAACTTCTCGGTTACATACTGCCCCACGAATTGGCCGACCGTGCGAAGTTCATCGAACGTAATGCCTTCCGGAATCGGCACGATGATCTGCACCCCGGTTGCTCCTGAGGTTTTCGGGACGGAGGACAGGCCCAAGGAGCTCAGGACGTCCCCTACAATCGCAGTCGCCTCCATGATCCGCGGCTCCTCCGGCAGCGTTGGATCCAGATCAATCATCCATTCGCAGGGTAGATTGCTGCCTGCAAGGTGTAGTGAAGGGTGAAACTCAAGCGCTGCTAGGTTCCCCAGCCAGAGCAGCTCCGGCAGTCCGTTGAGCAGCACGTAGTTAATATTTTCGTGCACATAGGTCTGCACAAAAGGCGGCAGCGGCTCCGGCGCATTTTTCTGATAGAAGGATTCGCCCTCGGCCCCGTGTGGATACCGGATGGTCGTGAGCAGTCTGCCCCGGCAGTACCGGAGCAGGAACGGGGAGATGGCCGCAAGCTTTTGCAGATACATCGCTTTAGTAATGCCGACTTCCGGCCATAGCGGTTTGTCGGGATTCGTAATTTGAATCTCCTGTCCCTCGATCATTAGGGTCCCTTTGACGGTACGAGCCATATGGTTTACACCCCCTCAATCGATACGAGTTTGGGATGGCGCATCATGCCATCCTGACTCCATTCAAGAAATGTGACCTGAACGGAAAGCGGCTGGCTAAGCCAGGCCAGCTGTTCTTTCTTCAGGTCGGTATGGAGCGTACTCCATATCGCATCAGCACGATGGCTTTCGGCATATTGCAGCAGCCGCTTCTTCGTCTGCTCATTAAGCCCCAGGGAAGCCCGGCCAATATAGTTACCGTCGTCATCGGCAATGACGAGGCTGGCGACACGGCCTTCCCTGATAATCATGGCGACGGCGGAGGCTGTCATGTTCACGGCGATCTTTTTCTTGTACCAATCCCGATGTTTCTTGCCTTCACGATAAGGAGAAGAGAGGCGCTTCATCACAATGCCCTCCCATCCCCGTTCTTCGGCCCAACTCCATAAATGCTCGCCTTCAAGAAACAGATCCGCGGCCAGCAGGCCCGGTGTGTCGGAAACGATCTCCTTCAGGCGGTGGTGACGTTCAAGATAGGGCAGCTTACGCAAGTCTTGGTCGCCGTCCACCAGAATGTCGAAGAGAACATAAGTAAACAGAGGAGCGTTCGTGCTGATCGCACGCGAACGCTCCCGCTGAAGAACCTTCTGAAACACGGGACGACCCAGCTCCGGATGAAAATAGACAACCTCGCCATCCAAGAGAAGACGCCGATCCTGCAGGCCGGATAATGCCTGAACGACTTCGGGATACAGAGACGTTTTATCGAGCAGCTTGCGGGAATATAACGATACGCGGTTCTGGTCAAGTCCGGCCAGAATGCGCACGCCGTCCCATTTCAGCTGATAACCCCAATCCTCGCCTGTCGTGATTTGATCCGTCGAGATCGGTGCCATCGGCTCTTTGGGCAGCAGATTCTGCATTTGTCCCATACGGATCAGGATGTGGAGTCGGATTTCTTGGATTTGGTTTTGCGCTTCGGCTTCGGTGCGTCAAGCTCGCCTTCCCCGCCGCTGACCTTGGCAGCCGGTTCTTTGGCAGCTGTCTTCCGGGTTGGTTTACGCGGCTTCGGTTTGGTGCCTGGATCCGTTCCGATTGGCTTTACGGCTTCGATGCTTGCCTGGAGGGCAGCCATCAGATCGACAACGTTGGTCTCCTGACGAGCAGGGGCAATCTTGATCTCTTCACCGGACACTTTGCTGTTGATCAGATCCAGCAGACGTTCGCGATAATCATCCGTATATTTCTCAGGATCAAAGGGAGTTGACAGCTGGTCAATCAGCAGTTTGGCCATATCAAGTTCCTTGGAGTTGACCTCGGTTCTTTCAGGCAAATTCGGGACCTGGGAGATCGGCCGGATCTCATCCGGGTAGAAAATCGTCTCGATCGACAAGCATTCATCGAGCACCCGGATCGCGGCCAGACTGCTCTTCGAGCGAATAGCGATTTTGGCGATGCCGATTTTGCCTGACTGCTTCATCGCTTCCAGCAGGAGCCGGTATGCGTTTGCACCTGCTTGATCCGGCGAGAGATAGTACGTCTTTTGAAAATAAATCGGGTCAATTTCGGTCAGATCCACAAAGTCCAGAATGGTAATGTTTTTGCTGTTCTGTTCCGCGAGCTGCTCCAACTCTTCTTTCTCGAACAGTACAAATTTCCCCTTCTCATATTCGTACCCCTTCGTAATTTCCTCCCAGGCCACTTCCTCTTCACATACCGGACATTTGCGGATGTAAGAGAGCGGGCTGCCGCACTCCTTGTGAATGTAGCGCATCGAAATATCCTTATCTTCCGTAGCCGAGAACATCTTGACAGGCACGTGCACCAGACCAAAGCTGATCGCGCCCTTCCATACTGTATGCATTCTATGAAACCTCCTATCAAATTTTAATATGTTTGGGTATGACCGTGTAGTAAACGCAATAAACGACTGCTATAAATTTTTGTACTACCTCTATTAGTGTGCCCAAAAAAAGACTCTAGTATGAGTTATAGCTCAGGATTGCATAATTAGAACCCGATTGTGGCATATTGACGATGAACTCTGCCTGTATAAGGAGGTAATTTTCGTTATGATGGAGCCTAGAGAAACCGAAACGTCTGAAGAGATACAGAAGGACAGAGCCTCGGATCATTCCGCTGCAGAACCGGTGAACGGGGAGATGGTGGATTGGAACAGCCTAACTTCGGAGGAGAGCGAGATCTCTCGGGAATCTACGATGTTCGATATTGACCGGATGATCAACGAAGGCCTTGGCGGAGGCAATGTCACCCTGGATAACGGGCTGATCGGCCCTTCCACAACCGATACGATGGACGTCGTGGACGAATCGCCAAGAAATATGGAGAAGGAGGACTAAACGTATGGAGATACAGAGAGCCGTGGAGATTTTTAACTCCAAGGATACTTACAAGGTCAACCTGGGAGGGGAGTCCGTGTGGATCGAGCATGTGGATCAGCAGAACGGGATGGCCACCGTTCAGGTTGGCTCCCGTCCGACCAATACACTGACTGTGAACGTAGACCGACTGAAAGAAGGCGAATAGCTTATTGTAGGGGCTCTTTAGCTCCGTCTAATCGGTTAATAAACACGAAAAACACACCTTGTACGGGTCCCATAACGTTGGAAACCGGATAAGGTGTGTTTGTGTTGATTACGTCGTTAACGAATCCCTCTGAAAAATAATCGGATATCATCAGCCAACAAATCAGGAGCTTCCAATGCGGCGAAATGGCCGCCTCGGTCGAATTCTGACCAATGCAGGATGTTGTACTGGCGCTGAGCCATGCTCCGAATGGAAAGGTCCTTGGGGAAGACCGCCACGCCCGTGGGGACCGAGGAATAGGGTGCTGGCGCTCCCCAATTACTGGAGCTTTCTTTATAGATTCTTGCAGATGAGCCTGCTGTAGCCGTGAGCCAATAGATTGAGACATTTGTAAGAAGCAGATCGAGATCAACCGCATCCTCAGGGAGATCTGCCGTTGGATCTGTCCATGCCTTAAACTTCTCCACAATCCATGCAAGCTGACCAACCGGGGAATCTGTTAAGCCATAGGATAGTGTCTGCGGTCTGGTTGCTTGAAGGACGGCATATCCGGACCCGTCAAATCCGCCACCGGCTAATTCACCATAGCGCAGCTGCTCTGCAGCCGTAAGGTTTTCGGTTTCAGCAGGATCTCCGGTTGGGAACACCGACAAACCATTACAGTGAACGCCAATGATACGCTCTGCAGCGATCCGGCCAAGTTCAGCCGAAACCAAACACCCGGTATCTCCACCTTGAGCTCCATAGCGTTCATAGCCCAAGCGACGCATTAATTCATCCCACGCTCTAGCTACACGCTCGATGTTCCATCCCCGTTCCGTTGTATGCCCGGAGAAGCCGAAACCTGGAAGGGAGGGGATCACGAGATGAAATGCATCGGACGGATTTCCACCGTACTTGCCTGGGTTGGTGAGCGGTTCAATCATATGTATAAACTCTACAATCGATCCTGGCCAGCCATGGGTAACGATTAGAGGCAGTGCATCAGGCTCAGGGGAGCGAACATGCAGGAAGTGGATATTTTGTCCATCGATGGTGGTCGTGAATTGAGGAAATTCATTCAGTATGGCTTCATATTTACGCCAGTCATATGAATTCTTCCAATAGGTTGATAGCTTCTTTAGGTAAGACAGCGGCGTGCCATAATCCCAGTGGTTATCCTCCAGATCATCAGGCCAGCGAGTACGGGCCAAACGTTCCTTAAGATCAATCAGGTCCGAATCCGGAATTTCAATGTGAAAGGGAGTTATAGTTGTTTCGGAAAAAGGGGCTGTGTTCGGTATGTTTGTTATATTCATTGTCATCCTCCTCAAGGTTTTTATCATGGTTTATCTTTGTTCTGGTTTAACTATAAGGCTTGATCTTTGACTACATCGTGTCAGTGTTTGATACCTGGGTTGACGTTTCTTTTCTCATCCCAAACTTAAAAGCGAAACCCATGTTCTTGCAGCGGCTTGGGAGGACCGATATAATGAAGATCAAGTATTTTAAGATATGGGCAAACTAAGTAAAGGGTGGGTTATCAGTGAACAATGGCCGTACGGAGGGCCGGTTTAGAATGAGTTCAAGCAGTCTGGAAGAGACGGAGCAGCTTGCTGCTTGGCTGGCCGCTAGGGCCGAGCCAGGGACTGTCATCGGCCTGGACGGAGATCTTGGAGCAGGAAAAACGGCATTTTCCCAACAATTTGCACGGCACCTTGGTGTGAACGGGGTTGTGAATAGCCCGACATTTACGATTATTAAAGAATATGAGGGGCGTCTGCCGCTCTACCATATGGATGTGTACCGTTTGTCGATCGATGAAGCGGATGAGCTCGGGCTGGATGAGTACTTTTTTGGAGAGGGGGTTTGTCTCGTGGAGTGGAGCAGCCTGATCACCGAGCTTTTGCCGGAGCGTTATCTGCATATCCAGCTTGAAACGAAAGGCGAAACTAACCGGATCATCACACTTTCAAGCCAGGGCGAGCCCTATGGCGAGTGGTGCCGGGATTTGAATGAAAAATGGGGTAGCTGGAATGAACAACAATGACACGAAGCCGCAGCAGCGGTTTTTGGCGCTGGATACGTCTACGGCATCGCTGACGGTATCCGTGATGGAGCAGGACAAGCTGCTGTCGGAAGTGAACACGAATGCGGACCGCAACCACTCGGTGCATCTGCACCCGGTGATGGCACAGGCGCTTGCGGAAGCAGGCCTCGGCATGGACCAGATGGACGGCATTGCCGTAGGAGTAGGTCCGGGTTCTTATACGGGGATCCGGATTGCGGTAACGGCTGCCAAAACATTGGCATGGGCTAATCACATCCCGGTTGTCGGGGTATCCAGCCTGCATGCCTTGGCATGGGGGGGCTTGAACTCCGGATGGCATCAAGCCGAGCCGAAGAAGGGAGTTCATTGGGTCATTCCGCTGCTGGATGCAAGACGGGGACAAGTGTACACGGCATTATTCGCTGTCGATTCACAGAGCCAAGACGATGCGCCGATACGTATGGAGGCAGACGGTATTCGCCTGATGCAATCCTGGGTGGAGGCCATACAAGAACGGATCAGCAAGCTGCCTGAAGAGGAGCGCCCGGTTTGCCTTTGGTTTACTGGGGAAGTGGAGCTTCATGCCGAAACCGCTCGCGGGCTTGAGCCTGGGTTTGGAGACGGGCTGCATATTCATCCGTATTCGCTTGAAGGCCGCTGGATGGGGTACTTGGGAGCAGCCGGGTTGCTCGCTGGGGAAGCGGATGATGTGCATACACTGGTGCCCAATTATACACAGCTTTCCGAAGCGGAAGCGAACCTGCTGCGTAAGCGGTGAAGGGAGCGTAGGATTCGTCATGGATCAGCAGAAGAAGCCGGTAAATGGTGAAGACGGTTTGTCCTTTCGGTTGATGACCCTGGAGGATATTCCGGAGGTTCTCGTGGTGGAGCGTGAAGCGTTCACCGTGCCTTGGACCGAGGAAGCTTTTCACAATGAGCTGAAACTGAATCATTTTGCACGTTATATGATTATGGAGTACGAAGGCAAGACGGTTGGATATGCGGGCATGTGGACGATCGTTGACGAAGCACACGTTACGAATATTGCGCTGCTGGAGCAGTACCGCGGACGCAAGTGGGGCGATCGACTGCTTACGGAACTGATGAAGACCGCTGCCTATATGGGAATGGAGAAAATGACGCTGGAAGTTCGGGTATCCAATCAAGTTGCCCAGCACTTATATACCAAAAAAGGGTTTAAACCAGCCGGTGTCCGGAAGGGGTATTATTCCGATAACCAGGAAGACGCACTCATCATGTGGGCAGATCTGCCCCCTTATCGGGAGGACGATGGCGAGGAAGGAAGTCAAAGGTTATCATGAATGAAGAAAGAGTGGACCGGCAGCACAGCTGCATATTGGCGATAGAAACGAGCTGCGATGAAACCTCGGTTGCCGTAGTAAAGGATGGCTACGAGGTTTTGTCCAGCGTCATTGCCAGCCAGATTGAAACACATAAAGCTTTTGGCGGGGTGGTCCCCGAGGTGGCTTCCCGCAAGCATGTGGAGAGCATCACGCTAATTATTGAACAAGCCGTAGCTGAGGCCGGCATTGAAATGAAGGATTTGTCGGCGATCGCCGTAACGCAGGGGCCTGGTCTGGTCGGAGCGCTACTCGTTGGCGTTATGGCTGCTAAAAGCCTGGCGTTTGCGCTTGACAAGCCGCTAATCGGTACGCATCATATTGCGGGTCATATTTATGCCAACCGCTTTGTGGGCGATATCGCTTACCCTTGTATGGCACTGGTTGTTTCCGGCGGTCACACCGAGCTGGTCTACATGAAAGACGAAGGCAGCTTTGAGTTGATCGGCAGGACGCGCGATGATGCAGTTGGCGAAGCGTACGACAAAGTGGCCAGAGCGCTTGGCTTCCCGTATCCTGGGGGCCCGCATGTCGACCGTATGGCATTGGAGGCCGAAGAGGTTGTGGAGCTTCCCCGTGTATGGCTGGAGCCGGATTCCTACGACTTCAGCTTCAGCGGTCTGAAATCGGCTGTATTAAATGTCGTCAATCAGAGCAAAATGCGTGGAGAGGAAGTCCGGACGGAAGCGATAGCCCGGGGTTTCCAGGAATCGGTGGTTGAAGTGCTCGTGGAAAAGGCGGTTCGCGCGGTCAGAGCATATGATGCCAAGCAGCTGCTGCTGTGCGGTGGAGTTGCCGCTAATCGCGGGCTCCGTAAAACATTGGCTGAACGTTGCGAGCAGGAAGGGATTATGCTGACGATCCCGCCATTTCAGTATTGTACCGATAACGGAGCGATGATTGCTGCCGCGGCGCATCTGAAATGGAAGCAGGGGAACTTTACACCGCTCGATATGAAGGCCGACCCCCAAATGTCGCTGGAACTTTGGGCGCAGTCACTAAGCTAAAGCGTCTTGACACGTCTCTATATAGGACGTATAATCTTGATCAAATTCCAGAATGTTGAAACGCAAAGAACAGGACCAGTAAGGTGAACCTTGGATAAAGAGAGCTGCGGGACGGTGCAACGCAGACGAGAGGGGCCTGAACTCACCTGGGAGCGGAGCAGGGGAACCTTGCGCAATGAAGTGCGATCAGGCATGGATTGATTGCGGAGTTTGACCTTGTTACGGGATGGCCTCCGTGAGAACGGCTGCGCACAAATCATTTGTGATTTGGCGATGGAGGGGGCTTTAAGGTCCGGGAACAGCTTGAACCCGGGAGCTTAGAGTCAACAAGAGTGGTACCGCGATAGGTAAGCCTGTCGTCTCTTGAATAAGAGATGGCAGGCTTTTTTGCATACTTGGACTGCTGGATGCTTTGATCAAGCAGCTAGGCATATGACAACGAAACAGTACAAAAGAGGCAGGATACCCGGTGAAGTGAGCCGGATATCATGAGGTTCTGCATAACAGCATATCGTGTAAACGCGATGAACGGGAGCAGTAGAAAGGAGCTGTCTACAGAGAGCTGCGGGTTTGGTGTAACGCAGCGGCAGCAAGCTTTGAATCTCGCCCGGGAGCGGAAGAGGGGAACAGCACGCATCGGTTGATGGAGCAAGACAGACCAACGACCATGAATGCAGCTATACTCTCTTACGGAGTTTCCTCCGTCATCAGGATGTCCATTCTCTTCATGTCCGGCCGGTATGAGGAGATAATGGACGTGAGTGGACGTGTATATGTCGCGGCAGAACGGCTGTGAACGAGGCGCGTCAATTAGAGTGGTACCACGGAGGGTGTTAGCCCGTCGTCTCTTATATGAAGAGATGGCGGGCTTTTTTGCTGCCGGCAGCAGCAGGGTGGGATGCGGACGCAAGTCGACGTGCGGACGTAAAGCGAACATATCGAGCAGATGGGACAACAAGCCCGTAGGAAATCGGGTCATACCATAACCAAGGAGAGTATACAAAAATGAGTGAATCCATGAGAACCATCCAAATATTCGATACCACGTTACGGGACGGGGAACAGGCACCAGGAGCAAGCCTGCAGCCTGAACAGAAAATTGTGCTGGCCGGAAAGCTGGCGGAGTTGGGCGTTGATGTGATGGAGCCTGGGTTTCCGGTGTCCAGTCCCGGGGAGTTTGCCGCTGTGCAGGCTATCTCGAGACAGCTGCAGCAGGTGGAGATATGCGGATTCGCGCGTGCCGTGAAAGGGGATATAGATGCTGCCGTCAAGGCCACCCAGGACGCGGCCAGAAGGCGAATCCATCTGTTTATTTCGTCTTCCGACATCCATCTTCGCCACCAGCTGCGCATGAGCCGTCCAGATGTGGTCGCAAGGGCACGTGAGATGACGGCTTATGCGAAGCAGTTCAGCGACGTGGTGGAATTTACGGCGATGGATGCCTCGCGCACCAGCATTGACGACCTGATTGAGATGGTGGAGGCCGTCATTGAAGAGGGCGCAACGATTATCAATCTGCCCGATACGGTTGGATATGCGCTTCCGAACGAATATGGTCAGATGTTCCGACGCGTGCGGGAAGGCGCCCGTGGCGGAAAGACAGTCGCTTACAGCGCCCACTGCCACAATGATCTCGGTCTGGCTGTGGCCAACAGCCTAGCTGCGATCGAGAACGGCGCCAGCCAAATCGAGGTCACCGTGAATGGGGTGGGCGAACGTACAGGCAACTGCGCACTGGAGGAGCTCGTCATGGCTCTATCTACCCGGGGTGACATGCTGCGGGCGGAGACGGGCATTACGGCCGAGAAGCTGTATGAAGTATCCCGTCTCGTTAGCGGTGCTATGCATTTTCCAATTGCCTTCAATAAGCCTGTGGTCGGCCGGAACGCCTTCCAGCATGAATCCGGCATCCACCAGGACGGTCTGCTGAAGGATCGAAGCACCTACGAGATTATGGACCCGGAAAAGCTGGGGATTCCGCGGAGCATGATCGTGCTGGGCAAGCATTCCGGTCGTCATGCATTGAAGGATCGTCTTGCCAGGTACGGTGTCCAGCTCGAAGCATCCGAGATGGAGTCCTTGTACGATACCTTCAAGGAGACGGCTGACCGTCAGAAGGTGGTCAGCGATGATCAGCTGCTGCAGATGGTGAGCAGCACACTAGGCAAACCGGCCCAAGTATATGAGCTGACCGAGGCGCAGGTCATTTCAGGAACGGGCACCAGTCGGGTTGCGGCCGTCACGCTGCGCCATCTGGGCGAGCAAACGGAGGCCGCCTATTCCAGCGTGGCGGACGGTCCGGTGCAAGCCGTTATTTCGGCGATCAGTCAAGGAATTAGCAGCGCCATCCGCTTTGGCGATTTGGAACTTCATTCGTTAAGCAGCGGCGAAGATGCGCATGCCGAAGCGGCGGTCACGGTTGAGAAGGCCGGCAAGATCTTCCGCGGCACGGCCGTGCATCAGGATATCGTTATGTCCGCAGGTCTGGCATACGTTGCTGCATGCAACTCGGCGTTGATGTCGGTCTAGAGGCGAGGAAGCTGAACAGGGAACCTTAGCGTCTCCACTTCGATAATTGTTGGCACAAGCGACCTTCCGAACTGCACTGAGGAAGGTCGCTTTTTTCAAAATCTAGCTTAATATAACTGGCTAATAACAAGTGGTAAGTCTATATAGAAGGCTATTATATAAGACATGTAATTCTGTCAAGTTGTGAACAACGTTATCCACATATTCGCCGAAAAATGTGCATAAGCGAGAAAAATGTCGATAAATCGGTCTTTTGCAAGACGCTGAAAAGAGGGGACAGGATTTTCAATTTCTTCGGTGGAAACTGTGGATAATGTGAATAACTTAGTGGATAAAGTTGGATATAGGACCGAAGATGCGCGAATAACAACAAAAAAATGGCCATTTCGGCCATTTCCATGGTAAACTTATGCACCATTATTGGGGATAAGTTTGTGTATAAATGCAAAACTCCATTTGAAACACTTTTGTGAATTTTTTTTAAGTTTCCAGCAATGACTCCCATTCAGCAAAAATATGCTCAAGCCGACTCTTTTTCTCCTCTAACGACTGCTGGCGTTCTTGGAGTGCCATATAATCCTGATAGATCTCCGGCAGCGTCATCTCGGTCTCTAGCTCGGAGATGTCCGATTCCAAAGCATGAATTTGCTCTTCCAGACTTATGAGCTTGCGCTGACGGTTTCGTTCCTCCCGCTTTGCTTGCTTCTCGGCTTCAAAGGAAACGGCTCCCTGTTTCTCGACGGTAGCTTCGGCTTTCCCTTCCTGCTTCAGGGTGTGACGAGCAAACGGTTCGGAAGGTTCATCATTCATATCGAGAATTTCCTGCTTTTTCTCCGTATAGTCGTCATAATTACCCAGGAAATGTTGAATGCCGTCCGGATGAAGCTCGATGATGCGCTCGGCCATTTTGTTAAGGAAGTAACGGTCATGGGATATGAACAATAAAGTGCCTTCGTAATCCATTAGTGCCGATTCCAGAACCTCTTTTGCAAATAAGTCGAGATGGTTCGTCGGCTCGTCCAAGATGAGCATGTTGGCTTCCAGGAGCATCAGCTTGGCAAGCGAGACGCGTGCTTTTTCCCCGCCGCTTAAGGAACTGATCTTCTTGAGCACATCTTCGCCGCTGAAGAGGAAGTTGCCCAGAACGGTGCGGATACGGGCTTCCTCCATATGCGGATAGGTGCCCCATAGCTCTTCCAGAACGGTATTGCTCGGATTCAGCTCGGATTGCTCTTGATCGTAGTAGCCGATTTTTACTTTTGTTCCCCATTGCAGCGATCCCGCCGTTGGTTTCAATGTACCGATCAGGCATTTAAGGAGCGTCGATTTGCCAACCCCGTTGGGACCGATCAAAGCTACGGTTTCTCCGCGGCTGAGATCAAAGGAAACCTGCCGGAACAGTGGCTTGTCCTGCTCGAACGCAAGCGCCAGATCCCGCACATGAAGCACATCCTTGCCTGACATATACTCGGCTTCAAAAGAAAAATGTGCTTTCTTCAGATCCCCCAGCGGTTTGTCCATCCGTTCCATTTTATCCAGCGCTTTGCGACGGCTCTGCGCCCGCTTGGTCGTAGAGGCCCGGACCAGATTTCGCTGAATGAAGGTCTCCATGCGGGAGATCTCATCCTGCTGCTTCTCGTATTGCTTCAGCTGGGATTCGTATTCCGCTGCCTTCAGCTCAATATACCGGCTGTAGTTGCCCGTATATTTTTTGGAGTGACGGCGTTCGATTTCAACGATGGTCGTCACGAGACGATCCAGGAAATAGCGGTCGTGGGAAACGACAAGCAATGAACCGGAATAGCCTCGCAGATAATCCTCCAGCCAGGTGAGGGTCGCGATATCCAGATGGTTCGTCGGTTCATCCAGCATGAGCAGGTCGGGTGCCTGCAGCAATATTTTTGCAAGGGCCAGCCTTGTCTTCTGCCCGCCGCTTAATGTGGCAATGGAGGTATCCGGCGCAAAGCTGCCAAATCCCATGCCGTGGAGGACGCTGCGGATACGTGTTTCGATCTCATAACCGCCCTGATCCTTGAACCAGTCTGAACGGATCGCATAACGATCCAGAAGCTCCTGGTATTTCTTCGGATCCTCGCTCGACTTCGGGTCGGCAATTTGTTCCTCCATCTGACGCAGCTCACGCTCCATCTCCAGAAGGGGAGTGAATACATCCAGCATCTCGTTCCATATCGACGAATCGGACTGAAGCCCGCTGTTCTGGGCAAGATAACCGACGGTGGTTTCCTTAGCCTTGAAGATTTGTCCGCCATCATAAGACATCTCGCCTGCCAAAATTTTGAGCAGGGTCGATTTCCCGGCTCCATTGACTCCGACAAGGCCGATTCTTTCGCGTTCAAGCACCTGTAGACTGATCCCGTCCAGCACGGGCGTAACCCCATATAATTTCGTAATGCCATTGGCTTGCAGCAGCATGTTATGTGAAACCTCCATCATTCTATATGTTTGTTCGATTAATTCTTCATTATAAGAAAAACGTCTCCTGACGTACACTCTCAAAAGACAGACCGTTTTTAGATGCTATTTTTCTTGCGATATCAGGATGGTCATGCTTTGAAGTCTATACGTTCTGATATCTTAAAGTTAGTGTTCAAAAAGGTCGATTTTCAGTACCGAAGCTTATGCTTCCGATGTGCGTTTTTTCAAAACGCTTCAGTTGGATGAAGCTAGGGACGTCAGGAGCGGAGCGTACGTTTTGGGTACGTGAGCACCTGAAATGTTTCCGCAGGAAACATACTTCGGAAGCTTCTACTTAGGCCCGGCTGAATACAAGATTCGATGCCGAACTGCTTCCTGATTCGCTTCGAGATCAAAAGCGGACTTTTTGAACAACCTCTTAAAGTAAGTGTACATGAAAATGACCGAACAATCGACCATGATTGGCGACTTCCTGCATTCTTGGCTAAAGGAAGGAACAGTGGTAAACTAAACTTAATTATAAGCGTGAGAGGAAAGATCACGTGTTGAACCCTGAGGAAGAATTGAAGCGGGTATCCGCAAAAGATGCCCTGCGCAAATTGATGCTATCACGCAGGGATGAATTATCTGAGGAGGAGCGGGCGAAGCGATCACAGCAAGCCTGCGAGTTTGCTTCGGAGGTCATGAAGCGGCTCCGACTTCAGAGCATGATGATTTATGTCCCCTTTCGCTCCGAACTGGATTCCCGGCCGCTGGTTGAATGGGCATGGAAGCAAGGGATTCAGGTTATCGTTCCCCGGAGTTTGCCCCAAGACCGTTCGCTGGAATTGTATAAGCTTCAGGGATGGAATGAGCTGATTCCCGGAGCTTATGGTATTCTGGAGCCTGATCCGCAGCGATCACAGAAATGGATGGACCATAGGCCTGATATCATCTGGGTGCCTGGGCTTGCGTTTGACAGAAAGGGCGGAAGACTTGGATACGGAGGCGGTTATTATGACCGGCTGTCGGACAGGCTTAGTCAAGGAGCACAAGACACCTCTCGTCAGATCGGTGAGCCTTTGTGGGTGGGAATCGGCTACGAGGTTCAGGTCTTGGAGCATGTTCCCATGGAAGAGCATGATAAGGTATTGGACGGTTTGGTTACGGAACGGGGACATACTGTGAAGGCCAGACCTGCAGCGGAGGGATAAGAGATGGAATTGAGTCATTTTAATGGCCAAGGCAGAGCACGAATGGTGGATGTCAGCGATAAGGATGTAACGGCCCGGACAGCGGTAGCAAAGACTACGGTTCGTATGCACCCAGATACGCTGATTCGCATCCATGAGGGGAAGATCGGCAAGGGAGATGTGCTTGCTGTAGCACAGGTTGCGGCTATTATGGCGGCCAAGAACACGTCAAACTGGATTCCGATGTGTCATCCGCTGCCGTTGACCGGCGTGAATGTGGAGTTCAGCGATAATGCTAGAGATGAGTTATATATAGAAACGACCGTGAAGACCACAGGCAAAACCGGTGTTGAAATGGAAGCTTTAACAGCAGCTTCAGCGGCTGCGCTGACGGTCTATGACATGTGCAAAGCCTTGCAAAAAGACATGGTCATCGGCCCGACCTACCTGGTAAGCAAAACCGGTGGGAAGAGCGGGGATTACATACAAGAAACAACATAGCATTGCATAGAGACAGGAGATTCGAACGAGTGGAAGGGAGAGAGGGCAGATGGTGTGGAAAACGGCGATCCTAACGGCGAGCGATAAAGGTTCGCGGGGGGAACGCGAGGATACGAGCGCTCAAGTGATCCGGGAATTGGTGGAGGAAGAGCTGAGCGGAGAAATTATTGAATACCGGATCGTACCGGACGAGCCGGATGAAATTATCGCGGCATTGATCGAACTGACGGATTATTATCAAGTGGATCTCGTGCTCACGACAGGCGGAACGGAGCTGGCGGTCCGCGATGTTACCCCGGAGGCAACCAAGCGGGTCATCGAACGGGAAGTGCCAGGCATCGTAGAAGCGATGCGTGCTACCGTCATGCAGAAGAATCGGAGCGCGATGCTGTTCCGGGGCGTATGCGGCGTCCGCGGCCGTACCTTGATTGTCAATCTGCCGGGCTCGCCCAAAGGCGTGCACGAGAATCTGGCGGCGGTCATGGATCAGCTTCCGGAGGCACTGCTAATGGTAACGGGCCAGTATCGGGAGCAGCTCTAAAGGCCATCCTATTAGATAATTATGTAAATAATCTGTCACGATTCTAGACTGTATATGTGATTTACATTATGGTATGATGACGGTATATGAGCTTGTTTCAACTGCTGTAGTCGGATTATGGTCTTTAGTTAACACCTGTTGTAGTGCAAGGCGTGACGGATTTAGATCATCCTGAGGTCCTTTAAAGGCATTAAGCAGGACAAGGAGGAGAATAGATATGAGTACAATTGGAGTGCCGGGTATTATTTTGCTCGTCATTTTGGCGCTACTCTTGTTCGGACCGAACAAGCTTCCTGAACTGGGACGTGCGGTCGGAAGAACATTCCGTGAGTTTAAGGATGGTGCGCGCGAGATTATTGCTGACGATGCACCGGCGAAGAAGAAAGAAGAGGCTCCCCAGCAAGCCGTTGCCGCTGAGCCAACCAAGGTTGAGGATAAGCGTCTTCCGGAATAATGCAAGGTTTGAAGTCCCTTCCTTCGGGAGGGACTTTGTTTTGTCAGGGTCACATATAGGGTGGTGGTTAACATGTCGGAGCAAGTGAAAGATATGGCGCTTGTAGAGCATTTGGGCGAGCTTCGCAAACGAATTATAGTCGTGCTCGTGGTATTCGTAGCGGGGCTGATCGGTGGGCTTTTTGTTGCGGAGCCGATCTATCATTATTTGACGGCAGCGGAAGAAGCGAAGAACTTTGAACTGCACGCCTTCTCCTTCTGGGATGGCATCGGGATTTACATGAAAATCGCTGCCATTTTCTCGCTTGTCATTTCCGTTCCGCTGATCTTCTATCAGCTGTGGGCGTTTGTCAAGCCGGGACTTCGCAAAGAAGAGCAGAAAGCGGCCATTCGTTACGTACCGTATGCGTTT
The DNA here is from genome assembly GCF_049316025.1 of Paenibacillus sp. NPDC058898. NCBI lineage: Bacteria > Bacillati > Bacillota > Bacilli > Caryophanales > Paenibacillaceae > Paenibacillus > Paenibacillus sp. NPDC058898. Next base: position 13,903 of record NZ_JBMOSM010000011.1, on the reverse strand, counting down.
CTTCTGTTCATCGTGGGGATAACGTTCGGATATTACATCGTGTTTCCGATGACGTTGTCGTTCACTACAACGATTACACAGAGCATGGGGCTCCAGGAAACCTACGGAATTACCAATTACTTAAATTTCATGTTTAATCTCGTATTGCCGCTGGCCTTGCTGTTTGAGCTGCCGCTTGTGGTGATGTTCTTAACGAAAATCCGCATTCTGAATCCGCTGCGGCTTAAGAAAATGCGCAAAGTGTCTTATTTCGTGCTTGCATTCATTGCGGCTTTCATTACGCCGCCCGACTTCATATCGGATATCCTGGTTACGATTCCGCTGCTGTTGCTGTACGAATTCAGCTTATTTCTGTCTTCCGTAGTCTACCGCAAGCAATTAGAGGCGGACATGGAACAGGACAAGCGGTACTTACAGGTAGATGAAGAGGATTGATAGTGATGACAATTGTTTTGCAACATAGGAGCGCATGAGAATAAGAACAACCCGCCTAACCTCACTCAACGGGAGTATGGTTTGCGGGTTGTTTTTTTGTTCAAGAATCGAATGGTTAGGAATCAATTTCATAAGTGTATTAGCTCCCGGTCTCATGGGAATCAATTTCATAACATCCTAACTTTCATCTTGAGCATATCTCGCCAGCGCCTTACTTTCGCCCTGTTGAAATAGGAACGCTTGGAAGACAATAAGGATATTGGACATCACACGGCCAATACAGAAGGAGAGATTCCGGATATGAATATAACGGAAGAAATGAAATTGATGATACAGCAAGAACTTGAGCGGATTGAGCGGGAGGAAGGGATTCTTATCCTGTATGCATGCGAATCAGGCAGCAGGGCCTGGGGCTTCCCGTCGACAGACAGCGATTATGACGTAAGGTTTATCTATATCAGACCCGTGGAGTGGTATTTGTCCATCTTCGACAAGCGAGATGTGATTGAGCGGCCGATCAGCGACAGGCTGGATATGAGCGGTTGGGATTTGAAAAAAGCACTGGGGCTTTTTCGCAAGTCGAATCCACCCCTGCTCGAGTGGTTGGAGTCCCCTATCAAGTATAAGGAGACGCTTGGCATCGCCCAGCAAATCCGCAGCATATCTCCGCTAGCCTTCTCGCCTAAATCTTGCATGCACCACTACCTGAACATGGCCAAAGGCAATTACCGGATGTATTTGCAAGGGGGAGACGTAAAGATCAAAAAGTATTTCTATGTACTGCGTCCGATCCTGGCATGCGACTGGATTCAGACCTACAACGAGATGCCTCCCATGGAATTCGAGCTGCTTACGGATCGCCTATTAGATCAGGGAAGTGCACTGAAACAGGAGATCAATCAGCTGCTTCTCCGCAAACGTTCGGGTGAAGAGATGGATGTTGAACCGAAGCTTCCCGTCATCAATGCATTTATAGAAGAGAAATTGAACGAATATGAACAGCTAGCCAAGGATAAGAAGCACCAAGACACGGATCTGGATCAAAGGCTGGATGCTTTGTTTCGGAACGCGCTGGTTGAAGGATGGGGAACCGGCGGACCGCAGTCATTCACAGTTTGACGAAAGGGGAGCGTCATTTGGTATTCAGCCGTACAGTGTTCCTTAAGACTCAGGCATATTTTGGCTGGTCATGGATACAATGGAGTAGGGGGTTTAGGGACAACCCCGATCAGAGTCTCAATTGCAAAAAAATGATCAAAAAATCATGCAAAGGACTTGAAATTTTAAGACAACTTGAGTATCATAAAATTGGTTGTTAGCACTGAGGGTTGTCGAGTGCTAATACATAAAGCTTTGAAAAAAGCATCACAACATATTTAAAGGAGGCTATTTTTTCATGATCAGACCTTTAGGTGAACGCGTATTGGTAGAACCGATCGAACAAGAAGAAACTACGGCATTCGGGATTGTACTTCCTGACTCTGCTAAAGAAAAGCCGCAAGAAGGTAAAGTTATTGCTGTAGGCAGTGGCTCCCTGAAAGACGGCGCACGTGTACCTTTGGAAGTTAAAGAAGGCGACCGCGTCATTTTCTCCAAATACGCTGGAACAGAAATCAAATACGAAGGTAAAGAATATTTGATTATGAAAGAAAGCGACATCCACGCGATTTTAGGCTAATGAACGCCTGAATATATCTTTGTTTCACGATTTCATAATCCACTAGGGAGGTATGTAATACCATGGCAAAAGACATTAAGTTCAGTGAAGACGCCCGTCGCGCAATGCTTCGCGGTGTAGACGCTTTGGCAAATGCAGTTAAAGTAACACTCGGACCGAAAGGCCGTAACGTGGTTCTTGAGAAGAAATTCGGAAGCCCGCTCATCACGAATGACGGTGTAACCATCGCTAAAGAAATCGAGCTGGAAGATGCATTCGAGAACATGGGTGCTCAGCTTGTTAAAGAAGTAGCTACCAAAACCAACGATGTTGCCGGTGACGGTACAACAACGGCAACGGTTCTGGCTCAAGCTATGATCCGTGAAGGTCTGAAGAACGTAACAGCTGGTGCAAACCCAATGATCATCCGTAAGGGTATCGACAAAGCGGTTAGAGCAGCTGTGGCTGAACTTCAAAACATCGCGAAAGAAGTTAAAAACCACCAGGAAATCGCTCAAGTCGCTTCCGTATCTGCAGCTGACGAAGAAGTAGGTCAACTAATTGCAGAAGCTATGGATAAAGTGGGCAAAGACGGCGTCATCACCGTTGAAGAATCCCGCGGCTTCCTGACGGAGCTGGAAGTTGTAGAAGGTATGCAATTCGACCGCGGCTACATCTCTCCATACATGATTACTGATACGGATAAAATGGAAGCTGTTCTTGAGAATCCATACATCCTGATCACCGATAAAAAAGTAACCAACACGCAAGAGATCCTGCCGATCCTTGAAAAAATCGTGCAGCAAGGCAAACCGCTCGTTCTGATCGCGGAAGACATCGAAGGCGAAGCGCAAGCGATGCTGATCGTGAACAAACTGCGCGGTACGTTTAACGCTGTTGCTGTTAAAGCTCCTGGCTTCGGTGACCGTCGTAAAGCCATGCTGCAAGATATCGCTGCATTGACTGGCGGCCAAGTGATTACGGAAGAGCTCGGTCTTGACCTGAAAACAGCTTCCATCGATCAATTGGGTACTGCTCGTCAAGTGCGAGTAACCAAAGAGAACACCATTATCGTGGATGGCGCTGGCAACAAAGAAGACATCGATGCTCGCGTGAAGCAAATCCGCAACCAATTGGAAGAAACCACTTCCGATTTCGACAAAGAAAAATTGCAAGAGCGTCTGGCTAAATTGGCTGGTGGCGTAGCTGTGGTCAAAGTCGGTGCGGCTACTGAAACAGAACTGAAAGAACGCAAACTGCGCATCGAAGATGCCCTCAACGCAACCCGCGCTGCGGTTGAAGAAGGTATGGTATCCGGTGGTGGTACAGCGCTCGTTAACGTATACAACGCTGTTGCTGCTGTTCAAGTAGAAGGCGACGAGAAAACAGGCGTGAACATCGTTCTGCGCGCTCTGGAAGAGCCAATCCGCACGATTGCAGCAAACGCTGGTAAAGAAGGTTCTGTTATCGTTGAGCGTCTGAAAAAAGAAGAGATCGGTATCGGCTACAACGCTGCTACAGACACTTGGGTGAACATGTTCGAAGCAGGTATCGTTGACCCTGCAAAAGTAACGCGTTCCGCTCTTCAAAACGCAGCTTCCGTTGCGGCTATGTTCCTGACAACCGAAGCAGTTATCGCTGACAAGCCAGAACCAGAAAAACCAGCTATGCCTGATATGGGCGGCATGGGTGGAATGGGCGGCATGATGTAACAAAAGGCCCCAAAAGCCTGTCATATCAATGAAAAAGAGACCTCTCGGGGTCTCTTTTCTTGTATAAGCTTCACAAATGTATGACAGCGACAATTACAGAGAAGTGATTTACAAATATATGCCAACTTGATTATACTTAAAAAAGTAAACTGAAGGCATCGGTAAGAAAATCCCTGCCAGCCCAGGCCAGCAGGGATTTTTTTGTTTGTATTGAGGGGAGCAATTCGCATGAAAAAGTTATTCTTGAAGTTTGGAACAGCGGTCTTATCCTTGTTAGTGGTTTGGTTGGTCCTTAATTATTTTCCGGAGCTAGATGACATTGATGTAAACCAACCAATACCGGGTACCGTTGTCGAATTGGAGTTTCCAGCGGATAGATATCCTGAGACAGCAGATCACATACAAAAGGCCATTGAATCCGGCCATTCCGAAGTTTGTACCATTGATCGAACTGGTGCAGATGATAACAGAAGTTCTTCGCTAAAAGGAATCCCTACAAAAAAAGGATTTGATCGGGATGAGTGGCCGATGGCCATGTGTGCCGAAGGCGGGGACGGTGCAAGTGTCGAATACATAGATCCATCTGACAATCGAGGAGCGGGAAGCTGGGTAGGTAACTATTTGGAGGGATACCCGGACGGGACCCAAGTACATTTCATTTTTAGATAGCAAAAAGAACCTACTAGCTATATGCCAGTAGGTTCTTTTTTGCGTCTAGTCGTATCAATCGACTCACATGCTTTATTTCCTCTAATGGTACCCAGACTGGCCCATAAGCACTCCGCATCTCTAAGCGATCTGTACAAGCATCAGGTATGCCTTGGAGTACTGCGCCATCAATAAGGTATATCGTCACATTTTGCTTCTTTTGTATAGCCATTTTCAGTTCTTTATCCCACATTTGATTAATCACGCACCCATGACGAAAGTAATAATGTCAGTATATCAAAGGTGGGTAGAATTTACTATAAGTCATTTGAACAGAAGTAGATGTTGTCTGAAAAAATACTTCGCATTATAGATAATACTCCGATATCATCGGTAAGAGACCAGACCTCACTGGCTTAGGCTGGTGAGGTTCTTTTTTGTTAAAGCATATTGGCCCTGGCATTGTATGAGATTTTGAATACTTTGTATTGAGATCGTAGAAAAGGAGGAGACCTCATGGGTGAAGTTGGTTACGAAAGTGTTGGAGGATACGGCGGTAAAAACTCAGTCGCGGCGATTCTTGTTCTCTTTATATTGTTGGTAATCATTACTAGTGCCTTTGTATAATATTCCCTGCATGACAAAGACCCTACTGGCTAATGCTGGCAGGGTCTATTTCTTACTAATTTCAGAATACATCAAGATCGTTATTTTACAAGAAGACCAATAATTCTCATTATGTGATTTATATTCGTATTCTGAAGGTAAATAATGCCAGCGAAATCCTAGCCAATCTTTACATAAAGAAAATAATATGTCATATCGAAAAGCACCGATTAGGGTGCTTTTTGTTTTGAATTCGAATAACCGGAGGGGAGTAATGTGGCAACGAATTTCTGCTCGTGAGATGGAAAAGTCGAAGGCAAATTTGCATTCAGCGAAATCTTCAGATTTTCTTTAGATATTTCCTCGTAAAATCCTTAGATTTTTTCGTTATTATTTTCATGTCGAAAACATAATGAGGAGCTAATTTATGATTAGTAATATCATCATACAACTGGTTGAGCAATACGGCTATCTGGCGTTTTTCTTAGCCTTCTCCCTAGGTCCATTTGGAATTCCAGTTCCAAATGAAGTAACGATATTAACTGGCGGGATACTAAGCAACACGGGTGTGTTAGATCCCTGGATAACATATTTCTACATCTCCGTTGGCCTGTTAACAGCATACACAATAGCTTATTTTGCTGGCAGAATTTTAGGCGGAAACATAAGCATAAGATTTCAAAATAATCGCTACTTTCAGAATGCAGATAAGCTTTTTAAGCAACGAGGAGATCTGGCAATGTGTTTTGGAGTATTCATTCCTCTTATTCGGTATATTCTACCTTTCATTGTTGGATTAAGCGGGGTTACATTCAAAAAATTCGCCTTGGTATCATATGTTAGTGTTTTGTTTTGGACGGTGACGTTTTTTACTGCTGGCAGATATTTGGGCGGGATTGTATTTTAGATTCACCAAGTTGACTCGGGGAATTATATAATGGGGGAGAACAGATGAATATCAATGAATCATTACTTTTTTTGCAAGGATTTTTCAAAAATCCACAACGAGTAGGAAGCATCATACCAAGTTCTCGATTTCTAGCAGCTAAAATGATTCAGTCTGTACCATGGAATGAGGTAAAGGCAGTCGCTGAGCTCGGGTCAGGTACAGGTGCTATCACACGTTTGATGAAGGCGCAGCTAAACGAATCAACCAAAGTACTATTATTTGAAAGGGATAAGAAAATGAGAAATAATTTAAAAACAGAATACCCGGATTTCGTCTGTCATGCCAATGCATGCCAATTAGTTAAAAAAATGAGTCAAGATGGGATAGGTCAGCTTGACTGTATTATAAGCGGACTACCATTTTTTAATTTCACGAGTGAAATGCGGGAAACTTTATTAAATCAGATTATTGAGGCATTAAAACCAGGAGGGATCTTTGTCGCTTTTCAATATTCCCTTCAAATGAGAAAAAAATTTGCTGAAGAATTGATAATTGAAAAAATAGAGTTCGTGCCATTCAATTTCCCTCCAGCCTTCGTATATACCTGTCGTAAAAGGGAGACGATTTGAACATGAAACTACAATTCACTTGATAGGTTGACTGAATCTACATCCGGGCTGCATTTATTTAGCGATCGTAGTAGTTTCAATCTCTGAAAAAGGAGGAACATTTAATGAATACAGTACTTGTCGTTGATGACGATTCCGAAATTAGAGATGTCATTCACGTATATTTGCGAAATGAAGGATACCGTGTAATTGAAGCTGCAGATGGTCTGGAAGCGCTGGATATAATAAAAACAACCTCGGTCCAGTTGGTCATCCTGGATGTTATGATGCCTCGAATGGATGGTATTAGTGCCTGCATTAAAATTAGGGGAATATCGGACGCTCCTATTATCATGTTATCAGCTAAAGAAGAAGATATTGATAAAATTACAGGTCTCACTACCGGAGCGGACGATTATATGACAAAGCCCTTTAATCCCTTGGAATTGGTCGCCCGAGTAAAAGCTCAATTGCGGCGACAATCATTAATAGGAAAAGAAGAGCTTAATTCACTAATCCTCATCAAAGATCTTGTTATTGATAAGGCTAAACATACCGTTACATTGAAAGGAAGCAACATTTCGCTAACCCCGCTGGAGTTTTCAATTTTAGAATTGCTTGCAAGCCGTCCAGGGCAAGTATTTAGCTCTAACAAGATTTATGAAAGCGTATGGAGAGAGCCGTACGGAAATTCAGATAATACGGTAATGGTTCATATTCGGAATTTACGAGAAAAAATAGAAGCATCTCCAAGAGAGCCCCAATATATTAAAACGGTTTGGGGAGTGGGCTATAAAATTGACTGAACATGGACAAAAGCCAAAAAGAAAAAAAATCCAGGTCAACATCTTAATCAGAATGGTGCTAAGTTTAATAATCGCAATGGCTATAAATGATTTGCTCATTTTATTTTTCTCAAAGGTCGGTAATGAAATGGAATGGAAGTGGCTTCTCAATTTCCTTCCCTATCTTGTTACACCTATGTATATGGCTATCTTTATTATTACTTTTTTAGTTTTAACACGAAGAATTGTTAAAGATCTTATTCATTTGGAACGTGGACTTCAAATTATTTCTGAGGGTGATTTAAATTATCGGGTATCTGTTGATCGACAAGATGAACTCGGGCGGGTCGCATTTAACATTAATCGAATGACTGAACGGCTGCAACGGCAGATTGTTAAGGAGCGTGAAACGGAGAAATCCAAGATGGATATGATCACAGGCATTTCACATGACTTGCGCACACCTCTTACAAGTATTATCGGCTATATTGAGCTTTTAAGAACAGACTCATTTCAAGATAAAGAAGAATATACACGATTTGTTCAAAACACCTATAACAAAGCGATTCACTTGAAGAAATTGCTTGATGATTTGTTTGAATATACCAGACTCACCTCGGCCGACATCCACTTGGATATAAAGGAAATTGATTTATTTCAACTGCTGGATCAATTACTATTTGAATTTGAACCGATTGCCCAAGAGAAGGGGATTGCTATCGTGAAAGAGATAGGGAACTCTCCGATTGTAACCTTCATTGACAGCGAGAAAATTGCGAGAGCGATGGATAATCTATTAATGAATGCTCTTAAGTACTCTGTAAAGCCAGGAACCGTTCGTGTTTTAATGAAATCGGATCATCAGCAAATTAAAATTGAGGTTGAAAATAAAGGGAACCCCCTTACGCAAGAACAAGAGAATAAACTCTTCGAACGTTTTTATAAAGTCGATCATTCACGTAGTAGCGAAGGCATTCAAACAGGAGCCGGTCTTGGTCTTTCAATTGCAAGAAACATTATTGAATTGCACGGAGGAATCTTAACTCTCAATCATATAAATAACATATTTAAATTTACGCTTACTTTACCTTCCGAAGGCAGTTTGGCTAACCGTAAGGAGTCTGGAGTAGTGAACAACCATGATATTTAAATTAATAAAAGTTGCATAGGAACAACACATGGTTTCTGAATTAATGAAAATTAGCATGTCATTGCGAGTATGAAAAGGCTCCCGAGAGGGAGCTTTTTTATATAACATTCACATTCTCGCAAAAATTCTTGCATCATTCTTCATTGATAGATGAACAACCCCAATCTATTAAAGGAGTAGCTTTTAGTCGAATTATTTTTTAATAAATAATTAATAAAGACACTGTACAAATTAATCGAATCAGTTATAATGTGATAAAAGCTTGATAAAAAATGGCTGATAAATGGGGTTGAAATATCATTTTATCGATGGATTTGAAAGCGCTTAATGAATGCGATTTCAAATCAGGAAGTGATATAAAACTCGTGGAAGGGGTTGTTTAATAAGCGATTCATGGAATTTGGAGTACATGGATGGATCCAACAAAGGGGCCTTTGGCAGCAAAGAATGAGTGCGTTGAAAGGAGTTTAAACATGGCTGGTTTAGAACCGATAATTCAGATCGATATGAAAAAGAAGAAGGGCTCCAAACTTCAGTTAATGGCTAAGGAGCTTGTATACAACAAATGGCTTTACATTATGTTTCTACCTGTTTTTATATGGTATTTCATATTTGCCTATTGGCCGATGCATGGCTTGTTAATGGCATTTCAGAAGTACAACGTGGTCAAAGGGATATCCGGAAGCAGCTGGGTCGGGTTCAAATATTTCCAACAATTTTTGGATGACCCCCATTTTTTTAGACTGATCAAAAACACGCTGCTCCTTAATATTTACAGCTTGATTTTCGGATTCCCTGTGCCGATTGTTTTAGCTCTTTGCTTCAATGAAATACGGAATCTCCTGTTCAAAAAAATTGCACAGACGATTAGCTATTTACCGTATTTTATTTCTACGGTTGTTGTATGCGGGATGGCTCTTACCTTCCTTTCGCCGAGTACGGGGATCGTCAATATCCTTTTAAATAAATTTGGGATTGAGAGTATTTTCTTCTTTCAAGATCCGGATTACTTCAGAACGATTTATGTGCTGCTGGGAATTTGGCAGGGAGCTGGGTTTTCCGCCATTATTTATATCGCCGCTCTTTCGGGCATTAGTCCAGATCTGTACGAAGCAGCCAAGATCGATGGGGCGGGCCGGTGGAGTCAGCTCCGCTACATTACATTCCCAAGTCTGGTCCCGACCATTATTATTATGCTGCTGTTAAACCTGGGCACGATTTTAACGGCCGATTTTGGCAAAATCCTGCTGTTGTACAATCCAACGATTTATGACACCGCGGATGTCCTGAATACTTACGTGTACAGAAAAGGACTCATCGACAATAACTACAGCTATGCCACAGCGGTTGGCCTATTCCAGGCTGTAATTGGTTTCATTCTGGTATACGGGGCCAATTACTTGAGCAAAAAAGCAAACCAGACTTCGCTTTGGTAAAAGGGGGAGAGAACATGTTTAAGACCAAAAAAAGAGTGGACGCCAGTGACGCCATTTATTTTGTATTCATCTATCTGTTTATTATCGTCACTTGTATCGTGATGCTCTACCCATTCATTTATATTCTATCCGTTTCTATCAGCGATACGGACAGTGTGATGCGAAATGAAGTGCTTCTCTGGCCAAAAGGAATCAATTTGTCGGCTTATGAGACAGTTTTGAATTACAAGGGAATGATCGTGGCCTATGGAAATACGATTTACTACACGGTGGTAGGAACATTTCTCAGTTTACTGCTGACGACGCTGGCGGCCTATCCACTGTCACGGAAAAATTGGAAGCTGCGCAATTTTGCCGCCATTTTTTTGGCGATTCCATTATGGTTCGGTGGCGGAATGATTCCCTTTTATATGGTCATGAGAGATCTTCATTTACTTAATTCCCGAATGGGTATCTTGCTTTACGCAGCTATTTCTACGTTCTATATCATCATTGTACGCACCTATTTTGAGAGTCTTCCCAAAGAGATCGAGGAATCGGCCAAAATCGACGGTGCCAGCGATATCAGAATATTCCTACAAATGGCGCTACCTCTGTCCAAACCGGTTCTTGCAGCCATCGGCTTGTATTATGCGGTCGGCAAATGGAACTCCTTTTTCTGGGAATTGATATTACTCAGCAAGGAGCAATTTATGCCGGTTCAGGTGTTATTGGTCCGAATAATCCGCGACAGCTCATTCGATAAGGAAATGGAGAAGGCGCTGGTGCAAAGTTCCGGAGTTCTGCCGATCACCATTCAATATGCGGCTATCGTGATTACGGCTCTGCCGATTATTATGGCCTATCCGTTTCTGCAAAAGTATTTTGTGAAAGGGGTGATGATCGGCGCCGTTAAGAGTTAGTAGATTTGAAATAGAGATGTGATTAAAATAAATAATCCAAAGTGGAGGTCGTAAGAATGAACAGACAATGGAGAAAGAATGGGATATCCTTATTGATCATTGTAATCATTATGGCTCTTCTGACATCGGCATGCGGAGGCGGAGCGTCAAAGGGAGAATCGTCGTCGTCAGATAATACGAGCGGTGATGATCAACCGGTGAAATTATCGATCTTTATTGCGAGCCGGGCAACGGATGAAATGTACACCAACGAAACACTGGTATGGAAGGAAATCGGCAAAAAATTCAACGTGGAATTTGACTTTATTACAGGTGATGCCAAAACGATGCGTGACAAATTTCCGCTTATGATTTCTTCCAATGAGTATCCGGATATCGTCGCGGATGCACCTAGCAACTTTAACAAGTACGGTCCACAGGGCGTGTTCATCCCGCTGAACGATCTGATTAAAGATAAGCCCAATCTGCAAAAATATTTAGTAGACGACAAAATTGCCAAATCCCAGATTGTTAATGCAGATGGCAATATTTACGGAGTTCCGATGTTGTCTGCGGTTCGTACATCCGAAGGCCCCTTGATTCGTCAAGACTGGTTGGATCGCTTGAACCTGCCAGTACCGGAAACGATGGATGATTGGTATAATACTTTGAAAGCGTTCAAAGAGAAGGATGCCAACGGAAACGGTGATCCGAAGGATGAAGTACCGTTTTCTACTGCCGGCACTTTTTATTTGAACTTTGCCGATGCTTGGGGCATTGACCTGAACGAGGATGGCCGCTGGATGGAGGAAAACGGCAAGATGATCTATACGCCAATCGATCCGCGCGCCAAGGAATTTCTAACTACGATGAACCAATGGTACAGTGAAGGATTGTTTGATCAAGAGATCCTGTCCAGACAAGATAAAGACTATACTTCGATGGTTTTCAATGATAAAGTCGGTGCAACCAATCATTGGGTTGGATATGTGGCAAGTTTCAATGCAAGACCTGAGGTTGAGAATATCAAAGGATTTAATTTTCAGGTTACGCCACCTCCAGTCATGAACAAAGGCGACAAACCGCTTACGAGCAGGCAGCAGCAAATCGTGGTGCCTGTTGCTTGGGCCATCAGCGGCCAGAACGAGCACGTCGATAAAACGATGGAAATTTTCGAGTATGCTTACAGTGACGAAGGTCAACTGCTATTTAACTTCGGGGTTGAGGGCGACACATATACGAAGGAAGCCGATGGAACGCTCAAATATACCGACAAGATTATGAAAAACCCGGACGGGGCCGCGAAGGCATTAAGTAGAATCGGAGCGCAGCCATGGATCGGTTTCCGTCAAGATGCCCGTTATGAGAAAGCGGCTGCGGTGAGCGAGGATGCGGCCAAGCAACTGTTCTATTACGTCGAACAAAACTATTTCCGGGATCCGGTGCCTGCCTTGAAGTATACTGAAGATGATTTTGAGACGAGCACGGAGATCAAAACGCAGATCGATACCTATGCGAATGAGATGATCAGCAAGTTTATTATCGGGCAGGAGCCGTTATCCCAATTTGATGCATTCGTTGAGAAAGTGAGATCCATGCGTTTTGATGAATTGGAAGCGATCCAGAACAAAGCGTATGAGGCGAATAAAGAATTAATGAAGTAATGGATAAGAACAATGGAAACTAGGGGGTTTCTTTTTCTAGAGAACACATTACCCTGGAGAAAGGTACATACATGAAACATATTAGAGGTAACGTATATCTAATGAAAGAAATCAACCGAGCGACCATCTTAAGCTTGCTTCATAGGGAAAAAGCGATGTCGCGTGCGGATATGGCAAAGGTTACGCAACTGAGCGCTACGACCGTGTCCTCTCTGGTGGATGAGCTGATTGCCGAAGGATTCATTGTCGAATCGGGCGAAAAGTCATCGGTCGGTGCTGGGCGCAAGGCCATATCGCTGGAGATTAGCAAAGATAAAGGGTTTGTCATTTCGGTCGGTTTGGGAAACAACACCTTTTACTGCACGCTATCCAATTTCCACAGTGAAATCGTCGCTGAACTTACAGTTCCGGCTGTAAAAGGAAATGACCAGGTTCTGCAGGCGATATTTCACTGTATCAGCGAGATTGTCCGAATTGCGGGAATCAGTGACTTCTCCCAAATCAAAGGAATCGGCATTGCTTCTCCGGGTATTGTTGACGAGGGTAGCGGGACAATATCGTACGCACGTTATCTGAATCTGAAGGATTTTGAGATCATCAGCCTGCTTCAGTCCCGTTATTATAATCTGCCTATTTACGTCATGAACGACACCAATGCCGCTGCATTTGCGGAATATTATCTGGAGACGAGTCCTAGCGTTAAGAACGTGTTATATGTATGGATATATGAAGGTGTCGGAGCCCGGTTTATCGTGAATGGCCAGGTCTATTCTGGGTACAAAGGAAGAGCAGGAGAGGTCGCCCTGCTGCATGATAATTGGTTTAACAGTACCTATGTGCTGGAGCAGGCGCGGAAAAGGGCAGCCAAGCATGGCTGCCCTGTACCTCAAACCATTGAAGAAGTTGTACAAGCGTATGAACGCGGGGAAATTTGGATCGAGACGATGATGAATCGAAGCCTGCTGTTTTTGAGCAGGGCGGTTGCGGTCATGATGAATCTGTTTGGCCCGCAAAAGACCATTTTGGACGGGTGGTTCATGACATCACCGAAATGCATTCAGAAGATTCACGATCATCTAGCCAAATTTGCGGTGGATGGTTTGTATGACTCGAATTGGGTTTCCCCTGCGAGTTTAGGCAAAAGAAATTATGTAATCGGCGTAACCACGATGGTTTTGCATCAGCTGTTCAAAGGTAAGATTTCGTTAACTTGACCATTGACTTTACAAGTAAACTGTCCTGAAAGTACCGGTTATCAAATCCGGAACATGATATTTCCAAGGCGGTTCAGTTTATTCGCAAGTTTAATAAATGAAAAAGAGACCCTGAGGGGTCTCCAGATTGTCGAGAAACCCTGTACTTTTTCAAAGTACAGGGTTTCTCACATTTCAAATGGTCACTTCAAAAGGGGAAATGGGGGATTACCCCCTGT
>NZ_JBMOSM010000010.1:0-231781 GCF_049316025.1 Paenibacillus sp. NPDC058898 | reverse complement strand
TCCGTCAGCAATTTGCGCACCAGTCAGTGAGCCTTCGGCAATCTGCGCGCCTGTGAGCGAACCATCCGCAACGTGTTCGGCGGTGATGGAATCCTCCGCAATCATGCTGCTGGTCACCGATCCTTCGTCTAGGGTGAAGTTATCGAAGGCATCCGGTCCGAGATGCCGACTGCCGATAGCTCCGTCAGCAATTTGCGCACCAGTCAGTGAGCCTTCGGCAATCTGCACGCCTGTGAGCGAACCATCCGCAACGTGTTCGGCGGTGATGGAAGCCTTAGCAATGTTGCTGCCGGTTACCGATCCCTCATCTAGAGTGAAGTTATCGAAGGCATCCGGTCCTAAGTGTTGTCTGCCGATGGCTCCGTCAGCAATTTGCGCACCAGTCAGTGAGCCTTCGGCAATCTGCGCGCCTGTGAGCGAACCATCCGCAACGTGTTCGGCGGTGATGGAATCCTTAGCAATGTTGCTACCGGTCACCGATCCCTCGTCTAGGGTAAAGTTATCGAAGGCATCCGGTCCGAGATGCCGGCTGCCGATGGTCCCATCGGCAATTTGAGCTCCTGTGAGAGAGCCGTTCGCAACGTGAGTACCGGATATCGTCTCCTTCGCAATCTTACTTCCCGTAATTCCACGGTCCTGCACATGTTCCGTTGTGATTGCACTGGCTTCGATATGCTGCGAACCGATGCTAGAAATTTGCAGGTGATGGGGAAGAACGGCGCCCTCCGCCAACTGCCTCGATTTAACGGCCCCCGGCTGTAAATGATCAACGCCAACACTGTCCGGTTGCAGGTGGACATGACCGACAGACTGATTTCCTAGATGTGCTGCGTTGACCGAGTACGGTGCCAAATGATGGCTCTGAATCGAGAACAATTCAACATGCTTGGAGCTCACAGCACCTTCGGCGATATGTCCGCTCTGGATCGATTCTCCGGCGACATGCTCAGGAAGGACGGCGCCGTTTGTAATATGTGCGGATTCTATGCTCTCGGCTTGAATGTGCCGGGCAGTGACAGAGCCGGAAGCAAGATGGCGGCCGGTCACAGATCCTTCATCCATATGCTGTGATTTGACAATATCCACGCCCAGGTGGTCAGACTGGACGCTCGCTTCTTGCAGATGCACTGCTGAAATGGAGAGAGGCTTGATCTTATCGCCGCTCACGGCATTCGCTTGCAGTGCGGTTCCCGAGACCGACGAAGGCGAGAGATGGGCTTCTGAAATGGATTGTGATCTGATTTTTACGCCCGGGATGCTGCCGTCTGCAAACAACGCTTCCGCAGAGCGGCTTTCGTCAGCCAGATGGCTTAACGTGATGGATTTTTTCTTCAAGTGATAGCCATGAATGGCTTCCTGCACGATATGTTTGCCCAGGATGGATTCCAGTCCCAGATGCGCACCCCCTACAGCTTGCGGAGCAATTTTCTCCGAAGTAACGGACTTATTCTGAATCGCTTCTGAAGATACCGAATACGGCGAGAAGTGAGTGGATTGAACCGCTTTTGGAGCTATTTTGTCAGCGGAGACACTGCTCTCAGCTAGTTTATTTGAAGTTACAGCCAGGTCTGTCAATTTATCCGTGGACACGCTTTCCGGAGACAACTTCAGCGAGGTTACCGCATGGTCCCCCAAATGTCGTGGTGCAATGACCCCATCGCCGATTGAGGACTCCACAATGCTGCCTGCAGCAATTTTATCTGTTGTTACCGCTCCCTGGGCGAGCGCTTGTGACCGTACGCTTCCCTTCTGCAGATGGCGGCTGGCCACAGAGCCATCGGTCAGATGCGGCTCGCGAACCGCACCATTTTGCAGGGCTTCAGCACCTACACTGCCTGCTGACAAGTGCTGCTGTTGAATGGCTTCGCTGGCAATATTGCCGGAGGTTACGCCATGTTTAGCAATAATGGCTCCGCCAACCGATCCAAGCGCAAGCTTTTGGCTGGTCACGCTTTCGGGTGCCAGCATCTCTTCGCCGACGGATGCAGGCTGAAGATGCTGCTTCCCGATCGCTCCGTCTGCCAGATGTTGTTCTGCGATCGTTTTGGGCTGAATGGCACGCCCTATGACGCTCTGAGGCGCGAAATGCTGAGGTAAGATGCTGCCCTCTACAATATGCTCTGCATTTACAGTATCCGCAGCGAGATGCCGGGTTTGAATGGCATCCGATGCAATCTGATCCGATTCTACCGCACCCTTAGCCAAATGGCGTGTTTGAACGGCTTCATTGGCAATTTTGGTAGGGAGTATGCTCTGATCCGCGATTTTCGAAGCCGTAACCGCTTGTTCAACCAGCTTTACCGTGTGGACGGATTGATCGGCAAGCTTGGAACTGGTGACACTGGAATCAGACAGATGGCGGGCGGATACAGCGTTGATGTTGATCTGATCGGAACCGATGGAGCCGGGCTGGATTTGCTCTGATCCTATGGCTCTGTCCGCTAAATGTCGGGAGCTGAGCGAGCCTTCTTTAATATGCCCGGCGTTGATGGCACCGTCTGCAATTAGGCCTGGCCCGATGCTGCCGGCAGCAATGTGCTTCGCAGTTACGGCCTCGCTGGTCAAATGTTTGCTTTCGATGCTTTGCGGTTGTATGTGAGAACCTGAGATGGTGTCATCGGCGATTTTTTTGCCTGTTACGGCTTCGTCACGGATTTTGGTTGAAGTGACTGCATCCTCTGCAATCTTGGAGCTATGGACGCTCTCATTAGCGAGATGTCGGGTTTCTACGGCGCTGGATGCGATTTTGTCCCCTTGAACCGATTGGTCTTCGAGCAGGTCGCTTGTCACGAGGAGCTGTTGCAGATGACGTGCAGTAATAGCCCCATCTGCGATTTTGTCGCTGACCACGGCGTGGTCTGCCAGTTTTTGTGAAGTTACACTACCATCCTTGATCTTGCTAGCATTTACGGAACCGTCCCGAAACTTGCGCGTAGATAAGATGCCATCCATCAAATGTTCTCCTGTGACCGATAATGGTGCGATTTTTCCGGAAGTTACGGATTCATCGGCAAGGTGCAGACTAGTGATGCTGTAATCCTGTATAGCTTCAGGTCCGACGGCACCACGTGACAGCTTGGATGCTGTGACAGCTCTCGAAGCGATCCGGCTTTCGGTTACCGCATATTCCCCTATGTCCTCTGTATATATGAATGCGCCCTTAATTTCAGGCATTTCCTTTTCCAAAATCAACTGCACATGCTCGTTCTCTATCTCTGGAAGGGATGGGGGATCGTTAGGCATGGTCGGGGGTTCAGCGGCTACAGCATCTTCTGTAGGTATGATAGCCTCTTCGTCAGAAGTCGATAGTGGGGTGTTTTCTTTGTTTTCTTTATTTTCTTTGTTTTCTTCTTGTTTTAATTCCATGAGACCGATAAGATCCTCATCCAGATCCATAATGGTTGCTGCTGAGAGGATATGGGCATCTTTATCTTTTTTGTGGCTGCGTCCTTTATTTCGCTCAAGCAGATCGAATTCCCTCGTAGTGGGATCTACCCTGTAGGGCTGGGAAGAGGAAGATGATGGGCTTTTCTTCTTTTTCTTCAAAACAACACGCTCCTTCCGAATACTCATCGTCTTCGGTATCATATGCAGCCGTTTAGGCGGCTGTCACTGGTCTTTTGGGATTCGACACACGAAAGGGCAGCGTAACATGGAAAAGGACCCGGCCAAAGGCCGAGTCCTTGATTGAGCGCTAAAAAGCACATATAAAATTTAACCCCTGACGGCCGATAACGGCTGTACAGTCGGTTCCGTATTTGAAGTATTTTCAAGAATCTTTGCTTCTAAAACGACAAAAGCCCTGCCTCTCTTTCGTCCTTGCGGCTCCGATGACCGCGCCAGTGTGAATCAGAAATCCGTTCCATAAAACTCATACTCTAGGGTCATAAAATAGGAATTTGCACTTCAACAGAGATGTAAATAACCATGTTTCGAGGAACTAACGGGGTTAAACTTCATGTAACAATTACTTATTATAGCACAGGTGCTCGCAATAAGCAAAGATATTCAAATGTATATTAGAATGTTATGCAAAAACGCTTGATTTTTTCTGGAAATCCAACGATATTCATATTAACAGTTTTTTCTTGTAAATTCTGCTGTTGGGCTCTTAATCTTGTAGCATCATGTCGAATACGTTCGGATTCACAACTGCCTTGCCGATGTTTATTATCTGTTAATGAAAGTAGGCGTTCCATGCAACTGTATAAGTCTTTTCTTAAACAGCTAATCCGGAACTATATGATCGGGTCCATTGCAGCTGTGCTTGTTGTGGGTGGCGTATTAATGGTAACAACTCTGGAAATTCCCTTTGAGGAAGGCGCGCGTCTTGTGGTTATACTGGCTATTTCGTTCATGGTGATGATGGCGTCGGAGCTGACCGTCTTTCTTCGGTATTTACGACCGATTCACGCGGGCTTTGATGAAGGCCATACGGATTTGGAAACGTTGGAAAAAGCATATTTGAGTATACACCGCATGCCGCGTATGGTGGTATACCGCATATTCGGACCTCATCTGCTCGGTTTGTCACTTCCGGCTATACTGCTTACGGTTTGGATGATGGAGCAGGGAAAACTGAATTTTCCGCCGTTCTATATATGGCTGGCTTGCCTGGGGGCGGTCTTGCTAGCCAGCTGTCATGCCATGATCGAATTCTTCCTGACGATTGCTGCGATCCGTCCGCTGATCAAGGAGATCCGGCGGCAGGCGTTGTCGCGATATGGCGTGGATTTTTCCCTTGAGGGCCATGTATTCATGGCGATTCGGACGAAGTTTCTGCTGAGCACGATGCTGATCGGCACCTTTCCGCTGTTTCTGTTCAGTCTAGCGGTGCAGATCCGCCTGGAGGGGCTCAGTCAGATTGTAGCTCAGCAGTACTGGGGTTGGGCGGGATTTATATTGCTGCTGGGTGTCGGTTTTGCTTATATCGGCGCTTGGCTCTTGACCCAGGATTTACAGCGGCCGATCCGGCAGCTGTACCGGGCGATGAATGAGATTAAGGAAGGACGTCTGATCCAGACCTCCAATCTCTATTCCGATGAATTTTCCAATTTGATCGCTGGTTTCAATATGATGGTTCGCGGTCTGCAGGTGCGGGAGGAGCGGAACCGCAAGCTGTTGGACAGCTACTTTGCTGCCCTGGCAGCGGCGCTGGATGCCAGAGATCCTTACACAGCAGGACATTCGCTTCGGGTGGCGGAATACTCGGTATTAATCGGCCAACTGGCGGGACTCAGCGAAGTGCAGGTTGATCTTTTGCACAAGACGGCATTGCTGCATGATATCGGTAAAATCGGGGTCCGGGACAACATTTTGCTGAAGGAAGGAAAGCTGACGGCAGAGGAGTTCGATCAGGTAAAGGCCCACCCGGCTCAAGGAGAGAACATTCTGCTGCAGATCGAGCCTGCCGATGCGATGGCGCCTTATCTGGAGGGAGTGCGATCCCATCATGAGCGTTATGACGGGGGCGGATATCCTGATGGGTTGAAGGGGAAGGAAATCCCGCTGTTTGGCCGGATTATTGCTGTTGCCGATGCCTATGATGCAATGACGTCGGATCGGCCCTACCGCAGCGGCATGAAATCCGTTGATGCCTTGAACATACTGGAAGCCGGCAGGGGAACCCAGTGGGATCCCGATTATGCGGGCATGTTCGTTAAATATATGAAAGCGGAGAAGAAGGTCATTACGATCCGCTAGAGGTGACAAGCAGGGAATCGCAGCTGGTTCTGTGGAATAGGAAGAATAAGAAGGAGACCGTACCTTGCAGGTAAACGGCCTCTTTTTTGTGTGGCTGTCGTTAACATATCACTGGACCCCAGGGCAGCAGACAATTGTTGCGATTTCCATGCTGCTTCTGCCAGTTGGCTAGAGATGAATGAAATATGGATATCATATCATCTGGTGAGTTGTGAGTCGTATACCGTCTCCTCGTGATGACATCGTTTGCCAGGATTCAGAGAAACTTCTACGGGGTATACACAAGTACAGGCAATTCTACATTTCATCATTCATTACTCTAAGAGGAGCTGATATTTATGGATAGCAACGTATTTAAAGGGAAATGGAAACAGATGAAGGGTGAAGCGAAGAAGCAATGGGGCAAATTGACGGATGACGATCTTGATGTGATCGACGGCGAGAAAGATAAATTGGTTGGCAAGCTGCAGGAACGCTACGGACATACGAAGGATGCAGCGGAGCGTGAATATACGGATTGGAGTTCAAGATACCGCGACTAGTCTTGAGGAAGATAAGGGAGGCAGAACGAATCATGTTGGAATCCCGGGTTGTGACCGGCAAGGTGATCGATATTCGTGACGGCAAGGTGTTTACCTTACACGGAGACATGGTCAGCACCTATCATTTGGGATACTATGAGATGATGAATGAGGAAGTTCTCCCTGTCGCAGACAGTCAGCAGGCGGCATTGTCCACCGCGGGGCTTATGGCGGAGGAAACGGCCGAATCCTCCGGCCGGCTCCGCAGGGAGTGGAAACCGCTGACCAGCTTCATAACCGCTTGGAGAAAGAGTGCAAATCGAGCCTGATTTGCGCTCTTTTTTTTGTCTTTTTATGCTTGGATGTTCAGGTTATGCGCCATGAGAAATTCATGTGAGTTTTATATTTAAAAAGTCATATTGACTTGGGTCCGATGCGGTGTAGAATGGGGTCAAAAGGAAGTATGATCAGCCCATTTGAAGTCATCGAAGGAGTGTATCATCATCAAGGCTGTCCAGGTTATTCACAAGCCGCACAAACAGGTTTCGCATCAGCGTAAACATTTGATGACGGCCACATGGGAAGGGGTGCCGGCTGTCATCTTGCAGACACTGTTGGGCGGTCCCTTCTTGACAGGGTATTTATTGTACTTAGGTGCGGAATCCAGTGAGGTTGGGTTTGTTCTGGCTGTCACTACGCTGTTCAACGTGCTTCAGATTCTGGTTGCGTACCTGATCCAGCGCCTGCAGTACCGCAAGAAGGCGATGATTGTCTTCACCTTTATGCACCGCATTTTGTGGGGGGCCACGGGGATCATCCCGTTTATCTTCCCGGAACGATGGTGGATTCCGGTGTTTATGATCCTCTATATGGCCGCCTTTATTGCCAATACCGTATCCGGTATGCTCTGGACCTCGCTGATCAGCGATATGGTGCCGTCCAAGGTCCGGGGACGTTATTTTGGCATACGTAATACCATCTTGAATGCGCTCGGCGCCTTGACCCTGTTTGTTGGCGGGATCATCCTGGACCGTGTTCCCGGCGGCGGAGGCTTTCTTATTCTGTTCATCATCTCTTGGATCGCCATTGCTGCGAACTTATCCTTATTCTTTTTATATCCTGACCCTCCCTTCGAGCACTCGAGCGAGCGTCAGTTTAAGGCGATGATCCGAAAGCCGCTGTCGGATACCACGTTTATCAAATCTACACTGTTTCTGGCGGGCTGGCTCTTTCTGCAGACGTTGATTGTTCCGCTCTACTCGTATGCCATGCTGGACGTCCTGCATATCTCGTATTCGGTCGTATCCATTATGACCGTTGCACAGACCGTGATCATGATGATCGGTTTCTACGTATGGGGGAATTTGAATGCGCGCTACCGCAACAGAACCTTGCTCTATTGGACATTGCCGCTAATTGCGGGGTCATGCTTGACATGGGGCTTGCTGTCCGTCCTGCCCATGATTCCGGTGCTGCTGCTGTCTCATATGCTGCTTGGTGCCGGTGTAGGTGGCTTTAACCAGCTTGCCTTTAACTTTATGATCGGGGATACGCCTAAAAGCGAACGACCAATGTTTATCGCCGTATACTCCGCCATCACGGGGTTCACCTCTTTTCTAGGTCCCGTGCTGGGCGGGTTCATATTCAAAAGGATCGCAGATGCACCGGACTGGGTAGCCCGATATGGCTTCCAAACCACAGTGGGCATGCTGATGGTGCTCATTGCTTTGACGGTGGGGCGGAGAGTGCTTCGTGCTGCATAGAAGAGCGGCAAGCTGCAGAGGCCTTTCATGTCATTCATATTTCATATCATGAATTGAGGGAGGGTGTGAGGTGGAGTGGTTGCACTCGTAGTCGGGGCCACAGGGCTTATGGGTCGTATGGTAACCGAAGAACTGCTGGGCCGTGAGGAGGTGGAGGAGGTCCGCGTGCTGGTACGAAGACTTCCTGATGTTGCGCATCCCAAGCTGTTGCCTATTCTGGTGGAATGGGATCAGCTAGATCGATATAGCGAAGCTTTTTCCGGCGTCCATAGCGTGTATTGCTGCCTGGGAACAACGATCAAAAAGGCCGGTTCCCAGCAGCAGTTCCATAAAGTGGATGTGGATTATGTCATCAAGACAGCGGAGCTGGCTAAGCGGCACGGGGTAAGACAATTTATGGCGGTCAGCTCCGCAGGCGCCAATCCGAAGGTGCGTAATTTCTATCTTCGGACCAAGGGAGAGGTTGAAGAGAAGCTGGCCAAGGTTGGTTTTTGGGGGCTGCATCTGTTCAGACCGTCATTACTGCTGGGCGAGCGGCCCGAGTGGCGGTTTGGAGAGCGGGTGGCATCGGTTCTCATGACTTCCCTCGACTTTGCATTCAAAGGTCCGAAGCTGGCCCCATACCGGGCTATACCTGCGCGGAAAGTAGCCAAGTCGATGGTGAATATCGGCTTAACGGATATGAAAGGCCACCATGTGTATACCAATGAAGTCATCCATGTTCTCGGCGAGGCTGCCGATTAAATTTGCCAGAGTTCCTGTGGCAGATTACAATGTACACAGATAGGAATACATAGAAAGGGTGACAAAACATGAGTAAACATATCATATCGACCAACAAAGCCCCTGGAGCTATCGGACCATACAGCCAAGCTGTAGAAATCAATGGATTTGTGTATACTTCAGGCCAACTGGGATTGAATCCGGAAACAGGGGAATTCGGTGAAGGGGTTCAGGAGCAAGCGAAGCTGTCGCTCAACAACGTAAAGGCGATCCTTGAAGCAGCCGGGACAAGCCTCGACCACGTGGTGAAAACCACCGTATTTTTGAAGGATATGAACGATTTCGCAGCGGTGAACGAAGTGTATGGCAGCTTCTTCTCCGAGCCATACCCGGCACGCAGCGCCGTTGAGGTTGCTCGTTTGCCGAAGGACGGACTGGTTGAGATTGAGGTCATCGCCGTTAAGCAATAAGCGATTATCAATGTAAAAGGGAGCTTTGCCTGCATTGGCAAAGCTCCTTTTTTAAGAGACAAGAAAGTATAAAGATCCGAGGCTCAGCATCCTTATCTCGCAAGAAAAACTTCCTGTCTTCTGAGAAAGTACGTCGATGGACGTTTTTCTTATGTTTATTGGAGATCGTGCACATTGAGTAATACGAACTTACGTTCTATAATACACTGAGAAGCAAGTATATAGGTCAAACTAATAATAGGGAGGGGATACCTTGGGGATGGAGCCTAATATGAATAAGAATATTCGAGAATGGATGGAGCAATATCAGGTATCCGGTATAAGCATGGCACGGATTGCTGAAGGTCATATTCGGGTGGCAGAAAGATACGGCACTTTGGAAGCTGGAACCGGCAACATGGTAACCGGACATTCAATATTTAATGCTTGTTCGATCAGTAAATTCGTTACCTCGATGCTCGTTATGAAGCTGGTTGGTCAAGGGCTGCTGGATTTGGATGAAGATGTTAATGTTAAACTTACCACCTGGAAAGTTCCAGAGAACGAATTCACCCGGCATAGCAAAGTGACCCTTCGAACATTATTGTGCCATCAGTCGGGAATCATGGATCCTGAAGGCAGCTTTGGCGAATGGGACTCCATGCATGGTTTCCCCTCTATGGTAGAACTGTTGGAGGGAAGGACGCCATATTGCAATGAAGCGATTCGTGTCACATATGAGCCCGGGAGTGAATTTGCATACTCGGATGCCGGTTTTTGCATCATTCAATTGCTGATCGAAGACGTGTCTCGTAAGCCATTTCAGGTGCTGATGAAGGAGCAGGTATTTGAACCGTTAAATATGAAGGACAGTATACTGAATCCGACCATTTCCCAATCCATAAGCGGACAGTTATCATGCGGCCATAACAAGAACGGGGAGTTAGTTCAGGGCAAATATCCGATGTACCCCTACGCGGCAACATCCGGTTTATGGACCACACCATCCGATCTAGCCATCTTGGCGATTGAATTCATGGATTCTTTAAATGGCAGAAGCAGAATAGGGTTATCCGAGGACAGAGCGAAGGAATGGATTACTCCTCAATTCGGCAAGGAATGGACCGGGCTGGGTGTTTTTTTGGGTGAGTCTGATCAAGAGGTTGAGGTTTCATCACTCGGATGGGGTGTAGGATTTCAATGCATGATGACCATGCGGCCGTATTCAGGGAAGGGGATCATAATCATGACAAATACAGATCTGGGTGTTCATCAATCCAAGGGGATTATAGGAGATATTCAGAGAACAATGGAATAGAACCCTTTCAACCCCTTGGATTAGATCAACAACAGTCTTTACGTTTGATCGAGTAGGAAGCGAATCGAAAGCAAGAAACTTCTCTTTTGCGTAAGCTCCGGACTCGGTTTAATACCGGGATCTTCTCCGATTGCGCGTAAAGAAGAGCCATATGGCATATATAAGCAGGACGATAGAGAGTACAAAGGCGGTCATTAAGATGCTGTCGGTCTCCCGGTGCTCGGCTGCGATGGCGATGTAAGCCCAGGTGAAGACCAGCGGCACGAGGCTGTCCCGGTAACGTTGACCGATCAATATGGCGAGTAATGCACCAATACAGAGCAGCACAATCCCCAAAGTGGTCTCGCGCAGGCCGAAGAGGCTCCAGTCATTCTTCTGAAACACGATCCCGACATTGACGATAAAGGCAGGGCACACCCAGCCGAGATATAGGCTGAACGGCAATTTCAGACAGAACTTCTCGCCTGACGTCGGATAATCTATCGTATGCGTACGCACATATAGAACCCACAGGGTTAACAGCAGTAAGAACATCATCACGACAGACCATTCAATATACAAATAGTGCCACAATACAAGCCACGCCATATTAAATACACAGCTAAGTATAAACCATGGTCCGAGGGATCTTACGGAATCGCGGTTTCCGGTATCACGACGCAGCTGGTAGATGACAAAAAAGAACAGCAGCACATAGATGACGGACCATATGGAAAAGGCATATCCTGCGGGGGTGATCGCCGTATAATACATATCCGATATCTCCCCGGTTGTTCTGCCGCCAAGCGGCAGCATGCCTGATAACACATTCATGGCGATTACCCCGGCGAAAAACAGCAGATTCCACCAGCGGTACGGGTTGTTGCGGTACATATAATCTCCTCCTGATATCAGTCTGGAATATATAGAATATACCCAAAAGAATGAATATCGAGCCAGCAGCTAAGAAAGGGGCACCGGCCCTTCACTTAACTCATATGTTTCTTGCGGTATTCGTTGGGCGTGAACCCTTCCATCTTCTTGAACACTTTGCTGAAATACTTCTCATCCTGGTAACCGACCATCTCCGCGATTTGGGCGATCCGGATCTGGGGATTGAGCAGCAGCGTTTTAGCCTTGTCGATTCGAATCCGCCCGAGAAAATCCGATAGCGTCACACCGAATTCCTGCTTGAATTTGCGCGAAATGTATTCCCTGCTAAGAAAGAACTTCCCCGCAATTTGCTGAAGTGAAATCTCCTCATGATAGTGCTGCTCCAAATAGCGGGCAATGTCATGAATGATATGATTGTCCTTGGAATGAATCTGAGTAAGAACGCGGGATGCCGCATAAAGCCTTCCGCTGATCTGTTCGCGCCAGCGATCCCAGCAGATCATGCCATCCTCGCTGTAAGGAAGCAGGAAGGGAAGGTCTTGCGAGATTTCAGCGTCTTCGACGGGTTCTTGCGTGCTGTTTACCTCATTTTCCGTCCAGTGATACTGAATCCAGTCCCATTCTGAATTCCACCTTGCCAGATGCTCAGGCGATACGAGATCCCTCTCACGAACATCCTGCAGCCACTCTTCCGTGGCTGTCTCGATGCGTTCCTTACTCCCGCTGAGTGCAGCCAGCTTGAATTTCTCCTCGTAGGAGGAGAGCCGCAGGGTGCGCGAGCCTTCGCTTTCAACGGCACGTTCGCGATGAATGCGGCATTTGCCGGTTAATAAATTGCGGCTGTATAAGGCTTGGACGGCATTTAGATAAGCCTTCGGCAAATCGTCGGGAAAGGCGCCTGCTTTGGCGGCACCGAAATGGCTCCGCCTGCGAAGGGTGGAGAAGAACCCGTCATTTATTCGATCCAGTACGTCGTTAAAGGGAAGCCGCGGATTCCAACAGAGAATAATGATTTCCCCGGGTTTGTCGATATGTCGAAAGGCAACCCCCTGATCCATTAACAGCTCATTGCAAATATTAATGAGCGTGAAGGATAGCAGATGGCGCCTGTTGCGGAATTTGGACAGCAAAGCTTCGTCAAATTGATCATCGCGTAGCACCGCAACATTATAGACCATGCTGGTTACTGGCAGTGTCATCCGGTTCCGCAATTGAGAAACCACGCTGTCCTTGTTGCCATAGCCGTTAACTAGATCCGAGAGCAGGCGGTCCATATAGAAAGGGGTCATCTGATTCATTTCGATATTCTGATTGGTAATCTGCTGCCGTTTCTCTTCCTCGAGTTGCCAGGTTTGAACCGCTTTGGTCAGCGCCTCGTTCAAGCTGTCCGGTTCAACGGGCTTGAGAATATAGTCAATGCCTCCCGAACGGATCGTATGACGTACATATTCAAAATCATCATATCCGCTAATGACGAGCACTTTAATATCCGGTTTCGTGTTATGCAGCCAGGTGAGCAGCTCCAGTCCGTTTTTGCGGGGCATTCGCATGTCGGTCATGACAATTTGCGGTTTGTTCTCCTCGATTAAGCGCACCGCTTCCTCACCGTCAGCGGCCTGATCGATTTCCGTGATTCCATGCCGCTCCCAGTCTGCCAGGAGCCCTATAGCCTCCCGCACATGCTGTTCGTCATCTACGATCAATACTCTCATTCTACTGTTCACTCTCCCATATGTTGATATCGAGCGTGACCCTGACGCCGTGTGGCACTACATTCTCTATCGTTAACCCAGCCTTGTTGTCGGAGTATAAGTTCAAACGCATCAATACGTTTAAGAGCCCGATCGAATCATTGCCGGCATCGTGTCGGTCAGGGTGGCCGTAAGCAGTTGCAAGCTTGCTGCGAATCGAAGCGAGCTCGGCCTCTTCGATGGATGACCCGTTATTTTCAACGACGACGATCAAGCGGCGATCTTCCGAGATGAGGGAAGATATGGATATATGTCCGACGCCGGCGTGTGTATTCATGCCATGCTTGAAATAATTCTCGACAATCGGCTGCAGGATCATTTTCGGAACCGGAGACGTAAGGCTCTCCGGATCCAAATCCCATGTGATGTCCAGTTGGTCCCGGAACCGTTGCTTCTGCAGCTCAAGGTACAGCCGCACATGGTTGATCTCATCCTGGAGCGTTACTTTGCCCTCGCTGTTGCGCATATTGTAGCGCATCATATTCGCCAGTGAAGAGAGCAGGGAATAGATTCGCGGCACATTGTGCTGCAGGGCCAAGGTACCAATCGACTGAAGCGAATTGTATAGGAAATGCGGATCGATCTGAGCTTGGAGTGCCTTCAACTGATTGGTCTTATTGGCGATTTCCAGCCGGTACTCACGCAGGATCAGGTTGTTGATGGTGTCCATCATGGTTCGGAAGCGGCGGGAGAGAATCCCGATCTCATCCGTGCTTGTAACCTCAATATCCACGTCAAGCCGCCCGGTTTTCACCTGATTCATATAGCTTGTGAGTTGTTTAATGGGTTTTGTAATCCGAATGGATATCCATAGCGTGCCGAATATGACAATGAACAGTGCTAATATCGCAATAATCGCGTTAATGCTCGTTAGTTCTGTCGAATGTTTGTACAGCGTTTGATGCGGGATTTGTTTGACTAGCGTCCAGGGAGCATAGGGCAAATCCAGCTTCTCGTAGACGATCATCGCGTCTGCGCCATCGTAATATCCATTATCCGCTTGAGCGATTTTGCCCATAAGCACAGGGTCGTCCAGACGTTGCCCTCTCTGCTGCGGATCCGGACCGTAGATGATGCTTCCCTTGTCATCAATCAAGTATAGCTGTTCTTCCCCTTTAGCATACAGCTGATCGCAAATAGCCAAAATACTGTCAAGTTTCACATCGATGGCCATAAGGGCATATTGGTCGGGTGACGGTACGTTGGTGATGGATCGATAGAAGGTGAAAACTTCAAAATTCAGAATGTCCGCAGGCCGCGGTGGGAACCCGTAACTGTGCACCTGATGGACGGGCTCGATGGCCGTATTGCCCGTGCCGAACTCTTCTATTTTGCGATAGGGCGCCTGTCGGAATTCCCTGCGAGGCAGATTGCTGGATACTTGGGTGGACTGTCCAGTCAAATTATTGTGCAGATAGATTTGATGCACGTCTTGCGTGCCCGTTTGAATGGCCTGCAAGGTCGTATATAGCTCGGCTACAACCCGGTGATTATCGGGATCCAGAGCAAGATTGCGCAGAAAATGGGGATCGGAATATACGGACAGGGAGGCGCGGTCGATGCCGTGCAAATAGTTCATCAGATTGGTCGCTCCTTGATAAATCAACCGTATATTTTCATTCACCGTCTGCTCCTTCACGGACTCGCGGGTATGCGTAAAAGTAATGAATAGCGAGAGCAGGAGCGGAATGGTAGTGACAGCAAGCATGAACGTGATCAGCCGGGTCTGGATGCTGCGGTATTTCATGAAGGATCACCCCCTGGATTATCGAATGGGCTTAAGCGCGTATGGTCAATATTTTACACCTAACGGTTCATGATTCTCCGTGTTTATTGTTTACAGGTTACCGCATAATGGCTGTACATCATACAACAACTTAACGAAAAGGGGAGATCAAGGGATGAATCGAAAAAAATCTTCGGCGCTGCTGCAGCAGTTTCTTTTCGTGGGACCTTCCACTATTTTTTTCATCCTGATCATGATCATTCCGTTCCTTCTGGGTCTTTATTATTCCTTCACGAACTGGAATGGCGTGTCAAGCAAAATCGACTTTGTCGGCTTTGATAATTTTGTTACCATCTTTACCAATGATGATAAATTCCGTGATGCCTTCTGGTTCACAACCCGGTTTACGGTGCTTGGCGTCATCCTGACGAATCTGCTCGGATTTTTACTGGCTTACTTCCTGACCAAGCCGCTTAAGACGCGAAACATCCTCCGGACGATCTTCTTCATGCCAAACGTGATCGGCGGCTTGCTGCTCGGTTTCATCTGGCAGTTTATCTTTGTCAAAGGGTTTGCAGCGATCGGCAATGCCACGAACTTGGGATTCTTTAACCTGCCGTGGCTTGGCACCAAGGGGACTGCCTTCTGGGCAATTGTAATCGTTTTCGTCTGGCAGACGGCCGGTTACCTGATGGTTATCTACATCTCCTCACTTAACAACGTGCCGAAGGATATTCTGGAGGCTGCCGAAATTGACGGTGCGAGCAGAGGGCAGGTCCTGCGGTCCATTATTATCCCGCTTGTCATGCCGGCGGTTACGGTATGTTTGTTCCTGGCAATTTCCTGGTCCTTCAAAATGTTCGATTTGAACCTTTCCCTGACCAAAGGCGGGCCGTTCGGTTCCACGGAGTCGGTGGCCATGAATATTTACAACGAGGCTTATACGAATAACCGTCTCGGACTCGGAACGGCGAAGGCAGTCATCTTCTTCATCGTGGTTGCCATCATAACAAGTCTGCAGGTTCGATTCACGAAGAGCAAGGAGGTTGAGGCGTAATGGAGACCACGAGAAAATACCGGCTGAACACCATGGCCACCGAGATCATCATGATCATCGTAGCCTTGCTCTTCCTGGTCCCGTTCTACTTCCTGTTCGTGAACTCCGTCAAAACCTTCGGCGATCTGTTGACGGACTCAGCAGGGCTTCCGACCACTCTTGAATGGAGCAACTATTCGCGGGCGTGGGATATCACCAACTTTCCGCAGGCGTTCTGGAACTCGCTGGTCGTTACGGTTGCGAGCAATCTGCTGCTGGCGATGTTAAGTGCCATGACCGCCTACCAGATGGTTCGCCGGAACACACGTTTTAACCAGATCATGTTTGCGCTGTTTGTGGCGGCAATGGTCATTCCGTTCCAATCGATCATGATTCCGCTCGTGAAAGTGACGGCAACGCTTGGGATTAACAACAGCTTGTATGGACTTATTATCTGTTACTTGGGCTTTGGAGTTCCGCTGAGCGTATTCCTGTTCCATGGGTTCGTGAAATCGATTCCGATGGAGATCGAAGAAGCCGCAACTGTAGATGGATCCAGCGGATACGGCGTCTTCTTCCGGGTGGTATTCCCGCTGATGAAGCCGATGTTCGTTACAGTCATCATCCTGAACACCCTGTGGATCTGGAATGACTATCTGCTACCATCCTTGATCCTGCAGTCCGCAGAGCTTCGGACCATTCCAATTGCTACTTTTGCCTTTTTTGGGCAGTATACGAAGCAGTGGGATTTGGCTCTTCCGGCGCTGGTGCTGGGGATCATGCCGGTCATTCTTTTCTTCCTGGCCATGCAGAAATACATCATTGAAGGCATCACGCAAGGAGCGGTGAAGGGATAGCCGTCAATCGGTCAATTCCCTCCCCCTCAAAGATCAATATAATACCTGATTTAACGAAAAAAGGTTGATTATACTGAAAAAGAAAACGCTATCAATGAATGCTGCACACAATGTATAGAAAAAAAGGGAGGATTCACAATGAAGAAATACGGTAAGCTGCTCCTGGTCATGGTTCTGGCTTTCTCCACGCTTCTTGCGGCCTGCGGCGGCAAGAGTGAGGACAATCAAGGCGCTGAAGGTGGCGCCGAAGGCGGAACGAAAACAATTAAGATTTTCCAATTTAAAGTCGAAATCGCCGAGGCTCTGAATAAACTGAAAGCTGAATACGAAAAAGAACATCCCGGCATTAAGCTGGACATTCAAACCGTTGGCGGCGGCTCCGATTATGGCGCGGCGCTGAAAGCGAAGTTCGCTTCCGGCGATGAGCCGGACATTTTCAACGTTGGCGGATATCGCGATCTCGAAACGTGGTTCGAGAATGTCGAGGATCTCTCGGATCAGCCATGGGTGAAGGACGTGGTTGACGTTGCCAAAGAGCCTATGACCAAAGACGGTAAACTGTACGGACAACCGATGACTATCGAGGGTTATGGATTCATTTATAATAAAGACTTGTTTGAGAAAGCGGGTATTACCGAGCTTCCTAAGACGCTTACGGAGCTTGAGGAAGCGGCCAAAAAACTGCAAGCGGCTGGCATTACGCCATTCGTTAATGGATACCAAGAGACCTGGATTTTGGCCAACCACTTGTTGAACATTCCATTCGCCCATCAGGAAGATCCGGGTTCATTCGTCAAAGGAATGAATGAAGGTACGGAGAAACTGGTAGGCAACGCGAAATTCGACGAATGGATGAGACTGTTCGACCTTACTGTTCAGTACGGTCAGAAGAACCCGCTGACGACAGATTACAACACGGAAATCACGACCTTTGCCAGCGGTGAAGCAGCCATGACCCAGAACGGGAACTGGACGCAAGTGCAAATCGACGGCATCAATCCGGATCTGAACATTGGCCTTCTGCCAATGCCGATCAATGACAATGCCGAAGAGAATGACAAGCTTCCGATTGGTGTGCCAAACAACTGGGTCGTGAACAACAAATCCAAGGTGAAGGATGAAGCCAAGGAATTCCTGAACTGGCTCGTTACTTCGGAGACCGGTAAACGTTATATTACAGAAGAGTTCAAGTTCATCCCGGCACTGACCAGCATCGAGGCGAATAGCGAGACGCTTGGCGATCTGGGTAACGATGTCGTGAAATACAGTAAAGAAAACAAAGCGCTCAGCTGGGAGTTCAACAAATTCCCTGATGGCGGTATGAATGAATTCGGCAGCCAGATGCAGGGTTATGTTGCTGGCAATGTGGACAAGAACCAATTGTTCGAAGGCATTCAGAAATCATGGGAAAGCTTGAAGGCGAAGTAATCACGAAGGTGACGTCTACCATGCTATACCATCGAAATGATCCATTGACGTGAATAGGGGCTGTCTCAAAGATATATCGTCTTTTTGAAAACAGTCCCGATGTCATTCATGCATCATAAAAGGTCGAAGACAGACTCATTTAGAGCGCTGGTCTTCGACCTTTTTGTTTGTCACACACCTTAGCTTTGGGGCAACGTCTTTATAGTTGATAAGTATGCCCCGTCCCAAGGGGAAGAAGAAGCGGAGCATGGTTATTACTAATAATTATTTCGGATCAGTAAATAAATAATGAGACCGACAATAGGGAAGAACAACAAGCCCAGCACAACCAGAATCGCAAATTCGGGGCTGCGGCCTTTTCGCCTGGCGTCATTATAACCCCATACGCAGACGGCAATGTGAAGAAAGAACAAGAAGAATCCCAGTAATAATGTCACAATTCCTAAGATACCAAAGCCAACAAAACTCATAATAAAATACCCTCCCGAACTCTAAATGTATGATTTACATACGGTCGATCAGCAGAAGGGTCGCAAAAAAACAAAAAGATTTGGAATTTTCCTGCCGGGGGTAACCGGAGATTGCATAAGAATAGGGATATTTTATTAACCTATATAGGAGAATTCTGCAATACATAGATCACAACGAAATAGTAAATACATGGTATGATAAAGGTTGACGTTATTTTGGCGTGGGAACGATTTCGCCATCGTTTTGAAATGTTGAAGCTATCGTATAAGATAGTAATAATATCTATAAAGCAGGAAAAGACGGGAGACAACGATGAATCAACCGCTCTATGGCGTATGGCTAGGTGACGTATTCTTTTGTTTTTCCGGTGAGGTTTCGGAACCGAGAGTGGATGCTTGGAGCCGCGTGGTCCGTACCTTTCGCAAACCGGATGGAACCCGTCCCTTCGCTAACGCTTCCCTCCGGCTTGCCGAGCTCAGATATCCGGCCAAAGTCCTCGGATCGAAAAGCACACGGCGTCCGGAACGGAAGACACTTGGCGGACGGACGATGGAAGGGCTTGCTCTGACACCGGGAGACGCATTTCAATTGCTGATCTCGCTGGATTCTGAGTATTATCAGACTCAGGGACTAAACGTCGGTGAAGAAATGGAATATTGGGTACAAGTGAGCAGATTTGCATTGGAGCTGCTCCTGCAAGGGAAGATTGCACCGGGGACAGCCGAGGTGCCTTCCGTGGGCAGGCGCCGGACAACGATGCAAAATATAAAAGCGGTATGGAAGCCGCAGCTGTCTGCCGAGGATACAGCACGCTTTTTGCAGCTGGCAGCGAATATCCCGCCTATTGCGATTGGGACGCCCGCAGCTCTTGCCGGATTCGATCCTTCAACCCGTGAGGAAGCAGGGGCTATTGTGCTGTATTCTTTTCTGTGCGGTGTGATCGACAGCCAGGCCCGGGCAGCTGTCCGTGAATCGGAGGATAAGCTTCGGACCTATCTGGCGAATTACCGGCGGGGACAATCTCCCCTGGCCGAGCTGTGGTGGAACAGCCTGTTGACCGTCAGTCGGGATATTCCCATTCAAGGGACGGCTGAGGAAGTCAGCGAGCTGGAGGAAGCTGTTGAACGTGTTGGAGGGACAACGTTTCCTTATGCCAGCGGGGAGGATCAGCCTCCCGAGAATGGAACCGTTGGACTTGGGCTGCGGCTTGAGCCGCCTATGGACGAGACCCAGAAGGACTGGAAGGTGTCCTTCTGGGTACGAAGCCAGGAGGACGAAGGCTTATCAATGCCAGTCCGCAGCATTTGGGGAAATCCGGAATCCGATCAGCTGATCCGTGGACGGATGTATTCTAGGATTCAGCTGCAGCTGTTAATGAAGCTGGGAGAAGCGGTAGAACTGGCACCGGAGCTGGCCGCAGGCTTGTACGGGCGTGCTCCCGAGAGTGTGTCGCTATCGCTTGACCGCTTGTCCACGTTTATGAAGGAATCGGTTCCGAAATTAACGGCGAGCGGAGTCACGGTCCAAATGCCTTCGCGATGGAGCAGGGAAGGGCGCCGCCGCGTCGGCTTATCTCTCAAAATGATGCCGGATGCAAAATCATCCGGTGAAGCGCATCGACTGCCGGTGTTAGGCATGGAGCATCTGGTCAGCTTTCAGATCTCTGCAGCGATGGGAGGCCAATCCCTGACGCGCGAAGAGTTAAAGTTTCTGGCCGAACAGAATCTGCCCTATGTCCAGTTCCGCGGGGAATGGGTTGAGGTAGATCTGAAGGAGATTAACCAAGTGCTGCGGTTCATGAAGCGCCATGAGAAGGGCGAGATGGAGCTTGCGGAATGGATGCACCTTAGCGCTGATATGGATGGAGAACGCCTGTGGAAGGGTCTCTTTATCGAAGAAGTGGAGACAACGGGTTTGCTATCTTCTTTACTGGATGGAGAGACGTCCCGCAAGCTGCCATCCCGCCCGATTCCTTCCTCGCTTCACGGCGAACTGAGACCGTATCAGGAACGGGGATATCAGTGGCTAAGCGTGATGCGCGATTTGGGATTTGGTGTTTGCCTTGCCGACGATATGGGACTTGGAAAAACGGTACAGGTCATCACCTGTCTGCTGGAGCGTCTCAATACGGAATCCGCTGGCGGTCCGGTGCTGATTATTTGCCCGACCTCGCTTCTGGGTAACTGGCAGCGGGAAATTCAGCGATTTGCACCGGATCTGACCTTGCATGTGCACCATGGCGTTCGACGCCTGCGTGGCGAAGACTTTTTGCAGGAAGCGGCCAATCATGATATCGTGCTGACCACCTATCACTTGGCGGGAAGAGACGGCGGTGATTTATCCGCTATCCAGTGGTCGAGTGTGGTGCTCGACGAAGCACAATATATTAAGAATTACCGTACGAAGCAAGCGCAGAGCGTCATGAAATTATCCGCGCCTCACCGTATTGCCATGACCGGAACACCGGTGGAGAACCGTTTGGCGGAGCTGTGGTCGATCTTTCATTTTCTCAATCCGGGATATCTCGGCTCCTTTAACACCTTCCGTCAGCGCTATGCGCCAGGAGAGGGGCAGCAGGAGAGATTCCGTGAGCTTCATAAGCTGGTATCTCCATTCATGCTGCGCAGACTCAAGAGCGATCCGGATATCCGCAAGGATCTGCCGGAGAAGCTGGAATTGAAATCATATTGCCCGCTGACCGAGGTTCAAGGCGCGATGTACCAAGCGGTTGTCGATGAGATGATGGGGCAGATCGAGAGCCGGTCGGGCATAGCCCGCAAGGGACTCGTGCTTTCGTCCCTCACCAAGCTGAAGCAAATATGCGATCATCCGCAGCTGCTTCGACATGACGAAGGACGCGCGGTGCGTGCGGAGTCCTCGGGCAAAATGGAGCGTATGCTTGAAATTCTCGACAACATCGCAGATGTCGGAGAATCGGCGTTGATCTTTACCCAGTATGTGGGCATGGGTGAACTGCTGGTAAGCATGCTTGGACGTAAATACGGGAAGGAGCCGTATTTCCTTCACGGAGGGGTGCCCAAACGGGAGCGGGATGAGATGGTACGGGCATTCCAGGCAGGTGAGGGGCCCGAGTTCTTTGTTCTCTCGTTAAAAGCCGGGGGCGTAGGCCTGAATTTGACCCGCGCGAACCATGTGCTTCACTATGACCGGTGGTGGAACCCGGCGGTCGAGAATCAGGCGACGGACCGTGTATTCCGGATCGGGCAGCACCGTAACGTTCAGGTGCACAAGCTGATTTCTCAGGGAACGCTGGAGGAGCGGATTGACGAGCTGATCGAACAGAAGAAGGCGCTATCCGAGCAGGTTGTCGGGTCAGGCGAAACATGGCTGACAGAAATGTCGGACGGTGAGCTCCGCCAGCTGATTGAGCTGCAGGAGCAAGATTGGATGTAACCGGATTGCGTACGGCGCATGGAGCAGCTGATAAGACATACAAAAATGGATGCCAGGGAGGTGTGGGCTATGGAATCTGCGGAATCGGCCGAACGAATCAGGCTGGAGATCGAACCTGGATGGTTAAAGGGGAAAGTGGACGGAGCTGATGAATCATCGGGGACGTATGAGGTCAGCGTTCAGGTGAAGACGCTGAACCCCGCTGCCCGTGAGGCGGTGCTGGCTTATCTGGAGGAAGACCCGCAGGCGCTGTACCGCCTGCTTGCAGGGCAGGACGCCCTTTGGCTGGCCGAGCTTGCGCCATCGCCCCTGCAGGGCGAAGAGCCGGCCGCCGATGCCCGCTGCACCTGCGGCCAAAGGGCCTGCGGGCATGCCGCAGCCTTGCTGGCTGCCGCGGCCCTGCGGCTTGCGGCAGAGCCGCTCCAGCAGCTGACGCTGCTGGGGCTGCCGCGGGAAGCGCTGCTGGCAGGCGTCTTCGACGCCTGGGCCAAAGCAGCCCCGCCGCCAGCAGGCGGCTCTGCCGCAGAGCAAGCCACCCGGGCGAAGGAGAAGGGACCGTCCGGTCCTTCTCCGGGCGAATGGGTGGCCGAAGCGGCGGCCGAGGGCCGATTGCACCGGCCTGGCCCGCAGCTTAGCGAGCTGGCGGTGCAGCTATCACCGCCGCCTCCGGCAGATCAGCTAGGTCCAGTCGGCGACTGGACAAGCTTACTGCCTGGCGTTCGCGGCGCTTCCAAAGCGCTCAGCGTGATTGCCCGCGGAGCGGCCAAGCAAGCCGAGCAGAAGCGTCGCAATTTGAAGTCGCCGTAAGGTTGGAAATCCATCACAGAATTGTAATGGATTTGATAGAAGCGGCGCCATAAATCGAGGGAAACGGCCGGATTTTTGACCTAAACGGAGATTATCCGGCAGGATTCGACAGCCGCTCGTTTGTTCTGTTCATTCTGAATAAGGTACAATGGGGTCAGGACAAACCGTGGGAAAGGAAGAAGCAATAGATGAATGCATTTTCGGGAAAACGAACACGATTTACAAGCGTAATGCTGTCATCCTTGATGTTAGCAGGGGCCATTCTGGCAGGATGTCAATCGAATGATACCGGTTCCGGTAAGGAACAGGGTCAGGAATTGCAGTCGCCGGCCGAGGGCCAGGAAGGAAACACAATTCCTGAGGGTGGCGCGGGTAATGGAGAGGCAGGGGCTGAGAATCAGCCAGCGGATCCGGTTATGGCGAAGCGCAGCGAGAATGCACTTCAAGCCACGATCCAGGAGAGCGGCGGCAAGCAGGTCGTAACCAACGCGGAGGCTATGACGGTGGTTGTAAATAAGCAGCGCAGCTTGCCTGATGGTTATGAACCAAGTGATCTCGTGGAGCCGAATGTCCCATTTTCTTTTGATGAGCCGCATGAAAAACGGCATCTGAGAAAAGAAGCGGCTGACGCGCTCGAGGAATTGTTCGATGCGGCCAAAGCGGATGGCATCGAACTGCGCGCCGTATCGGGATACCGTTCCTATGCCCGTCAGAAAAGTATATATGAGAATAATGTTCGTACCAAAGGGGAAGTCGAGGCTAATCGTGTAAGCGCGGTGCCGGGTACGAGTGAGCATCAGACAGGCCTTACGATTGACGTGTCCAGTCCAAGCGCAGGTAATGCGCTGGAGGAAACGTTCGGTCATACGGCGGAAGGGCAGTGGCTGGCGCAACACGCGTCGGAATTCGGTTTCATCATTCGTTATCCGGAAGGAGCCGAGAATATTACCGGTTATGTATACGAGCCATGGCATATCCGTTATGTAGGCAAGGATCTGGCGCCGGATATTGCCGACAGCGGCATGACGCTGGAAGAATACCTCGATGAGGCGAACATTAAACTGTAAGCTGTGCTAATAGTCGTAGGATAAACGGGACTTTTTATCCTTGTACACCGGCTTGCGAATCTATAAAGTAGAACAGGACCTGCGCAAGGCCGGGCGATGTTCTTGTTATACGAATGAATCCCGGGGCCGCTTGGCTCCGGGATTCATTCGTATTTTAAGAGATAAGAAAGCATCAACTTCAGAGGCTTACCATCCTGATCTCGCAAGAAAAACCTCCGCTAAATGCGGTCTGTCATCTGAGAAAGTTCGTCGATATACGTACGGACTGATAGTCTTTACTTATTTAATGGCGAGTCCTCATAACCGGGATCATCGTAGCCGGTGTCGGTCAGCTTGCCGAGGATATTCATGTCCTCAATGGTTTTGCGCGTGCGTTCATCACCATGTTCATGGAGAAAGTGATAGAGGTTCATCGTTCGTTCATCATATTGCTCGGCAGCATCGTCATGATCCGCCGACTTGTAAGGGACGAAAGTACGTTTAAACGCATACCGATCGCTGCTGCTGACTTCATACAGCAGCCCCCTCAGCTTGGAGACCTCTTCATCATCCATATATACGACATATTCATTCGTATCGTTCGGTACATCCTGGATCAGATTGTGATTGACTGAAACATAATACGTCTTTTTATCGTTTCTCATATTAAATCCCTCCAGACTTCGGCAGCTAAGGGCTGCTCGGAATAGGACGAGGCTGAAAGCCGACAGTATAATGGCATGGTACTGTCCAGTTTTCTAATCATATACACGTTCGGGACACGGATGAATCAGCAGCGGGGGTGGAAGGTGCTTCCTTTTTCACATGGGGCAAGGAATTTGGTATGATAGAATCACCATGGTGGCAGTATACTGGACGATGAGGAGCATATCATCACAATGAGTAGTATGCGAAACGGTAAAAAAAACATGGGATAGCCGGTTTGTGGCTAGCTAAAAATCGTTAATAACCTTAATGAAGAGATATGACAATGCGCCGGCGGCTCGCTGGTGAATCGGGATATGAGAAAGAGGAGGATTCATAAATGAATATTTTACAAAAGCTCAAGGATGGAGCCAACCGCGCAACGGAAAAGGCTCAGCACGTGGTGGAAGTGAATAAGCTCAACAGCCAAATTTCCGAAATCGAACAGCAGAAGAACTCATATTACTTGCAGATGGGTAAAGTGTTCTATGAGGGCTACCGTCAGCAGGACATGGCGATCGCTGAAAAAGAAATGGTCGAGCTTGCGCAAACCTGCGATGGATTGCAGGAGCAAATCGAAGCAATTCGGAACCGCATTGCAGTCCTCAAGAATGAGCGGGTCTGTGAATGCGGGCGGGTGGTCGCGCTGGATGCAAATTTCTGTCCATACTGTGGGAATAAGCTTGATAATTTAATTCACCCTGAGAAGTCAACAGAGGAAGAACCAAGGGAGCCTGAGCGTAAGATCATGTTTGATAAACATGAATATGCAGCGGCTGAAGAACAACAGGAGCAGGACGAATTGCATACCTATGATTTCCGTTCGAATCCGGATCCATACGAGCCGGATAGGTATGAACCGGAGCCGGAGCGGCAGCACGAGGAAATGGAGCTGTCTGAACCGGAGGTTGATCCGGAACAGCTGCGTATCGAGCAGGAGGAGCAGGAGAAGGAGCGCCGTCACTGGGAAGAACTCGAGCGGGAGCGGGAGAGGCAGCTGGAACTGGACCGCCGCATTCGTTTCTGGCAGGAGAATAACCAAAGTCAGGACTATGTTGGTGATGATGAGGCGGCGCGCGATATGGTGAAGTGCCAGATTTGCAGTGTCGACCTACCAAAAGGCTCGAAATGGTGTCCGCGCTGCGGAGCTGAACAGATTTAAGATATAGGGATTCGGACGATCATGCCCTTAACGCGAGTGTTAATATGACAGTATGAATGATAGAGCAAGCGTTCGAGCATCTTGGGAGGACTAATATTATGGAACAATTGCTGCATCATTTGCGGAATTTGGGATTTACGGAGATTGAATCGAAAATTATGGTGGACCTTGCCGAGTATGGGCCGGCGGGTGGTTATGAGGTAGCTAAACGACTTGGAGCTTCGCGCTCTAATGTCTATGCAGCCATGCAGCGTTTGGAGCGGCAAGGGGCACTTGAGCGAATGGACGGGGAACCCGTCCGTTACCGTTCGTTGAAACCGGAGGAACTGACGCGAATGATATCCGGCCGTGTGGAGGCATCACTCGCTTTTGTTGAGAAGAGCTTGCCGCGAGGAAGCGGTACCGCTGCTCCCTTCCTTAGTATGGAAGGAGATCAGGCGGTGCTTGATGTGCTCGTCCGGGAATTGAAGCGAGCGAAACAAGAGATCGTGGTTGACGTCTGGCGTGAAGAGGCATCGCTTCTGCGTGAACCGCTGGCTGAAGCGGAGGCTAGGGGAGTCAAGGTGCTGTGGGCTTGTGACGGCCCGGACCAGGGACTCTCAAGAACGCTGGCATGGTCTGGCTGGAACGGCCTTGCGGAGCGCAGAGGAGGCGGCCGGAAATTCTCCTTTGTTGTGGACCGGCAGTGGTGCATATTAGGGATGCGCGGCGGGGAATATGATACAGGAGCGGTCATCACGGAGCATCCGGTACTAGCGGAACTCCTGCTGCATCATTTTACTCAGGAGATGGTATTGTTCCAGCTTGAACAGGACATGGGTGAGCAGCTGGAGGCGCGTTATGGAGAGCACTTTGGTCTGATCCAGAGCCTGTATCTTAATGCGGAAGCCGATGCCGAAGCTCAGGAAGACCAGGCTCCGGAACCGAAATCCAAACTAGCGGAGTATGAAGCTGATTCTAACTCAATGGACGGGGATAGCAGTCGAAATACGGCCTAGGGTTTCGGCTCAGCTCATGGGAAGCCTTTCTAGAAGTGACTTTTGTCACAGTTAGACATTATGGTTCATCGTACAATGTAATAAACATATAGATAAGGAACGCCGGGATTTATCTTGGCGTTTATTTGCTTAAGATCCAGCCACACGTGGGAATGAAGGGATGTAGCTGGTAGGAGAGCATGAATGAGACGGTTTTTAATCGCAATCATGACAACCAAGAGAAGGGGGATGAATGAGCATGGAATGCATCGTTCATTTTACAGTGGGACATAAGGAAGAACCTAAGAAGCTTCGGGGATTGATTTTTGTGGATAAAGGAGAGAATCCTACAGGTC
This sequence comes from Paenibacillus sp. NPDC058898, assembly GCF_049316025.1. Classification (NCBI taxonomy): domain Bacteria; kingdom Bacillati; phylum Bacillota; class Bacilli; order Caryophanales; family Paenibacillaceae; genus Paenibacillus; species Paenibacillus sp. NPDC058898. The sequence continues at coordinate 204,695 of NZ_JBMOSM010000010.1, read as the reverse complement.
AGCAGCTGCTCGATATGTTTCATGAAATGGAGTATAAGGTGGTACCTGACCCGCATGATGAACTTCTTTTTAAACCGGAGAATCCCACGGAAAGTTATACTTATATACGTGTGAACGAACTCGATATGGGTCAAGAAAAATATACGGAAGACCGCAATCTGAAATCGCTGCTAAACGAGCTGCTGCCTAAACAGCGCACGGGCTTGTAACAGCTTGCTGGAGACATCATACTTGCGAAGAAATGAATAACCCCATCTGCCTTTCGTAACGTCCGCTGGGATTCGCAAAATCCGCTTGTTATAATGGATGTACGGAAGGGGATGGAGATGTTTATTTTTGCAGGAATCGTTGCATTATTGATTTACGGCTTGCTGGTTTATTATATTGGTCGAAGCGTATGGAGCTGGATGAAACCGGGTCCATCCCTTGTGCTCAAATGGACATACATAGTCGTACTGACGGTGGTATCGACATCGTTTATTTCAGGACGGTTCTTTGGTAACCTCACCGTGCTGAGTGTGATAGGATCGTATTGGATGGCTATTTTCTATGTCCTGATCATCCTTCTCCCGTTGATGCATATCATGTTGTGGCTGCTGAGATTGACGGCATTGCGAAGAGATGGCCTGGAGAAGGCGGCGGGTTCTATCGTGTTGGTGCTCATGGTGATTGTGATCGGTTTCGGCTCATTTAATGCGTATAGTCCAACGGTTCGAGCTTATGATATTCACGTAGATAAGAACGCCGGCACACTTGAGCAGCTGAATATCGTTATGGCATCCGACATGCACTTCGGCGTCTTGTCAGGTAAAGCCCATGCTGCGCGCATGGTGAAGGAGATCAATGACTTAAAGCCGGATCTGGTATTGTTTCCAGGCGATATCATCGATGACGACCTGGATGCTTATTTACGCCAGGGGATCGATCAGATTCTGACCGGTATCCAGGCAACGTATGGTGTGTATGCCTCACTGGGCAATCATGACCGATTCGAAGGGGAAATTCCGGAACTGATCGCGGCACTTGAGCATAGCGGCATGACCGTGCTGTATGATGAGAAATTGACGGTGGAAGGCCTGACGCTGGTTGGCAGACGGGATAAACAGGATCAGGAGCGGGCCGAATTGTCCACGATTATGGATGGGACCGATCTATCCCAGCCGATCCTTCTGCTTGATCATCAGCCGAATGCGCTGGAGGAAGCACAGCAGCAGGGCGTAGACCTTATCGTTTCTGGGCATACGCACCGTGGGCAGGTATTCCCGGCACATCTGATTACGGAGGCCATGTTCGAGAATGATTGGGGATATCTGCAAAAAGGCCAGATGCATTCCATCGTGTCCTCGGGCTACGGCTTCTGGGGACCGCCGATTCGTCTGGGTTCCCGCTCCGAGATTGTTCAAATCCATGTTACATTTTAATAGATGATATTGAGGGTTGAGGGGTATACCGAGTGAACGCAGGTTTAACCGCTGGCGACATGGAAATGGAAGGGAATGGGAATGATATCTTATTCCCCTAGCAGCAAGCTCATGGTGGAACTTATACGCTCCGTATCCAGCTGGTTGATGTAAACGGCGATGTGCCGGTGCCCATCGGTGATCCTATGGAATCGATTATGGAGGTTTTTTGGCGGATTTAGTGCCTCTGCAGGCTGTCCCATGAAACTTATGGGCAGCTTTTTTTCCTTTAATTGACCGGCAGTTTATTATTTCCGTAAATTTTCACTTTATTTTTTCATAGGGAATGCGTTATACTTCATTCATTCGGAAATATACCATTTACACGTAAGCATTCTAAGGAATTTGGATATTATACATTTTCTCGTATAGGTGCAGGAATTGGCCTGCATGTCTCTACCCGATCACCGGAAATGATTGGACTACGGGTTATAGCAGCAGCAGCGGACAAGCCAGGTCAATTCCATTTGACCTCAGGTGGCTCACGGTGCGTTTTTGTTGCTTATGCCCACTTGTTTCTTTCCCGGCGATTCGGTGAAAGGAGGAAGTGGGCTTTTTTTGCTTGGAATGTAAACAAATTTAAGGGGGAGCATCATGCAATTACTGCAGAACAAAGTGAAAGAGGAAGGCATTGTATTAAGCGGACAGGTACTTAAGGTGGATTCATTCCTGAACCACCAGATGGACCCGGTATTGATGAAAGAGGTGGGGAAGGAATTTACGCGATTGTTTAAGGAAGCGAACGTGACTCGTGTATTGACCATTGAATCCTCCGGCATCGCGCCCGGCATTATGACCGCCCTTGAGATGGAAGTGCCTCTCATCTTTGCACGGAAGCAGAAGTCGCTGACTCTCCGTGAGGATATATTCGTGGAGAAGGTGTATTCCTTCACCAAGCAGGAGACGAACGAAATTACGGTCGCGAAGAAATTCATCAAACCCGGCGATAAAGTGCTGATCGTGGATGACTTCCTTGCTAACGGCGAGGCGGCATTCGGGCTTGCTCGAATCGTAGAGCAGGCGGGCGCCGAGGTGGTAGGCATCGGGATCGTCATTGAAAAGGCATTTCAACCAGGAGGACGCTTGTTAGCCGAAGCGGGCTACCGGGTAGAATCGCTCGTACGGATTGCATCACTTGAAGATGGGGTAGTGACATTCGCATAGACCGAAAGCTGACAATTTAATTGGGGGGAATCAAGGAGCCATGGAACAACAGAAACAAGCGGTGCAAGAACCGATTTTTGATAAAAATCGGAGTCCGGGCAAAACCTTTTCACTGGGTTTACAGCATGTATTGGCAATGTACGCAGGGGCTATCATCGTACCGCTTATCGTTGGCGGGCAGCTCGGCTTAACGACGGAGCAGCTGACGTATCTCATCGCCATCGACCTGCTTGCTTGCGGGGTTGCAACCTTGCTGCAGGTATTCGGCAACAAGTACTTCGGTATCGGTCTTCCGGTCATGCTCGGCTGCGCATTCCAGGCTGTAGGTCCGATGATCATTATCGGGCAGAAGCACGGGATGTCGGCAATTTATGGAGCGATTATCGCTTCCGGTTTATTTGTCATTCTGTTCTCCGGTTTATTCGGTAAGCTGATTAAGGTATTCCCGCCTGTCGTGACAGGCTCGGTTGTTACAATTATCGGGTTGACGCTGATTCCCGTAGCTTTGAATGACCTTGGCGGCGGTCAAGGCAGCGAGGATTTTGGCAGTGCGCTCAACATTTCCCTTGGCTTCGGCGTTCTTGCCTTCATCATCATCATGAATCGGTTTGCCAAAGGTTTCTTGCGTTCGATATCGGTACTTCTAGGTCTTATTCTAGGCACCTTGGTAGCGGCATTCTACGGTGGAGTGGATTTAACCCCGCTGCGCGAAGCCGGCTGGTTCCGTGCTCCGCAGCCTTTCTTTTTTGGTACGCCGGAGTTTAAGATCGTTCCGATCATGACAATGATTCTGGTAGCGATTGTCAGTGTTGCCGAATCGACAGGCGTATTTATGGCGCTTGGCAAAATCGTGGATCGTGACATTACCTCCAAGGATTTGTCCCGTGGTTACCGTGCGGAGGGTCTTGCGATTGTGGTAGGCGGTATTTTCAATTCGTTCCCTTATACCACATACTCTCAAAACGTGGGTCTGATTCAGATGAGCCGTGTGAAGACGCGTGACGTGATCGTTGTGGCAGGCGGCTTGCTGGTCTTGATCGGATTTGTTCCGAAGATTGCCGCCATGACACAGCTTGTACCAACATCCGTTCTGGGTGGAGCCATGGTAGCCCTGTTCGGCATGGTTGTATCTTCCGGTATTCGGATGTTAGGGGATCAAGTAGACCTTAACCGACACGAGAACCTGTTTATTATTGCATGTTCCGTCGGCATGGGCCTTGGTGTGACAACCGTACCGGGTCTGTTCGCGAGTCTGCCTGACAACCTGCGTATTCTTGCCGATAACGGCATTGTGGCGGGCAGCTTGACAGCGATTGTGCTAAACCTGATCTTCAATGGTTTGAGAAATACCAAGCCCACTTCCACAGAGCAAGGTGATTCAGCAGAAGGACACGCTGCATAACAAATGTCTTTCAAAGCAGCCGGATGAACTCCGGCTGCTTTTTTTGTCCGGTCCTGTTAGTTCGAACACAAACAAAACGGCTACCTTCATAGAGTGAAGGTAGCCGTTTTTACGTGAGGTACAAAATCTTTAGACTCGCTGCATTTGTTTCTCTGCAATATTGCCGATCCAGGGCAGCTTGAACCATTTTCCCTGAATGGCGTTGGCCATAAGCACCAGCCACATCAAGACGCCGACCAGCGCCAGGAGGGCGGAGGCCAGTAGGCCGATGATGGGCACCGCGCTCGACAGCAGGTGAGCGACGGCCAGGATGCCGAAGGCCAGCAAGGACTGCAGAGCATGGAATATGACGTAGCGGCTTCTTTTTTCTAATGATAGAAACAGAATTCCTCCGACCATCGGAAATAGATAGCACAGCGTAGCCGCCAGATTCTCGGGAAGTCCTGTGGACGATTTGAAAGGGGACATCTCATCAACTCCTTGTCTTAGACCGGTACTGGGGTAGGGCAAGCTTTATACCTTACCTTATGAGCCGATGGGACAAAGTATGATGGTTAAATCCCGAACTTATTTCATTTTTAATTGCAGCAGATACTTCACGAGAGCATCCTGCTGCTCTTGCGTGAAACCGCTGCTTTCGTCCACCCAATACTCATGCCCCTGACCAGTGACATGGGTGTCTCTCAGCCTTGAATCCTTGCGGTTCGCCTCGATGACCTGCAGTCTCAGCTTGCGGTCAATCAGGGCTTTTAGGCTGTTGTATGGGTCCGCGTGGATCCCTTTCATAAGCGTCTGCGAGACGCCGGTTTGTGTCAGCTCAGGCCCAACCGCTACGCCGCCGTCGTGCAAATACGGTGCGGACCAGCGAAGACCGATCAACCCTTTGACCTTATAACCGCCGCCCAACTGTTTATGGCCGAAGCCCAACTCGATCTGCTCGGGGGCGATATCATCCAGCGGGATTTTGGTTACCTTGGCATCCGGAGGGATCGGCACAGGCGTGTCGGGTGGATAGAACTCTGCTTCGCCAAAAACGTTCTGCGTACGATGGAAAGCCTTGGCCCTAGCAGGCTCGGTACCAATTTCGGTCGCGCGCATAACGCGATTATTCGTAAAGAAGTCGCCAGCATGGCAAGTGATGCATTGTGCTTTTTTGAAGACTTCCGCTCCGAGGTTGATCGTTTTGGCATCCGAGATTTCCTTGGGATCCGTTTCAGGCGGACGGATGGTATTCTGATAGGCGGACATGGCATTAACCTGCTCCCCAGCCTTGAATCCCGGAGAGCTGACGTACAGCCCGTTCGGTGCGATGGCTGAAACCTTCGGGAAATTCGGAATCTTAATAACCTCATTCACGCCGGGGGTTCCAGGATTGGGATCCAGCCGGTTAAAGAATTCGGTTGGCTTCAGCCCGCTGCTCGGATCATAGCGAAATTTGCGATGGGCTGCATTTTGCAGAATGGTGCCCACATAAATCTCTTTATCGATCCCCCATAACGGTTCGCTAACCTCAGTTTGACTCAGGGTGTCCGTATTCTGGGCGTGAACATTGTTGCTGAAGGTACTAAGTCCCTTGAAGGGACCCATAGTAGCGAAGCCGCTCCAACTGTAGGGATGATCGCCCTTCGTAAACATATCGGGAATTTGGGTCACGTCGCTCACCAGATCCACGGTTGTATCGAAAGTGCCGGGCATCCATTTGATCAGATTTTCGTCAACGGCTTTCTCTAGTAGGGTGGGATCGGGCAGCGCTTCGGTTTTTCCTTTAGAGTTTACAACCGTACGCTGCTCATTCTTAACATAATCCACCAGACTCGTAATGTCAGTATGGGTAAAATACGCCGCGCTATTTGGAGCCAGTGCCAGCATTAAACCGAGGTTTAGATCGGAATTGGGCGCACCTTCCACAACCATTCCCGTTTCCCGGTTTACGGTCGCATGGCAGGCCATGCAGCTAACGCCGATGTGGGCTTTGCCTTCGGCATATTTAACCGTAACGCCAATGGGGGAATAGGCGCCTTTGGCTACGTCAAAGCCGGTATCAATCTTATCTCCCTTACGGAAGGATTTGTCGCCGATTGTAACATCCTGATCGAGTTCAACGCGTAGATTGGTTGTTCCGCGTCCCTTTAACTCGGCGATAGCTTTTGCCACGTTTTTCAGCTTCATCGGACCATCGACGATCCCCAAGATATCCGTTAAAAACACCTCATTGCCAAAGGACTCCTCATACAGTGTACGGCGCCCTAAGGCAAGCAGCTCTTTCGTCACCTCAACGGCGCCATGGGCGGCTGTTAATCTGGGGTCCTGATCCTTCAAAGCGGTACCGGGAACCGTAAGCGTCTTGCCCCAGATATCATACTGACGAATGAAACCCGTTTGCTGGGCTTGGAGCTGCGTGGTATTCTCAAGCTTATGTGCCGGTGGTATATAGGCGTATTCCGGCTCCACGATAGAAGCTGCAAGCCATATGGCTCCTACGATGGCGATCGGGATCAGCCATAGCAGAAGACGCTTCGATTTTCGCATGTCATATCACCCTTTTATAAGCAGGTCTGATGAATCATCTCTTCACTGCCGATATGCAAGGGTTTTAATCTACTTCCACATCATGCCGCAGCGGAGATTCGGCATTCACCTGTTTATCAGGACCTTTTTCCTTCGGAACCAGTCGCTCATCTGTCATGCCTCGATGGTGGTTTTCAAAATCATACTCCGCCAGTCGCCACTCCGTGGAGCCCTTCTGGGGATCGAACGGAAATTCCTCGCCGCGTTTCAAATATTCCTCCCGTCCCCATTCATTCGTGTAGGTTCCGTCTACTTCAACCTCTTCTCGTGAAATAGGGTGGAGATCCTTGTCTTTACCGGACATGTCGCATGCTCCTCTCAGGCTTGATTTTAGAAATGATTCATATCGCATAAAGTAACCAGAAAGAGGAGGTACTATCCGCTGAAATTTGCATGAAAGGTCAGGTTATAGGCGTGACAACGAATCGAGTGCTTCTTGCACAGAGTCCGACGCTGGCGATCTGTCAGCTATTTGGCGAAGACGTTGCGGATATTGATTTTAGAGCATCGAGAATATAGCGCTCCAGCAGAAACCGCGGGTTCTTCCAGCGGCTGACCTTGCTGTCGGCCGTAAATACGGCGACTGTACCCAATTGGGGGAAAAGGTAGATTTGCTGTCCTCCATGGCCGTGTGCGAGTGCAAAGGGAGTCCCGTTCTGAACTCCGGTCCACCACTGGAATCCGTAATCGCCAAACGCGGGATAGCCCTCAACCTGCGGAGCGAGTGCTTGCTTAAGCCATGATTCCGGGATGAGTGTTGTACCTTGCCAACGTCCCCCATTGAGGCAGCAAAGACCGAATTTGGCCATGTCGCGTGAGGTAAGATAGAGGCCAATGTGACCCATACTGTGGCCCTCGGGGCTTGGGGACCAGGCGGTATGACGAATGCCGAGCGGCTCGAACACATGTTGTCTGGCATAGGCGTAAGCATCCATTCCTGTAGCCTCGCTAATGGCAACGGAGAGCAGATGGGAATCAATGCTCCGATATTGAAAGAGGCCCATTTCCTGTTCAATGACAGGGAGGGATAGCGCGAAGCTCGTCCATTTTCGGTTGCGGTGGAACCGGTGAATGAGCGGTTCCCCGAGCTTTTTACCGGTTTGCCACGCAAAGCCTGAGGTCATCGTCAGCAGATGATGAAGGGAAACCTTTTGCAATAGGGGATGGGCTCGTTCGGGAACATATCGCTGGAAGATGTCAATTACTGAGGAATTCAGGTCAGGTAATTCGCCGCGTGAGTGGGCGATGCCGCATAATACCGACGTGAAACTCTTGGTAGCGGACCTGAGATCATTCAGCGAGGTCATGCCATGACCGTTGTAATAGCGTTCGTAGATGAGTTTGCCGGCATGGAGCAGAAGAAAGCTGCGCATTTTCGGGTATTGTTTCTGAATAATCTGATCGACCTGATCGAGCACATCGCGCTGAAGGCCTGCGTCTTCAGGCTCCGCGACAGGAATAGGCGAGCTTATGTCAACAGAGGAGTGGAGAAAAGACTGGGTATTCGACATCATATTTAAAAGCCTCCTTGTATCTTACATATGTTATTCTGAGTATCAATTTGTGATATTCACTGATTTCTAGAGTTGGCGGGAGATTCGATTGAATGTATCTTAACCAATTCCGGGCACAAAGAATGACCTGATGAAAAAACATAGGACATAAAAACATTTTTTGGGAAAGATGAAACAAACAGAAGAATATGATATAATATATTAATGATTCAGTTGCATGCTGTTAGGGTATGTATAGTGTCAGGTGCATTGGTAAGTTGCTGAATATCAACCTAATCATCACCGTAAGAACTGCAATATGGCTTCAACTTAATGAGGTAGATCTTTTCGGCATTCTCTTTAAACGGAGTAATTTTATTCCACACGTTTTGGGAGGGATCCATCATGGCAACGAAAGGTCACAATGAGGTTAAGGAAAGTCTGCGGGAAATGACACGAATTTTCCGGCCTAAAGATCCGAAAAAATTTGTAAAGGAGTATGTCCGGAAGTACCATATTATGGGAGGCTATGAAGAAGAGCTTACTCTTGTTGTTGAGCATGAACTTGGCAAGCTGAATTCCTCCGTTTCGTAACCTGTAATAGCACCTGGTCTATAGAAATATCACCAACATGCATCGCATCTTCACCTTGTTAATGACTAATGACATGAACCATTTAGATTCTATGGTTAAACCGTTTTTGGGACCAATGTCCCGAAAGCGGTTTTTTTGCGTTTTCAGCCTCCGTTTTTAGTCAACAGGCTCATACTTCCTCGGAAAGTCCATTTTCTAGGGGTATTTTGCAATTGTCCCCACATATATTGTTAGCAATCGATCCGATTAGGATATAAGGGAGTGGACAGATGTGAGGATACAGCTGAGACGGAAGGAAGAGATCGGACATATCCGCGAGGCGGGACGTATATTGGCTGCGTGTCATCGTGAAATAGCGAAAGTTATTAAACCGGGGATCACAACGAGCGAGATCGATGCCAGGGTCGAGAAGTTTCTGGAGAAGAACGGAGCCTTTCCCGAGCAAAAGGGCTATAAAGGATTTCCATACGCCACTTGTGCATCAGTAAATGATGTGGTGTGTCACGGATTTCCCGACCAGAGGCAGCTGAAAGCGGGGGATGTCGTGACCATAGATATGGTGGTGAACAAGAACGGATGGCTGGCGGACTCCGGCTGGACCTATGCGGTAGATACGGTTTCCCCAGAAGTAAAGCAGCTGATGAAACATACGCATGAAGCGTTGTTTAAAGGGATCGAGGCGGTACGGCATGGGGCAACCTTGGGTGATGTGGGCTATGCGATCGAGCAGGTTGCCGAAAGGGAAGGCTACGGGATTGTAAAATCGCTAGTCGGTCATGGCATCGGCCGGGCCATTCACGAACCGCCCGATGTGCTGAACTATGGAATTCCGGGAAGGGGACTCAAACTCAAACAAGGAATGGTGATAACCATCGAGCCGGTGTTCACCCTGGGACCTTCGGGTGCCGTGTTCTGGGGGGATGACGGCTGGACCATATCCAGTGCGGATGGATCGGTAGGCGTACAGTATGAGCATACCATTGCGGTTACTCGTGAAGGTGCTGTTATTCTGACGGATTAAGATCACGAAAAATATACCATAATAATAGAAGGTATTCTTCGCATTCTTCGCGATGTTGCCTAGGCTTGCGGAGAACGCCTCCTTTATCATGGGGGCTCAGATGAACGGGGAGTGGCTGCAAACAGATTCAAAATGGCGGAAATGACTGTATATATAGCTATGAAGGCTGTCGCTGACGGGTTGCAGAGGATGTCGAATGATAGGTCGTCGAGTGGGAGATACCGCTTGAAAGCGATTGCAAAATCAGTAACGGCGCGACTTTGACGACTTTTCGAACAATTTGTGAACTCCCTGTGAATGATTGACAAAAGCAACCCATGAACTTATATTTAATAAGTGATTGCTTTAATTGACAGGATTACTTCATCCGTGATTGTGCAGGTAGATTACCGCTGTTTGCGCCGGATGGTAGTCTACGAAAATCGGAAAAGTGGGGTAGATCAATGATGAAACGGTGGCAGGCTGTAAAGCGTCTTCTTCCTTTGATGGCCATGTTTGCTTTGGTGTTATCCGGCTGCGGCCGAGAGGATTTGTCGGTCTTAAGACCACAAGGTCCGGTAGCACAAGGTCAACTGGATTTAATTAAGCTCTCCATTTCGATTATGACCGTCGTAATGGTTGTGGTATTTGGAATTGCCGCATACGTGCTTGTTAAATTCCGTAGAAAAAAGGGACAAGATGAAATTCCTGAGCAAGTAGAAGGTAACCATAAGCTGGAGATTATTTGGACGGCGATTCCGCTGCTCTTGGTTCTCGTGCTTGCAGTTCCTACTATTCAAAAGGTATTTGCTTACGGAGAGAACGACTGGAACAATCCAGAAGCAGTTAAGGTGGAAGTTACTTCTCATCAGTTCTGGTGGGAGTTCAATTATCCAGACTACGGCGTAAGAACCGCTCAAGAGCTGGTTATTCCTGTAGGCAAGAAAATTGCGTTCCAATTAAAAACGAATGATGTGCTTCACTCCTTCTGGGTACCATCGCTCGGCGGTAAGATGGATACAAACACAGAAGGCAGCGTTAACTACATGACTCTGGTTGCTGACAAAGCGGATACATACATTGGTAAATGCGCAGAGTTGTGCGGTCCTTCTCACGGCTTCATGGAATTCCGGGTGAAAGCGGTTGACGATGCGGCATTTGACAAATGGGTTGCGGCATTTAAAGAACCTGCAGTGCTTCCTGCGGATGCGGCACTCGCCGAGAAATTCAAGACCAACTGCCTTTCTTGCCACGCTGTGGGCGACCAAGGCGGAGCGATGGGTCCTAACCTGACCGGCATCGGATCACGTGAGACGATTGCGAGTATCTTGCTGAACGACATAAGCGGCAAACCAGGCACAAAGCCGACGAAAGACAACCTGGTGGAATGGCTGATGGAGCCTCAGGCTGTAAAACCTGGCAACACGATGCCTAATCCGAAGGATCTCGGCTTCAGTGATGAAGAAATCGTGCAGATCGCCGATTACTTGGCCAATTATAAGTTGGATAATTAATACAGCAGCAAGAACTTTAAAAGGGGGTACAAACCTTGGCTCACGCTCATGCTCAAAGCCATAGCGTCAAACGCTACACGGGGTTAATGGATTGGCTTACAACCGTTGACCACAAGAAAATCGGTATATTATACCTGATAGCGGGCGGCTTATTCTTCGGGATTGGCGGTATTGAAGCGATTCTGATTCGCTTGCAGCTGATCAAGCCGATGAACGATCTAGTATCAGCTCAGGTATTTAACGAATTGATTACCATGCACGGAACGACAATGATCTTCCTTGGCGTAATGCCAGTTATCTTTGCCGTGATGAATGCGGTCATTCCGCTTCAGATCGGTGCACGTGACGTCGCGTTTCCATTTTTGAACTCGCTCGGATTCTGGACATTTTTGTTCGGTGGAATTTTGCTTAACCTTAGCTGGATTATGGGCGGAGCCCCTGATGCGGGCTGGACATCCTATACGCCGCTATCCACAACGGACTATTCATCTACACATGGTGTAGACTTCTATACGATAGGTCTTCAGATTGCAGGTCTGGGTACGTTGATCGGTGGTATCAACTTCCTGGCTACCATCATAACGATGCGTGCACCTGGAATGTCATTCATGAGAATGCCAATGTTTACATGGACGGCTTTCATTACATCGGCCATGATCCTGTTCGCATTCCCTGCAGTTACGGTAGGTCTCGTATTGCTCAGCTTTGACCGTTTGCTTGGTGCCAATTTCTTTGATGTTGCGGCTGGCGGTAGCCCCGTGTTGTGGCAACATATTTTCTGGATCTTCGGTCACCCTGAAGTTTACATTCTGATTTTGCCGGCATTCGGTATTATCTCAGAAGTTATTCCGACATTCTCCCGTAAACGTTTGTTCGGATACAGCTCCATGGTATTTGCAACCATCCTGATCGCCTTCTTGGGCTTCATGGTTTGGGCTCACCATATGTTTACGACAGGTCTTGGACCTGTAGCGAATGCGCTCTTCTCCATCGCAACGATGCTGATCGCCGTTCCTACCGGTATCAAAATCTTTAACTGGCTGTTTACGATGTGGGGCGGTCAAATCCGCTTTACCAGTGCAAACCTGTTCGCGATCGGTTTCGTACCGACGTTCGTTATGGGTGGGGTTACCGGCGTCATGCTGGCATCTGCTCCTGCAGACTTCCAGTACCATGATACGTATTTCGTTGTAGCTCACTTCCACTACGTTATCGTTGGTGGTCTGGTATTCGGTTTGTTTGCCGGACTCCACTACTGGTGGCCAAAAATGTTCGGTCGCGTACTGAACGAAACGCTTGGCAAATGGACGTTCTGGTTGTTCGCAATCGGCTTCCATTTGACATTCTTCGTACAGCATTTCCTTGGACTGCTAGGTATGCAGCGGCGGATTGTCTCATACTTGCCGAACCAGAATTTTGACGAACTTAACTTTATAAGTACCATCGGCGCAATCTTGATGGGTATCGGCGTTTTGGCTTTCCTGGCAAACGTTGTTGCCACTTCGAGAAAACCGGTTGGTGCTCCGAACGATCCATGGGAAGATGGCCGTACGCTCGAGTGGAGTATTCCTTCTCCACCGCCAGAGTACAACTTCAAGCAAATTCCGCTTGTTCGCGGCATTGACGCTTATTGGAAAGAGAAGATGGCAGGCAATAAAGAGATGACACCATCCGAACCGGTTGGTCCGATTCACATGCCTTCGCCAAGTATTCTACCGTTTGTAATGTCACTGGGTCTGTTTATCGCGGGTCTTGGTTTCATGTTTAGCACGGAGGACTTCTCGAATTCGTTCATGAGCTTAATCTTCAATAAATATATTGTTCTGATTGTTGGTCTTCTGATTACGTTCGCGGCTATGATCGCTCGTTCCCTGTACGATGATCATGGATATCACATCGAAGTTGAAGAACTGGAAGGGGAGGGGAAAGCATGAGTCACGCTGAACATGTAAACGGCGAACTTCCTCACGAGCCGGAGAAGGCAACACTCGAAGGCCGTAATAAGGTTCTTGGTTTCTGGCTCTTCCTCGGTGGAGAGGCCGTGCTCTTCGGTACGTTGTTTGCAACGTTCCTGGCGCTTCGCGGCCAGAACAACGAAGGCCCAACCGCAGCCGAGCTGTTCTCTCTGCCAATTACGGCAGCAGCAACGCTGATATTGCTTGTCAGTTCCTTGACCAGTGTGTTCGCCATTCAGGCGCTTCACCGTCACAATATCGAGAAGCTGAAGTTGTGGCTGATCGTAACCGTTGTTCTGGGTCTTGGGTTCCTTGGCCTTGAGATTTATGAGTTCTATGAATATGTTGTGCATGAATCGTTTAACATGAAGACGAGTGCATTCTCGTCTGCATTCTATACGCTGGTTGGCTTCCACGGTGCCCATGTTGCTTTCGGGGTTGTGTGGATCAGCCTGTTGATCGCTCAACTGTACAGAAAAGGGTTAACCGTGGTTACAGCACCTAAGGTATATGTTTCTGCCATGTACTGGCACTTTATCGACGTTGTATGGGTGTTCATCTTCTCGGTCGTATACCTTCTTGGAAAGGTGGGCTAAGGAATGACTGCGAATCAACAATCTAATGAGGGGCCTACAGTTAAACACCGCCATCGTGTGGAAGGCCCTGAGAAACACATTGTTGTCTTTATTTTCTCCATTGTCCTGACTGCGATTGCTTTTGCGGCTGTCGCAGCCGGTGGCATCAACACGGCATTTACGATCATCATTTTGCTGGTTATGGCTGTGTTGCAGGTGTTCGTACAAATGGGTTACTGGATGCACTTGAAGGACAAAGGGCATCTAATGCCAATCCTGTTTATGATTGGCGGCTTCTTCGTAGCTAGTACCGCTATTGTCATGGCACTGTTCTGGGTTTGGTGGTAGAATGAAAAAGAGGTGGGCTACTTTCAGCCCCCTCTTTTTTTAAATCGTAGGTAGGTGTCACAATTTGGACAGAATTTAACCCGTTATGGGGAGGTTTTTGTATGCTAGGCTTAGAATATTTTAGTTTTGCAGATATATGGAGTCCCTTGTTCCTGGCATTTATGCTGCTCGTAACAGCAGGTTACTTCCTGTTGACCGGGCCGCTGAGCAATCGATTCGAAGGGAGTGCTCCGGTTTCCGCTGGAAGGAAAACACTGTTTGTAGGTGGTATGCTTTCGTTCTATCTTGCACAGGGTGGCCCCATTGATCTGCTGGGGCATACGATGTTCTCGTTCCATATGGTCAGTATGGCAATGTCCTATTTAATGGCGGTGCCACTCTTGATTCTGGGTATTCCTGTTTGGATGTGGCGTGCCTTCGATAAGGTTAATCCGTTTAAGAAGCTCGGTTTCCTTGCGCGTCCGATTGTGGCCGCGGTTCTGTTTAACGGTTTGTTTTCTTTTTACCATGTCCCAGTTATCCATGATTTTGTTATGTTGAATTTCTGGGTGCACCGTCTGTATTATCTGATCCTATTCATCGCTTCACTGCTGATGTGGTGGGCCATTATTAACCCGATCCCGGAGAAGGACAAGTCCTCAGGGCTTTTGAAAATGGGGTATATCTTTCTCAATATGGTCTTGCTGACACCGGCATGTGCGCTCATTATTTTCTCGAGCGAGCCGATGTACGCAACTTATAGCGATCCGGTGGTATGGGCAAAGGCGATGGGGTACTGCGTAGCTGGCGATACCTCGGCGTTGCTTAGTCAATTCGGCGGACCTGAGTTCTTCGGTTATCTGGAGCCTGCGATTGACCAGCGAGTGGGCGGGATCATCATGAAGTTTTTCCAAGAGATTATTTTTGCTTCGATGCTGGCCTATGTGTTCTTTCATTGGTACAAACGAGAAAATCAGGAAGACGATCCTTTGCCTGGCGAGATTCCTCCCGGCAAGCTCAATCAGGCGTAACAGGATTATTGAAGGGGGATCCATATGGATTGGTTTTTTATATTTCCCACGGTCAGTACAACGTTTATTGTCATCAGCGCCGTGCTGGTAGCGATTGGCTGGGGTCTTATTATTAAAGGGAAGCGCGAAGCCCACAAGAAAGTGATGATCTGGGCGGCCGTCGCGGCTGTCATCTTCTTTATCATCTATTCCTCGCGCACCGTATTCATCGGCAACACGTCATGGGGTGGTCCCGATGATCTAAAGCCGTATTATCAGGTATTCCTGGTCTTCCACATTGTACTGGCTACCGTAGCAGCGGTCTTTGGGATCACGACATTGACCCTCGGCTTTAAGGAGAAGTATTCCAAGCACCGAAAGTGGGGCAGAGTTACGTCGATCATCTGGTTCTTTACCGCCATTACCGGCGTAGCCGTGTATACCTTGCTGTACCTGTTATATCCGGGCGGGCATACTCAGCCTGTATGGAAAGTGATATTTGGAATGTAAACGAGGGAGAACACCCGTCAGAGGAATCTGGCGGGTGTTTTTTAATTGGAAGGGCGGCTTATTCAAGGACGGTGAGGGCAGTGGTGGGGAGTGTACCCGTTCCGGTCGCTGCCCTCAACCAGGAAACTTGGGAATAGATGAGGTGGTTGTTTCCCGGTTTCAAAGGCGATCGTCAGGTCTCCTCCACGGCTACACTCCCCTTGAGCAGGGAAGCTCTTGAGTGAACCGCAGCGTCCGGGTGAACACCCGAAGGTAGCTCTGACGGCTGTTTAGAGTGTGTGGGCAGTGGTGGGGAGTGTATCCGTTCCGGTCGCTGCCCTCAACCAGGAAACTTGGGAATAGATGAGGTGGTTGTTTCCCGGTTTCAAAGGCGAACGCCAGGTCTCCACCACGGATACACTCCCCTTGAGCAGGGAAGCCCTTGAGTGAGCCGCAGCGTCCGGGTGAACACCCGAAGGTAGCTCTGACGGCTGTTTAGAGTGTGTGGGCAGAGGTGGGGGAGAGTATCCGTTCTGGTCGCTGCCCCCAACCAGGAAACTGGGATGAGATGAAATGGATGTTTTCCGGTTTCAAAGGCGAACGCCAGGTCTCCTCCATGGCTACACTCCCCTCGTGCAGGGAAGCTTCTTGAATGAGCCGCAGCAGGGGAGAGTGACACCCGGCAGGAAACCTCTGCCAGGTGTTTTTTTACAACTTCTATTGACACTGTTTATATACACACTATATACTGTGTATAAAGATATACACAGTGAGCACAGTAATCACACTAAGCACAGTGAAACTTAGACTGCGATGATAAAACGAAATGAATATATGAAGGAATGAAAGGATGAGACGCATTGCAACAGGTTTTCCATAATGCGATGAAGATCGTGAAGAAAGACTTCGCAAGCGATAAGTTCCAACTCATATGGACGATACTGTTCATGCTGTACATGGGGCTTTCTACGAGTTACGTCATAAACGTTCAGTTTGAGCATCTAGAGGAATACAACAACCCATTTGTCGATTTTATCATGGTGCTTTTTGCTCCTTTTGTAGGTTTTGTATTTAACAGAAGGTCCTTCAAATATTTGAACGAGGATTCATACACCCGAATGCTGTACTTTTACCGGAGCATACCGGTGCCGGCTTCCGCGATTTTTGTTAGTCGGATCATAAATAGCCTGATCGCTTTTGCCATCAACAGCATCGTGTTTTATGGATTCATCTACGCAATGGGGAATCACCTAAGAAGTGCGATGGCTATTCCCGAATATATCGCCTTTATGCTGACGTGGGTCGGTGTCGGATTTTTATTAACGGGGCCTTTTATTTACTGGGAAAACATGTGCAGCGGCAAGGTGTATCTCAGGAACACCGTTCTTCTGAATCCGCTCATTGCCGGATCGGTCGCCGTACTAAGCTTGCTGGGCTACAGCATCTTCGAATTCGTAGCGGACGCCTCCATCAAATGGGGGCTGTTATCCCCGGTGATGTGGGGCTCCCTGATTGTGGGATTGGCATCTATGCTGCTTATGAGCAAATTAACCTGCATTCGGCAGCAGACCCGGGATTTATCATGAAGAATATGAAGATGAATCCGTATGGCATGCGATGGCACGGGTTTATGTTCTTAGAAAAGCGAGGTGGTAAAAGGTGCGACTTCTGATACAGATCAATGAAAATAGCGCAGAGCCTTTATATCACCAGATTGAAACACAGCTGCGCTCGCTCATTATTAGCGGTCAAATCGAGGAGGGAACGCTATTGCCATCCATTAGGGAATTTGCCGGGAATCTGAAGTGTAGCGTTATTACGGTGCGCAGGGTGTATCAGGATCTTGAGAATGAAGGGTTGCTGCGAACGAGACAAGGTACGGGAACTTTTGTTGCTGGTGTCGGCGACCAGGCCCGAGAACAATATAAACGCGATGCGGTTATAGAGGCATTAAGGACTGCTGTAGATAAAGGGCTTGCCGTTCAATTCAATGAAGATGAGATGAAAGAGATGTTCATGGAAGTTGTCCGCGAAAAATATGACACAAAAGGAGGTCGCTAACATTCCATGGAACCGCATGTTATTGAGTTTCGTAATGTCATTAAACGACGGAAAACGAAAACCATCGGTCCGATACAATTATCGATCCCTCAAGGATATATTGTTGCTCTGGTGGGGCCTAATGGCTCGGGGAAAAGCACCTTGCTGAACATGATGATGCAGACCGTGTTTCCGGACGAAGGGGAGATTACTTGGTTCGGCGAGTCTTATCGGGGAGAGCTTCCCGTCTCCATCCGTAAACAAATGGGCTTCGTACCTGAACAACTGAGCGTAGAGGAACAGAATATGACGGTGGATGAAGCGGCCAGCTTTCGCGCATCCTGGTATGACACTTGGGACGGTTATTTTTTCGATGAGCTGTTATCCCGGTTCGATGTCCCGCGGGGCGTAAAACTTCGCAAGATGTCCAAAGGGGAACGACGCAAATTTGAGATTGCCGCTGCACTTGCGCCAAGGCCCAAGTTCTTGCTGCTGGATGAACCTTCTTCCGGTCTTGATCCTTTCGCTTGGAAGCTGATGATCGATCAGCTGCACAAAGTGATGAAGTCCATGGACACAACAATCGTGCTCTCAACCCATGTGGTGGATGAAATTCGTCGTCTGGCGGACTACGTCATTCTCATCCATCATGGGAAGCTGCTGGGCATGGTGGAGAAGGACTCGCTGCTGGATAACTGGAAGGAGTGCTGGATTCAAGAGGATGCCTCCATTGTCGAGGAGCTGCCGGGTATTCTGAGTTTCAAACAAGAGACAGCGACTACGATTTCTTTTATAACGACGGAATGCTTGGAAGTGGAGAAGATCCTGCAGTCTGCAGGCATACCGTTTATTCAGACCCGTTCCCTGGAGCTGGATGAAGTGCTTCGATTATGGATTGATGGAAACATTCCTGCCAACGTGCAGAACTAGGATAGAGAGGGGTTTATACGATATGCAACGATTGCAATTAGACAATGTAGTAAAGATTTATGCGGACAAAACGGCGGTAAACCGGATTTCGCTTCAGGTTGAGGAAGGTGAAATCTACGGACTGCTGGGTGCGAACGGCGCCGGCAAAACAACCACCATGCGAATGGTGCTTGGATTGATCTACCCGGATGACGGAACAATTCTGTATAACGGAAAGCCGTATAACAAGGAACTGCGTCACATTATGGGTTACTTGCCGGAGGAGCGCGGGTTATACCCGAAAGTGAAAGTCAGTGAGCAGATTTCCTACTTGGCACAGCTGCGGGGCATGTCCGCGAAAGACGCGGATAAGAGTTTGAAATATTGGCTGGAACGGTTTGAAGTACCGGACTATTACGATAAGAAGATTGAGGAACTGTCCAAGGGTAACCAGCAAAAAATGGGCTTTATCGCAGCGGTTGTTCATGACCCGCAAATTCTGATTCTGGACGAAGCCTTCAGCGGACTGGATCCGGTGAACGTCGAACTTCTGAAATCAACAGTAAAAGAACTCCGCGACAAGGGCACAAGCATTCTGTTCTCCACCCACCGGATGGAACATGTTGAGGAGTTGTGTAAGAACATTACCATTCTGCATCGCTCCAATACGGTAGTGAAGGGGAATCTGAAGGATATCAAATCCAAGTATCCTCGTGAAGAAGTGGTGCTCGGTACGTCCGGTGAAGTCCGGGGTCTTGAAGCCCTGCCTGGCGTAACGGCTGTGGAGCGAACAGAAGATGGCTACTCCATCCGGATCAGCCAGGTTGATGCAGCACAAAACATTTTGAATACAGCCATGTCGCAAAGCACGATCCATCGGTTTGAAGTGAAGGAGCCGACACTCAATCAAATCTTCATAAAGGCGGTAGGTGAATCCAATGAATAATATGTGGACCGTTATCCGATTTACGTTCATGAATAAAATAAGAACAAAGTCCTTTCTCGTTTCAACCTTGATTTTTGCACTCATTATTACGATCGGGATCAATCTTCCTTTTCTGATCCAAATGTTTACGGGAGATAAGGCAGGATCCGAAGAAACCACCCGCATCGGTCTGGTATACGGACAGGAGCAGACGCTCGCTGAACAACTGGAGACTACCTGGAGTAACCTGCCGACAACCTCCTATGAATTGGTAAAATACGAAACGGCTGATGAAGCCGCTCTGAATAAGGATATTAAAGATGGCGTAATCGAAGGTTATCTGAAATTCGAAGCACAAGAAGGCAATACGTTCCCGACCGTGGTCTACAGCTCTGAAGATGAGACTATGAGCCCGGAACTGCAATCCAATCTGCAAGCAGTTCTGCAAGTGGCAAAGACACGCAGCATTGTAGACGGACTTGATTTGTCCGATGCGCAGATTAATGAACTGAATCAACCGGTTCAAATTGACGCTCGGAGTATCGATCCTACAGAAACAGGTAACGCTGACGGAGCTTCCGGAGAGAAGGAAGGAGCTTCCGAGGTTATTAACTACATTGTTGTGTATGCACTGATTATTCTCTTCTTCTTCACTTTGATGGGGACAGGTAACATGATCGCTTCGGAAGTAACAACAGAGAAGAGCTCCCGCATTATGGAGATTTTGATTACAAGCGTATCTCCGCTGAGCCAAATGTTTGGTAAGGTTATTGGCATGTTCCTGCTGGGACTGTCCCAGATCGCGGCATTTGGAGTTGTAGTTGTTGTGAACTTGATACTGCCGCACAATATAGATACATTGAAGGACATGAATCTCGACCTGACAGCCATAGACCCGATGCTGCTGGTGTTCGGTTTAATCTTCTACATCCTTGGCTATTTCTTGTATGCGATGCTCTACGCGGCTATCGGTTCGATTGTCAGCCGTACCGAGGATTTGGGGCAGGCGGTCATGCCGATTACGATGCTGTCCCTGGTGGCATTCTATATCGCCATCTTTAGCCTAAGCGCTCCGAATTCGATGCTGATGAAGGTATCCACCTACATTCCGTTCATCTCGCCGACCACGATTCTGGTTCGTATCGGCCTTGGCAGTATCCCATTCTGGGAGATCCTGCTTTCGCTGGCGATCCTGATTGTATCCATCCTCGTTTTCGGTTGGCTGGCTGCGAAAATCTATCGGACCGGTGTCCTGATGTACGGCAAGCGTCCTACATTCAAGGAGCTTAGAAAAGCGATGAAGGCTTATAAGATGTAAGCATAGGCAGCACTAATTGTATTGTTGTGGGCTGCTGGAGAAAAAAGTGGAAGACTAGTGGGCGCCATACCGACCATCGGTATGGCGAATCATCATAAATCTTTAATCATAAAATGAATTTTCAAGATCACACGAAAATAAAGGAGATTACATAAATGAAAAACTGGAAAAGAATGCTATTATCCCTCGCGATTTCGGTTGGTTTGCTCTCTTCCGCAGGGGCTGCCATGGCGGCTCCACAACAACAGCCGGCAGTAAAAGTGGATAACCAAGTTGTTCATTATTCGCTTGGCACACCGATTATAGATAAGGGCACAACGCTTGTTCCGCTCAGAACAACGCTTCAGGCTCTGGACGTGAAACTGAAGGGTACAGCAGATGACACGATCCATGTCGTCGTGGATGGCAAAACCATTACCCTAAAAGGTAAACTGAAACAAATCAATGGCGTAACCTATGCGCCAATTCGAGTTGTTGGGGATGCTGCGGGTTATAAGGTTAGCTGGGATGCGAAGACTCGCGCCGTTCTGCTGGTTTCCAAGGAAACAGAAACCGCACAAGCTGGCGGCCGCGGCTTCATGTGGGAAGTGGAGAGCAACGGGAATACAGTGTACCTAGTAGGCTCCATGCATATCGCGGATGATAGCTTCTACCCGTTACGTCCGGAATTTGAAGAAGCATTTGCCGAGGCCGACTATCTCGGTGTCGAAATTGATATCAGCAAAGCGGCTGATGAAGAGCAGCAGAAACTGATCATGGATCTGGGAATGTATCAGGATGGGACAACCTTGAAGGACCATGTATCCAGTGAGACCTATGCTAAGCTTGGTGGAATTCTGAAGCAAAGTGGCATGCAGCCGAATGCACTCGATGCATTCAAGCCTTGGGTTGCCGAAACCACGATCAGTAGTCTGAAATCCGTAAAAGCCGGGTACGAAGCATCAGCTGGGATCGACCTGTATTTCATCCAGAAGGCCATCGAACGCAAAGTTCCGATTCTGGAGCTGGAATCCTACGAATCCCAGCTGGGTATGTTTGATGGCTTCTCCAAGGAGCTGCAGGAGAAAAACCTCAATACCGCCCTCGATAACTTCGACGTACTGGACGAGAGCGTGAACCAGATGGCCGAAATGTGGAAAACAGGCAATGACGAGCAGCTGCTCGAGTTAACAAACAGCATGTCGGGTGACGAGGAATATAACAAAGCGATGCTGATCGACCGCAACATCGGCATGGCAGACAAAATCGACGGATATTTGAAAAACGGCAAAAACGAAGAGTATTTCATTGTGGTAGGGTCAGCTCATTATCTGGGTGAGCATGGCATTGTGAAGCTGCTTAAGGATAAGGGCTATACGGTTGTTCGCAAGTAAAATAACTGCAGGGTGGTAGTCTTCGGGAAACAAAAAACCTTCCAATGATCGTCATTCGATCATTGAAGGTTTTTTGTTGTTCTTGCAGGTATATCCGTGACAAATGATGAGTAGAGCAAAACTTGCTCCCTCTGTGCAAGTTGATCTTGGAAGGGGGGCGATTACCTTCCAGCTTAGGTGTTTTCCCAACCAAAAATTTCATGATGTTTCAGAGTCTGGATATCGGCTACAAACCGTTCTGTATCAGTCTTTGGCAGACTTCCCGTCAAATGGTTTCAGCAGCGGCAATCAATGCAGCGCTTTCATTTTTCCAAAAAAACAGTTGATAATTGAGAAATCATCCTCTATGATAATGTCATCAGACCGGATATGAAAATTAAAGCACTTTAACTTTTATACATACATCATCCTATGAAACCCTGAAAACAGGGGGAACTTTATATTGAAAGTTAAAGCGTTATAATTTTCAAAATAAAAAGAAAGGTTGGTGTTTCCGTGACCCATCGCGAAAGCCGACGGCAGACGTTATACTTGTACCTCTTCATCGCTCCATGGCTTATCGGTTTCCTGGTGTTTGCCTTGTATCCGATTCTGTCATCCCTTTATTACAGTTTCACGGACTATGACATTATCCACCCACCGAAATATGTCGGCCTGGCGAACTACACCGAAATGTTTCAAGATGATCTGTTTTGGAAATCCGTTGTGGTAACGGTGCGGTATACGTTTATAAGCGTACCGATCCAACTGTTGCTGGCACTCGGGTTTGCGCTCCTGCTCAATACGAAAATACCGTTCCGCGGATTTTTCCGGACCGCCATGTATTTTCCGAGCATGGTATCCGGCGTGGCGATGTCACTGCTGTGGTACTGGATTTTCAATCCATCGATCGGTCTGTTCAACTACGTTCTGTCCTGGTTCGGCATCAGTGGCCCGTCCTGGCTTATGAGTCCGGATTATGCGCTTTACGCTCTGATGATTATGTCCTTCTGGACAGTAGGTTCAGGCATGATTCTGTTCCTCGCAGGACTTATGAGCGTGCCTGCAAGTCTCGTGGAAGCCGCCAAGCTTGACGGTGCGGGGCGCTTCCGGATTTTTCTGAATGTGACACTCCCCATGATATCACCGGTGCTGTTGTTCCAGCTGATTATGGGTGTCATTGACTCCTTCCAGGTATTTACGCAAGCGTACGTCATGACCCAGGGCGGTCCTAACTACTCGACATGGTTCTATGTTTACAACCTGTACACCAGCGCCTTCAAAGAATACCGGGCTGGATACTCATCCGCTCTCGCGTGGGTTCTGCTGATCGTTGTCATGCTGTTTACGGCACTAATTATGAAATTCTCGAACCGTTATGTTCACTATGAAGGAGGCGGACGCAAATGAGAACCATTCCGACAGCCAGTCCTTCGGCTTCACCTTCTACGAATAAACGCCGGCGCAAAATCGATGTCGTAAGCATTGCCAGCTTTATTGCCTTAGTGGTTACTACCTTTCTCATGCTCCTGCCTTTGTTTTTCATGGTTTCGACCTCGCTGAAATCGAAGAAGGAACTCCTGAAGTTTCCTCCAACCTTTTTACCAGATTCCTGGCAGTGGAGCAACTACAAGGAAATTTTCGAAACGCTAAACTTCGGCCAAATGTACATGAACAGTCTCATTATCGGCACTTTGACCGTGGTCGGCACTCTGTTGTCGTCGGCGCTGGCAGCCTACGGCTTTGCCAGATACCGGGGTAAGGGCAGCAACCTGTGGTTCATGTTGATGCTCAGCACCATGATGCTTCCTTATCCAGCGATTATGATCCCGCAGTTCATTCTTTTTTCCAAGCTGAACTGGATCGATACGTTCTTACCGCTGATCGTACCTGCATTTTTCGGCTCGGCATACAACATCTTTTTGCTGCGCCAGTTCTTCTCCACGCTGCCGGATGAGTTGTTTGACGCCGGACGCATGGACGGTTGCAGCGAGCTGCGGATGTGGTGGCGGATTGCCTTGCCTCTGTCTGGTCCAGCACTTGCAACCGTTGCCATCTTTGCCTTCATTTACAGCTGGAACGACCTGCTGACACCCGTGCTCTACCTAAGCTCATCGGATAAATTTACGCTTCCGGTCGGTATGTCTTCCTTCACCTCGTCACGGTTTCGCATTCCGCCGTGGCATCTGCTTATGGTTGCCTCCGTGCTCGCCATGCTGCCGATTGTCACCTTATTTGCGATAGCCCAGAAACGATTTGTTGAAGGAATTGTACTTACAGGCATCAAGTGAAGACCCTGCCGCAGCGGCGGCAAACAAACTTGAGTATATGGGGGACTGTAGTTCATGAAAAAAAGAAGGATTAAAAAGACCTATGCACTTCTGCTTGCGTTCAGCATGCTCGTCGTATTGGCATTGTCCGGCTGCACCGGCGGCAAATCAGCGGGAGAAGTGGCTCCCGAAGGCAAAGGCGACAGCGGCGGTTCTTCAGGCGAGCAAGTAACCATTACGCATTACACGATGGATTCGGAAGACCGGACTTTTATTGAGAAGCTGGTTCCGGACTTTGAAGCCAAACACCCTAACATCAAGGTCCGAATAGAAAAGGCTCCTTACGAGCAGTTTGATAGCAAACTGCAAACGCTGATCGCTGGCGGTAAATCGCCTGACGTGACAAGCCACTATGGCTACGGCGGCTTTGCGGAATATTTCAACAAAGATATGCTGCTTGACATGAACGACATTATAAAGGAAGACGGCTTTAAGGCATCCGATTACAGCATCCCGGAAGACCTCATGGACATCTATACCATCAAAGACCATGTATACGGGATTCCGGTCAATATGTATGTGACCCTCATGCTCTATAACAAAGATATGTTCGATGCTGCCAATGTTCCTTATCCTCCAAGCGATTACGAGGACAAGAGCTGGACGTTTGACAAAATGGTTGAAGAAGCCAAGAAAATGACGCATGTATCCGACGATATCGCTAAAACACAGTATGGCGTCGACTTCACATGGTCCGAACGCGATATGCGCCCGCTGTATTTCGGCGTTGAGCCTTACTCCCAGGATACCTGGACCAACGGCGGCGTGCCTTCGGAGACTCATTTTGATTCTCCTGAAGTGATGGCAACCTACAACAAACTATTTGACCTGATTTTGAAGGATAAGGTTTCCCCGACGACGGAATGGAGTAAGAGCGTAGCCGGGCAAAATGGCGATGCGTTCGTAACCGGCAAGGTTGGCATGACCGTCAGCGGCTCCTGGAGCCTTGCAGGCTCCAATGACTTTCCGTTCGAGGTCGGCGTGGCTGCAGTTCCTGCTGGCGGCAACGACAAGATCCGCAGCGTGCTGTTCGTCGATCCACTCTTTATTCTGAAAGGTTCCAAGCATCCGAAGGAAGCTTTTGAATGGATCAAATATCTGGTCAGCGAAGAAGTTCAGGAAAAATCCATTGACCTGAGCGGCGGCAATCCACCTGTCAATACGAAGGCAGCTGAAGCTTATTACAAGCATTTTGAGGGCATCGATCCGGAAGATGTGAAAAAGGTTTATGAAGGCGCTGTGAAATACGGCTTTGAATCCTATAATCACTTGATCACCAACTACTCGCAAATCAATGACATGTTCATCAACGAAATGCAGCCGATCGATACCGGACACAAAACCGTTGAAGAAGTGATGCCAACGATTCAGAAAAAAGTCATGGAAATTATCAAACGTTAATGCAGACTATGGTACCGCCCCGAAAGGGGCGGTGCATCTGTTAATTTAGCTTCGCGGCCAGGCCTCCGTCCATGTATACTAGTGTTAAGCCAATGTAAACGTACGGAAAATCCGCCGCAAGGAGTATAAACAATGAAGGTTAGTATATTTGACGTAGCAAAAAAATCAGGCCTGTCCGTTGTAACGGTTTCACGTGTCTTAAACGGCGCCGAATCTGTTCGAGAGAAAAACAGACAAAAGGTTCTGGAAGCCATCAAGGAGCTTGATTACCGTCCTAATGCTGCCGCTCGGAGTTTAGCCCGCGGTAAGACAGGGATTGTCGGTTTGATCGTGACCACCCTTCAGGACTCCTTCTTCGACGCTGTGGTCAAGGAGTTGAATGAAGTGCTGGCACTTCACGGTTATTTCCTGGCCATTTCGGTCTCTACGGGCATAGGCTCTGACGAAGCCCATTATCTGATTCAGGAAGACCGCGTGGACGGACTGATTCTGCTCTCTCCAATGGAAGAAGACAACTATATCGTGGAATTGAAACGGCGCAATATCCCGTATGTTCTGATTGACAACCAGAAGCCGGATAATGACGCTTTTTCCGTCACCATAGACAACTACAAAGGCGGTTATACCGCAACGAAGCACCTGCTCGATCTCGGCCATACTTCCATTGCGCATTTAAGCGGGCAGGATATGTTCCGCAGTACGAGGGAACGCCGAAGCGGCTTTCTGCAGGCACTTAAGGAAAAGAGCCTGGCGCCGTTCGAAATGATTACGGGCGATTTCGAAATCGACTTTGGTTATGATATCTGCCGCAAATGGCTGCAGGAAGGGCGACTTCCTTCCGCCGTATTCGCAGGCGATGACAATATCGCGCTCGGGGTCATAAACGCTCTTCTGGAAGAAGGCATCCGGATTCCAGAACAGGTAGCCATTGTCGGCTATGACGATCAGTATATCTCATCCAAGCTGCGCCCCCATTTGACAACGGTCCGGCAGCCTACTGACCGGATTGGGCTTGCCGCAGCGGAAATGCTGCTGAAGCGTATGGATGGTACGATGAAACGCGGGGGCAATGTTCGGATTGACCCTGAACTTATCGTGAGAGAATCTACGGTTATACCTGCAGAATAGTCAGTTGTTTCATTCAAAGAAGAGTGCCTGGTCCCCGTATTTACGGGGACTTTTTCTTTTTATCGAGTGTATGAGTAGATAAGCATGCAGCTTCAAATACCATACATCGGTTAATAGTACAATGACTCGATGGAGTGATTTTTTTGTTTTTCACCGAGTTGTCGGAAAGATACGATTGTTTTTTGAACGAGAGGCTTTCGTGATTCATTTGAGACATTGCTTCGTTATAATAACGTTTAAATATCGGGTATGTACTTATTAGGGTCAATCCCGATCAACGAATGAACAGGGTTTGAAAGGAGGCAGTATCTCGTGGTTATAGATACGGTGCTGTGGAGCAAATGGCTGACAGGGCTAACCTTGGCGTTTCATGTCATTTTTGCCACGGTTGGCGTCGGTGTTCCGTTAATGATTGCCATTGCCGAATTTGTCGGTATACGTAAAAAGGATCCCCATTACATGCTCATGGCCAAAAGATGGACGCGAGGATTCGTTATTTCGGTGGCGGTTGGCGTGGTGACTGGAACGGCGATCTCCTTGCTGCTCGCGCTTGTTTGGCCGAACTTTATGCAAGTGGCGGGGAATGTTATCGCGCTCCCGTTATTTATGGAGGTTTTTGCATTCTTTTTTGAAGCCATTTTCCTGGGGATATATATGTACACGTGGGATCGGTTCCGCAACCCGTATATCCATTGGCTGCTGACGATTCCGATTGTTGCCGGGGCAGGCATGTCCGCTGTTTTTATTACGACGGTGAACGGATTCATGAATCAGCCTGGAGGCTTTGTCATGGAGGCAGGCCACTTTACGGCGGTTAACCCGCTGCAAGCGATGTTGAATACGGCGACGCCTTCAAAAGTATTCCATGTACTAACCTCGGCCTATTTGACGGGAGCTGCCCTGCTGGCGGGAATCGCAGCCTACGTTATTCTGAGAAAAGGGCCCTCGGCATATTACAAGAAAGCATTGAAGCTCATGATGGCGGTTGTTCTGGTGTTCAGCTTGCTGACAACCTTAGCCGGGGATATGTCGGCCAAGTTTTTGGCGGAGCATCAACCGGAGAAGCTGGCGGCCGCAGAATGGCATTTTGAAACGGAAAGCGGTGCGGATTTGATATTACTGGGCTGGCTTAATGCGGAGCAGAAGGTAATGGGAGCCATCCACATTCCGAAAGCGCTCAGCTTCCTGGCCTTTGGGGACTTTGATGCCGAGGTAAAGGGGCTGGAGGAGTTTCCGCTTGATGAAAGGCCGCCTCTGCTTGTCCATTATTTGTTTGATTTCATGGCCGGGATCGGTTTTGTTATGTTAGCCGTTGCGGTCCTGTATTTCCTGTTTTTGTTCTGGAAGAGACGCAATGAGCTCAACAAGTGGCTGCTTCGGGCCATTGTTTTTAGTGCGCCTCTCGCATTTTTGGGCGTTGAAATGGGCTGGTTCTATGCGGAGCTCGGGCGGCAGCCGTGGATTATCCGCGGATATATGCGCGTAGAGGAGGCGGCTACGACTTCGCCGAATGTGAGGATTCTCTTTTTCCTCTTCCTGCTACTGTATATTGTTCTTGGGACCATGTGTGTCTTTGTCCTGAGACGTTTGTTCCGTAACAAACCGGCAGAAGCCGAGCTGGACGAGTTCGTGAAAGAGAAACGCGATCAATCCACGGGAAAGGGTGAGCCGGTATGATCCATTACGAGTTGATAGGCATCTCTGTTCTTTGGCTGTTTTTATACGGCTATTTAATTATAGCTTCCATTGATTACGGCGCCGGTTTTTTTGCCTTCTATGCCCGTCTGACGAAGCAGGACCACCTGATCAATCGATTGATATCCCGTTATTTATCGCCGGTCTGGGAGATTACCAATGTGTTTTTTGTTTTTTTCTTTATCGGCATCGTCGGTTTTTTCCCGGACACGGCCTATTATTATGGCTCTGCGCTGCTTATACCGGGAAGCATCGCCATTATTCTGCTGGCGATCCGCGGCTCCTTTTACGCGTTTGAAAATTACGGCTCCAAAGAAAACATCGTGTATCTGTTTTTATATGGGGCCACAGGTTTGCTCATTCCGGCTTCCTTGTCGGTAGCATTAACGCTTTCCGAAGGCGGCTTTATTGTGGAAAGAGGTGGAGCTGTTTCTCTGGAATATTGGACGCTGATGACGAGCCCGTTGTCGTGGAGCATCGTCGCATTGGCCATCGTATCGGTACTGTTTATAAGCGGGTCGTTCCTGGCCTTCTACGCCTCCCGAGCGGACGATCAGCCAGCGCTAAAGCTGGTGCGGACATATGCCCTGTTCTGGAGTACGCCAACCATTATTGCCGCGCTCACGGCATTTATTTTCCTCAGTCAACATAATGAGCGGCATTTTCAAAACATGATGGATTTATGGTGGCTGCTGGCGCTTTCCGTTGGTTTTTTCATGATAGCCATTTGGCTGCTGTACAAAGGACGCCGCTACGGACTCGCTTTTATTTGTGTCATGCTGCAATTTTTCTGTGCATTTTTTGCATACGGTATCGGGCAATATCCTTATATTCTGGATCCGTACATTACCATTCAAAGCGGAGCCACGCATGAGTCGATGGGTGCTGCGCTTGTGGCGGCCTTTATCGGAGGCCTCTGCCTGCTGATTCCGTCCCTTATACTGGTCTTCAGGCTATTCCTGTTTGATGCGGATTATGTAAAAGGCAAAAAATAATAATCGTGCGTGGGTATCACTTCATTTAGGAGTACCTTGCAGTGGTTTGGTATAAAGGAGGGGAGTTACTTGAAGGGGAAAACCAGTCTGCTGTCTCAGCAAATGTCCGCGCAAAGGAATCGTTTGATTCTCTTGGGGTTCATGTCGCTTGCGCTCGGTGCAGCCATGATAGGCCAAGCCGCGCTGCTCGCCGAAGCGGTCCAGAGGATTTTTGTGCAGCGGGCTTCCTTTTCGTCGGTTGTTGTCATACTTGGCGCATTGCTGGCTGTGATGGCTGCGCGGACGCTGCTGTCTTATGGAAACGGGATCATTGGCTTGCACATGGCTGCAAGCGCCAAGACGGAGATGCGAGCAGCGGTGCTGCGTAAGCTGGCCCATGCTTCCGTAGCTTCAACGCTTCGTGGACAAACGGGCGGAAAGGTCAGTGTGGCGCTGGATGCGGTGGATGAGGCGGACAGTTATTTCAGCCAGTATATGCCGCGTATGATAGAAGCCGCCATCATTCCCGTCCTGATTCTGGTCATTGTTTTTACTAAGCATATGAATTCCGGTTTGATTATGCTGGTTACCGCCCCCTTTATCCCTATTTTTATGGTGCTTGTGGGGCTGAAAACGAAGAACAAATCGGAGGTGAAATTCGCACAGCTAGCCGAGTTTTCCGGTACATTTCTCGACTCTCTTCAAGGGCTGGTTTCGCTCAAACTGTTTGGTCGGACAGATCATCAGCAACAGGAAATTGAACGCAGCAGCCTGGGCTATCGGGATGCAACGATGGGCATTTTACGGATTGCGTTTACCAACACCTTCATGCTGGAATCCATCGTTATGCTTAGCATTGGCGTTGTCGCGCTTGAGCTGGCGCTGCAGCTGCTAGTTTTCAAATCGCTTTCCTTCCACATTGCCTTTTTGATCCTGCTGCTGGTGCCCGAGTTTTATAGCCTGCTAAAAAACACGGGAACTGCTTTTCATAGCGGTCGTACCAGCATGGGGGCTGTCCGAAAAGTAGAGGAGATGCTCACGGAAACAAGGGAAGCAGGAGCAGTGACAGATGGGCAAGAGGGCGCCGGGAAAAAGGACAGGACAAACAGGGGTGATCAGATGGATACGGCGGATAAGCCTGAGAAAGCCGACTTGGGTTTGATTCGAATGCCGCCATCCATCGAACTGAGGGATGTCCGGTTTCGGTATGCGCCGGATTCGTTCGAGCTTGCAGCCGGCTCCATGTCGTTTGGACCAGGGGAGCAAATCGCCATCGTCGGTAAAAGCGGATCCGGTAAAACCACCTTGCTGCATGTGATTGCCGGGCTGCTTGCGCCGACGTCGGGAGAAGTGCTGGTGAACGGACGTCCGCTTGCGGGGTACGATGAGGCTCACTGGTTTGATCATGTTAGCTACATTACCCAGCATCCGTATATTTTTGCCGGAACATTTGCCGACAATATTGCGATTGGTGCGGGCAGGGAAGCCTCCAGGGGCGAAGTCGTGCAGGCGGCGGAGGCCGCCGGACTAGCTGCGGTTGCAGCCGAGTTGGAGCAGGGCTATGACACCTTTGTCGGCGAAGGGGGCCGGGGGTTGTCGGGCGGCGAGAAGCAGAGGCTAGCGCTGGCGCGTGCTTTTTTGAAGCGGCCTGCCGTTATTTTGTTTGATGAACCCACCGTCGGATTAGACTTGCACACCGAACGCGTCTTACAGCGGTCCATTGCCGAGCTTGCAAGCAAAGCGACCATGATTACCGTGGCGCACCGCTTGTACACGATACGGCATGCCGACCGGATATTGTTTATGGACAACGGAGTGCTGCTGGACAGCGGGCGCCATGATGAGCTTCTAGCGCGTCTGCCCCAATATGCTGAAATGGTGGATGTCCAGCGGAAAGGGGGACTCGCATGAATGAGCTGGCTATTTTAACCAAGGCGATGATTCAAGAACGGAAGGATATTGCCATCGCCATCATCGGAGGATTCGTTGCCGGCATCGCAGGTGTATGCCTCTTCGCCGCAAGCGGGTATCTGATCTCCCAGACTGTATTTGCCCCGCCGCTCTATACCTTGATTGTGCTGACGTCCCTGGTAAAAATACTTGGTCTGCTGCGGGCGGCAAGCCGCTATGCGGAACGCTTGTATTCCCATCGGGCGACATTTTCTCTGCTCAGCCGTTTGCGTACATCCTTTTTTGCCAAGCTTGTTCCTTTGACGCCAGGGATATTGGGCAAAAAACGGAGCGGAGAACTGCTCGCACGGATCGTCGGGGATGTTGAGAGCTTACAGCATTACTTTCTGCGTGTCGCCTATCCGCCTGTCATTGTTGTCATGGTCTTTCTGGCTACGGTTTTGTTTACTTCCGCCTTTTCATTCTGGATTGCCTGTTTGTTTGTGCTGGGGATGCTGGCAACGGCTTTTGTGGTTCCTGCACTTGTTCTTCTTGGACAGAGAAGGATATATGGCCGCGTTCGCCAAGAGCGAGCGGCGCTTTCCACAGAAGTGACCGAACTGCTTTACGGTTTCCGCGATTTGAAAGTATACGGGCAAATGAACAAGCGCGAGCAGCAGCTGCAGCGTACCTCCGCCGCATTGGCAGCGGAACAGCAAGCGGCAGCCCGGCACTTGCTGCGCGGGCAATCACTGCATGTTTTTGTAACGTACCTGATTTCGTGGGGCGTACTGATTCTTGGCGCCTATTTGATTATGGACGGCTCGCTTGCTGGCGTATTTCTTGCCATGCTGGTCATGGCTTCGCTTACGGTGTTTGAAGAAGCAGCGCCAATGGCCACACTGCCTGCTTATAAGCTGGATAGTGAACATGCGGCAGCTCGTCTTGCGGAAACGGTTCATGCCGCAGATAAGCAGCCGCCGCAGCCATGCGGTGTCCTCTCCGTCGAGAAAGCCGTTTCCATTGAGCTGAGCGGTGTTTCATTTCAATATGAAGACGAATGGCGTCCAGCGCTGAAAGACATTTCCCTATATCTTCCGTCCGGATCTAAAACCGCCATTGTCGGGCCGAGCGGATCAGGGAAAACAACCATCATCGAATTGCTTCTCAAGCTGCGCACACCGACAGACGGCCAGATTTGTTTAAATGATACTTCGATTAAGGAACTGGATGAAGCGAGCATTTGGCAAGCCTCAAAGGTAGTGCTGCAGCACAGTCATTTCTTTCGGGGCACCGTTCGGGACAACCTGCTGTTGAATGAGGAACATCATTCCGATCAGGCGTTGTCGGTTATGCTGGATAAAGTACAGCTGCCGAATAAGTCCCTGGACGATATGGTATATGAAAAAGGGGAGAACTTGTCGGATGGAGAGAAGCAGCGCTTAGCCTTGGCCCGGGCGATGCTCCGAGAAGGACGGTTATGGCTTCTGGACGAACCGACGTCTTCACTGGATTACGTTACGGAGCAGCGTGTTTTTCGGCATCTGTTGGCGCAAGCGGTTAACGATACGCTTCTTCTGATTTGCCATCGGCTGACCGGCTTGGAAGAGATGGACCGGATTTTGGTGATGGACCAAGGCAGAGTCATTGAAGCGGGCACGTATTTAGAGCTGATGGAGCAAAAGGGATATTTTTATGAAATGAAACAAATTGAGCTGCAAATGATCGGCGAAGACGGGTAGATCAGTACAACAAAATGATTAAGTTAACGAGATTCACTTCCGAACACGCCTCTTGGCAAAGAATTATTCGATCTCCACCATGACATGTATCAGAAATCGTGCGGAGTAGAAGATGCGAATATACAACGTTAAGAAAGACCAAATATATAAAGCCTAATTTCTCGTTTACAACACCGAGAAATTAGGCTTTAGTAAGTTATTAACTGCTATTCTGGTTATCTGTAGATCCTGTGCTGAGATTTACTTGTCTAAGCATGGCCACAATGATTTACTGCTACAACAAACAGTAGGACAGCACTCACTGCTGCGACGGTGTTCGTACCACTTGTGAAGGCTCCCCGTGCTATGGTCAGCAGTGAATTGCCTAATTGATTTGGAATATCTTGTACAACTTGTCCTACTCAACTACAGAAATGCATCGAAATAACATCGCTTGACTTATTTTTCCTGGAATGCTAATCTGATTTTTAGACTTGCAAGTCAGTTTTTTTTGTGATTCGAGTTCCCCGAGTTTACAGCGAAAGGTAGATCCTATTTTGAGTAAAGATAGAATTATTAAAGCTGCCATTGAGGTGTTTTCTGAGAATGAATACCACCGCGCAAGCATGGATGAAATTGCACTACGTGCGCAGGTAGCCAAAGGCACTCTATACTACAATTTCCCAGGGAAATCCCAATTGTTTAAAACGGTTGTCAAGAGTACTTTTAAGGACTTTATTCGGCGGATTGAGGCTGACCTACATTCTTCCATCCCACTCAAGGATAAAATTCAGCAAACGATTCGTCACCATCTTGATTTGTTTCTGGAATCCCGCCATTTGTCACATGTTGTTTTCAATGATACTTCCAACGGATTTGAGGAAGACGTTCTGGATGAATTAAAACTGCTCAGACAGGAGCATCTCAACTTCTTGGCAAAGATCCTGGAAGAAGGAAAGTGCGATGAAAATTATCTCCGTGATCTTGACTCGAATTTGGCTGCGGTCAGTATTATCGGTACGCTGGAGAGCACTTCGAAGTACTATCTTAGCCATCAGAATGAATATTCCCGCAATGACTTGGAACGTCAAGTCTTTACGATGATTACCATGAGCCTGTTTAATTCGATCGAATAGCACTATTGTACCTTGAAGACTATCAAAGATATCAAAATGTTAAATCACACAAATATATAGGAGTTATTTAAAATTATGGACATAAACAATAAATCCTCAAATCATACTCCTTGGATCTTTTTCTTGTTGGTTTTCATTCTCGCCATTCCGTTCTGGTTGATCGGAATGGCAGCCGAACATTGGCAACAAGAAATTCCGATAAATCTTCCCTTTAGTGCTCTTATGTTTGTGTGCCC
This sequence comes from Paenibacillus sp. NPDC058898, assembly GCF_049316025.1. Classification (NCBI taxonomy): domain Bacteria; kingdom Bacillati; phylum Bacillota; class Bacilli; order Caryophanales; family Paenibacillaceae; genus Paenibacillus; species Paenibacillus sp. NPDC058898. Next base: position 170,089 of record NZ_JBMOSM010000010.1, on the reverse strand, counting down.
TATGATCGCGGCTTTCATCCTCGTCTATAGGAATCACGGTTCAGGCGGCATCAAACAACTATTGAAGAAGTCATTTCATATGAGCATGAAGAATAAGATCTGGTTTGTCCCTCTCTTCCTCTTGATGCCTGTCATTACGATCTGTGCATATGGATTCATGAAATTAATGGGGGAACCGCTCCCTGACTTGCACTTTTCCATCCTGACGGTATTGACCTTCTTCGCGGTGTTTTTCATCGCAGCTATATGCGAGGAGATTGGTTGGCAAGGCTATGTTTTCGACATACTGGAAAAACGGTGGCACACATTAGGGGCCAGCATCGTTCTCGGGGTTATTTGGCAGCTATGGCACGTCATTCCCCATTTTCAAAACCATCATTCGCCAGCATGGATCCTATGGCAGTGCGCGGGTTCCGTTTTTTTGCGGATACTGATTGTTTGGTTTTATAAAAATACGGGCAAAAGTGTACTTGCAGCAGCCATATTTCATGCAATGAATAACGTTTGTTCATTTTTGCTTCCGAATTATGATTCAAGTATCGCCCCATTCTCGATCTTTATCGTCACAGCATTAGTAGCTTTAATCGTTATAGTTCTATGGAGTTCTAAAACGTTAGCTCAATTTAGATTCATGCGTAATAGCTAACAGGATGAATCATCAGTTCTATATAATCGGAAGTACAAAAAAGAAGTCGATGAATCGGGCTTCTTTTTTTGTTACTGATGCAATTGGAAGCTTCCTTCGATTACCATATATACTTATTATTTATATATCGGACATATAATATATTATTTCTTAATGACTTGTCTCTGTATACTTAGGATGCACCACGAGATTTGGACTATACGAGATTTGGAGATGATTCGTGTGAGAAGAAGTGTGCTACCCTTGATTGCAATTGTATGTTTATTGATTTCTGCCGCCTGTTCCGGCGTTGGCGGGGGAGAAGCCAAAGAATCGGAAAAGCTGCAAGTTGAAGTGAATCCTGTTCAAGACGTCCTCGTATCCGGCCGCGCCATTCTCATAGATGCCCATATAACGAAGGGAAGCGATCCAATCGTCGATACCGCGCGAGTCGAATTCGAAATATGGAAAAAAGACAGCGCCGAACATGATATGATCACTGCCATTCCAGACCAGGATGGGAATTACCGGATTAAAACGCTGTTCTCTGAAGGCGGGGAGTATTTCGTCAAAGCCCACGTGGAAAATGAAGGGGCGTCGGTAACGACGAGTGAAAAGAAATTGGTCGTTCAAAACGATGAGATGAGCTAAGAATCACCGCTTATTAATGGATAGTACCATTTGGAGGAAGCCGGAAAAAACGGCTTCCTTTTTTTATCGATAGACGACCATTGACCATTTCAGCGTGGATCTAGCCTTTTTTTGCGATCGAAATAAAATCGCGGATGAATCCCTCCAGATCATCTTTATCATGAGAGCAGAGCACGATTTTGTTGGTAAAACGGACGCCAATGACATCCACTTTAGCTAATTCTCCCCGTTTGATGAATGGACTGGCCACAAGAGAGGATACAAAACTGACGCCATATCCGGCGACCACAGCCTGGATGGTTTCATTAAGGCCGTTAAATTGCAGTTCGATCTTTGGTGGGCTGACATCTTGAACGCTGCATAGCTCAAGGAGCCTCTTTCGGGTCGTGCTGCCTTCCTCCCGCATAATAAATGGCTCTTTCACCATGTCTTCCATGGAAATTTGCCTGTTGGCATACTTATGATTCGGCGCAACCACAAATTTGAATTCGTCTTGATATAATTCCAGGCAATGGAGGGAATGGTCATTCTGATTTGTGATTTCGCTATTTCCAAAGATGGCGATATCCGCCTCGTAATTCGTCAATCTTTCAAGTGCAACTTGTGAATTCACCGTCGTGATTTCCACTTCCACTTTCGGATACCTTTGCTTGAATAAGGAAGCCCACTTGGGGATCAGAACGCTGGTCGCCAGGTAATTTCCGGAGAGCCGAAGTTTTCCCTGCGGATGTTGATGATAGTCTTCAATCATGGTTTCGATTTGCTCTTCGAGAAGAAACAGCTTTTCGGTGGGTTTAAACAGCTTTTGGCCAAAAGAGGTCAAAACCAGGTTTCTTCCTTTTTTCTCAAATAAAATGACGTTGTACTGTTTTTCAAAATTCCGAATTTGGGCAGAGATGGCAGGCTGGCTGATATTCAGCCTCTTGGAGGCCTCGGTAACGCTTCCGGCAAGAGCGACGTTATAGAACAGCATCAATGCATGCAGATTGAGAGACAATCCCATCACCTTCTATACATTTTGTTAATACATAATATAAAACATATATTTTTATTTTATACATTGCGGACGTATACTTCAATTACCAACAAAGGAGGGAGCAACATGACGACCACCACCATTTATTTCGTAAGACACGGCCAGACCCAGTGGAACGTGGAACAGAAGATGCAGGGGCATATGGACTCACCGTTAACACCTGAAGGCAGACGGCAGGCTGCACGGTTGCGTGACCGGTTACAGACGGTCACGTTTGATGCGATTTTTTCGAGTCCCAGTCCGAGAGCGTTGACAACGGCACAGATGATTTGCGGAAGCACATCGGAAAGAATCGTTAAATTAGATGAACTGAAGGAAATTCACATGGGGCTGTGGGAAGGACAAAGCGTACCAACAATACAGAATGAGCATACCGCTGAGTTTGATCATTTTTTGCAAAAGCCTCATTTATACCGTCCAACAGGACAGGGAGAGGCCTATCCCGAGCTGCTGGATCGGGCGGTAACCGCTGTGGAAAGAATCCTGCTAAGCTATCGGGGAGGAACCGTTCTGATCGTAACCCACCGCATGACCTTAAAGACGTTAATGAACCATTATTCCGGAATGCAGTTGAGCGACATGGGGAATTTGCCGGATGTTCCTTCAGCGAGCTTAAGCAAAATTGTATTTCATGATTCTCATCCATTCATCGAGTTGTACGGAGACACCTCTCATTACGAGGTAAGCGCAGAAGTGTTACCGGAATAAGGGGAGGATGCATGAACACGAAGAAAAGGAAAAATCTCTTAGCTTACACGATGGCCTTCGCCATGATTATCCTGATGGCCGCGGCTTCGGAACTTAGTCATAATCATGAGTTCATCCTGCCCGAAATCGCAGCCATGGTGATCGCCATATGGGTCACCGGGATCCGAATTGGCTCAGGCATCCGCTTCAGATTTTCCTTGTTCCCACACTCACATCCGTGATCGGTTTTACCGTCAATCATCTTCCTGCTGCTTATCTCTGTAAAGTGGATATCGATTTCATCTTGATTATGGCCTGTTTGCGTTTGATCCAATCCAACTTCGCTCCGTCCCTTGCGACCGGCTTGCTGCCTCTGATCACCGACGGGCATGATTGGAAGCTTGTCCTGATCATTTTCCTCGCCACTTTAATATTAATGCTGGTGGTCATATTCTTTCGAATGAATGCATCCCTGGAGAAGAAGGCGCAGATCCATTATAAATATACGTATTTTTTCCTGTCTCTGATCTTTATGTGGATCGGAGACTTACGCTATGCTGTGAAGCCATTTCTGAAGAGCCCGGTGCGGGAAATCCGCGCGCCGGGTTCTGTGGGGATTCGGGCCACCAGTTGGGTGGTCCTTACAGCAATAGAATGGCAGCACCAATCATTGGGGTGAGGACCATGCAGGTTTTCAGCCAGACAACGGGTACCCGCTTCGTAAACTTTGCCCCCACATACGAGCCGGACATCGTACCGATCACGACAGCGGCGAGCAGTTGAACATCCAGGTACCCGATCGAGAAGTACCCGGCTCCTCCAGCCAGTGCGATTGGCATAATGACCAGCATGGTCGTGCCTGCGGCAAAACGCATCGACATGCCGAGGATCAGCATAAGCCCTAACTGGATGAAAGGGGTGGAGCCGATTCCGAACAGCCCCGATAAGGCGCCGGTTATGAGTCCGATGAGCAGCGCCTGCAGCCAGTATCGGAAGCCATGGATGACGGGTGGCACCGAGTCCCCGGAAGCCTTCGACCGACGTGAGACGTACAGCATCCTGAACCATAAGGCTAGTCCAGAGGCGAACAACATGCCGGATGTCATGAAGCCCAGCTTATCCTCGGGAATCAGCGAGGACCAGCCCGAGCTGATCCATGCCCCTGCCGCACCGGCCAAGCCGACGACGGCCCCCGTCTTCAGTGTCATGTTCCCTTCCCGGTAATGGCTGACAGAACCGGAAAGCGACGAGAAGAACATCGCCGCGAGTGCGGTACCCAGCGCGGTATGAATGGGATAACCGAATACGACGGTCAGGATGGATATAATGAAACCTGAGCCGCCTGCACCTACAAAACCGAGAAGGAGTCCGAGCAGCACCATAACGAGGGCAATATCGACCAACTGCATCAGACTATCCTCCAAACCTGATGAGGAATGCCGATCCCAGCCGGAACCGGCAGGTCATAGCGAACGCAGCAGTTTTGGTCCAGTACCATGGTGGGGTGCCCGCTCCCAAAGACGGTCCAAACCGGCAGCGCACGGATATTTGGGTCTCCGCTCTGTATGAATGCAACCCATGCTTCCCGCATGGCGCGTGCCAGCGCACAGCTCTCGGCTGCTACAGCATACGGATCCTCATTGGTGGTCATTTCGGACATAGGATTGCAGGTTACCACCGCATGGATGAGACTGCCTTCATAACCGTGTATCGCGCCTAGCGAGCCGCCGCCTTGGAGCCGATACATCCATACCGATGTTCCGGACGATGCCACGGCTTCTGCGAACTGCATCGCTCCAATCGTATAGAGATGTTCGGTCAATGCTTTGCTCCACGCTTCACCCGAGGCCATCGATTGCTCATAACGAGCATAAGCATTCCACGCCACAGCGGCATTCCCTCCGAAGAATCGTTCGAGCGTCTCGAAAGCCGGAGACTGAAGCACGGGATCGTTATGGATAAAAATAGCCGCTTCATTCTCATTCGTGCCGATCAGCAGCGGTGGAAGGTCGGCGTTCCCGGCTAGACTCGCCAGCGGATCCAACGGAATGACATGGCCGTCGGCAACCGGGCCGAACATATGCAGACTGCGCGAGGTGTCGGAGCCGATCGCCGACTGCGCTTCGATGATTCTCTCCGCAGGAAGTTCAAGCAGCTGATGCGCCTGCGCTTGCGATAACCCCAGCTCTTCAAGCAGCCGGAGAGTCGTGACATTGGCGGTTTGGCAATCCCGTATCGACTGCGTTGCGCCGCTTTGGGCAATGGCCCGGTGAAATAAGCCCTGTGTCGCTTCCATCACGTAGAGGGTGGCGGTACACTTGGCCCCGGCAGAGTTGCCAATGACGGTTACGCGCGACGGGTCGCCGCCGAAAGCGGCAATATTAAGCTGGACCCATTGGAGGGCAGCAGCGATATCCAGCATTCCATTGTTACCGGAGGTTTCATACTTTTTGCCCAGCACTCCTCCCAAATATAAGAAACCTAGCGCACCAAGCCGATAATTGATCGATACGTAGACGATTCCATCCTCTGCTGCATATCGTGATCCATCACACTCCGCTCCGTTGCCCGATACGAAACCGCCGCCATGGATATAGACCATGACTTGCTTTAGCTTATCGCTTGCACCTGAAGTCCACACATTCAAGTTTAGGCAGTCTTCGGACTGCACAAGCTCCGGCATGCTGCTTTGCGGATTATGCTTCTGTGGTGCGATAGGTCCGAATTGATTGCACTGCCTCACGCCTAGCCAGGAGAGCGGAGGTGCCGGAGGCTTGAATCTTCGCTTACCGATTGGCGGGGCTGCATAAGGGATGCCCCGGAATACATACGAACCTTTTAATTTTTCGCCTGCAACTTTTCCTGATAATATCTGTACGATCAAGTTGATTGTCCCCTATCCTTACGATTTGAGACTATTATATCTTGTATATTTCATGAACCCTAATATATATTAAATTATATTAATAATAACTTACAGGTTATGTATTGTGGAAAGTGGGGATCGGAATGGAACTGTTGCAATTAAAGTATTTTCAGACTGCCGCCCGCATGCAGCACATGACAAAAGCAGCCCATAGCCTACATATCTCTCAGCCGGCACTTAGCAAAATGATCGCGTCGCTTGAAGCCGAGCTGGGAACCAAGCTGTTCAAACGGGAGCGTAAAACGATACGGCTGAACGAGCACGGCAAGCTGTTTCTGCATCAAGTGGATATCGCGCTGCAAGCGCTGGAGGATGGAAAGCTGCAGCTGCAGGATGCTAATGGCAGCGTCCCCGCCGCCATCACGCTTGATGTTCGCGTCTCCTCGCATTTACTGCCGGATCTATTGGCTGATTTCCGCAAAGAATGGCCGAATGCAGAGTTTCAATTACAGCAGCATGTTTCGTCATTCGAAGGTATGCCGAGCTTCGATTTGTGCCTATCCGATGGCGCAACACCACCAAAGGGAACAGCGTCGGTCTGCTTGCTCGAAGAGGATATCGTGGTTGCCGTTCCCGCCGGGCACCCGCTCGCGGATCGAAACCATGTCAGCTTGCAGGAGCTTAAGGAAGAGAGCTTCATTACCCTGCCTCCGGGAAAATCGTTGCGTGAAACAACCGATGCCTTTTGCCGCCTTGCCGGATTTATCCCCCATATCCGATTTGAGAGCGACGATCCCGCTACCGTCCGAGGATTAATTCGAGCCGGTCAGGGTGTTGCCTTCCTGCCAGCCGTTACGTGGGGCGGATCAACCGGACCGGATGTCGTGCAACTGCGGCTCGAAGAAAGCTGGTGCAAACGCTCAATCTCCTTGTCTTGGCCCGAGGACCGATACCTCATGCATACTGCGGTACTGTTCAGGGATTTCATCATTCGATACTTCGCAAGGCTGGCCGAATCGCACCGGCAGGACATCGCTCGAAGAGGATTCTAGCCTGTTTTTCTTATCCGTGTTGGAATTATTGTAAAAATCAAAAGCGAGAAGGAGGCGTCTTAAGTGGCAACCAAGCAGCCTCCCAGGCTAACCAATGAGGATTACCAATTGCAGCCCCACGCGCCTGTTCAGGTGTTTCACGGCATTCATCCGGGGACAATTCCGCTGCATTGGCATGAATTTTACGAGCTGAGTTATGTGGTTTCCGGAAAAGGCGAACACAGGCTCAACGGTTCGTCGTATCCGTTGTCTTCTGGAACCATCTTCTTGCTGACGCCAGCCGATTTCCATGAGTTGGTCTCCTTGGAAGAGGAGCCTCTTGAAATTTATAATGTCATTTTCACCGAGGCTATGATGGATGATAACGTCTACCATTGGTTATTCGGCGGGAAACTTCTGCTGCAAGCACAACTTGAGGAGAAGCAGCTCCCGGGGGTATTCGCCGACTATGAACGGATGAGGGAGGAGAACGGAACCTGGCGGGAAGGCGGCGAGATCGTGATCCGGGCTACGCTTCAGCGGCTGTTGGTGGATCTGTATCGTGGCAGCGCCGCAAATCGCATTCAGCCCACGAACGGGACGAGAGATCGGCAGCTCAACTTAAACCTGCAAAAGGCTCTGATCTACATTCATCATCATTTCCGTGAGGATTTGAGATTGGAGGATGCAGCTGGCCAGGCCCAATACTCGGCTACTTATTTCAGCGAGTGTTTCTCGAAATCCGTGGGGCAATCTTTTCAACGTTATCTGCAAAATGTCAGAATGCAATTCGCCGAATCGCTGCTTCAGGCATCCTCGCTGCCCGTTACCGAAATTTGTTATGTCTCCGGCTTTAATACATTGGGGCATTTTGAAAGGGTATTTCGTCAGCGAAAAGGTATGTCCCCCCGACAGTACCGCAACAAGGCAGAGATAACCGAAGATATGCAGCATTTATCCTAACGAATGCGCAGTATGGCTCTGACCGTCCGGGATATAATGACCACAGTTAACGAAATCCCTACTTGACTGGAGGTTATGATGATGACAACGCAGGCCCTTTCGAAGCAAGAAGTTGAGTTTTATAAGGAAAATGGGTACTACTTGTACAAGAAACCGCTCTTTAGTGCCGAAAAAATGCAGGTTCTGACATCGATCTTTGAAGAGCAACTGGAGGAGAAGGGCAGCAAATTATCCGACGAGCTGGATACGCCGCATTTCCGTGACGAAAGGCTGCTCGACTTTCTATTATCCGATGAGGTACTGGATCTGGTTGAACCGATCATCGGCCCGAACATCGGGTTGTGGTCCAGCCACTTTATCTGTAAAGATCCGCATGTCGGACGTGCTACGCCATGGCATGAGGATTCGGCTTACTGGAACGGCAGATTAAGCAGCTTCGACAAAATTATCACCGTATGGTTGGCGATCGACCGCAGTTGGAAGGAAAACGGATGCATGCGGGTCATTCCAGGTACGCACCGTAACGGCTTCTCGGACTATGAGGAAGTGGACCGGGCGAGCAATTTGTTCGACACCCAAATCAAGAGCGGTTCCGTCGATGAGTCTCAAGCGGTTTACTTCGAGTTGGAAGCGGGAGAATGCTCGCTTCACGATTCGCGCATCATTCATGGCGCGGAGCCGAATACTAGCCCGTACCGTCGCTGCGGCTACACCATGCGGTATTTCTCGACGGAAGCGCTTGTCTATCCGGATAAGAACCCCGGCTTTAAAGTGTGGCTGGCCCGCGGAAAGAACATAGCCGGAACGAAATTCGTCAACGAATAACCTGAAGGGGAAAAGGAGACTTCGCGAATTGAATATTCAGCTGTATAAAGCCCTATGGGGCATGGAAGGAAGCTACAGGGACCAATTGACGCGGGCTGCACAGGCCGGTTATACGGGGATTGAAGCCCCGCTGCCTCCTCGGGATCTGGAACGCGAATTCAAAGACCTGCTTGCCGAACTGCAGCTTTACTATATTGCCCAGGTGGTCACTTCCGTTCCCCATCAAGAAACCTTCGCCGAGCAGGTACGCCGGGCAACCGATTTCGATCCGAAACTGATCGTGTCCCATAGTGCTCGGGATGGCATGAAGATAGAGGACCAGTTGTTTTTTTTCGAAGCCGCGTTGAAGATTGAGCAAGAGGTCGGCATTACCATCGGCCATGAAACCCACCGATCGCGGGCGATGTTCACGCCATGGACAACGCGCCGCTTGCTGGAGGAATTCCCTGAGCTGAGCATTACGGCTGATTTCAGCCATTGGTGCTGTGTGACGGAGACCATGCTGGAGGATTATGCGGAAGACATGGAGGTCGCTATTCGCCGTGCCGTCCATATACACGCGCGCGTAGGTTACGCTCAGGGGCCGCAGGTTCCCCATCCCGGAGCGCCCGAATATAGCCGGGAACTGGCCGCATTTGAAACGTGGTGGAAACGAATTATCCAATACCGGAGCGAGCAAGGGTTCAGCTATACCAGCATGACGCCTGAATTCGGGCCTGCCAATTCCGGTTACATGCATACGCTGCCCTTCACAGGAGCTCCTGTTACTGATCTATGGGAAGTAAACGAGTGGATGTCCAAGAGGATTTCGGAACGGATGACACCATAAAAAAAGAAACCAAAACAAGCCGGACCATGAAGGTTCCGGCTTGTTATTCGTGCTTTGGAAAGGCAACCTTGTCCAATCCTTCACGTACGGCCGACAGCCATCCAACTTATTAGAATAAAACAATACCGGCAGCGCCGGCCATGAGAAGTATCAACAACGGGTGAAGTTTATACTTCAGCAAGAGAAATAAACAGACTCCGCAAATCAGCAGCGTAGGAATGAGGCCCTGAATGAGCACTTCACCCTCATTGGGATACCCAAAATGAATAGCTGCATATATAATGAGTCCTGTCGTTACGGGACGCAGGCCATATAAAGAAGATTGTACATATGGATTGCCCCGCATGCGATAGAAGAGGGCGGACAGCAGCACGATGACGACCAGCGACGGCAGGATGATGCCCGCAGTTGCGACGGCGGCTCCGATATAGCCGGCGGACTGATAGCCAATCAGCGTAGCGGCATTGGTGGCGATCGAACCGGGCGCCATGCCGGCCAGCGCCACGGTCTGCTGGAATTCCGCAGCAGTCAGCAGTCCTTTTTCCGCTACCTCCTTCTGAATGACCGGGATTACCGCATAACCGCCGCCAAAGGACACGAGGCCTACACTTATGAACATCATGAACAAGTCCCAATACATGTTTCAATCGCCCCGATTCGTTTCGCTCAAATGTAATATTCCAGTTCCGGGCAGCTGTTGATCCCTGCCTTCTTCTCTGTATTCGCTTGAAGGCCCAGCCGTTTTTTGATCTGAATGACAGCCATTCCGCATAGTAAGCTTAGCGCAATAAGATAGAGGGGGTGCACCTCTGTAAACAGCATCACGGATACGGTGGCTAGGGCGGATATCGTTGTCGTTGCATCAAAGACGGCATGTTTGGCCATCCGGTAAGCCGCGACAGCGATCAACGCAATAACGGCGCCATGCATCCCCTTTAAGGCAGCTTCAACCTTGGGTTGATCCCGAAAATACACGGCACCTACGCTGATCAGGATCACGATCAAAAACGTGGGGCATGTCACGCCAAGCACGGCCGAAACAGCCCCGGCAATGCCGGCTTGCCGGTGGCCGATCATCGCGGCCGCATTTACGCCGACTCCTCCAGGAGCGGAACCGGCAAGCGAGATAAGTTCACCGATTTCCTCCTCGTTTACCCACTTTTTCTTGCTCACCACTTCGTGCTCAATTATGGGCAGCATCGCATATCCGCCTCCGAAGGTGGAAGGCCCGATGCGAAAGAAGGTCCAAAATAGCCGGGCCAGCAGCGTTAACCGTTCTTTCAGCCTGCTAAAGTATGCGTTTTTCCTTTCCATTAGGCGTGATGAATTCTCGGCATCGGCATCGGCTCCTTGCCAAGCTCGGCCCAGATGTATTTGAGCAGAAGCTCTGCCTTCAGCTGCTCGTACCCCGGTTCGTCCCATAAATTGCGCAGTTCGCCGGGATCTGCATCTAGGTCAAAGAGCTCGCCGTAGGTTTGATTGTAATAAACGGTGATTTTATAGCGCTGCTCGATGTACGTTTTTTGATGAATTGTCGAAGGCTCGTGCCGGAATTCGCAGATAGCGTGCTGCCGCGCGGCGTCCGCGTTACCGAGCCACACTTCCTTTTGGTCGATGCCCGTCATCGCTGGCGGGATCGGTATATTGCAGAAGGAGAGGAAGGTAGGGGCCAGGTCGACCAGGGACTGTATTGCAGTTGTCCTTTTTCCGGCAGGCACCCACCCTGGATATCGTGCAATGAATGGAAGCTTGATTAAATCCTCGTAATGGAACCCGCCCTTGGCTTGAAGGCCATGCTGGCCGAAGAAATGTCCATGATCAGTGGTGAAGACAACGATTGTATCCTCGGACAGTCCCAATTCATCCAGTTTATCGAGAATGCTGCCGATATACTTATCCATCATGCTGATCATGCCGTAATACACAGCGACCAGCTTCTTCTTGTCGTACTCCGTTAACCTGGATTTCGAACCGTATTCGTAATAGTGATGGGAACGGTAGCCGTGAATGCCGAACCCGGTTTCAGCGAGATGCGAAAAATCCGGATCTTCTTCCTGCGTCAAGCGGAAGTGCGGCGGATTGCGGTCATGCTCACCTGGCGTCAGGGATGGGATCGTGAGTTGTTCCGGATCGTACATCGAAGCCCATGGTTCCGGTACCAGGTATTCCGGGTGCGGGTCGAAGAAGCTCGCCCACATAAAGAAGGGGTCATCCGCTTTCTTATATTCTTCCAAAAGAGAGTTGGTTCGATCAGCGATCCAGGTGTTGTAGTGGTATTTTTCCGGGATGGGCCAGGTGTACGTTTGGGAGGGATCCATGGTTCCCGTAGGCGGTAGGAAGTACTCCCGCCAATTGGCGCATCCTTGCTCCTCGAGCCATAAGGCATAATGTTGTCCGACATGGGCCTCATTCGTATGGTTGCGGGCCAGCTCGACGTGATCGAATCCGTAAAATGGCCCGTTAAAATTCCGCCAATACTCCAAATCTTGAAGAATCGGGTAGGCCTCTACAGATGGGTAATCTTCCGTTGATTTCAACGGCTGAAAATGCGCCTTTCCCACCAGCGCGGTCCGGTAGCCAGCGTCTTGGAAGCTTTCCCCCACAGTATGGCGGTCTTCCAGCAGCTTCGTCCCCAAGGTCCATGCTCCATGCTGGCTCGGGTACTGCCCCGTAATGATGGAGGCTCGACTCGGCGTGCAGGTGGGATTGGGGCAATACGCCCGATCGAACGTTGTCCCTTGACGCGCAAGACGGTCCAGGTTGGGCGTAGAGATTTCAGGCTGAAAGGCTCCGATTGTATTCCAATGCTGCTGATCGCTTGTGATTAGCAAAATGTTAGGTCTTCTCGACAAGTGTAATCCCCTCCTAGTATGATGATATTGAAAATAACGGGTTATAAAAATAGCGAGGTGTTATATTTTTGTTGTCATTTTGTTATTCTTGATGGAAAAATGAAGGAAGAGGAGGGAGCCATGATGCAGGAATACGAATATGAATATGCGGAATTCATCTATTATACGCCGGGATATTTGGATAAAGAGGAACAGATCTGGCCTGTCCGGGCGGGGCGAAGCATTGCCAAGCCCAATTACAGAGTCGGACCGAAACGAATCGAGTGTTATAGTCTGCATTTTGTACATGAAGGCATGGTGCGGCTAGAGTTCGATGACAAAAGAGTGGATCTGCAAAAGAATGATCTGTTCTGCCTGTTTCCGGGCCGGACCTATTATTATCACATACTTCCCGCGGATACACCGCTTCAGATGAGCTGGTTGGCAGTGGACGGGAACAGGGTCAAGCCATTGCTTGCGCTGGCCGGCTTGTTTCCGGAAAGCCCGTTCGGCAAACAGATGATATCCTCTAAGGTCAAAGAATCCTCCGAACGCGTGATTGATGCCCTGGCCGCAGTCGAGCGCTGGAAACCGGCGGTATCGCTGGAGCTGCACGGCTTGATTTATGGGCTGCTCGCCGGGATAGTCCCGGATATGGCTTCCGCACAGCCGACGGAACTTGCGGGATGGATTCACGAGTGTTTGGATTATATGGAGCTGCATGCCACCGAGGGGATTTCCGTACAGCAGGTTGCCGAATTCGCGGGGGTGCATCGGTCGTACTTCTCCAACATGTTCACCCATCAGGTAGGAATGCCGCCGTTAAAATACCTTCAGCGCATACGAATGGAAAAGGCAAAACGGTTGTTACAAGAAACCGACGCAACGATTACCGAGATTGCCTTGTCTCTCGGCTATCCGAATTTGTATTCGTTCACCAGGGCTTTCAAGATCTATTATAAGGTGCCTCCCATAACCATGCGCGGAGCTAAATGCTGACCGTACGTACGGCAATACGTTTTTGTAAACGTTTACTATCGATTTCTTCTGATCTGGAAAAAGGAGACACGCGCCATGAAACTCTCTACGATTCAAAGGTGGATATCACCCAGACGAAGTATTCAGGGGAAAATTTTCATTGCGTTCAGTGCGGTTACGCTCGTGTCCATCGTCTCCATTACGGTCATCGTGTATATGAGCATGCGCGAGACGATCATGCAAAATGCGATCACCTCGGTTTCGGACAGCATCAGGCAGGCGGATGAATCACTGAATATGATGCTGGAAGAGATCGACCGGCTGAACACCGTCGTGGTGACCAACAAAAATACGGTGATCGACACCTTACTGAGCCCTCATGAAGAAATTAGCTATGAATGGTTTCAAGAGCAGAAACGGATCGATGAGTTTCTATCCGTGCTGATCGATTACAAGCCTTATATTTCACGGATTGCCGTGGTCGGTTTGAACGGCAAGGTGTTTTTCTCGGGTGGTCCGTGGCTGGACAAGACGGTCTTGGGGACCGGAATGATGGATTACATGCTCCAGAATGGATCGCGTCATGCGTATTTCAAGCAGACCGGGGTGTCGGATGCCATCACGATCGGGCGGGAGATCCGATATAACCGGGAACCGATCGGCGTTGTCATGGTGGATTTGAATTATGATTTCATCCAAAAAACATACGGGGTGAAGCCTACCACCGATAGCATGATCTACGTGCTGGACAAGCAGGGCGGGTTTGTCTATGAGGCCGAATCGGCGCCGTCCTTTGCCCCGTCGTTCGAGAAGATCCTCAGCATCCACGGAGAACTCGCAGGGAATGGGGATGCCATCAAGCAAGCCATTGACGGCATAGACTACATCGTTGTCAGCCGCCAATCCGGTTATACGGGATGGACTACCCTGGCTTTGATACCGATGGATTCGCTGCTTAGCGAATCGACAAAGCTCCGTAAACTGTTGGCGGAGGTATCGGTTATCGTCTTCATCGTTGTCCTGATCGGTTCGCTGCAGGTATCTTCCCGAATCACCCTTAATATCCGGAGGTTGAAGTCATTAATGATGTTTGTGAAGGAAGGGAATCTGACGTTTCCGAGAAAAGAGATAACAAGCGAAGACGAGACCGGGCAGCTGTACCGCGTCTTTATCAGCATGGTGGAGGAATTGAAGCGACTGCTGGAAGGGATCCGGGTCAGCGAGAAGGAGAAGCGGGAGGCTGAGTTAACGGCGCTTCAGGCGCAAATTCATCCCCATTTTTTATACAACTCGCTGAACACGATCAAGTATTTGGCCAAGATGAATGGCGTGCCGAATATCGAAGAGGTGTCCGGATCGCTGATTGAGCTCATGCGCGGCGTTCTGGGCAATTCGAGTGAATTTCTGACGGTGAGGGAGGAACTGGATTATGTTGAACGCTATATCTCGATCGTGAAGTACAGGTATATGGAGCCGATCCGAATGGTTACCCAGATCGAGGACGACATTTTGCTGGAATGCCGGGTGCTGAAGCTGATGCTGCAGCCCCTTGTGGAGAATGCCATCATTCATGGAATCGGAGCGATGGAGCAGGAAGGACTTGTGCTTATACGCGTATGCGATGAGGGCAGCGATTTGAGGATTGAAGTGATCGACAATGGCAAGGGCATAACGGAAGGGCAAAGGGTGCACCTGCTGGGTGGGACGGGCACGAAGGCAGAAACCTCCCGTTTTAGCGGTATGGGCGTGCGCAATGTGCATGAGCGGATCGTTCACATGTACGGCGATTCGTACGGCGTCAAGCTGTACAGTGAGCCGGGTTTATATACAAAGGCCGAGATCCGGCTGCCGAAAAAAATGGAGAGTAAGGACAAATCCCGACAAGAGGTGATATAAAGCTATGTTTCAAGTGCTGCTCGTTGATGATGAGCCGCTCGTGCGGCATGATCTGAGAACGTTATTGGACTGGAATGAGCATGGATTCGAATTATGCGGCCAAGCGCATAACGGATTGATGGCCTTGGCCATGATTGAGCAGTCTCCCCCGCATATTGCGATCATTGACGTGAATATGCCCGAAATGAACGGTGTAGAGCTCAACCGGGCGATCAAAGAACGGTCTCCGTCCATTCAGACGATTATGCTCAGTAGCTTTGATGATTATGACTACGTGCGGGAGTGCCTGAAGAACGGCTCCATCGATTATTTGTTGAAGCATCGGCTGGACGGTGCAGCGCTAGTCACCTTATTAAACAAAGCGGTCCTGGAATTGCGGCAGGAAGATCGGTTGCTGGAAGAACGCATGACTAACGAGGCCGTGGCCGAAAGGCCGAGTCCCGTGCTGCTCCGTGATTATATTGTGTATCTCGTTAGCGGGAGGAAGGATAGAACCACCGAGGTGGAAGCTTTTTCAAAAAAAAACCGCCTGTACCCCCACGCCTTAAGCTATGCGGCAGCGGCTGTGCAGATTGTTCCGTTTCTGCTGCTGACGGAGTCATACAGCGACGTGCAAACGAACCGGCTGGTTCAGCAGGTGGTCGATATGATGCAGCAGAGCTTGGGTGATATTCAGGAGCGGACGGCGGCTTACGTGGAGGATGGACGGTTTATTGTCGTGTTTGCGTTCAAGGAGCGGAGCGAGCATGCCATCAAGAACGAGATAGCTGGACGGATGAGAAAGCTTCAGCATGCGCTTGAGCTGTTCCTTAATTTAAAATGCGTGGTCTCCGTCGGACATGTATGCACCAGCTTGTCACAACTTGGCTCAAGTTATAGCTCCGCTGAGCGGATGCTCGACGCTTCCACCATGGAGCCGTCCGGAAGCCATGCGGCACCAAGGATGCCGGGCCGGGCGGGGGGACTTGCAGGTGGCAACCATCAGCGCGTATCTTTGACGATCGAGGAACACAAACAGCTGCTGCTTTCGATTGAACGACTGGACATCGAAGGCGTGCACGGTTTAATCGCCTCTGTTTTTGCTTCAATCCGTCATCTTCCGGTCCATTCGCATACGATCCAGATGATCGTCAGTGAGCTCATGCAAACCGGGGATAAGGCGTGGAAGACATGGATGCCATCTGTTGGAGCCGCGAAGGAGAAGCTTCCTTCAAGAAGCGAGCTCGGAAGAATCGGCAGTGTCGGGGAGCTGGTGCAATGGCTTCAATCCTACTATGCGGACTTGCTTGCCCTGCTGAAGCAGCATCGTGCAGCGGGACCGTATTCCCGCCATGTCACGCAGGCTGTTCATTTTATTCTGGAGAGGTATCCGGGTTATGTCACGCTGGAGCTTGCCGCGGGCGCAATCGGCCTGAACTCTTCTTATTTAAGCAGAATATTCAAGGAAGAAACGCAGCGAACGTTCTCGGAGTATCTGAATCGGGTTCGAATTGACGCAGGGCGGAAGCTGCTGGAAAGCGGCAAATACTCGATCAAGGAAATCAGCAATCAAGTGGGATTCACGACCCATAACTATTTTTTTAAAGTATTCAAGGAAATAACGGGGGTAACCCCGCAGGAGTATTTGAACCGCTTGGGAAGAGGATAGGCCCAAAACCAAGTATTCAGATCGGCAGAAGAGCCGTGCGGGGAGGCCGCCGCTCACAAACCGTAAAATATGTGGAGTAAATGGTCATATTTTTGTAATGGGCCGTCTTGAAGGGTGAATTATAATAATCACACACCAATAGTAAACGCTTACAAATGGCGCTTGGTGAATGAAGGGATATGGGGGTCGCTTATTTATGCGTAAACGCTGGGGAAGAAACGCGGTCATCACAATGATCGCTTCCAGCTTGATGCTGGCTGGATGCAGTTCCGATGGAGGTTCGAAGAAAGAGGCAACACCCGAAGGTACAGAGAATGTGGTTCATGCTACAGGGTTTCCGATTGTAGAGCAGCCCGTGGATCTCAAGATGTTCACCCGGATTGCACCCGTGAACGGTCCGTTCAAAGAGATGCCGGTATTTCAGGATTACGAGAAATTGAGCAATGTGAAGGTTGAATTCATTGAAGCGCCGACGGATGGTTTCCAGGAGAAGAAAAATCTGTTATTCGCCTCCAACGAGCTGCCTGATGCCTTGTTCCGTTCCGGCCTATCACCGCTCGAGGCCGTTCGCTACGGATCGGCAGGGCAATTGATTCCGCTGGAAGGCCTAATCGATGAATATGCGCCGAATCTGAAAAAATTGATGGAGCAATATCCCGAAATTCGCTCGGGCATCACAACGCCGGAGGGGCATATCTATGCGATTCCGGGCATTGTAACACTGGGCGCGGCACGGACGGATAAGAAATGGATCAACCAGATGTGGCTGGAGAAGCTGAATCTGGAGGTGCCGGAGACGACGGAAGAATTGTATGAAGTGCTGCTGGCCTTCCGTGACGGGGACCCGAACGGCAACGGTAAACAGGACGAAATCCCGATGACGGCTCGGCTCGGATTGCCGGTTGTGGCCGCAATGAGCGGATCATTCGGACTGGATTCCCAGCTCGGCTATAACGTCAATATCGAGAATGACAAAGTCAGCATCTGGATGGGCAGCGACAAGAATAAAGAGATGCTCATGTACTTAAACAAGCTTTACAAGGAGAAGCTTCTGGATCCCGAGATATTCTCACACACCGAAGCGCAATATTTGGCCAAGCAGGGGTCGGGCAATGCGGGATTCTTCTTTGACCAGACCAACAATAATTTCTTGTCGATCCAGGACCAGTATACCGGAATCGTGCCTCCGGCTGGCCCGAACGGAGATCGGATGCAAAGCCAGGCCTTGCCGATTGCGCGGGATTTTGGAGCCTTTGCCATCACGTCCATTAATAAGTACCCGGAAGTAACGATGCGCTGGATCGACTATTTCTATAGTGACGAAGGATCGACGCTTCTGAGGTTCGGCAGGGAAGGAGAGCATTATGAGCTCAAGGACGGGATTCCGTTCTATACCGAGGATTTCCTGAAGGATATTACCAATCAGGCCAAAATCACGCCTTACGCCGGGGGAGGGGCACCTCATCTCATCAGCGAGCAGGTTTCTTCTTTCATCAATCCGCCGCAGGTACAGGAGGCGCAGCAGAAGCTGGATCCGTTCATGCCGGAGGTTCGTTATGCGGCTCCGATGTTTGATGAGCAAACCGCACAGCAGGTCAACATCCTGCGAAATGATATCGACAAATATTACGAAGAGCAAAGCACGAAATTCATTGTTGGCGCGCTTAGCTTCGACAAGTGGGGAGAATTCCAATCCACGCTCAAGAAGATGAAAGTAGACGAGCTGGAGAAATTGTATCAGGATGCCTATGACAAGATGCAGAAATAATGCTGCTACATCATGGATAAGGAGTGGATGCCCTTGAAGCGTGTCAAAGCCGATACATCAATGGCTCTGCCTCGAAGCGATTCGAGGCGGGGTTCCCGTCTTTTAAGGCAAATGGCCAAGCGATATGACCTGTATCTCATGCTGCTTCTGCCGGTCGTCTGGTATCTGGTCTTTCATTATGGTCCGTTGTACGGGCTGCAAATCGCGTTTAAAAATTTCAATCCGGCAAAAGGGATCCTCGGCAGCAGCTGGGAGGGCTTCGGGCATTTCGAACGTTTCTTCGATTCGTATTATTTTTGGCGGCTGTTGTGGAATACACTTTCCATCAATTTGTTTTCCTTGTTGATCGCCTTCCCGATTCCGATCTTGCTGGCGTTGATCATCAATGAAATACGCAACAAGACTTTCAGCAAATGGCTGCAGAACATTACGTACATTCCGCATTTTATTTCGGTGGTCGTGATCGTGGGCATTCTGAACGTGTTCCTCTCGCCCAATAGCGGTCCGATCAATCTGTTGATTGAGGCCGTTGGCGGTACGCCGATCCGCTTTCTCGAGGAAGCCAGCTGGTTCAAGACCATCTTTATCGGTTCTAACATCTGGCAGAACATGGGGTGGCAGTCCATCATCTATATTGCGGCACTGAGCGGGGTGAACCCGCAGCTCTACGAGGCGGCCAAAATGGACGGAGCGTCGAGGCTGCGGCGCATTTGGCACATCTCTTTGCCGGGAATCGCGCCTGTCGTGATCATTTTGCTTATTTTGGATATCGGCCATTTCATGAACATTGGCTTTGAGAAAATATTGTTGATGCAGAACAACTTGAATCTGGAATCGAGCGACGTCATTTCCACGTTTGTCTACACGACAGGCATTTTAAAGGGAGAATACAGTTACACGGCTGCGATCGGGCTGTTTAATTCGGTCATTAATCTGATCCTGCTGCTGTTCGTAAACCGGATTGCGCGCAAGACGTCAGAGACAAGCTTATGGTAAAGGAGGGGACGCGCCATGTCCAAGCCGTCGACAGTAAAAGAAGCCGCGAATGAGCGGGTATTCGATGTCATTATATACGCGATCGCTGTGATCATTATCGTCATTGTGCTGTACCCGTTGATTTTTATTGTCAGCGCTTCGTTCAGTGATCCGACAAGGGTATTGAATGGCGAAGTTTGGCTGCTGCCGAAAAGCGTCACGCTGGATGCCTATGCGAATATTTTGCAAAACGAAAAGATTTGGATAGGATATCGCAACACGATCTTATATACGATCGTCGGTACAGTGATCAATATTATCATGACGATCTTGGCGGCCTACCCGCTATCGAGGCCTGACCTTCCGGGGCGCAATGCCATCATGGTGTTTATCACGCTGACCATGTTCTTCAGCGGAGGGTTGATTCCAACGTATCTGCTGGTCAAGGATTTGGGAATGGTCGATACGATGTGGGCGCTGATTGTTCCCGGCGCCATCGCTACTTACAATCTGATCGTGATGAGGACCTATTTCCAATCAAGCATTCCCTGGGAGCTGCAGGAGGCCGCCCATATCGACGGCTGCTCCAACTGGAGGCTGCTTTTCAGTATCATTCTGCCTCTGTCCAAGCCGATCCTGGCAGTCATGGTTTTGTTTTATGCGGTAGGTCACTGGAATTCATTCTTTAATGCACTCATCTATATTCGCAACGAGAATTTGCACCCGCTTCAACTGGTGCTGCGCGAAATTTTGCTGATCAGCCAATCCGCTTCCGTGGACGGCAGCGTTGGACTGGAGGATAGTATTTTACTTGCCGAGAGTATTAAATACGCGGTAATTATCGTCTCAAGTTTACCTGTACTGTTGATGTATCCGTTCGTGCAGCGGCATTTCGTTAAAGGCGTCATGATTGGCTCGATTAAAGGTTAATTTCCGATACCGATCGTACGGGCGAGCCTAAAATTCCTTTGGGAGGTTTTATGTTGAAAACGAACGCAACGATTACCATTAATTGCAGCCGAAAGAGCGATCATACGATCAATCCTTATCTGTTCGGGCATTTTGTGGAGGATATTCGGGACCATATGGAGGCGATGCTCGCGTTTCCGCTGAAGGACATGGATTTTGAAAGCGAGGCGGAGACCAAGACGCCTGTATCGGGAAGCTGGCGCGCCTATACCAACGGGCGAAACACCGGGTACGCGATGGAAGCCCCGGCACCCCGGCATTCGGGACGCGCCCAGCGCATCCGCATCCTGAGCGATGACGAAGCCTATGCCGGCATTGCGCAGAAAGCGGCATTAAAGGGTCCGATGAAGTATACGGTCCGGCTTGTTGCCCGCGCTTCCATTGAGCTTCAATCCGTAACGGTCGATGCCGTGGACCGGCGCACGGAAGAAACGCTTGGACAGCTTCGCATAGAGCTGGGCAGCCACAACTGGCAGGAATACGAGGGAGAGCTGTCCATAAAACGCGCTTGCAGCGATGCCGAGATCCGGGTGTATGTTCCGGCCGAGCATCCAAGGTGGATCGATCACGTATCCACCGGCATGCTCTGGATCGATCACGTGTCTCTGCTGCCGATCGATAGCATTGCGATGGTGAAGCGTGAAGTGATCGAGATGACGAGAGGGCTGAATGCGGGCATGATGAGGCTCGCGGGCAATTACATCAGCGCATACCATTGGGAGCATGGCATCGGCCCCGTTCTGGAGCGACCGGTCATGTACAACGAGGCTTGGGGAGGATGGACCAGCAAATATTTCGGAACGGACGAATTCATCCGCTTTTGCCGCGAGCTGCAGGTGGAACCTTTGATATGCGTGAACGATGGATCGGGTACACCTGAAGAAGCTGCGAAGTGGATCGAATACTGCAATGGGAGCGTTGATACGCCGATGGGAGCTCTGCGAGCCCGAAATGGTTTCCCTGAGCCGTATAACGTCAAGTATTGGGAGATCGGCAACGAAGTATGGGGCCAATGGCAGGTCGGCACTTGTACGGCAGACCGGTTTGGCGAGCGGACGATATCGTTTGCCAAGGCCATGAAGGAGGCGGACGCTTCCATCGTGCTGCTGGCCTGCGGGCATTACGAGCAGGAATGGAACCGAACCGTGCTGGATCTGGCAGGCGAGTATATGGATTATTTGACACTGCATTTGTATCACGGTTACGGACCCTTCGGCATGAACCGGGATACGCCGGCAGAGGAACGATATAAAGCGATTGCCTCTTATCCCGAGTGGACCCGGCACCATATCCGGCAGACGACGGAGTTGATCCGATCCCAGTCGAAGCATAGCCACGTGAAGCTGGCGATCACCGAGTACAACACAATGTACTATCCAAATACAGTGCGAAAAGGCCTGCCGAACGAGCACACGTTAGGTGCCGCGGTGGCTAATGCCGCCAACCTGAACGAAATGATTCGCTGCAGCGACATGGTGCATATCGGCAGCTTCTCCGATCTTGTTAATGGCTGGCTTGGAGGATGCATACGGGTCGGGGACTACTATGCGGATCAGTATTGCGGCAAGGAGCCCGGATGGAGCGGGCTTCCGCTCACGATATACGGGACGCCGACCTATGAAGTGTTAAAGCTTTACGCGAATCGGGACGTCCGGCGTATTCTCCCCGTTCAAGCGGAATGCGGAACTTTCTCCGTGGCATCAAGCAAGAAGACGCCTGTGGAGCTTGACGCGCTTTTGGACCTGGACATTGTGGCCGGGACGAATGACGACGGCAGCAAAGTAACCGTATTTATCGTTAACCGAAGTCTGGAGGAGGTAACGGCCGTGCTGGATTTGCAGGCCTTCGAGGCTTCCGGGGAAACGATCCTTTATGAAATCACCGGCAATTCTTACGATGATATTAACTCCGTATTCCAGCCGGATCATATTGTGTGCAAGGAAAGCAGGGTGCCGGTAGAAGCATGGCAGCGGGGACACCTGTTACGACCTTCATCTGTTTACGCACTTGAATTCAAAGCGAGTGTATAGTGGCGGAAGGTACAGAGGAATGATGTAAGCTCCATAACAAATCGTTGCACCAAAAAAGTCGGACTGCGCTGGCAGTTTCCGGCTTTTTGTGGTGCAGGTGGATGGTTTAGGCTCCGCCTGGATCATGATAGATCCCTGCAAAGGAAAACGGAATTATAAAGGATTCATCGTTTAACTTATTTTGGGGAAGTGTAAATACAGACTAAACACAAGGATGGGGTGATTCAGATGTCAAACGGAACCGTAGTGAACCAAGAAGCGGTCGAGACCGTGAAGGATATTATTAAGGATATTGAAACAGCGATGTTCTCCACGATATCGGAGGGTGGGATCAATTCCAGACCGATGCAAACGCAGGATATAGAATTCGACGGCGATTTGTGGTTTTTAACGAAAAGGGACACCAGCAAATATCAAGAAATTATGGCTAATCCCAACGTCAATGTCGCTTATGTCGGCAAATCCTATGTATCGATTCGGGGAACGGCCGAAGTCGTGGATGACCTTGAGCGGAAAAAGGCGCTTTGGAATGCGGCATATGAGAAGTTTCTGCAAACGTCCTACGACGATCCCAACATTATTTTGATCAAGGTGGATACAGATACTGCGGAGTATTGGGAAACCGGAAACAAAACGAAAACGGTCAAAGCCTTCTTCAAGAAAATGGTGGGCCAAGAGCCGAAGGGTGACTCGGATATAAACAAAACCGTAGATCTCCATGGATAACGAAATACGTAACAACATGATGGAAAAACCGCAGGATCCAGCCACGATCCTGCGGTTTTTTCCTGTAAGTTGAACCAGCCTGCACGGATCCCTCTAGACGAATGCCATTATGGTTATGAATGGATGAACAATAGATGAAGCGTACATTTTAATACATAACAGGGTATATTTAGTACCACGTAGGAATATACCTCATCAAACAAGTGAGAATTATGTGAATTCGTGCTGGAACCCGCCTTCAAACCATAACGTGCAACTGGATGGTTTGAGTGCTGCCATGATATAATTTTTTCATAAATATGAAAATAGATTCCAGGAGAGGAGGTAGTACATTGGGAAGGCGTTATTGCAAATGGATCAAATTGCGGAATTAGGCTGTAATATTCTCATCTGCGAACTACCTCTTTTTCATGGAAATATCGCATATAGACATGACCTGTTCTGATGCACAACATATGGCCTTTAATTCAATCTGGAGGTGAATCCCTCTGAAGAGGGAAATCATTGGACATTATTACCATCACTAATTTAATCATACTTGCCATACTGATTGCGTTGACCGCTTTTTTCGTAGCGTCCGAGTTTGCTATCGTTAAAATCCGCATGTCGAGGATCGATCAATTGATAACGGAAGGAAACAAAAAGGCGGTTGTTGCCAAAAAGGTAGCCGGGGATCTCGATTACTATCTCTCGGCCTGCCAGCTCGGCATTACAGTGACGGCGCTGGGGCTCGGGGCCATCGGCAAGCCGGCCGTTGAACGTTTCATGTACCCGGTATTCGATTGGTTTGACGTATCGGCTTCAACGGCCTCGATTGCCTCTTACGCCATTGCGTTTATTCTCGTGACCTTTTTGCATGTCGTGGTGGGGGAGATGGCGCCCAAAACCTTGGCTATTCAATTCTCGGAAAAGACGACGCTGCTCCTTGCAGCCCCGCTGTATTGGTTCGGAAAGCTGATGTATCCGTTCATTTGGGCGTTAAATGGAGCCTCGCGCGTGCTGCTTCGTTTGTTCGGCGTGAAACCTACGCCCCATGAGCAGGCCTACTCGGAAGAGGAACTGCGCATCGTCATGGCGCAGAGTTTTCAGGGCGGCGAGATCAATGAGACCAAGCTGGCTTACATGGAAAACGTGTTTTCGTTTGATGAGCGGGTGGCTAAAGACATTATGGTACCGAGAACGGATCTGATCACACTTGATAAAGGCATGAAACATCCGGACATCGTCCGCATTCTGGATGAGCACAACTATACGCGGTACCCTGTCATCGAGGACGGCAGCAAGGATCGGGTGGTTGGCGTCGTCAACGTCAAAAAGATGCTGCCCCACATCGTGGCCGGACGAGACCGCAAGCTGGAAGAATTCGTTCGGGATCTCCCGGTCGTCCTTGAATTTACGCCGATCCAGGATGCCATGCTGAAGATGCAGCAGGAGCAGATGCATATGGCTTTGGTGATTGATGAATACGGCGGTACGGCGGGGATTCTGACCCTGGAGGATATCTTGGAAGAGATCGTAGGGGAAATTCGCGACGAATTCGATGAAGATGAAGTAGCGGATATCCGCAAGATCGGTGAACGGGAATACCTGATAAACGGACGGGTTCTCTTGGAGGAGCTTGAGAAGCGCTTCGGCTTGGTATTCGAGGATAACGAGGAGATGGATACGATCGGCGGCTGGATACAGTATCAGAAAGGCACGACGGCTCAAGACGGCGATGAGATCCAGCATGGCGAGCATATATGGGCCGTAGCCGAAACGGATAATTTCCAGATCAAACACGTCATTCTCAGACACGGGTGATCAAGGGCATAGCGTGATCCCGTGTACATTCAGACCATAACTTTTTTGGAGGTGAATCCCTCGCAAGAGGGAAATCATTGGACGGAATAATCGTGTTAAATTTATTTTTGGTAGCTGTGTTTATAGGACTGACTGCATTTTTCGTGGGCGCCGAATTCGCCATCTTGAAGGTGCGGCTGTCCCGAATCGATCAATTGATCGCAGAGGGGAATAAACGGGCGGTCACGGCCAGGAAGGTAGCCCATGAGCTGGATTACTACTTGTCCGCTTGCCAGCTTGGAATCACCATTACGGCCCTCGTGCTCGGCGCGCTGGGCGAACCTACCGTCGAAAGAATGCTGCATCCGCTGTTTGATCGATTCGACGTGCCGGCGGCGGTGGCAACGGTTCTCTCTTATGCCATTGCGCTTGGGATCATTACGTTCCTGCACGTCGTCATCGGGGAACTGGCACCTAAAACATTAGCGATCCAATTTGCCGAGAAAATGACGTTACTGCTGGCATCTCCCTTGTATTGGTTCGGGAAGATCATGTATCCGTTTATCTATGCACTGAATGGAGCTTCGCGTCTTCTGCTTCGATTATTCGGCGTAAAGCCGGCAGGGCATGAAACGGTCCATTCAGAAGAGGAATTGAAGTGGATCGTGGATCAGAGTTACGAGAGCGGAGAAATTAACCAAACCGAGATGGGTTATTTGACCAATATATTTGCTTTTGAGGAGCGCACCTTGCGGGAAATCATGGTCCCGAGAGATCGCATCGTAACATTAGAACGAGGTTGGCCCCTTGCCAATATCCTGGAAGTTCTCGGCGAGTACGACTATACCCGTTACCCGGTGACGGAAGCGGGACGCGCGGAGGATTTCATCGGGTTTATCAATACGAAGGAGATGCTGACGGGCATAGCGGCCGGAAGAAACTGCAGCGTGAATGACTTTATTCATGACATGCCGCGTTTTCCGGAATCGTCTTCGATCAAGGACGTCCTGATCAAGATGCAGCAAATCCGCGTTCATATGGCCGTCGTCGCGAACGAATCCGGCGCGGCAATTGGGCTGGTGACGATGGAGGATATCCTGGAGGAAATCGTGGGCGACATTCGGGACGAATCGGATCGTCACGAGCTGCAGGATGCACAGGCCTAAGCGATGGCGAATTAGCATCGGGCACGATCTAAGAATATGAAAATGCCATTTGCACCGTTCGGTGGTGAGAGGGCATGATCTTGCGGAGTCGAAAAAGAGCAGCTTCCACACGAAAGCTGCTCTTTTTGCATTTGTTCTATAGACTAGGTCAGCGTGCTGCTCCCATCGTAAAGCTGAAGCTATACGTTCGGTTGGAGGGCAGCGTGAACGCTTCATGGATTGGCGCTCCCCAGCTGTCGTCGCCGCCTACGCCCATTTGCTTATAGTTGATGCGCAGGACGGTTTTATCGCTTGGCGGGAGCTTGTACACATGGTCGCTCCCCTCCAGTTCATCCGGCGTCCACGGCAGGGCGCACAACTCCATGAGGGAGGAGCTTTCGAATCGTAGACCTTCCCCGCTGCTTCCTTCGGTAAGGCTCGCGAAGCGGACATCCGTTTTGTTCCCGCATTCTTGAGGTCTCAGATAAGGAACGAACTGATCGGCTGCTCTTCCCGTGTATCGACAGATTTTGGCCCCCGTCTTCCGGTCCCAATAATTATCATGTGGTCCCCGGCCGTACCAGCTGAGCATATCGAGGCCTTCATCCAGCAAGAACAGCATGCCGATTTCCGGAATGTCAGGCAAGCCGCTGCCTGGGACAAAGGTTTCTTGCACGCGGATGGTTCCATCCGGGAAGATTCGATACTCCAAGGTCAGTCCGGATATAGGAGCGGTCTCGATCTGATAGTGACTGGAGACCACGACGGCAGGACCTTCCGTGTGCCAGCGCAGAGCCAGCAGCTTCCGCTGATCATGGGCCGTTCTCCATACGCCGCAGCGTTCGGGGAGCCGGTTGCCCAGATCGTTATCGGTGACGGCTCGCCAGAAATTCGGTCTGGCGGGTGCCAGCAGGAATTCCTTACCGGATCGCGCGTAAGATGTCAGATCACCGGTGCCAAGGTGGAAGCGTAACGAAACGGCAGGACCCGTGATGAGAAGCTCTTCATCCGACTCGGTAACTTCTAGGATCTCCGCGTTTGAAAGAGAGTCTGTTTCCGATTGGCTCGCTGCTATATAAGGCGTTAGCGCGAACTGCTCCCAAGCCTCTTCATGTCCTGCGGGTGCCCATTTGGCGCTCTCCTTCCGAACCAGGGAGACGGTGAGAATCGTTTCTTTTCCATCGTCCTCTATAGGAGAATAAGGAATCTTGATTTCGGTATGGTCACCGGGCTGGAGCGAGAGCTGGAGCGTGCCGGATTGGCTTGCTTCTCCGTTCAGTTGGATCTCCCATTTTATAAGATACTGATCGAGATTAGTGAACAAGAAACGGTTGCTGACCCGAATCCGGCCTGCGGCAGGGTCCAAACATTCGAACTTGACGTTCTGGTAGCATTTTTTCACTTCGTCCAGCTTGGGGGTTTTGCTGCGGTCAGCGAAGATCAGGCCGTTTCCGCTGAAATTGCCGTCATGCGGCGTTTCGTTAAAGTCCCCACCATACGCTAAATATTCGATACCATCGGCCGTTTGGGTGCGGATCGCTTGATCGATCCAGTCCCATATAAAAGCTCCCTGTAAAATGTCATACTTCTCAAACAGCTCCCAATACAGGTGAAGCCCGCCGCAGGAATTGCCCATCGCGTGACTGTATTCGCAAATGATGTAAGGCTTGCTTGGGTTGCTGATTGCATACTTCTCCACTTCCTGAGGTTTTGCATACATGGTGGACTCCATATCGCTAGCCGCCTCGGACGCCCTGTAATGAAAGATCCCTTCATAGTGAACGAGCCGCGACGGATCGGCCTCCTTCAGGAAATCGTGCATCGCAACGAAGTTGTCGCCTCCGAACGATTCATTGCCAAGCGACCAGATGATGACGGAGGGGTGATTCTTGTCCCGTTGAAACATCGAATTGCAGCGGTCCAATACGTTGTCGCGCCACTCGAGCTTGCTGCCGGGCACCGTTTCTTCCAGCTCCTGCTGTCCATACGTCCAGGTTCCGTGCGTCTCCAAATTCGTTTCATCGATCACATATAAACCGTATTCATCGCAGAGGTCATACCATACGGATTGATTCGGGTAATGGGAGGTCCGTACCGCATTAATGTTATGCGTCTTCATCAGCTCAATATCGGTGATCATGTCTTCGCGGCTAAGCGCCCGTCCGGTATCCGGGGAGAATTCATGCCGGTTCACGCCTTTGAACAGAATGCGCTGACCATTAATCCGCATCAATCCGTCCTTAAGCTCGAAGCGGCGGAAACCCGTGCGGCAGCTTACGGCTCCGCGGCAAACTCCGTCCGTATCCTTCAATGCCAGAACGACGGTGTACAAATAAGGCGATTCCGCGCTCCATTTTTTGGGTTCGGGAACGTCCATGCTCAGGGTGAAGCTGCCCTCATCAATAATGTAATCCGCTATCGTGAGTGCTTGTTTCTTGACCAGCTGAACATCCTGATCGTATAGAAGCGCCTCAAGCTGAAGCTTATCCTTATCGATGGTTTCATTAAAGTAATTCGTAACGGTTGCGTCGATCTGCAGCTCGGCATTCCGGTATTCGTCATCCAGAACCGGGCGCACGAAGAAATCGGAGATATGGACGGCAGGGACGGAATAGAGGTAGACCTCGCGGAAGATCCCGCTAAGCCTCCAGAAATCCTGATCCTCCAGCCAACTCGCATCACACCAGCGATACACTTCAACAGCCAATTTATTCTCGCCTTCGATCAGATAGGGCGTAATATCGAACTCGGCCGGCGTAAACGTATCCTCGCTGTATCCGACCATCTCGCCGTTCACCCATACATAGAAAGCGGATTCAACACCTTGGAAGCTAATATAAACGGGCTGCTCCTTCCATGTGTCCGGCACCGTGAATTCACGGATGTAGGAGCCCACGGGATTGTATCGCGTTGGCGCGAAGGGGGCTTTCAATTCAGGCTCCGAATCGGACCAGGGGTATCTAACATTTGTATATTGAGGATAGTCATAGCCTTGAAGCTGCCAATGGGAAGGGACGGGCATATCGGCCCAGCTGCCGGAATCATAATCGGCTTTGTAGAAATTTTGGATGCGCTTGTCAGGGGTTTCGGCAAACGAAAACTTCCACATCCCGTTCAATGACTGATACCAGGGAGACATGGAGTGGGCATGGCTCAGCGCCTCAGACTCCGACGGGAACGTCATCATGTAAGCATGGGCTTTGTGGCGGTTTAGCTGAAAAATATTCGGATTATTGTTCCATTCGGGATAACCGTTTGCAGGTGACTGGTAAATGAATTTGGTACGCAATGTGCTCAGCTCCTCCTAGATTATGGTTTCCTTCTACTGTCAGTATAGAGGGTAATTCAGTCCAAGAGTATAAGGAAGTTGCGTCTTTCTATTAAAAACGGCAGCCGAATTACACACCAGAGCGGTCAGCAGAAGTGAACAGAGCTTTTTTGCAGGAGTCATGCCGTATCTTGATGTGCGTGTTCGCCTCCAGGCTGTTTACATTTGAGAAGGTTTATGAAACAATGGTTAGTAAATGATCATTCACTAACTGTAGGGAGGCAATCACGCATGGTAAGACCTCGCGAATTTCAAGATGAGGCTATCTTCTACGGTGTCTACCAGGCACTGTCTAAAAAAGGATACGGTCAAGCAGCATTAACCGACATCACGCATGAAGTGAATATTTCGCCGGCAGCTTTAATGAAGCGATTCGGTTCGAAGAAGAATTTGTTCCTGGCCTATAGCGATTATGTTATTGAACTAACCAGGCATGCCTTCCAGGAGGCCATCCTATCCGATCAATCCAGACTTGATGCACTAAAGGCCGTGTTTAAGCATGCGGTTTTACATATGAAAGATCCTGTTGAATTGGCTAACCATACTTCCTTCTATCTGGAAGGGACGAATGATCCGGATTTGTTGGAGAAGACCCGGTACCGACTGCAGCTGATCGATGAGTTTACCCGGCAGATGCTCAGCCAGGCGATTACAAACAAAGAAATCGCTGAATGCGACGTGGCTATGGTTAGCAGGGTACTGCAAGCCTCCATCAGCGGGGCTATGATGATCTGGATTAAAGAATCAAACCGAACGTTGGATGAACTGTTTGATGAGTGCTTTCAGGTGATATTTGCTCCGTTATGGCATGTCGGTACGGAATCATTTCAAATATAGCAAGGAGGATGGTTATATGCCGATTTTCAAAGGAAGGGAAGTCGATCTGTACTATGAAGTAAAGGGAGAAGGAAAGCCGCTTGTTTTTACGCATGGGGCCTCATGGAATCATGAACAATGGCAGCCGCAAGTCGATTATTTCTCTCGTCAGTACCAAACCGTGGTGTGGGATGTTCGGGGGCATGGTTCGTCTTCCTTGCCGGACGGCAAGGTGGACTCGGAGGATTTTAGCCGGGATTTGGCGGATTTGCTAAGTCATCTGGGCATCGAGAAAGCGATCCTGTGCGGTTTGTCCATGGGTGGGCATATTTCGCTGCAGACTGCCGTTCGCTATCCTGACAAGGTTGCAGCCCTGGTACTGATCGGCACTCCGTTCACGAATGCGTTCAATTGGTATGAGCGAATGTTCGTGCCGCTAAATCGCTGGTCAAGTTACTTGATGCCGATGTCCTTATCGGGAAAAATGCAAGGGAAAATGCTATCCAAGTACAATCAGAGCAATCAAGCTTATATAGAGAAAGCCTTTCGTTCCATCCCGCATTCCAACTGGGTTCGGATATGGGATGCGGTGACCCGGATGGAGAGCACGCAGGATCTGCATAAGATCCATTGTCCAACCTTGCTTCTTCAAGGAGAGAGCGACACGATGATCCGAAGGCAGCAGGAATACATGCAGGAGAGAATTGCGAATTCGCGATTAAGAATCATCCGGAACGCTCACCATGCAACGAATTTGGATAACCCGGATGAAGTCAATGAAGCCATCGCTTCATTTCTGACAGAGAACGCGATGTAGACTATCCTATTTGCGTCTTGGATCCGCGTCGTTTCTGCAGCGCGGATTTTTTTGCGAGAAAAACTTCATCTAAACGCGGTCTGTCTTCTATGATTCGGAATTCATACACTGGATATATCCGAACTAAAGGGGGGAGCGGCGATCGGTGAGCCCCCTCATTGACACCCCAAAATAGGGTTGCTACAATTTTATGTATATATCTATCGGAATACAAGGGTTAGCAAGGAGGGGACGAACTTGAATCGATCCGGTTCCACAGATCCATTCATACGTAATGAACGCGAAGCCATGATCGCAGCTCGGGCCGATAAGCTTGGAGCGAAATTCGCGGTAAGAGCTCCACGGCACGACTTGGAGGGATCGTTTCCGTTCGAGAATTTTGATGACTTGAAGGAGTCGGGCTATCTGAAGCTGACCGTCCCGGCATCCTTTGGAGGAGAAGAAGCCTCCGTATACGAGATGGTGCTTGCCCAAGAACGACTCGCCAGAGGTGACGGCTCTACGGCGCTGGCGGTCGGTTGGCATATCGGGCAAATACTCCAGCTGCGCCTATCCGAGGCTTGGCCGGAGCCTTTATTTGAGAGACTGTGCAAAGACGTTGTAGCTGAAGGCGTGGTTATTAATGAGCTGGCGAGTGAACCTGCGACAGGGAGTCCCAGCCGGGGCGGAAGGCCGGAGACCACGGCGCGGCGGGTGCCTGGCGGCTGGCGCATTACCGGACGCAAAACCTTCAGCACGTTAAGCCCGATCTTGAAGCAATTTGTGGTTACGGCAGGTATCGAGCATAGCGAGAAGGTCGGTGCGTTCCTCGTGCGCAGCGGGCCCGGGGTTAAGGTCGAGGAAACCTGGAATACGATGGGCATGCGGGCAACGGGAAGCCATGACATGATTCTGGAGGACGTCTTCGTGCCGGAGACGGAAGTGATTCGGGGACTCGATTATGAGAAACCTGAGTTTCCCGTATCGACGGAAGGCATTCTGCTTCACATCCCGGCATGTTATATGGGGATTGCTTATGCCGCACGCAATTTTGCCATCGATTTTGCCCGTCATCATAAACCGAATTCCTTGACTGTCCCCATTGCCGAATTGCCGAATATCCAAAGACATATCGCCCAAATCGAAGTGGATCTGCTTACGGCCCGCAGTTATTTGTATCAAACCGCCGACCGCTGGGACAAGGAAGTGGAGAACCGCGCTGCGCTCAAGCCTGAGCTGGGTCTTGCCAAATATGTCGTGACCAATGCAGCGGTCCGGATTGTCGATCACGCCATGCGGATCGTTGGAGGCTTGAGTCTCTCCCGGCAGCTCCCGTTGGAACGAATGTACAGGGATGTCCGGGCGGGTCTTCATAATCCGCCGATGGACGATGTCGTGCTGACGAATCTCGCCCGTCGAGCCATTTCGGAAGTGGAGGAGTAGGGGAACTAAAGCTCGATATGATGGGATGAGGCCATTTCGAGAATAGTTGCTTATTGAATCGTGAAGGAATAACAGACAGGAACCGCTGAAGAGGCTGCCTCCGGCGGTTTTTTTCGTTGTCTTTTTGATTGGGAATAGCTATAAACCGCGTCCGCGATCCTGGTGAACACGGTATGTTGTGTCTAGCATTCAGCAAACCTTCAGCTTAGCCTAAGCCTGGCATAACGTTCCCCTAAGTTTACTTTCAGATTCCCTCTCTATACTTCAAATTGTAAGACAAACCATAACCCTAAAAGGAGAGATGAAGATGAATCCGATAAGTAAAAAAGTGTTAGTAAGCAGCATGGCAGCAGCGATTGTGCTGGGGGGAGCCGGGTACCTTCAGAACAAGGTTCTTGCAGCGGCGAGCACGGACGCTTCCACCTCGGTATCCGAGGATGGACAGACGGGGACAGACTCATCGGCTGCGGATGCAGTGAAGAACCGAGCTGGAAAGTGGATGGATCGTAAGGCGGGTGGACCTCGCGGCGGTAACATCGTAAAAGAAACGGCCGAGGTCCTTGGGCTCACGGAGGCAGAGATCCGGACGGCGCTTGAAGCGGGCAGCACGTTTGCTGAAATTGCCGAAGGCAAAGGAATGACCCAATCCGTGTTCGTGCAGAAGCTGACCGAGCTGGAAACCTCCAAGATCGATGAGCGCCTGAGTGAAGGCAGTATAACGGAAACTGAAGCAGCCGAATGGAAAGAGGGGCTGAGTGCCCGCCTTACGCAAATGGTAGAGAGCAGCGAAGCCGGTTTTGGAAAAGGTCATGGCAAAGGCGGCCGAGGTTTCGGCCAATTCGGTAATCCGGAGGAAATCGCAGCTTTGCTCGGATTGTCGGAGGACGAGCTGAAGGCGGAAATGAAAGAAGGGCAGTCGCTAGCCGAGATAGCCGCCATGAAGGGGATTGCAGAGGATCAATTGGTTCAGAAGCTGAAGGATCAAATGACCGAGCCCTTGAAGCAGTGGATTAACGAGAAGCATACAGATGCCGATAAATCCGCAGCCGCTGCAGCGGATACGGGAGAGGAAGCGAACTAACATACTGAATGTGATCGTTTTGGGAGACTGGGTGGTATTCTGTTAAGAATACATTCAGTTTCTTTTTTATTTTGTATGCTGAGGATGGCGGGTATCATTTTTTTCGCGAAAAGTGTTGACCTTAACGTTACGTAAAGGTGTACATTGATGTTGTCAGGAGGTGAAACCATGGAATACACGGTGCAGAAGCTTGGAAAGTTGGCAGGAATAAGTACCCGGACGCTCCGTTATTACGATGAGATTGGCATTCTGAAGCCGGCCAGAATCAACTCGTCAGGATATCGGATTTATGGGCAGGAGGAGGTCGATCAATTGCAGCAGATCTTGTTTTACCGAGAGCTCGGACTTCCATTGGACGGGATCAAAGAGATTATGACCTCACCATTCTTCAACCGGGCCCAGGCGCTCCAGGAACACCATGCGCAGCTCCTAGACAAAAGAAGGCAATTGGATTTGCTGATTACCAATGTGGAGAACACGATCGCCTCCGCCGAAGGGAGAAAGACCATGAGTGACCAAGAGAAATTCGAAGGATTCAAGCAGAAGCTGATTGATGATAATGAGAAGAAATACGGTAAGGAAATTCGCGAGAAGTATGGCGAAGAGACTGTGAATAGATCCAATGCCAAGCTGAAAAACATGACGCAAGCGCAGCATGAGGAAGTAACGCGTCTGGCTGATGAGCTGTACGAGACGCTGGCTGAAGCGTTTAAGCAAGGCGACCCTGCCAGTGAGCTGGCCCAGAAGGCGGCCGATCTTCACAAGCGTTGGCTCACCTATTATTGGAACGATTACAGCAAAGAGGCCCACGCGGGCCTTGCTCAGATGTACGTTGATGATGAGCGCTTTACCGCCCATTACGATGAGAAGCAGCCCGGAACAGCAGTGTTCCTACGCGATGCGATTCTGATCTACACAGGCATGAACCCTTCATCATAGAAAGGGTGGTTGTAGCAGCCTGAACATGATGACTGGACCCTCTCCCTGCGCTTTAACACGCAGAGGGGAGGGTCTTTTTTTATATGGTATCCCTTGCAGGTCCATGCCCTGCTCACCCTGCTGCCGAGTAGGGAGTACCTTAACAATTGTCTCGACTTTCAGGAGGAGGGTTCCCGTCGAAACCATGTCCCCCAATTTCCACAATTAACCTCTTGTTTCCGAAGGGGAAGTAATGGTTAGATGAAACGTGGACTATTTTACACAAAACCTACACCATGGGTGATGACTTATATAGCGAGGGTAGAGTATGGATCAAATTGTACAGCAAGTAGTGAATATCTTTAATGATTTTTTATGGTCTAAGCTGCTCATCGTATTGCTGATTGCCGTTGGCCTGTATTTCACGGTAGGGACCAAGTTTCTGCAGTTTCGCCTGATCGGTGAGATGTTCCGGGTAATCCGCGAACCCAAGAGTAAAGGCAGCATTTCGCCTTTTCAGGCATTTGCCATCAGTATGGCTGCCCGTGTCGGGACAGGGAATATAACCGGGGTTGCTCTGGCCATCTCGCTTGGGGGACCTGGGGCCGTATTCTGGATGTGGATCATTGCGCTTATCGGTTCGGCATCCAGCTTTATCGAGAGTACGCTGGCCCAGATCTATAAAGTAAAAGATGGGGCGGGTGGTTATCGCGGCGGTCCCGCTTATTACATGCAGCAAGGATTGAAGAAACGGTGGATGGGCGTATTGTTTGCGATCCTGATCACCTTGTCCTTCGGGCTTGTCTTTAATGCGGTCCAATCCAATACGATTACGATTGCTTTCGAGAATTCATTCGGAACCGACCGTTTAACCCTCGGAATTATCATGGCGGTTATCTTCGCCGTTATTATCTTTGGCGGCGTGAAGCGGATTGCC
Source organism: Paenibacillus sp. NPDC058898 (assembly GCF_049316025.1). NCBI lineage: Bacteria > Bacillati > Bacillota > Bacilli > Caryophanales > Paenibacillaceae > Paenibacillus > Paenibacillus sp. NPDC058898. The sequence continues at coordinate 134,509 of NZ_JBMOSM010000010.1, read as the reverse complement.
AAAATGTCGGAGCTGATCGTTGTCGTACTGGCGGTGGTGTATGTCGGTGCCGCGCTGTTTATCGTATTAGCCAACATCACTAAGCTGCCGGAAGTTTTTGCTCTTATCGTCAAAAGCGCGTTCGGCTATGAGCAGGTCGTTGGCGGATCGATCGGTGCCGCTCTCATGAACGGAATCAAAAGAGGGCTGTTCTCCAACGAAGCCGGCATGGGGAGCGCACCTAACGCAGCGGCTACCGCAACAACAAGCCATCCTGCCAAGCAAGGGCTGGTGCAGGCGCTGGGCGTCATGATTGATACGCTGGTCATATGTACAAGTACCGCCTTCATTATTCTTTTTACCGGTGCCTACCAGCAGACCGGACTTGATGGAATCGCCCTGACTCAGGCTGCGCTGGGCATGGAGATGGGGGCATGGGCGTCCGACTTCCTGGCGATCATGGTCTTCCTGTTTGCGTTCAGCACGCTGATCGGCAATTATTACTACGGGGAAACCAATATCGAATTTTTGAAGTCGAATCGGGCATGGATATGGGCCTATCGGGCTTGTGTGCTGGCCATGGTCATCTTCGGCTCCGTTACCAGCGTGAAGCTGGTGTGGGATTTGGCCGACCTGTTCATGGGATTGATGGTGATTGTGAATCTTGTGGCCATTACGCTGCTTTCCCGAACGGCCTTTGCAGCGCTTCAAGATTACTTGAAGCAGAAGCGGGCTGGCGTGAACCCTGTCTTCACCAAGGACAGCATCAAAGGGCTGCAGGATGTGGAATGCTGGGATGGACACAACACCCCATCCACTGAAGCGAAATAATATAGAATTTTGTGTGATATGGAATCGTTACAGTAGCTGCGTGTTTTTAGCTGCTGTAGCGATTTTTATTTTACCGTAACATTTGCGCGATCAAACCGTTGTCTACATGAGAAGGTAGAGAGGAGATGAATACGAAAGTGATGAATCGGATGATCTGGCGGACAAGGGTGAAGGAGCTTATATATGCTTTGTTAGTTGTATTAATATTGTTTTTTATTTATGCCGTGTATAACTCAGCTATCCACATCTACCATTATAAAACCGGCCTAAATGATAAATTTCTAAGGACCGTCATAACAACGGTTGAATTGCATGAAAGTGGACTTATAGTAGATAAACGAAGCTCGCCTTTGGGTGAAGTGACGCCCTTCCTCACTCAGAAGACAAATCTGAAAGTGTATAAGAATGTGGGGGAATGGCAGGTAATTGTCGGAGAGCTTCACGCGAAGAAGCAATTAGGGGGAAAACTGACGTATTCTATTGAGGAACTGAATCCTTATTTGAATCGTGAGGAAAGAAATCCTTATATCCTGAACTCTGCGCTGCTGGAGGGTAGGGAGATTAAAGACGATCCTCACCCTACTGGTGCAATGAACCAGTTAGGGAGACTTGAAGACGGAAACGTAGCGGAATTATTCTTCTCGCTTCGAACGCTTAGGTCACCGGAGGAGGTCTTGGAGCTCTTGTCGGACTATGACGTTAAAGCAACCAGTATGGCTGTTTTTGCAGGAGAACTGAAGGATTTCAAGCTGGGTACTTATAGCTCTAGCGGCGCAGATTACACGATCCCACATCTCACATTGAGGCCCAAGGTTCAGTTTAGCGATAATCATTTTCTTTCAAGTTGGCATACTTTCTTCTCACAGGATGACGGGATAACGGATCATGTGCAGCAACTGATCGCCGACGTTGAATGGATGACCAACAATATCAAATATAACGGTGTGGATGATGACAAACGCCGGCTGGCCTACTTGAAGAAAAATGGAGTTCAAGTTTACGGAGCGACCGTTACCGGACCTGTGCGGGAGTTGGAGAAGCTGAAGGAGGAGCAGGAATTTTGGGAGTTCCGTTTGGGCCGGATCGAGGTATGGAATTGGAGTTAAGACAGCTTGCGCTGCCAACCTTTACATCATACAAGAATGAGTTGGTGGGTCGCGCTTCCAAACCAAGAAACGGTCTCCTTTCGTATTTCTAGCGGAAAGGACGAAACGATTCGTACACGGAGCGTCTCCTAACAGAAAAAGGGGGATCCCGTCAGATCTAAGATCTTTTTGGACACCCCCATTTTGTTAAGAATAAGCCATATTAGACCATTGCTAAGCAATCTTCATAAACTACGTTAAATATTTATCCCGCAGAATATTCAGGTGATGAAGCTCATGCCCAGCAATGACATAGGCGGCTGCCCGGGCGGAGAGCGGGTAATTGTTGAATGTACCTTGACGCAGCAGCGCTTCCTCCGTCAAGCTTCCAACCAGTGTAATGGTAGACTGCCTGACGGCAGCATAATCCTTAAGGGCCTCCCGTAACGGGAGATGGCTGAAGGGAGAATTCTGGACAAAAATCTCCCTGTCGTATCCCGAAAATTCACGGGCATCCCCACGCGCGATGTAGAGAATGCGGTAGTTCCATAAGCGCTCTACATCGGCGATGTGTCCGACCACCTGTTTTAGACTCCATTTCCCTTCCGCATAACGAACATTCGCTTGTTCTTCCGTCAGATCGCTGAGCGATCTCAACGTTTCATCATGCTGCCGCTGTAATACCTCAGCAATATGGCCTTCGGGGACAAGAGAGACGTATTTTTCGGCGAGGAGCAAATATTCATTAGAATCAGGCCTTGTATTCATAACAAGTTCCTCCAGATCAATTAATAAGAGCTTACATAAAAAATTATGCAGACAGGTCAAAATCAATGAATGGATCAAGTTGCTTGTGCCCAGATTAGATGGACGATGCCGTTCCAATAGCGCTCCGTCTTCATGATATTCAGTTCCGAGGCATTCGCGATCTGGATCATGTCCCTATTATAATGACAGCCGGATATCCGCTGTGCTGCGGGGTTGATCAGATGCTGCATGGCGCCAAGGAGTCGATTCGTGCTCATGCCATGCTCCAATAAATAAATGCGGCCGCCGGGTTTGGCCCAGCGGTTGATTTTATTCAAGGCTTTGACCGGATCCTCATAGCCGCATAGCGACAGGGTGGATACAACGCAATCATAGGAACGTTCCGGCAGCTCCAGCGTCTCGATATCCCGTTCCAGGAAACTGGCCCGAATGCCAAGCTCGGAGGCCATCCGCCGCGCACGGCTTAGCATCTCGGGACTGAAATCGACAGCCGTTACGTTCACCTTATCGCGATGATAAAATGGGAAATTCGCGCCGGCGCCAACAGCTACCTCAAGCACGTCACCCTCTACATCCTGAAGCAGCCGCTGTCTCCATTCACCGAGCCTCCGTTGCCTGGTGTTCCTTTCATATATCGCTGCCTGTTTATTGAACTTCCGAATGAGGGATTTCTTATTCACGCGGAATTCTCCGGGCAACGCCGGTTTTGACAGCTGCTTTCACGACAAGCTCCCGAATGGCTTTCACGACGTTCTGGTTGAACACGCTTGGAATAATATACGACGGGTTGCGTTCTTCGTCCGATACGGCGGATGCAATGGCTTCGGCTGCAGCCAGCTTCATCTCCTCATTAATCGTGGTCGCTCTGCAGTCCAAGGCCGCACGGAAAATACCCGGGAAACAGAGGACGTTATTAATCTGGTTCGGATAATCCGAACGTCCGGTTGCAATGACGCCTACAATATCCTCGACCTCTTCCGGTTTAATCTCGGGCGTAGGGTTTGCCATTGCGAATACGATCGGTTGATCGGCCATGGCTTGTACGTCCTCACGGCGGAGCAGGCCGCCGGCAGAGAGGCCGATGAACACGTCGGCACCTTGGATCACTTCACGCAAGGAACCTTCGACTTTATTCGGGTTCGTATGCTCTGCGTACCATTGCCACATACTATTGCTGTATGCATGTCCGCCAACCAGTGCACCCTCGCGGTCTACGCCAATGATGTCCTTGACGCCGGCTGACAGGAGGATTTTGCTGCATGCTACGCCCGCAGCACCGATTCCACATACCACGACCCTAATGTTATCGATCGATTTCCCGACAATTTTCAACGAATTGATCAGTGCCGCATACAGAACCACCGCCGTGCCGTGCTGGTCATCGTGAAACACGGGAATGTCCAGCTCATCCCGCAGTCGTTGTTCAATCTCGAAGCAGCGCGGTGAGGAGATATCCTCCAGGTTAATGCCGCCAAAAGCCGGAGCCATTGCTTTGATGCAGGCAATAATCTCTTCGGTATCCTGGGTATCCAGGCAGATCGGAAAGGAGTCTACGCCTGCAAACTGTTTGAAGAGCATCGACTTTCCTTCCATGACCGGCATGGCCGCATAAGGACCGATGTTGCCCAAACCGAGTACGGCGCTTCCGTCCGAGATGACGGCCACCGTGTTTCTTTTAATTGTAAGCGTAAAGGCTTTTTTCGGGTCTTCTTGGATGGCTGAACATACGCGGGCAACATCTGGCGTATAGACGCGCGACAGGTCATCACGGTTTTGGATTGGGATTTTGGGCTGGGTTTCGATCTTGCCGCCGAGATGCAGCAGGAAGGTACGGTCCGAAACGTTGACGAGCCGGACGCCCTTTAGATTTTTCACTGAATTAGTAATTTTACCGATATCCACGCTGTCCGTAACCGTAATAGTAATATCGCGTACGGTAATGTGGCCGCTCGCCTGAATGACGTCGATGGCGACCATGTCTCCCCCCGCCTCAAATATGGCGGATGCAACTTGACCGAATTTGATTTCTTGTGTATTCATTTCTAGTCTGAGGATAATGCTTTTTCCTCCGAGTCCGTTGTTTTCCATTGCTACCTCCAAATGTTTGATCGATTTCGTCCTTCTGAGTGTATGTAGCTGTGCAAAATGTTAACGTTATCATAGTTCGCTGAGCAGTGGTCAATTTCCTGTTTCATTGGAAAGAAACCGTGATATATATAAGAAGAATTTATTGGAAATGCGAATGCCAGGGAAGTATAATCGAAAGCATCTTATTGTGAAGGAGAGAGCTGCCATGAATGCCAGAATCGAGGAGCTTGAAAAGCGTTTGACGACCCAGCATCATAAGGACCTGTTCCTTCAGATGAAACATACGTTGAAAGCCGTTGATGATTTGGCCGAACAGCACCGGGTCTACCAGGCTGTTCAGGCACTCAGTGGGACACGCATTGTCGGGACGGAGGAACATGTTTATTTCGACACCTTGAATCAGGTCAAGGAACAAATTGTGCATACCCTGGAGCTGACGATTGAGGATTTGGAGCACAAAGGGGATAAACATTATACGAAGCATTTTAAGGACGGCGTGGAATAGGAGTCGTTCTGCCGAACAGAACGGATAAAAAGTTTGGATGAAAGCAAGAATCCACAGGGATTCTTGCTTTTTTATATTTTGTTTTTTTGATTGTTTTCAGCAAATTCAGTGTATTTTCATAACAATTTGCGTTACATATTTATCCAATTTCGTTGAAATGTGTAACAAATCGTTGATTAGTATTATGGGATAAGGCTTCCAGATGCTTTAAAATAATTATAGTACTGGTAAAGCTTGGACGATGATTGTGGAAGATTTCCAAGTTCAGTCAAGTTATCTAGTCAAGTTAAGAGGGTAACTACTGTATCGAAGAAAGGAGGTGGACTGAACAGCCGGAGGTTGTGTAAACGCTTTATTTATTATCTTTTATATTAAAGGAGGAATAATTGTATGACTTTAAGTTTGCCGAACAAAGCTTGGCTCAAGCATCTAATCATTGCCGGTTCCACGATGTTAGTGATGACCTTATTCATGGTTTTATTTGCAGATAAAGCTTTTGCCCACGGGTATGTCGATTCTCCAGGCAGCCGCGCCATTCTGTGTAAGCAGGGGCAAAATACCGATTGCGGCGCAATCGTGTATGAGCCTCAAAGCTTGGAAGCTCCTAAAGGCTGGCCGAATGCAGGTCCTGCCGATGGCAAAATCGCCAGTGCAGGCGGCGCGTTCCCTAAACTTGACGAGCAATCCGCAACTCGCTGGAGCAAAGTAAGCATTTCCCCGGGAACCACAACGTTCCAATGGCATTTGACAGCCAACCATGTGACGGCAAGCTGGAAATACTACATTACGAAAGACGGCTGGGATCAAAATGCTCCGCTGAGCAGAGCATCGTTTGATCTGACGCCTTTCTGCTCCATTGACTACGGCGGTGTAAAACCTCCGACAAACTATGCGTCCACTTGTAACGTTCCTGCTAAATCCGGTTACCATGTCATTCTGGCGGTATGGGAAGTAGCTGACACACCTAACGCTTTCTATAACGTCATCGATGTGGACTTTGGCGGTGGCGGCGGAACTCCGGATCCAGGCGTACCAGCACCGACAGGACTTACTTCCCCATCCCAAACCAACAGCAGTGTTTCCTTGGCATGGGCAGCTTCCACCGGTGCTTCCAGTTACGAAATTTACCGTAACGGATCTCTTGTGGGTACATCCACAACAACCTCCTATACCAATACGGGGTTAGCCGAAGGAACGTCCTATACGTATACTGTGGTAGCCGTAAGCAATACGGGCAGCAAATCATCAGCATCCGCCCCGCTTACCGTGTCAACATCCGGAAGCTCAGCGACCTATCCGGCATGGAATGCAACAGCTGTTTACTTAGGTGGCAGCAAAGTCAGCTACAACGGCGTGAACTATGAGGCGAAATGGTGGACTCAAGGCGAAACTCCTGGATCTGCCGATGTTTGGAAAGTCATCCCTTAATCGAATAGTGTGAGAGGATCCGGCGTCATATGACTGCCGGATCTTTTTTAAGCCGCCGAGGAAGGAATGGGAGAGTGGGGTTCATTAATACGTGTAGAGGAAATAGCTCCCGTCGGCTACGCATTGACCCTGGTGGCTCTTGGAAGTACCTATCGAAATGTTGTGGGTTCACTGACTGTCGATGTTCTTCATTCGATGATTTCATGGCCTTCGTCAACTTTAACGGACCCTAGTTCCGTTATTTAAGATCATAACCCGATTTTTCACAATGTACCGGACTCCAGATCCGCTATTATGAGAATTACGGGAGCAAATACCGATTAAAACAGCAAATAAGGTTTGCTGGGTCCTCTAAGATTACTAAAAGGGCTGTTTTCTATGAAATAAGGCATTCTGAGTCCGTAAGGAAGTCCTCACACATACCAAAGAACAAGTTGAGTTTTGAACATATTGAATGATATGACGATCGTATTTTTGGACGTACAGTGAATCTCTGCTTATTGCCCTTTTGGTCTAAGCGGGGGGAATCGAAGTCCGCTCCCCAACTAGTCTTAATGGTAGCAGAAGAGTTATCCTTGAGAGTTAAAGGCAGCATGAGCTTGTTGTCACTTGGATGGTAAACATAGCAGTGAGATAGAAATAAATAAGCTGCCAGCAAGCCGCAGCGTGATCAGGGCACCCCCAGGGGTGCCCTTTGTGTTTTCTGTAAGAAGGATGTTTAGGTATGCCAAGGTGCGCAATGGTACGTAAGGTATGCAAAGGTATGCAAAGGTATACAAAGAGCGCAAGCCTCAAACCCTGTACACGGTAATGCCTCGTTCCTGAAACGGCTTGATATCCGAGTCGGAAGCCTCAGTGCCGGTGACGAGGGTATGTATGGCGCTATTGGGAGCGACTGTGTGCAGAGACAGCTTGCCAATCTTGCTGTGGTCGGTGACCACGACAATTTCGCCGGCGGCTTGAATCATATTCTGTTTGGCCGGGACGAGCAGCGCCTCCGGGTGCATGAGGCCATGCTGAGGATGCAAGGCAGGGGTACCAATGAACGCTTTCTCGACATGCAGGGATTTCAGTACATGGTCGGTAAACATGCCGTTTAGCATATAGCTCGAGGGGTACAGCTCCCCGCCGGTCAGAATGACTTTGATACCCGGCGCATCGCGGAGCTCAACAGCAACGTTCATATCGTTCGTAATGACCGTAATGTCCGAGCGGTGCACAAGATGCGTCGCAATATGAAGGGTGGTTGTTCCCGAATCAATGATGATATTCTCCCCGTCTTCCACAAGCGAAGCCGCAAGCTGACCGATGCGTATTTTCTCGTCCCGGTGAAAGTTGGTTCGCTCATTAAAGGATGGCTCGTTATGCGTCCATTGCTCCATGATGACCCCGCCATGTGTGCGCTTCAAAGCGCCTTCCTGTTCAATCTCCGCCAAATCACGGCGAATGGTGGCCGTGTGAACACCGAATTCCGATGCCAGCGCAGCAACCGTTGCTGTTCGGTATTGCCTTACGTAATCAATGATCCTTTTCTTTCGTTCATGTGCCAGCAATCGATAATTTCTCCCTTCCTGAATGGACAATGAGCTGTAGAGGTACGTTTGTACATACAATGCGCATTTTTGCTCTTTTATGCTTAAGGGTTCCATGTCTTATTAGTGTACTCGCATTATGTTAATTCCATGTTAAATCCCTTGATACGAAGCGAATTTACAAAATCCGTACGAAGGTCTAACACTCTCCTAATATTGCACATCTACAATCGAATTAAATAAAAATGAACAAAAGTGATCATTACATGTGCATTTGATGCGTACTTATTATCAGGTGCATGTAAGGGATTTCATTTTTATGGATTCATTGATTTTTGCTTGTCATGACAACATCATTACACTTTCGTGAGGGGGATCGCTCTTGGCATCCATTGAATTTGTGAAAGTAAGCAAGTCGTTTGATCGTCAAACCGTTATCCAGGACCTGGATCTTACCATCGAAGACGGAAAATTCACCGTGCTGGTCGGTCCGTCAGGTTGCGGGAAAACAACGCTCTTAAGGATGATTGCAGGCATTGACCCTCAAACCTCCGGTTCCGTTCTTATCAATGGCAAGGATGTTACGCGAATTGCACCGGGGAAGCGCGGCGTGGCCATGGTATTTCAGAATTACGCGATTTACCCGACGATGTCGGTTCGCGAGAATATCGAGTTTGGTCTCGTGAACAACAAGGTTCCCAAAGCAGAACGCACACGTCTGGTGGAGACCATAGGGGCAACCGTGGGACTGAACGATTACTTGGATCGTAAGCCTTCTACCTTGTCTGGCGGACAACGGCAGCGAGTGGCTTTGGCCCGGGCGATGGTTAAGGATCCGTCCGTATTCCTGATGGATGAGCCGCTGTCCAATCTGGATGCCAAGCTGAGGGTTCAGATGCGGATCGAGCTGATTGAACTGCACAAGAAGCTGGGAACGACCTTTGTCTATGTGACCCATGACCAAATCGAGGCGATGTCGATGGCGGACACCATCGTGCTGATGAACAAAGGCGTCATTCAGCAGGAAGCGCCGCCTGAGGTGGTGTACCGCGAGCCCAGCAATCTGTTTGCGGCCCAGTTTATCGGGGTTCCCCCCATGAACATTGCGCCGCTGGGCGACGACCGCACTACATTTGGATTCCGTCCGGAGAGCGTTGTGATCGGCTCAGAACCGGAGTCGTTTCATTATACGACCAAGGGTGAGATCATTACGCGCGAAATGCTGGGCTCCGAGACAATTTATCAGGTAAGGACGATGGAGGGCCAGGCCTTCATGGTGAAGTGCCAGGATGACAAATTTCATGTCGATCAGGAGGTATATCTCGGCGTGGCGGCGGATAAATTGTTTTTCTTCGGGGCGGATGAGAAGCGGGGCGAAGAGCAGGACATCCGCTATAGGGGGTTTATGGAGCGGCTGAGAGGGCTGGCTCATGGATAAGAAGCGGATCTGGGAAGGGATCAGGCCCTATGTGCTGATCGCGCCGGCCATGGCGGGTATCATGCTGTTTGTGATGTATCCGGTAGGTTATCTGATTTACTTAAGCCTGTTCAAATACAACCTGATGAACAAGGACAAGAGCAAGTTTGTCGGACTGGACAATTTCACCCAGATTCTGGGTCGCGGGGATTTCTACAAAGCGTTATGGAACACTTCCATCTATACAGTCGGCGTCGTGATTCTAACCATGCTGCTGTCCCTATTGATTGCGGTGTGGCTGAACAAGAAGGGCCGTTTCAATTCGGTCGTTCAGGCTGGGATTTTCACACCGCACGTCGTTTCCATTGTATCGATCTCGCTGGTTTGGCTGTGGCTGATGGAGCCGAATCAAGGACTTCTCAATTATCTGTTCAAGCTGGTGGGGCTCCCGCCGTCCGCATGGCTGCAAAGCTCCAAGACCGCATTGATATCCGTCATTATCGTATCGGTCTGGCAGGCCATCGGTTATTACACCCTGATTATCGTGGCGGCCCTGCAGAGCATATCGCCAAGCATTTATGAAGCGGCGGCGCTGGATAATGCCAGTAGGTTCAAGGTGTTTTACAAAATCACATTGCCGATGATTTCGCCGCAGCTGTTTTTTATCCTGATCATCATGACGATCGGTTCCTTCAAAGTATTTGATACCGTTCAGGTGATGACAGGCGGAGGACCGAATAATGCAACGACCACGCTTGTGTATTACATATACGGCTTCCGAACGACCAACATCGGTTATTCGGCTGCGACAGGCGTCGTGCTCATGGCCATTATCGGATTGCTTACGTTCATCTATTTCCGGCTGCTGTCCAAGAAGGTCCATTATCAATAAGGCTTTGGCCAAGCAGAAAGGAGGCACAGTTTGAAGACCTTTGATTTAAAAATCGTATGGACGGCGCTGGGCTATTTACTGAAGGCCGCAGTGCTCATGATATTCATCTTTCCGTTTCTGTGGATGATCTCCACATCACTCCAGACATTCCGGGAAACGATGACGTTTCCACCGACGTGGTTTCCGGCCTCGCCGCAATGGGGCAACTTCGCGGAGGCGATGAATGCAGGTCCTTTTCTTACCTATTTCAGGAACTCGGTTGTCGTTACCGGATCCATCATCGTTCTGCAGTTTCTGATCATGATCCCGGCTGCCTATGCATTTGCCAAGTATAAGTTTCCGGGAAAAACGCTGCTGTTCGGCATGATCCTTCTGGCATTCATGATCCCTGGCCAAGTTACGTTCATACCGGTCTATCTGATGATGGCGGATTGGGGATTAGTCAAAACCCTGCTGCCGCAGATCATCCCGTTCATCTCGAATGCCTTCGGCATCTTCCTGCTGAGGCAGTACTTCATGCAGATTCCGGAGGAAATCATTGAAGCGGCCCGTCTTGATAATGCGAGCGAATTCAAAATCATTCGGAAAATCATGGTTCCCATGTCGAAGCCGGCACTTGCGACCATCGCGCTGTTCAGCTTTGTCAGTCACTGGAATGACTATTTCTGGCCGCTCGTCATGACCGATTCAGCTGCCGTCCGGCCGCTGACCCTGGGGATCGCCATGCTAAGGGAGACCGAGGGCATCAGCAACTGGCATATCATCATGGCCGGCAATGTGATGCTGGTGGTGCCCATCCTGCTTGTGTATGTATTCTGCTCGAAGCACATCGTGAAGGCTTTTGTTTATTCAGGCATTAAATAATTCCAGGAAATAACAGGGTTCGGCAATTCATAATCGAATGATTAATGGAGGAATGAGTCAATATGAAATCCAAATGGTATACACTGCTATCCGTCATTATGCTATTCAGTTTGCTTGCCGCGTGTGGTGGTGGGGGAACTTCCGGTGATACGGGCAAAGCGCCGGGAAGCGGGGGAGCCGAAGCCCCGTCCGGAGACAAAGGGAAAACTACAGTTCAGTTCTGGCACTCGCTCGGAGGCAAGAACGGGGAATACATGGATGCACTCATTCAGCGCTTTAATGCATCCCATGAGGATATCGAAGTGGTAGGCACCTTTCAGGGGAGTTATGACGAGACGGTAACCAAGCTGCAGCAGGCGATAGCCTCCGATACCGGTCCGGATGTCAGCATGCTGGAGCGAGCCTATGTTCAGATGTTCGCAGATTCGGAAGTGCTTGAGGATCTGACGCCTTATCTTGAAGGCTCTGGCATCAGCGCCGATGACTTTACGCCGGGGCTGATGGGACACTCCGTCTTCAATGATCAATTGGTATCGCTGCCGCTGAACCGTTCCACCCCGATTCTGCATGTGAACAAAACATTGCTGGATGAGCAGGGGCTGCAAATTCCGACCACATGGGAGGAGCTGAAGGAGGTCGCAAATGCGCTTGTAGTCAAGGAAGGCAGCGAGTATAAGCGATACGGCGTTACGATGCCCTATGACACTTGGTATCCGATTGCCATGATCTCGCAGGCGGGCGGCACTTTCTTCAATGATGACAATACGTCGATCGGCTTCGGGGATAACGGTGTCGGCGCCAAGATGTTCGCTTACCTTAAAGACCTGCAGAGCACAGGCGCCTTGTATTATCCGCCGGCTCAGGATTCCGGCAACATTGTGAACAGCATGTTTGTGGAAGGCAAGGTCGGAATGATGTATCAATCTACGGGATCGATTGGCGGGTTGTCCAGCGCGGTGGATTTCGATTACGTCACAGCGTTCCTGCCTAAGGACGAAGTGTATGCGAATCCGACCGGAGGCGCGAATGTGACGATGCTGTCCTCTTCCAAGAACAAGGAAGCGGCATGGGAATTCATCCGGTGGATGGAGATGGAAGAGGAAGGCGGTCTTGAATTTATTTTGCAATCTGGCTACCTGCCATTCACGAAGAAGATGGTGGAGTCGGAGCAGATCCAAGAGCTATGGGCCAAAGAACCGAACCGCAAAGTCGCTTATGATCAGCTGGAATTTGCCGTCGATACCAATAAGGACGTGGCATGGCCGGAGATTATGCATGAGTTCTTCTCGGCGATGGAAGCGATCATGTACGACAGCAAGGATATTCCGGCTACGCTGGATACCTTCAAGAAAGAAACGGAACGGATTTTGGCCCAATAACAACTGGTAAAGGAGTGGCAGGACATATGATCGAACGACTACGGGAACCATCTTGTACGATGGTGGCTGCACACCGCGGGTATAAATCAGCTTATCCGGAAAATACGCTGCTGGCCTTTCGCAAGGCGCTGGAGTTAGGCGTAGATATGCTGGAGTTTGATCTCCGGCTGACGCTTGATAAGGAAGTGGTGGTTATCCATGATGCAACGGTTCAGCGTACGACGAGCGGCGCTGGCGAGGTGAGGGATTTTAAGCTTGCGGAACTGAAATCTTTGGATGCGGGCGGCTGGTTCGCTCGGGAGTTTGAAGGATTGAAGATCCCGACGCTTGCGGAGCTATGCGAGCTGCTCCGGGAATATCCCGAAGTTCTGTGCAACGTGGAGATTAAGCCAAGCCCCGATGCTATAGAGGCCGCGGACCTGGCGGTTGATGTGCTGAACCAATACGGGTACCTGCCGCGCTGTGTATTCACCTGTTTCGATGCAGAAGTTCTGACGCATATTCATGATACGCATGGTCTGAAGACACAGGGCTTCCCGGGTGAGAAAATGTCCCGATTTGTCTTCGAGGAGGATGGAACCTACTCCAAGATGTGGGCAATCGGCGTAGAGATGTCGCTGCTTACGCCAGAGCTCGTTGCCCGGTTCCAGGAACAGGGGCTGCTGGTCTGGAGCTATTGCCCGGACGATGAGGAGGGTGTCCGCTATTCGCTGGAATGCGGGGTTACCGGTATGACCTGCAATAACCCCCTTCCGGCGCTGGCGATGATCGGAAAAAAGGGCACGCGGATATGACCTCCATTTTATCGAATATCCGAAGTTTGGCGGCGCATTTACCTGCTAGGCAGCTTTCGAATCTGGACGAAGTGGAGTCGATTCAGATTCAGTCCGGAGCTCTACGCGAGGTCGCGGGTTACCTTGAGACAAAACAGTGGACCTCGGTGGTGATGGTCGTAGACGGCAATACTTATGACATAGCGGGCCAGCCGCTTGCGAACCTGCTTACGAAATCCTCGATTGAGGTCCAAGTTACCAAGCTTCTTCCTGACCGGAAGGGAGATGTTATCGCGGATGAGGTTTCCCTGATTCAGGTCATACTGGATATCCAGCAGAGCAGGGCGAAGGCGGTGCTTGCGGTAGGTGGGGGAACGATTCACGATATTAGCCGGTACGCTGCTTATACCGCGGGTATCCCATTCATCTCGGTACCCACGGCCGCTTCGGTGGATGGATTTAATTCCAAGGGAGCGCCCATCATTATACGGGGTGAGAAGAAGACGATTCCAGCTATTGGACCGAGCGCGATTTTTGCGGATGTCGATATTCTCATGTCGGCTCCCCCGCAGCTTACCGCGGCCGGGTTCGGGGATATGCTGGGCAAGTACACGTCCCTGTTCGACTGGAAATTCGGCAGCCTGGTGGCTGATGAACCCTATTTGCAAATTTCGGCGGATATTACGCGATCCGCGCTCAACCAATGCGTGAACGGAGTCGAGCAGATTGGGAAGCGAACCGAGGAGGGTGTACGCATCTTAATGGGTGCGCTCGTTGAATCGGGCTTAGCCATGCTGCTGTTCGGTCAATCCCATCCGGCTTCAGGCTCGGAGCATCATCTGTCCCACTATTGGGAGATGGAGTTTATCCGGATAGGGGAGAAGCAGCTGCTGCACGGTGCCAAGGTGGGTGCCGCTTGCGTGGAAATCTCGAAGCTGTATCACCGTCTTGGGGAACAGGGGCTTGAGATGTACAGAAGCGCCTCCGTAGGTGCGAATGACACTGCACTTCGGATCACGCAGCATTGGAACGAAATCCGGTCGCAAATAATGCAAATCCCGGAACCGGTAGAGCTGGCCGATCTGATGCGCTCGGTTGGCGGACCAGCCGGGGTATCGGAGCTTACGATCAAGAGCGAATTGCTGAAGCGGAGCCTGAGTGAAGCCCACAAGGTTCGATTCAGCCGATACACGCTGCTCCATGCCTACAATGAACAGGGATATCTATTCGTAAACTAAGGATCCACATGCAATGAAATAAGGCTGTTCCCTAAAAGCAGATCATTCTGCTTAATAGGGGACAGCCTTATTTGGCTTTTATGCATCTGTGGTTCTATTCGGACTGGTCTTCCGAAGATGGCCAGCCGCCCCAAAGACTGACGGTGTTGCCGTCACTTGTCCATTTTATAATTGCATCATTTCCCGCTTCTCCGCATCCGGGTCCTCGATGATCCTACTGTCGTTGTTGAATATCATCGTTGAACGTGATGCCAGATCATAAGCAGGCCAAGGCAGTGCCTCCGTATCCGGTGAGCCATTGCGCGCAAATGCAATCCAAGCATCCTGCATTCGGTCGGACAGGGCTTGCGTGGCGGCATCGACTTGCACACCGATGTTCTGAAACAGCCCCAGTGTGTTGAATACAAACGGTATTTCCAGTGCGTGCATCGCTTTGCCGAGAACCGGATGATTCGGCAGCGTCCAATCGAATCGGTACATCCATACCGGCGTGTGCTTGCTCTGAGCGGAAGCGAACTGCAGGGCCGAGCGCCAGAAATACAGGTCGGTCATAATCTGGGCATGTCCGTCGATGCTGTACGGATATTCTTTGGTGATAGGCGCAGCATCCTGGATGCCGGTCATCATTTCAACGGTGCGGACAAGATCGTCCTCCTTCACAAGCGGCATGTCCGGCCGGAAGAACAAGGCGCCTTCATCGAGATTCGTTCCGATCAGGATTGGCACGTCCTTCGCCCAGCCCGATTGAATAGCCTGCAGCGGATCATGAGGCAGCGTGTGGGGCTCCAGCACTGGTTGGAAGATCATGCTGACGCCGGGACCGATTCGTTTCTTCAGCCGTTCCCCGGCTTCGAATATTTGCTCACCTGTGAGGGATTCAAGTCGATGGGCCTTATCAGGCGTTATGTCCAGCTCTTTAAGCAAACCAGCCGTTATCATCTGTGCCTGCTCCGGAGCCATCACCTGGGCAGCACCGCTTTCCATGATGGCTCGCTGAAACAACCCTTTGGCTGCCGGCATTGCAAGTAAAGCTGCAATGCTCATGCTGCCGGCCGACTCTCCGAATACCGTAACCCGTTTGGGGTCGCCGCCGAAGGCCTCGATATGATCCCGTACCCATTGCAGGGCCGCAATCTGGTCCAATAAACCGGTATTAGAGGCAAAGGATTCGCCGTATGGGGAGAGATGGAGAAAGCCTAGCGGACCCAGACGGTAATTGATGGTTACCACAATCACGTCGCCTCTGAGTACGAAAGATGTACCGTTATAGCTTGGCAAACTGCCGGAGCCCGTGATGAAAGTGCCCCCGTGAATCCATACCATGACGGGCAGCGGCTCCGCTGGCGTATTCAGGGGTGCCCACACATTGAGGTAGAGACAATCCTCGGACACCGTTTTGGTCACTCCTCCGCCAAGCATGCTTGACGTGGATTCTATTGGCTGAAGGCACATGGGGCTGAAGGCGGTGGTATCTTTTATCCCGTCCCATGAATCGGGGGGAACAGGAGCACGGAATCGAAGCGGGCCTACCGGGGGCTTCGCATAAGGGATCCCCTTCCATACACGTACTCCGTTTTCCGAACTGCCTTGAATATGCCCGTCTTTCGTTTGAACGACAAGTTCTGACATGTTCTCTCTACACCCTTTCTCTCTACTCTCTATATACACTTTACCAAGTTAGCGGCATAAGTTCAAAAAAGCACGAATCATGCGAAATAGAGGCAGGAATGTTGCGCTATATGAAGAATGTAACAGGGTGGGTAGTATTCGCGGACAACGGATACGGCATCACTTTTTGGTCCAAGTCATTATAGGTATACTGGAGGGATAAGCATGAACATTGCGATTTTGGGCTGCGGAACGATGGGGACAGCCTATGCGCATAATTTGGCGAAAATGCCGGGAGTAACAGTGACGGGTGTGGTCGATATTAACGCCGGGCGGGCTGAGCGGGCTGCAGCTTTGACCGGGGCGAAGGCATACACGGATGTAGAGTCGCTGTTTGAACAAACAGATTTGGAAACGGTTGCGGTGTGTCTGCCCACCTATCTCCATAAACCGTTTGTATTGAAACTAGCTGAAAAAGGGCTGCACGTCATCTGCGAAAAACCGGCTGCATTGACCCTGGAGGATGCACAAGAGATGAAGGCGGCCTGCGAGAAGAACGGAGTCCGGTTATTTATCGGACATGTCGTCCGATTCTTCCCGAACTATCATGATGCCTATCGGCAGGCCCACTCCGGGAACATCGGAACACCGAAGATGGCTCACTTCAAGCGGTACGGTTCGTATCCGCAGGGTATGGATGGATGGTATAACGACCCGAGTAAGAGCGGCGGTGTTATCATGGATCTCATGATTCACGATATCGATTTTGCCTGCTGGCTATTCGGGGAAGTGGAGTCGGTATATGCTTCCATCGTTAAGCGGGATGAGCCTGAGATGGAGTATGCTCAGCTTACGCTTCATTTTAAAAATAGTGCAATCGCCAGTTTAACCGGCTATTGGGGGTATCCCGGACCGTTTACGACGCAGTTCGAGATTTCGGGTGACCAGGGAATCATAAGATTTGATAGCAATCAGGTGCAGTCTTTGGATATTAAATTGGTCAATGCGGAGGCAGGGGAGGGAGCAGCTGTACAGGTTCCTTCAAGCCCAAGTCTGCATGACCCTTATTATAACGAAGTGCAGCATTTTATCGAGTGCATCCGAACCGGCCATGAGCCGCTCGTAAGCATTAAGGATGCTTGTTATGCCGTTGAAATCGCTCAGGCAGCGGAGGAATCGGCTCAGACTGGACAGCCCGTGATGATCGGAGGGACGGTTTCATGAAGAAAGTTAAAGTAGGCTTTATCAGCTTTGCCCATATGCATGCAGCGAGCTATCTCCTAGGCATGCTGAAGCGGGATGATGTCGAGGTGGTCGGAGTCGCCGATGAAAACGCGGAGCGTGTGCGTCCATACTCTGTGGACCGAGGTATCCCGTACTATGCGGACTACAATGAATTGCTGGCACAGGAACTGGATGCTGTCGTCATCTGCTCGGAAAATGCGCGTCATGCGGAATTTACCAAGCTTGCCGCTGCGGCGGGCAAGCATGTGCTGTGTGAGAAGCCGTTAGGTTTATCCGAGTCCGAGATGCTGGAGATGATTCAAGTGTGCAAGGATCATGGCGTGCAGCTCATGACGGCTTTTCCTTGCCGTTATATTACGTCCGTTCGTCAGGCGAAGGAAGCGATTGACGCAGGGCAGATCGGCGAAATTTTGGCCATGAAGGGAACCAACCGGGGAAGCATGCCTGGCGGCTGGTTTATCGAACGGGAGAAATCGGGCGGCGGAGCCGTATTGGACCATACGGTCCATGTGATGGACCTGATGCACTGGTTTACCGGCAGCAAGGCAGAGGCAGTATACGCCCATGCGGAAACGCTCTTCAATGACACGGAGATTGACGATGCCGGTATGGTGCACGTCAAGTTCGCGAATGGCGTTGTTGCCGTACTGGACCCAAGCTGGTCCCGTAATCGCACCTTCCCGACCTGGGGGGATGTAACGCTTGAGATCATCGGCACCAAGGGTGTGCTGAACATTGATTCTTTTGCTCAGAAGAACGATGTCTACAGCGATGTAACTGGGAAAGCTGCGTGGAGCTTCTGGGGCGATGATATGGACGAAGGTCTCGTCAACAGCTTTATCGACAGCATTCGCGACGGCAAGCCGGTCGAAATAACAGGGGAAGACGGCTACAATTCTGCCCGTGTTGCCATTGCAGCGTATGAATCCGCAAGCACCAAGCGTACCGTTCAGCTGAAGCCGCTGGGATAATGCGGTTTTTGCGGCATTAGCCGTACAGCAGGATTACGCGCTCGGTCATGTGCTTGCCTTCGAGGACACGTATCCTCAAGACGTGAGGTCATGTCGAAACGTCCGACACTCATCCGGCAATATTTTGTGCTCACTTACTAAAGAGCATGTATTGCGGGAGTGTGCCGGGATTCCTGGGTGCGACTCAGGTTATCTGGGTACTCGAGATCGATGATTTGCACGATAACCGACTAGAGCTCTTCTTCGATCGTTGCGAGAAGGAATCGCCGCTAACGATGGATGAAGTAAAAAGCGCGGTTATACCTTCTTCATGGCAGGGAGCCTTTCCTGTGATCCATAACGAGAATCGTATCATTGTTTAAGCCTCTTCGATCTTTGTAATCGAAGGGGCTTTTTGATGTTGGCAAAAAAGATCAAAAACGCTCTTCTCCCTTTTGGTATTCTTAATAACAAAGGAGGCCTAACCTTGAACACCCAGCGTATCATCCAAAAAAGTATAGCGTACATGGAGCAGCATCTGGAGGAGCAGCTGACCCTCGCGGATATTGCATCCTATGCCGGTTTTTCGCCATATCACTTCCACCGCTTGTTTCGGAAGGAGGTCGGTATGAACATCGCGGATTACCTTAGAAAACGAAGACTCTGTTATGCGGCACAGCTACTGCTGCACTCCGAAGCTGCGATTATCGACATTTCCCTGCACTGTCACTTCGAAAGTCAGGAGTCGTTTACAAGAGCATTCAAAAAATTATACGGCATGCCGCCGGGACGTTACCGGAGAATCTTTGCGGTTCACGCTCAACACGCAAGCTACTTTAAAGGAGAGGATCACATGGAGCAGCAATCTCAATCCGCATTAAAAGGCTGGTTTCTGAGCGGAAGCCACCCGCATGATTATGAAATCGGTGTCGATCGGTCCACCGTCCACCAAGGAAGCACTTCCGGTTACCTAAAAGCCCTAACCCCAATGGAGGCTGGCGCTTTTGCGACCATGATGCAGCAGTTCAAAGCCGATAAGTATGCGGGCAAACGGATGCGGTTTTCCGGATTTGTCAAAACCGAGAACGTCAAAGAATACTGCGGGCTGTGGATGCGTGTTGACAACAGAGCGGAAGACGTACTCCAGTTCGACAATATGAACGATCGGCGCATTGTGGGCAGCATGCACTGGAATCACTATGCCATCGTGCTCGACGTACCCGAGGACAGCGCCACGATTTCGATCGGTGTTCTGCTGATGGGGGCAGGCAAGGTGTGGCTGGACAGCCTCCGCTTTGAAGAGGTGGATCTTAGCGTACCGACGACGAACTTTGATTTTCACTATGAGCTCCTGGAGGAGCCTACCAATTTATCGTTTGAAGAGTGAGGCGCAGGGCTCCTGGCTTTCACACACCATTACAGAAATGAAATGACCCTAGCGCGCTGATGGATAGGGGAAGCTCCCATTCAACTATAACCTGGAAGTCTCTCCAAAAACGGAGGGCTTCTTCTTTTTTCTTCATGGATGGATGGTGGTTGCGTTGCATCATGTTTACTCCTATGATGGGTCTTGAGCAATGCTCCCTACTATAGTAATAATATTGAATCCTTATGCTTTTTTTGTTATAATTCCCAAATGGCGGTGGTGGATTCGATGGATATTTATATGGTTATTCAGCAGTTATATCCGAGTTTCTCGAAGAAAGAACAGTTGGTAGCGAATTATATTCTTCAAGAAGGTCAATCGATTAATAACATGAATATATCTGTGCTCGCGAACCATGTTGGTGTCTCGAATGGGACAATCACGCATTTCTGCAAGAAGATTGGTTGCAATAATTTTGCCGAATTAAAGGTTCAGTTGGGCAGGCTACGAACTGCGACGGCTCCTTCGGTGGAGGACAATATTCTCATTCAAGTATCTAAATTCTATCAGACAGTTATTGAGCGTTCGAATCAATTACTGGACATTACATATTTGCATCAGCTTGCTGAAACGATTAAGGGCGCAGCACGGATTTTCATATACGGGATCGGAAGCTCGGGACTTTCAGCGAAGGAAATGATGCTTCGTTTGCTGCGTATGGGCTTCAATGTGCAGAGTATAACGGATTCGCATTTAATGCTGATCAATAGTTCGATAGTGAATGAGAATGATTTCGTTATTGCGATTTCCAGTTCAGGGGAAACGTCTGTCATTGTCGACGCAACCAGAATTGCAAAGAATAATCGGTGCAAAGTCATCTGTCTGACCAGCTTCTCCGAGAGTACGCTGGCGCAGCAAGTGGACTCTTTTATTCTGGTCCCGAATACATTGTTTGTTGATAAAGAAAGGTTTGTAAATAGTCAATTTTCCGTCATGTATGCGATCGATATTTTATGTATGATCTTACTCGCGGATGCGGATTTGAATAGACGGATGCAAATTACAGTTAATACGATTCTTGAACATAATCGAATGGATTACCAATAAAGCATTCATCGTACCTGTGAACCTCAGAAGTTGACGTAGTTATCGTCTACTGGAGGGGCACAGGTTTTTTTATTGGTGAGTTGTTCATACTAAGAGTTGTCATGGATTTAATTGTCAGGTAATAATAAAATTATTTTAATAAAATTATATTTACTAAAATAATTTCATGATGTAGAATCGACATATCGCGATGGAAGTACAATGCTTGATCTAATAGGAGGAAAATCCATGTTTAAACAGTTGCAAAAGCTTGGTAAGTCATTTATGTTACCGATTGCAATCCTACCTGCTGCGGGTTTGCTGCTTGGGATTGGCGGATCCTTATCGAATGCAAATACGATTGCGGCATATCCGATTCTGAATACGCCGTTTTTACAAGCTATTTTTCAAATTATGTCAGCAGCCGGCAATGTTGTGTTTACCAACTTAGCGCTAATCATGTGTATTGGTCTTGCCGTGGGATTAGCGAAAAAAGATAAAGGTACTGCCGCACTGGCAGCAGCCGTCTCGTTCCTAGTTATGAATGCATCGATTGGTGCAATGATCACGGTATTCAATCCAAGCGTTGAATCCATTGACACCGGGGTTGTAGGGGCTATTGTCATTGGTATCCTGGTTACTTATTTGAATAATCGATACCGGGGAATTCAATTACCTTCCTTTCTAGGATTTTTTGGAGGCTCGCGGTTTATTCCGATCGTCTCATCGTTTAGTGCTATTTTTGTAGGCGGGATCTTCTTCTTAATCTGGCCTACGTTTCAAGGATGGCTGGTAGCGGCAGGAACTGCTATTGCCGGCATGGGATATTTCGGAACCTATTTATACGGATTCTTGCTTCGTCTTACAGGTGCTGTCGGTCTACACCATATGATTTATCCGATGTTCTGGTTCACAGAGCTGGGCGGTGTCGCCACGGTTGCAGGTCAGCAAGTGGTGGGTGCGCAGAAAATCTTTTTTGCCGAACTGGCTGATCCGAATCATGTTGGAATGTTCTCCGAAGGAACCCGTTTTTTTGCAGGGCGTTTTGCTACGATGATGTTTGGTCTTCCTGCGGCATGCCTTGCGATGTATCATTGCGTACCGAAGAACCGTCGCAAACTTGTGTTTGGTTTGTTCTTTAGTGCTGCGCTGACATCGTTCCTGACAGGGATTACGGAGCCGATTGAGTTTATGTTCTTATTCGTCGCTCCATGGTTATATGTGATTCATGCGGCTCTGGACGGTCTGTCCTTTATGATCGCGGATATGTTATCCGTTCGTATCGGGAATACCTTCTCTGGCGGGGCCATCGACTTCTTGCTCTTCGGGGTTCTGCAGGGGAATGCCAGAACTAATTGGATCTATGTCATCATTATCGGGCTCTTCTGGGCGATCATCTATTACCTTGTGTTCCGCTTCTTAATTACGAAATTCAATGTGGCGACACCTGGACGTGAAAGTGATGGGGAGAGCGTATCGGTTGAATCCAAGGACAGTATTGGAGATACCGCGATGAAAGTGCTGAGTGCGCTTGGCGGCAAGGAGAACCTGGAAGATGTCGATGCATGTATTACAAGACTTCGTGTTGCCGTCAAAGATGTATCGAAGGTAGATAAGGATACAATCAAAGAACTGGGTGCTACCGCAGTATTGGAAGTAAAAGGCGGGATTCAGGCTGTATTTGGCGCCAAAGCCGACTTAATTAAACAAAAGATAAATGAGACTATTGGTGAAGAATAAAACAGGATAGGGCATGGAGGGAACATATTGTGAATCGAGGATTAATTGTATCATGTCAGGCTTTGCCAGGCGAACCGTTGCATAGTTCATTTATTATGGGGCGTATGGCCATTGCGGCTGCCGAATCCGGTGCGGTGGGGATTCGTGCTAATAGCGTTGAAGACATCGAAGAGATTAAGAAGCATGTTGAGTTGCCCATTATTGGCATTATCAAAAAAGAATACCCGGGTATGCAATCGTTCATTACAGCGACCATGACCGAAGTGGATGCGCTTGTTGGCACGGGGGTTGAAATTATTGCTGTGCAAGCAACGATGGATCAGGATGAGGCATTCCTGCAATCGATCTTTACAAAATACCCTTCGCAGAAGTTCATGGCGGATATCTCCACCACGGAAGAGGGGTTGCGAGCAGATCGATTGGGGTTCCACTACATTGGAACGACACTTATTGGTTATACACCGCAGTCTCAGCATGTGGAGAAGTTCACCGTGCTGGAAGAACTGATTAAGCAGTGTAAGAAACCAGTCATTGCAGAAGGCAACTTCAACACACCGGAGCAGGCTGCAAAAGCGATCAAAATGGGGGCTCATTGTGTGGTTGTAGGCAGCGCCATAACAAGGCCGCAAAT
This sequence comes from Paenibacillus sp. NPDC058898, assembly GCF_049316025.1. NCBI lineage: Bacteria > Bacillati > Bacillota > Bacilli > Caryophanales > Paenibacillaceae > Paenibacillus > Paenibacillus sp. NPDC058898. The sequence goes on along the minus strand of NZ_JBMOSM010000010.1, from coordinate 111,104 downwards.
CATCGCGAAATGGTTCTCTGATAAGGTAAACGAAGTTCTATAACAAAAGAAGCTTAGAGGAAAGATTTGTTATGATATAGTCTGTTAATACCATAGCCATCCGCGCACTTTTAATAAAACGGGGCTGTCCCAGAAGTCATGAAAGATGACTTTGGGACAGCCCCTTTATACGTGCCCGAGCACCTCTAGGATTGTAAACGGTACTTGTAGAACGGTTTTACAGATAAAGCACCAATGCAATAATAGCAGCGAGCACGATCCGATAGATCGCAAACGGCACCAGCTTGATCCGGTTAATCAGCTTCAGGAAGAAGCGGATGGAGATCAAGGCGAAGACGAAGGCTGCCACGAATCCGGCGATGAAGAATGGAAGAGCCTCCAGCGTGAAGTATTCCCAGTTCTTCAGCAGCGACAGTAAGCTGGCTCCGAACATGATCGGCACCGCCATAATGAAGGTGAAGTCCGCCGCCGCGCGGTGACTCATACCGAGCATGACGCCTCCGGAGATGGTGGAGCCGGAGCGGGAGAAGCCTGGCCAGAGCGACAAACACTGAATCAATCCGACGCTGAATGCCTGTTTGTACGTTATTTGGTCGACAGTGACCACGTTCGGCTCTCTTTTCGAGCTGACTTTATCGGCAACGATCATGAAGATGGCCCCGATTACAAGTCCGATCAGCACCGTTTCGGTAGAAAATAAATGCTCGTCAATAAGGTCTTCGAACAAGACGCCCAGAACACCGGCCGGAATCAAACCGACGATAACCTGGCTGAGCTTCAGTCTGCCCGTAACCGCCGGTACGCCGGCTTCAGGCTTTTTGCGCTTGAGGCCCAAGAGATCCAGGAAGCGGTCCTTAAACACAACGAGGACGGCTAGAATGGAGCCAAGCTGAATGACAACCTTAAAGGTGTTGGCTACGTATTTCGTCAGAAACTCCTCGGATTTCAGCCACATATCATCAACGATGATCATATGACCGGTAGAGGATACAGGAGCGAACTCGGTCAGTCCCTCGACGATTCCCAGAATAATTGCTTTGAGGATGGTTAAAAAATCCATGACCTATAGCTCTCCCTTACTAAAATGTTAAATGTAATGATATGAATGATCAATGGCATGAATATGCGTAACTTTAAGCTGACTTTCTCCGCTTGCGGAAGAAAAAGAACAGGAACGCAATTACGGCCACAGCTATTACAGCATAAGCGATATTGGAATAGACGTCCATGAAGGCTACGATTTTTTCCCATGAATCGCCGACAGCGGCTCCCACGCATACCAGAATAATGTTCCAGATCAGGGTGCCGATGGTCGTGAAGAGGAGGAACATGCCGAACTTCATGTTGGACATCCCTGCCGGGATGGAGATCAAGCTTCGGATCAGCGGAATCATGCGGCAGAACAGCACGGTCCAGTAGCCGTATTTATCAAACCATGCATCCGCCTTGCGGATGTCTTCTTTTTTGACACGGAGGATATGCCCCCAGCGATCCACGATTTTTTCAAGCCGCTCGACATCGAGGAGGCGACCAATCCCGTACAGAATAACAGCACCGACGACAGATCCGATCGTAGCGGCAATGATAACGCCAGGCACCGTCAGTTTCGTGTAGGTGGTCATGAATCCGCCGAAGGTAAGAATGACTTCGGAGGGGATCGGAGGAAACACGTTTTCCAAAGCAATCATCAGCAGGATGCCGATATAGCCGAACTGCTCCATCATATCCGTAATCCAGTTTTCCAAGGGTTACACCTCTTTCAAAATAAGGATGCTGCTGCATCCTTTATATAAGGGTCTGCTTCAGCTTGCGCAGATATTGACTGCGGATAAAGAAGAAATACAGGACCTGCATCATCAGGAAGCTGATCAACACGATGCCCATTTCAGCTGCAATGGATAAATAGAAGTAGCTCTGCAGCGCGATAAAAGCAAAGATGCTATGCACAATCGCAAGGCTGATCGGTACAAAAAACAGCAGCGCCAGCTGTCCGGTGACGATTCGCCGGAACTCCTTATCGGTCATTCCAAGCCGGGATATCGTGGCATAATGCCTGCGGTCATAATCCAGATCGGCATAGAGGCGGAAGTACAGGAAACTTCCTGCCGCGATAAAAAACACCGTGCCCACAAGCAGCGCCGCAAAGAGCAGCATATTGTACAGGCTGTCTCGAAGGGCAAAGAGCGTGCCGCTGACCGCCAGCGCATAAGGCTGGCCCATCTCATAACGCACCGCCCCGCGCGGGGCCAGATGGGGGACGATGCCCTCCGTCTCTGTGAAATCATCCACATAGAAGCCGGTGTACCGCTCTAGCCGGACCGGATTCGTGATGGCGGCGAAGGCTTCGTCACTGACCACAAGCCCGCCGAAGCGAGAATCGTCGTCCATTTCCGGCAGCAAATATTCCGGTACGCCGACATGATCGGAATAACCGATTTCATGCAGGAGAAGTTCGGAATCATGGATTCGGTACGAAGCGTGCTCCCGGTCGCGGATATAAGCCCTGTCATTTTGCGAAGCAATGAGGACAAGCGCATCCTCACCGCTTAGCGGCTGTTCATCAAATGGCAGTCCCGCCATTAGCACCGCCGCCTTATAGTCGGAGAAGGAGATCAGTGCCAACGGATTTTGCAACTGCCCGACCTGTGCGGAAGCTGGCTCAACTTCCGTATATTTCACGCGAAACGATAGCGTTTCAAACGGTATTTTTTTCGACTCAAGCTCCTGCCGGATTTCATGTAAATGCTGCTTCTCGGAGGTGTCCCCCGCTTTGGCGAGATAACCGATGGCAGCAGGGAAATCCTCGTTGAATTGCTTCGTGAGCACCGGGATGGAGGCAAATACGCCTACCGAGCAAAAGGAAACAGCCAGCACGATTGTCACCATCGAGAACATCTGTGCATGATCTCTAAGCCGGTAATGCAGGCTGGATAGCGAGACCAGCTTGGTCCTTCTCCAGGCTAACCGGCGGCTCTGCTTCAACCTTCGCACGAGAGCAACCCCTAGCTGCGTATACAACAGATAAGTGCCGATCATCGTCATTAAGGTAACCGGGAACATGCGCAGCGCCAGGGTCGACGCGTTTGTCGTAGCGGCCAAGCTGTAGCTGACCACCAGCAGCACGGCTGCCAATATCGATAACCAGGGCGATGTCCTGGGCGCGGTTTTCGGCCGCTGTCCGGACTGAAACAGATCGATCAACGCTTTAGGACGCAGCAGCCTAGAGGTGCACAGCGAGATAATGATAAACAGTAGCACATAACTTGCAACCGTCAGTCCAAGCGCACGCAGGGGCAATCGAAACGGCAGAGGCGGGATTCCAAGAAAGGCCGAGCCTGCCATCAGAAACAGCTTGCCTGTAATGATGCCGAACAGGATGCCTGTAGCAATGGCGCTTACGCCGATGATCATATTTTCGAGAAACACCATCTTGTTAAATTGGCGATCCGTCATGCCATGCATGAACAGAATGCCGAACTCGCGCTTACGCGTCTTTAGAAAAGCCCCCACGGAATACAGCACGAAAAAAAACGAGAATACATACATGATCAGCTCGGCCCCGAGCATCGCCTGGATAACAACCGGATAGAACATCTCGTCCGCTATCGAAGGATGGAACAGGAACAGCGCACACACGAAGAAAATCATGACGGAGAATGCGCTGCTTAAGAAATAGGCAGCATAGGTCCGCTTATTCCTCAGGACATTCCTAAAAGCGAATTGTCGAAAGGTCATGACTGCCTCCTCCCAGTAAAGCCAGCATGTCAATGATTTTCTGGAAAAAGGCTTGGCGGTTGTCACCGCAGTACATTTCATTATAAAGTTGTCCGTCTTTGATGAACAAGACGCGGTCACAATAGCTGGCTGCCACCGGATCATGAGTGACCATGAGAATCGTTGCGGAAGCCTCTTTACTCGAAGCAGAAAGCGTCTGCATCACCTCTTTGGAGGCTTTGGAGTCTAGGTTGCCGGTGGGCTCGTCAGCGAGAATTAGAGCGGGCTCCTGAATGAGCGCCCTGGCAATGGCGGTACGCTGCATCTGCCCGCCGGATATCTCATAGGTATGCTTATGCAGAATGGACCCGATGCCGAGTCGATCTGCGATCCGGCTCAGCCGGATGCCCATTTCGTCAAGCGGCATGCCCTCCAGCGTCAACGGGAGAACGATATTTTCCTCAACGGTCAGCGTATCCAGCAGATTGAAGTGCTGGAAGACGAAGCCAAGCTCCCGGCGCCGGAACAGAGCGGTGTCGCTTCTGCTGAGAAGATGAGGATTGCGCCCCCCTATGATCACTTCTCCGGCTGTGGGCTGATCAATGGTTGCAATCAGATTGAGGAGCGTGGTTTTTCCGCTGCCGGAAGGACCCATAATGCCGACGAATTCCCCTTTGGTGACGTTGAAGTGAATATTGTTCAGCGCTTGGAACGCCACTTTGCCCTCATAGATTTTAGATAGATGCTTGACGCTCAGGATGGGCATATCTTCACTCCTCTATAACGATGATATCATTGTAAAAGATTCCTTCGCGTTCATGCCATATTCGTAACTTACAGTTACCTTACAACCTTGTAAGGTTTCTTTAACTGCCGCAAGTTAGATCAGGAACTGCCACTGCTATCGTTTCCGAATGGGCAAAAAGCGCTGCCCTGCCTGCCGTTGAACTTTATTGTGCAATGTGGCCTGAAGAATCCGCAAAAATGATGCGAACCGTCGTTCCTTCATCCACTTTGGATTCGATTTCGAAGGCATGTCCTAGCTTATCGCATATTTGTTTGACAAGAAACAGCCCCATGCCTGTCGATTCCTGGAACCTGCGCCCGTTCTCTCCGGTGAAATAGGGGTCGAACACTCGCGGCAGGTCGCTTTGGGGAATACCGATGCCTTCGTCCCGGATTTCAAGTACAACTTGATTCTCCCGGGTGTAGCCGTTAAAAAAGAGGGTGCCTTGTTCCTTCAGCGTATACCGAACCGCATTGGTCAGCAGCTGTGTCAGCACAAAAGAGAGCCATTTCTCGTCCGTGGCCACCGTTAGTCCGGAATCGATCTGGATGGACGGATAAATTCTCCGCCGGATGAACAGACGCTTTTGCTCGGAAGTGACATTCCGGACGATTCGCTGAAGCGGCAGGTTCTCCACGTGAAAGTCATGCTCGAACGTATCAAGCCTGGCGGTGTACAGCACCAGATCAAGCCCTTTTTTGAGTCGATCCAGCTCGTCGCCGATCGCGGCAAAACGGGGATCATCGTCATCCTGAAGAATCAGGTGAATGACCGAAATCGGCGTTTTCATCTGGTGGGCCCATTGATTGATGAACTGAAGATGGCCCTCAATCTTATGCTTATAGTTATGCAGATCCGTGGTGTAATGCCGGAACTGGGTTTTCAGCAGTTGATGAAGCGCTTCGGCGAGCGGGGTATGGGAGGATTCTGCCGAGGATTCGCCGGTGAGGGATTCTCCCGGGAGCGGCTGTTCTAATCGTTTATAGAATGAACGGTTGGCTATAAATCGGAAGGCCAGATAGCCGAGAAGCAGCAGCAAGCTGATGATGCCTGCGTACAGACTAACCATCAAATTGCGATAGCCATCCAGTCTGTAAATGAGTGTTATTACGAGAAGCTGGGCTATGTAGACAATCATTAAGGGACGTTGTTCTTGCAGAAATAGCCTCATGCTTCGTCCCCCCAGTTCGGTACCAGTCGATAGCCGCGACCGCGCACGGTTTGAAGGCCATCCTCGATCCCAAGGGCAGCAAGTTTCTTGCGGACGCGGGTGATGTATACGTTCAGCGTATTATCGTCCACGAAGGCCTGATCATCCCATATTTTCTCCAGAAGCCGGTCCCTGCTGATGATCTGCTCGGGCTTCTTCATTAACTCGTCCAAAATTTTGGCTTCAGTATGGCTGAGCTCCGTTTGGTTCTGCCCAAGCGACAGGGAGAGGCGTTCAACGTCGAGCGTGAGTCGGGCAACGCTGAGCACGCGCTCATTCTGAGCGACAGCATAAGAGCCGTAGGCACGCCGGAGCTGGCTCTTGATTTTGGCCATGGCAATCTCGTAGTCAAAGGGTTTGGTTATATAATCATCGGCACCGTTCTCCAGCGCCATCACCTGATCCATTTTCCCGTCGCGGGCGGAGATGAAGATGATCGGGCAGGTGGAGAGGCTTCGGAACTGGCGGCACCAGTAATATCCGTCGTATTTTGGCAGATTGATATCCAGAAGCACAAGGTGGGGGTCATACGATTCAAATTGATCGCGTACCGTCTCGAAATCATGAACGGACTGCGTCATGTAACCGAATTTATGAAGATACTCTTTCAGCAGGTTGACCAGCCCGGTATCGTCTTCGACAATAAAGATTTTGAACATATCGATCATAGTCCCTTCATTTTACATTCTTCTAGTACCGAGTGTATTGTACCAAATTGTCAGGATATAAGGAAAAATACGTTACCACACATCTGCTGATAGTATACTTGATAATTCCGATCGAATAACTATGATAAATTCAATCGACCAGTCTACTGGAGATCATGAGCATCCTTCATGATCTCCTTTTTTTGTTGTTATGATCTCATATTATTTAGCAATCAAGGAGGGGGGATCATCGATTGCGTGCAAATGAGGAACTCAAACTGACGGCCGATGTTCTCGTCATTGGTGGTGGTCCCGCCGGAGCTTGGGAAGGGGGATTTCAGGCTAAGGACTGAATGATACCCGGCCACTCGGCACGAAAAACCGTTCCTTGGTTCACCGTGCTGTCCACGCTCATCTGACCGCCATGTGCGGCAATGATGGATTGGGTAATGGATAATCCAAGACCCGCACCACCGTGCTGTCTGGTCCGGGATTCATCGATGCGGTAGAACCGCTCGAACAGATGGGGCAGATGCTCCTCCGGAATCCCCGCTCCATTATCGCTAACCAGCAGTACGGCCTGTTCCTTGGTTTTATTAACCGTAAGGGTAATCCGCCCTATGGCAGAATCGGTATGCTGTACCGCATTATGAAACAGGTTATAGATGACCTGTTTGATCTTATCGGGGTCACACTGGCACAGCACCGGTACCGCTTGAATCGTTACAATCCTGCCTTGGGCAAGCATCCTCAGATGGGGCTCCATCTCAAGCAGCAGCTGATCCAGCCGGGTTGCCTGCAGATGGAGCTCCGGCTTGCGGTCAAGCTTGGCTAACAGAAGCAAATCCTCGACCAATTTCTTCATGCGCTTAGATTCCCCGTGCATGCTGGATAGTGCAGCATGCAGCTGCTCCGGGTTGTCGGCAGCGCCGCGGCCAAGCACCTCCAGAAAGCCGTGAATGGAAGTGAGCGGCGTTCGCAGCTCATGGGAAGCATCGGCAATAAACCTCCGCATCTGCTCTTTGGCTTCGCGTTCCGTTTCAAACGCATCTTCGAGCCTTTCCAGCATGCCGTTAAACGATTCGGCCAAGCGGTCAATCTCCCGTTGACCCTGCACGGCAGGAAAACGCTCCGCCAAGTTCCCGGCGTCTGTGCGTTTTACCGCTTCGACCATTCGGTTCAGGGGGTGGAGCGTTCGGCGCAGCAAAGGCAGGTACAATGCAACCCCTGCAGCCATGGCCAGTAAAGCCAGTACGGCGAAAATCAGCAGCTGCCGCAGCAGAACGGCATGCAGGGGCTGCGTATCCAATCCAAGCTGCAGTACACCCGAGGGGCTGCTCGGATTGCCGTAAGGGCGAAAGACAATGATCTGCTCGGTGCCCTCGGCATTTTCGATTACTTCATACGGAATAGGCAGACGCTTCTGGAATTTCTCCAGGATCGCTGAATAAACCTCAGCTGTCAGCCGTGGTGCGGACAGACCGTTGTCAGCGGCCAGGTCGGTGTAGCCTCCGCCGGCTTCGATCTTGGCAAGCGACATATTCGGCAGAAAAAACATAGGTCTGTCTCCCTGACGGGGATTTTCCGGGAGGGCTTCGTTATTGCGCCCTGCAGGCCGGTTACGCGGCTCCCGATCAGCCTCCCATAGCTCCACGGGGATCGACCGAGCCTGAAGGGAAAGCGCCTCGGCTTGATTGCGGAACAGGGCGTTTTTCATTAACACATATTGCAATGCGCCGATCAGCACAAGCAGAAGAGCCAAGACGATGAGGGATCGTGACAGGAGCTGCGTACGTAGAGACGTAGGCCCGGATGAACGTGTACGGTTTCGCAAACTCATGGCAAATCGACCCGGTAGCCGGCTCCGCGAAGCGTGCGAATGACCCGGTGTTCTTTATCACCGAGCTTCTCGCGCAGGGATCGGATATAAACCTCAACGATGTTATCCTCTCCGCCAAAGTCGTAATCCCACACAATATTCAAAATGTTCGTTTTACTCAAAACGCTGCCGTGTTTGGTCACAAGCAGATTAAGCAGCTTATACTCCGTGGGCGACAGCTCAAGGGCCTCCCCCTGGTATGCAATTTCCTTCTTCCGGTCATCGATGGTGAATGGGCCAAGCCGAATTTCACCCAGCAGGCTCGGGAACTGATTGCGCAGCCTTGCTTGAATTCGGGCAAGCAGCTCTTCGAAACTGAAAGGCTTGGCCATGTAATCATCCGCTCCGATCATGAGGCCCTTCACACGGTCATCAATCTCGTCCTTCGCGGTAAGCATAATGATCGCGACATCCCGCGCCTCCTCTTTCAACCGTCTGCATACAGAAAGTCCGTCCATTCCCGGCATCATCACATCCAGAACGATGATATGCGGCTCGAAGCGGCTTGCTTCCATTATCGCACGTTCCCCATCCGGGGCCGTTCGCACCTCAAACCCTTCATTTTGGAGACCAAGCTCCAGAAACTGCAGGATATGCGGCTCGTCGTCCACTAGCAAAACACGAATACGATGCGTTGATTCCATAGCACAAAACTCCCCTTATCTCATTCCTTCAACTTTATCATACGTGCTCTAGCTGAATGAAGACTGAACGTGAACTGAAAATAAACTGAAAAGTGATTCGCAAATATGCATCCGCAAGAAGGGAATTTAAGGATGTTGATATATATTCTGTTATCGTTGATACTATCTTAAAGCCGAGATAATCAATGGAGCACCTGTTCAAGGTCCATCATGGATGGGTGAAAGGAGGAGACTGGACATGATAGGAAATGTATATCCACCCGAGAATCAGAGCACGGACTCTCTCGATGGAGGAAGGATAACGGAGCAGAAGCCGATCGGTTTCTCCGGAGAAGGGTCTGCCGTGACCCGGGTGGGGCCACTATTCTATTGGTCCTGGTTCCGTTCGCCCGTCGAAGGTTATATTGCGCCTCATCCCCATCAGGGTTTTGAAATCGTGACTTATATGATTCAGGGAAAGGGCGTTCATAAGGATTCGCATGGCACGCACAGTGAGTTGGGGCCTGGAGGCCTGCAATTGATGAGGGCCGGTTCCGGGCTAACACACGAGGAACGTTTGACTGGACCGGATGCAGAAGGATTTCAGATTTGGTTCGAGCCGTATCTTCGCGATTCATTGAAACAGAATCCTGCCTGTCGTCAGTATCGACCGGATTCCTTCCCGGTAACCCGCATACAGGGTGGACTGGTCAAAACGATGATTGGCGGTTCTGCACCAACCGATTTATCCGTAGATGTGAGGATGCTGGATATTCAGATTCTGGCTGGTAATGAAGCTCAGTATGAACTGAAGTCCGGCAGGAGAGCGGCTGTGCTTGCCGTAAGGGGAGCTGGCAGCTTTTGTGCCGAAGAGGAAAGCCTTCAATTTCGACAGCGGGACTTTATGGTAATGGATACAAAGCTGGGCGAGACGCTAAGCCTTAAGGCGCAAGACAATGTCAGGGTTATCCTGATTGACGTACCGGAAAACCCTGGGTATCCGCTCTATTCCAAGAGGCCGTAAGGTCAAATGTTTACAAAATTGTAGTGGAATGAAATTTAGGATGTACGATAAACTAAAGTCTGTCAGATGGGGATACCCGTCTGGACAGGCTTTTTTAGCTGTAGGAAGGATCGCAATATATACTCTCCTGCAACAATAGTAAGAAAAAATACGTATATATGGTAAGTAGAAAGACCCAACAGAGAATTCCGGCGTTTGTTATACCGGGCTGGTTGGGTTATTTTGGCATGTATTATTTCTATAATAATCTATTTATACTAAATTTAAGCATAAAAAGAGACTATAGTCCCCCTCTTTACCAATAGTTGGCATGCGTTTTTGTGAGGATGGTAGCATGCGTCCCGAGACATGGCCTGTCTATAATGATTGCGGGATCACGAAAATGACAATTTCGTCATTCCACAATCTAACGAGATGGGGGAGATCATTATTTTCTCGAAAAAAAGCTTTAAACAATTGATGGCCGGAGCGCTTCTATCAGCAGCGGTTCTTGGTTCTTACGGATATGGGTCTGTGAATGAAGTGGCTGCTGCCAGCGTGCAGTCTGCAACAAACGGCGTGGCAAGCTCGAATGTGTATATGCGCAATAAGGCTTCGACTTCGGGTAAAGTCGTTGACCGCGTGCATAAGGGTGACCGCGTTCAAATTCTGGGTAAGAGCTCAGGCTGGTATAAGATCAAAACTTCGGACGGCAAGCAAGGATATGCTTCGTCTAAATATATTAACCAAAGCAGCGGCTCTTCTAACAATTCCGGCAATTCGGGAAGTACTGCGCCTTCTGCCAGCGCCAGCGTTGAAAAAGTAATCAGTGCAGGCATGAAGTATCTTGGCACGCCGTACGAATTCAGTTCTAACCGGAATTCAACGAAGACCTTTGACTGCTCCGCTTTTGTTCGCCGCGCATTCATGGACGGCGCTAACATTACGCTGCCAAGCGATTCCCGCAAACAAGGGCAATACGTCAAGGATAAAGGAACGGCTGTTTACAACGTCAATCAATTAAAGCGCGGGGATCTTGTATTCTTCATGAGTTACAAAGGTTCATCGGCTTCCGCTTATGCCGGATTGGACAAGTCCAAACAACGGATTACGCATGTAGCGATATACCTGGGAGACAACAAGCTGCTGCATACGTACTCGAAACAATCCGGTGGTGTCCTTGTAGGTAACTTCGGTGATTCCTGGAAAAATCGCTTCATGCATGGCGGAAGCGTCCTGTAGCGCATCATAATTTTTCATTGGGTATGTGCCCGTACTTAGAATGAGATAGAAGGACTGTCCGATTCGAAGATCTGAATGATCTTTAACGGGCAGTCCTTTGTTGTTTGGAATTTGCTTTTCAACCTTGATTTCAGTAAGGTGGACAATAGAGAATGGACAGCATCAAGAAATGGACAGGAGGGACAACGATGAACGGTGGGCAGCGTTCCAATATCAAACCGGGACTTGAGGTTGATATCGTATTGAAGCAGGATCAGCGAACGGGCAAATTAACCCGCGGCGTGGTCAAGGATATTCTGACCAATTCCCCGAACCATCCGCATGGCATAAAAGTACGCCTTCAAGATGGCCAGGTGGGACGGATAAAGAACATTTATGAGTCTTGAAATTCGAAGCAGTTCTGTGGCCGTCAAAAAACTCAGGCTGCCATAAATAGAACAGTTTGACTATAAGTCGATCCAAAACTTCGCAATTCTGAGGAGTTTTGGATACGGCTTTTTTGCAGTTCTGTGCAACATTGCCCTCTGACCATCCGTCTGGAAGTTGAGGTGAAAATGAAGATGAAAAGGTACCTTTATATGGGGTTTATCTTGATGTTGATGCTAACAGGTTGTGTGAAGCAGGAGACGCTAGGGGCGGCTCCATCTGATCCTCCATTGAATATAGCTGCCAGGGGACATTATGCGGAAGTTCCTGACGGGGACTTCGTATATCGCCTCGTTAGCGAGAAGGAGCAGTACGAGCATGGAGATCAGGTTCGAGTATACGCGGAGCTGGAGTATGTCGGCGAGTTGGATGAGGTTACGATCGGCCATGCGGCCTCCGCCTTTTATTTCCCGATGAAAGAGCTCACAAGGGACTACAACATCAGTTATGCCATGAATGAGCCCTATATTACAACCACGCTGAAAAAGGGCGAGCCACTGCGCGAATATTATCAAATCGGCGGTGGTTACGACAGCAGTGACGACAAGAGGTTCAAAGATTTCATCCATTCCCTGCAGAATGGCTTTCCAGCTGGGGATTACGTTGTATACGGATCCGCGGATTTCGTGATGGATTCACAGTCACAAGGCGTGAATAAGGGCGGTTCGAACGGGGAAGAGCCAAAGAGGTATAAGATACAAGCTGAGATCGAATTCAGAGTAAGTGAAGAGAAGAAGTAGATAACAAAGAGAAGAAGTAGATAACGATAGAAGGGGTATCTCGTTAGGTCTTATCGACCTATGAGATACCCCGTTTGACATTCTTATTGGAAGCCTTGGCCTTGATGTGTGTTAGGGAAACCCTGTTGGCCAAATGAAGGCTGAATGTGTTGTGTTTGGTTGTGAGCTTGCACGGAATTCTCGACTTGTCTAACGATTTGGGAGATTTGCTGATACTGCTGCATCGCCTGTTGATGTCCTTGAAGGGCAGACTGGATCATCTGTGCCGCTTGGCGCTCACGTTGAGCGAGCTCTTCCAGGCGGGCTGCATTTTGCTGCTCTTGCTGCATCAGCTGCTGGTACATAGCCGAACCCTGCTGTGTTTGCTGGGTCAACTGCTGAAGAATTTGCTCGCACTGACGAATTTGCTGCGAAATTTGCGAGTTGTTGTTATTCATTTGATACATAGCTTGTATTCCTCCTAAGAATTGTGGTTTCAAATCCTTGATTAGTGTACGGAAGAATACGTAAAAACATCCTGATTATAAAGCGAGCTGACCTTCCAATATATGGACAAACTCCTCCAGAAAAGCTTGATCCTCCTGATCGAAACGGTTCTTTAGCGGACTATCGATATCGAGAACGCCATACAGTGCGCCATCCACCATGATCGGAACAACAATCTCGCTGTTCGAAGCTGCATCACAGGCAATGTGCCCGGGGAATTCATGTACGTCGGCAACTAGCAGTGTCGTCTGTTCAGCCGCAGCCGTGCCGCAAACGCCACGATTCATTGGAATCCGAATGCAAGCGGGCAGTCCTTGGAACGGCCCGAGCACCAGTTCTTTACCATCATAGAGATAGAAGCCGACCCAATTCGTATCGGACAGAAACTGCTTGAGCAGCGCCGAGGCATTGGACAAATTGGCAATGGCATTGGGCTCATCGTGTATAAGTGCTTTTAGCTGGTTCAGGACCTGGGCATATTGCTCGCTCCGGGTGCCTTCGTAGGGTGTGTTTTGAAACATGTGATTATCCGCCCTTCCTTTATTTTCGCGTTGGTTCCATCACCTTAGTATAAGTATATGATATTCGTCAAGAGACAAGCCAAGAGGAAGAAAGCTCTAAGTGAATCCAACTGATTCCTCTTCCAGACGCAAGGGTAATGTATGACATGACCAGGTATCAATTTAATCAGGTGGAGGGAGAGAACCTTAATGCGGGCAGACGTACAGAATTTGTTTATCGGTATTCATATGCTCTATCACGCCCATGAGCGGGACCTTACGATCAGCGAAATGCAGCCCGAGTTGGAGCGCCATGGATATAAGGTTGGCGATAGGGAGGTTAAGCATGAGCTCGAACGTTTGACCGAGGAGAACTTCCTGACGGCGCACGGTGAAGGATACAGCCTCACGGGAGCCGGAATCGAGGAGTTCAAGGAAATCCAGAGCAGGCTTAAGGAGCTTTGCGATGAAGTGCTTAAACCGGTGAATCCCAAGAAGGCAGACTCCATGGCGTAAGTAGATAACAGGAGCATAACATTAGAAGAAGCCCCCGACTCACGCTGGTTTTTATGCGTGCAGGCGGGGGCTTCTTTGAAGGGATAAGAAAGGGTTAGAGCCAGCGGACTATATCGTTTCAAGCGAGCCTTCCAACTCCAGCTGGAAAGGATGGGGTGCAGGTGCAGTTTCTTTTTCCGGCTGCGTTGCTCGTTCAGCTTCCGCCTGCGGTACTCTCACGGGCTGATCAATATGTTCGCGAAGGAAAGAATGCACGCTTTCCCGATATAACTTGGGATCAACATGATAAGCGTTCGCATGGATAGCGCCTTCGATAAGAAGAAGTTTTTTCGGGTCCGGTTTAGCCTCGAACATGTCGATACTCATTCGGGTAGGCACGTAATTATCCTTGGTGCCATGGATAAACATAACCGGCAGCGTGCTGTTCCGAACAGCACGGATCGGACTGACTTGATCAAGGCTGAACCCGGCTTTGCGCCGAATTCTGGCGTTGACCCAAGACAGGAACGGCACCGAAGGGATTTTGTTAATGCGCGTAAGCTGATGCCGCATTAAATCCGTCAAATCGGAATACGGGCAATCGGCGATGACAAGTTTAACCTGCGGCTCGGCAATGGACAAGTATTCAAGCACGGTTCCGCCTCCCAGCGATTGACCATGCAGCCCGATGGCCACATCCTGGCCATACTGCCGAATAAGCCAGCGCACCCACGCTTGCACATCGTGTTTCTCATAGTAGCCGTAGGTGGTATAACGTCCTTCGCTTCGTCCATGCCGGCGTTGATCGATGAGGAGTACATTGTAGCCCTCTTCTGTGAACAAATCGATAAATTGAGTGGATACGGCTCGGGATCCGGTATAACCGTGAGCGAGAAGCATCCAATGCTTGGAGCCGGGATTGTTCTCAATGGCTGCGCCGCACAGCTTCAATCCGTCAAAACTCGTGATAACCACTTCGTTCTTCTGAAGCGACTCATATTGCTTTCTGCTGTATAGTCCGGCTTTTTCGAGAACATTGAACAGCTTGAGATCGTTCTTTACTCTCATCCTTGTAATTTGCAGATATCCGATTTGTGTAATGGCAGCGGCAATGATAACGACGGTGAACAGCAAGACAATCGCGATATACATACTCAGATGATTTTCCTCCTTCTTCCGTACTGTACAAGGGGGGCCGTAACATGCGTATTGACGGAAGCCTCCCGAATCCATCAATATAGATACATCTAGGTTCTGAGATGCAGATGGATGACCAGGACACGGATTAAATATTCGCTATACTCTTTTATACACGCACATAGTATCACCGGAAACAGCCCATACAAGTCAGTTTTTTTGCAAGGAGGTGGGAAAGCCATGTATGTTTGCGAGGGAATCATTCCGGAAATAAATGGCGGGCGAATACGGCTGCGAAGGATGGAGGCGGATGATGCGGAAGCGATGCTGCGCTGTTGGTCCGATCCGAAGACGAGCGCTTTTCTGGATTTGCCTGCCATGCATTCGGCTGAGGATGCAAAGGCATTGATTCATTGGCTGCATCTGCTTGCCGAGCAGGACGAAGCCATCCGATGGGGCATCGAAGTCATCGACACCGGCCAATTGATCGGCAGCTGTGGGTTTAATATTTGGCAGCTGGAGGGCGCATTCAAGGGCGAGTTCGGCTGTGAGCTCACAAGCGCTTATTGGGGGCAGGGCTTCATGTCGGAGGCGGCCGAAATGGTTGCGGCATTTGGGTACACATCCATGGGACTAAACCGGATTGAAGCTTTTGTTGATCCGAGAAATGAACGGGCATGTAGATGGTTTACGGGGATCGGCTATACGCGCGAAGGACTATTGCGGGATTATCGCCATACGCCAAGCGGTTATGTGGATGCCGTCGTTTTTTCGCGATTAAGAAAAGATTGGCCGATAGAGAGGCAGGAGTTGTAATATGCTGATTCAATATGAGAAGGGGAACGCGCTTCTTCATCGATATGATCCATTAAGCAAGCTGGTGATATTATTTTGTACCGCTGTGATAGCCATGCTGCTTCATCAGGCCTGGCAGCAGGCAGTATTCCTCCTGCTATGCATCGGACAAGCCCGATTTGCGGGCCGGGTATCAGGCAAACGGCTGCTGGGTGGGATCCGGCTGATTGCGATGGTTGCCGTGCCCTATTTCATTCTGACCAGCCTGACGGTCACAGGAGAGACGGTATGGCTGCAGTGGGGACCCATCTCCCTGACGGTGGAGGCGTTAAACGCTGCGGGTGCCATGACGCTCCGGATGTTTACCTTGTTTCTAACCTCGATGGCTTATATCTTGACGACAGATCCGAGAGAACTGGTAGCTGAATTAACCCGACGTCTTCGAATCCCTTATCGGTTTGCGTTTGGCATATCTGCTGCGCTAACCTTCATCCCGCTGTTGGAGGAAGAGGGAACTCATATTCTGGCTGCCCAGCAAGTAAGGGGCCATCGACCTCCCAGGGGCCTCGGTAACCGAGTGCGCTACGGCTTGAAGTTTGTATCGGCTGTACTGCTCAATGCACTGCGGCGTGTGCAGCAAACGGCGGGTGCCATGGAGTCCAAAGGTTTTGGCGCGTATCCGGACCGAACGTACCGCACGGAGGTTAACATCCCATCTTGGGCGGTCATATCGGCTGTCATGTATGTACTGGCAACCGTTTTCGTGTGGTGGATTGTCTAAATTGTTAACCAATAATAATAAAAATTAGGTTGACGTTAAGGGCTGAAGCATGCAAAATATGAAATGAAGCATTCGAAAGCGCTAGTACAGCCGCCCATGGCTGGAAATAAGGAGGACTACATTTGAATTCATCATCATCCCCAAAAAAATGGTTTGCTTTTACGACGCAGGAAATTATTCTGATGGCGATGCTCGCTGCCGTCAATGCTGTTCTAACTGTTTACATAGGGCCAGTTAACAAGCTGCTGAACAGTCTTGGCGGACCCATCGCAACCTCGACGACGACGGGCATCTACATGGTATATGGGCTCTTGGCCTATTACATCATTCGTAAACCGGGAACGGCGGTTGTCACGTTTGCGATCGGCGGCACGATACAGGCTCTGACGGGCACGGTATACGGCATCGCTTCGTGTTTTGTGGCCGCAGGCTGCTATATGATCGTGGCAGAGACGATTTTTGCCATCTACCGCCACAAAAAGTGGAGTGCCGGCGTGCTCATGCTGGTTGGCGGCGCGATGGTACCGTTATGGTTCCTATTCGCGGCCAATATGTTCGGATATACGTCCTGGCCGCTTGAAGTGCTTGGCATCGCGCTGGTTGTGCGCATTCTGAGCGGCGTGCTTCTCTGTGGTCTGTTAACCAAAGTGTTAGGAGAGGCGTTAGTGAGGACAGGCCTGCTTCGCCGGTTTGCCGTCGCCGTGAAGGGATAGTTCCATGTCGGGAACAACGGTAACATGCCGGGAACTCGGGTTTATCTATGATGGAGAAGAGCGCCCGGTTATACAGGATCTCCATCTGGAGATCGAGCAGAACGGGTGGGTCGCTATCCTTGGGGCAAGCGGCAGCGGGAAGTCGACGCTTTGCCAGCTGGTGTGCGGCCTTCTTCCGCGGAGCGGCGGAGGCACAAGAACTGGGGAAGTGCTGCTGGATGGCATTGATCCTGCAGCGGCGCCGATTGCCGACGTGGCCGAGGCGGTAGGGGTATTGTTTCAGGATCCGGATGCGCAGCTCGTTCAAGGCATCGTAGAGGACGAGGCGGCCTTCGGTCCTGAAAATATGCGGGTTTCACCCGCGGAGATCGAGGAGCGGGTGGTGCACTCCCTTACGGCGGTCGAGTTGCTGGAGCGCCGGATGGATCCGGTGCGCAGCCTGTCCGGCGGACAGCGGCAGCGGACGGCCATTGCCGCGGTGCTGGCGCTGCGCCCGCGGCTCTTCGTCTTCGACGACGCCTGCGCCAGCCTGGATGCCGCGGCGCAAGCGAACTTCCTGCAGCTGTGCCATAAGCTGCAGGCGGAGGGCCGGACGCTTGTCACCGCGTCCGGCCGCTTTGACGATGTCGCGCGCGCCGCGCAGCGCGTCATCGTCCTGGATGGCGGGACCGTCGTGCTTGACGGTCCGCCGGAGGAGCTGCTGCACCGCTGCGGGGAGCAGCTAGTGCAGTTGGGCTTGCTGCCTCGGCCCGCAGGCGAGGCAGCGGGTGCGTCCGCCGGAGACAATCCTGTCCCGGCGGCGACTCCCCCGCAATTGGCTGCGCGCCATGCGGGCAAGCCGATCGCCGCAGGTGCCATGCCTGCGGCGGTACCCCATGCAGAAGGCGGTAGGGAGTCTGCCGCCTCCCCGCTGCTCGAGGTCGATTCGCTAACATTTGCCTATCCCGGGGGCCGGGAGGCGCTGTATGATATCCATGCGAACATTTACCCCGGCGACTGGGTGCTGTTAACGGGGGAGAACGGCTCTGGCAAAACAACCCTCAGCCGTCTGATCATGGGGCTGCTGCCCGCTCCGGCAGGCAGTATACGCTGGCAAGGGGAAGATACGAAGGGAATGGCCGTCTACCGCAGAGCCGAGATGATCGGTTATGTGTTCCAGCAGCCGGAATATATGTTTACCGCCCCGAATGTATGGGAGGAGCTGATCTACAGTCTTCATGGAGGGCTGCCCATGAAGAAGCGTCCGGAGCTGTCTGCCAGCCAACAGCAACGAGCGAGGTTCCTGTTGGAGAAGGCGGGACTTGCGGATCGGCTTCAGATGTCACCCTACCTGCTCAGTCAGGGTGAGAAGCGCCTTCTGAGCATCATCAGCCAATTGATGCTGGAGAGATCGCTGTACATCCTGGACGAGCCGACCTCCGGGATGGACTATGCCGCCATCGATAAGGTGATCGAGCTGTGTCATTTTGTCATTGGGGAAGGCTCGGCTATATTGATGATCACTCACGATCCAGAACTCATGAAGAAACATGCTACATCGTTCATTCATCTGAAGAGCGGGAAAAAGTGACTGTGCAACCTTCAAGGTAACCTTTATAATAGGAAATATTACATGATATGAAAGCGCTCCTGGTATCGGGAGGCGCTTTTTATGCTGTTGGCCCCGGGCGCACCTTATTTTCTCTATTAAGGATACATGCCAGAAACCTGTTGCAGCAGGTCTGGGATTATGCCGGGGCTGTCTAGAGTAAAGGGGACGAAGGAACGTGGGTGTATTAAAACAAGACAAACGCGGTTATATCTTGGTCGGTATTCTGTTATCCACCTTTATGGCTGCGATCGAGGGAACGGTTGTCGGTCCGGCAGGTCCGGCGATTATCAGCAGCTTCGGCAGCGTGAGTCTGATGAGCTGGATCTTTACGGCCTATCTGCTGACGATGGCTGTGACGACGCCGATCTTCGGTAAAATAAGCGATTTATATGGACGCAAGCCCGTATTTTTATACGGCTCGCTGATCTTTCTCGTAGGCTCATTACTGTGCGGCCTGTCGCAGAACATGACGCAGCTGATCATATTCAGGGCGATCCAAGGGATCGGGGCGGGCGCCGTGATTCCGGTGACCTTCACGATTGTTGGAGATATTTACAATCTGGAGGAGCGCGGTAAAATTCAGGGGATGATCAGCTCCGTATGGGGAATCTCCTCTCTGATCGGCCCGCTGCTTGGCGGTTATTTTGTCGATTACCTGTCCTGGCACTGGATCTTTGTCTTTAATGTACCGTTTGCGCTGTTATCGATATGGCTGATTTTCCGTTATTTCAAAGAGGAACGCACCATCCGCGAGGTGTCGATCGATTACGGGGGAGCGGCTCTGTTTACCGTTGGGATGACAGCGCTGCTATTTGCGCTCGCGGTAGGAGGCGGAGAGACCTATTCCTGGACTTCTCCATTCATGCTCAGTCTGATTATCGGTTCCGTGGTGCTGCTTCTTGCGTTCCTGGTAGTGGAGAGTAGGGTGAAGGAGCCGATGCTGCCGCTGCATCTGTTCAAGATCAGGGATATTACGGTATCGACGGTGGCCAACATTCTGGTCAGCGCGCTTATCATCGGGTTGACCACGTATTTGCCGCTGTGGATTCAAGGCGTTCGAGGCGGCAACGCGACCTTGTCGGGACTGACATTGGCCCCGATGTCGATCGGATGGCTCATCGGTTCGATTATCAGCGGCCGTTTGATCGTTAAATCCGGCTCCCGGAAAACGGCGATTATCGGCGTCGTATTCCTAATGATCGGAGCGGTGGGGTTGGCTTATATGCATAAGGATACAGCGCTGGGCGTGCTGCTGGTCTTTACTTTCATTTATGGCGTCGGCTTCGGATACATCTCGACGTTGTTCCAGATCATTGCACAATCCTCGGTGGGTTATCAGGTTCGGGGAGCGTCCACGGCGCTGAACTCCTTCATTCGGACGTTCGGTCAGACCGTGGGCGTAGCGGTGTTCGGATTATGGGTCAACGCGGGAATTGCGGGCAGACTTGCGGCGGAGCCGGATGCTGCAGGCATTACCAGCGACGACATTAACAAATTGCTCTCTCCGCACGGAATGGCTGAACTGCCTGAAGGGTCAGGCGGTCTGCTGAGCGGAATACTGGAGGGCAGTCTGAATTCGCTGTTTGTGGTGATGGCCGTAATGGCCGTGATCTGTTTGTTTATCGTGGCCGCCTTCCGCAATGCTCCTCCTGAACCGGAGACGGAAACGGAAGAGGCGCAGACTTCAATGAAATGATAGATAGACCCTTATTAATAAGAAGAACCCTGATTCCGAGAAGGAGGAAGGGTTCTTCTCTTTGTTTTTTCAGCCTTGCTGGCGTACGATTTGCACCTGTTCCGCATGTTTGCCCATTTTACTCAGAAGCCCAATCAGTTGATACTTCTCTTCCTCATCCAATCCACCCAGGGCATGCTGGATGTGACGTTCATGCAGGGGGTAAAGCTTCTGCATCAATTGTTCTCCGGGCGGAGTCAGCTCGGCGTAAATCACTCTTCTGTCCTCGGGACAGGGCTTGCGGCGTACATATCCTTTTTCGACGAGCTTATCAACCACATAGGTTACGTTTCCGCTCTGCAGGAGCAGCTGTGCCCCGATCTGCTGGATGGGCTGGCGGCCTTTATAGAACAGTACTTCCATTACGGCAAATGAAGTTGGATTAAAGCCTTCGATTTTACTGCCATTCACGACATGTTCGTTGACGCTCTTGAATGACTTGGCAAACACCCGATACAGGTGCATAGCAAGCTGTGTATCGCGTTCATGTGACACCTTCATACATTCTCCCGCCTTTGATATGGACTCATGTCCTGAATTACTTCAAATCTAAGATTACGCTGAAATGAATAAATTCAACATGTGATTTGTCACAATGCAGCCGAAACATTTTCATTCTCCGGGTCCGTATCAACTACACCTCCAGCCCGATACGCCTTCTGAACGCCGATTTTATAATGAAATTATTCAGATGGGATGAAAAGGGTGGGGAACATGAATCAAGCACAAACCGTGGAATCAGAGGGATTAAAACCGCTGCTGCGCAATCGGAACTATATGTTATTGATGGGATCTCAGCTGGTGTCCAACATGGGAGAGTGGCTGTATATCATTGCGCTCTTGACGCTTGTCGGATTGAAATGGCAGGCCGCGCCCTGGGAAATAACGGCGATGACATTATGCATGGCCATTCCCGTCTTGATTGGCGGCCCTGTGGCAGGATGGATCGGTGACCGGTATGACCGCAAAAAAATCATGGTGATATCGGACGGGGTCAGAGTTTTTATCTTGATTGGGGTTTTGTTTGCAGGCAATCTAATACAAATTTATATACTACTGATCGTTAAAGGCCTGATGGATGTCCTGTTCTCTCCTGCCAAGAGCGGCAAGATTAAAGAGATCGTAGACCCGAAACACATCGATCAGGCGGTGACGATCAGTTCATCGATCGAGCAGTTGTCCAAGATCATCGGGCCGTCCTTGGGCGGTTTATTACTGGCGTTGTTCGGCATTCAGTTATGCTTCATTATCGATGCTGGCGCTTTTGTCGTATCGGCACTGTTTCTGCTTGGCGTGCCGGGTCGGAAGCAGCTTAAGCAGAAAGGATTGACCGGTGAGTCGCCAAATGAAGGGCGTAGTGGGCATGACGGACAAAAAAAATCCTTCTTCAAGGAAATCGGGGAAGGGGTGCAGCTGATCTATGGCATACCGCTGCTGCTGGGAGGCGTCATTACGATATGCGCAGTAGTACTGGTGCTGCAGATGGCTGATTCTCAGATTGTAACCTTGTTCCGGTTGATTCCGAATATATCAGAAGATCTGCTTGGTTACTGTATTTCCGCCAGCGGCCTGGGCACGTTGATCGCAGCCATGTTTGTCCGCAAGTTGAGCTGGAGCACGCTTGCCAAGATGGGAATAGGCGCTGCCGCAGCGGGTTTGGTGTTTGCCGTATGTGCCGTAGTCGTCGTGACCGAAATGCCGCATCTGCTGCAGAGCGTGGTGCTGTTCGGATCCTTCTTTCTGGCGGGTGCAGGCGGAGGCTTCGTGCTTGTACCGTTCCAGATGCTGCTGATGAAGAGGACCCCGGAGCATATGACGAGCCGCGTATTCGGAACGGTCAATAGTCTTACCAGCGGTGCGGCGATCATCGGACCTACGCTCGGCGGCGCTCTCGTTACAGGCCTGGGTCCTGTGCCGACTTATATCGTTGCAGGGCTTGGAACTGCTGCAGTGGGCGCCGTGCTGCTGCTGTTCAAAGGCAGAATCGAACGGAAGGATGAAACCTCTGCTACAGGGAATGGAGTCCATAGGGTCCCTGAAACTTCTACGATGTAATGTAAGAGTGTTTCACTAAATGCAACGAATCCCCGTCCATCTGCGTAATACTGAGAATAGGATTAATGGATGGGGTGTTAAGATGCATAAGATTCAAGAGAATGGACTTGAGCCCGAGCCGGTGCTGAAGGTGGATATTCAGCAGGCGGGTTACGAACCAGGTCGCCCGCGGATACGGGATATCTCGTTTCAAGTGGTACCCGGCGAACTGCTGGGGTTGATCGGACCGAATGGAGCCGGAAAAAGCACGACCATTAAGACGGTGCTGGGGCTGCTTAAAGACAGTAAGGCCGACGTCTTTATTGCAGGCCATCCTCCTCGATATGCTTACGTTCCCGAGCAGCCGGTGTTTTACGAGGAATTGACGCTATGGGAGCATCTGGATTTGGCAGCTGCCGCATTTGGAATGGATGATGAACATTTCGAAGCACAGGCTGATCAGCTTCTCCGTCAGTTTGGAATGGAGTCGGTACGCAATGAACTGCCGGGAGGCTTCTCCAAAGGAATGAAGCAGAAGATGATGCTGATGATCGGCTTTCTCTCCAAGCCAGACGTCTATATTGTAGATGAACCGTTTATTGGATTGGATCCCCGGGCTACCCGAGATTTTTTAAATCTGCTGCTTGAGGAGAGACGTCGGGGAGCCGGTGTATTGATGTCTACCCATGTGCTGGATACCGCAGAGAAAATTTGCGATCGCTTTGTGCTCATATCCGGCGGCCGGATTGCTTCGGAGGGCACGTTGGATCAAATCCGCCAGGCCGCTGATCTTCCCGGCGCATCGTTGTTTGATTGCTTCGATGCGCTGACATGAGGGAGGTGATGGATATGGATCGATCCTATCATTTTAGCCATCCGGGCGCTCTCTTTTGGCGAAGGGTAACCGCTCATTGGAAGAATCAACGCGATAATCTGGCAACCGTGGTCGACTGGATCGTGATGCTGTACATCATTGTTCCGGGTCTGCTGCTGGGAGGCGGGCTCTACCGCGAGTTATGGACGAGCCCGCTTCCCGGATGGGCACAGTTCTTCCCGCTGCAGGCGGTGGTAGGCATCCTGCTCTTTATGTTCTCTGGCAGAGTGCTGCTGTTCCTGGAAGAGGCTGACGTGTTGTTTCTTCGGCAGCAGGGGGGATGGATGAAGGGCTTAATGATCAGAGGCATGGTATACAGCCATACGGTCTCAGCAATCAAGGGATTGGTTGTTACAGTGCTTGCGCTGCCAATCCTGGTCAGGGAACATGGGATAACCGGTATTGTTCTGGTGACCTTGCTGATGATTACAGCTGTATGCGCCTGGTGCGCGAATCTATTAACCGCTATGATTCGCGCAAGCTATAAAGGCTGGCGGAAACATGTACTGACTTATATCGTACGCTGGCTCTCATTCGGACTGCTGGCGCTGCTTGTTACATTTTGGCTTGAGTCCTACGTTGTACTATGGGCAGCTTCCTTAATTTTGCTCTTGGTGCTGTTTCTTCTTAGCCGCAAGCGTCTTGCCATGCAAGGGACCTTCATCGCAGATGCGCGTGAGGATGCGAAGACAAGGATCCAGTTGACGGAAAAGCTGCTTATTCAAGCTGTCGGTAAACCTCCCAGCGTACGAAGTAAAACCTGGTTTATGCGCAAGTCCGGCCGGTTGTTCAAAGGTACGGCGGAGAAAAGGCTTGCCGATGCGGGGTTAAAGGCGATTTTGCGCCACTCTGAGAGCTTATTATTATATATTCAGATTACGCTGGTCGGCATCCTGGCCGTCTGGCTGCCGCCGCCGATCATCAAAATCATCGTATATCTTGCTCTGGTATTGATGATGTCGTATTGGCTGAATACAAGGTGGGCATTGTTCGCCAAAGCCGAATTTATGCAGGTGCTCCCGTTTACGAATCAGCAGCATCGTTCGGCTGGTGTTCTCGCGGTCCGAACCTTACTCGCTCTTCCCGCCTTTCTTTATTCGCTCATGACAGGGCTAACGCTTTTACAAGGGGGAATGGGATGGCTCGCCGCGCTTGTATTGACTGTGCTGGCTGTCATGGTCGCGCCCTCGCTCATGTCCTGGCCGGTCTACAAGGAGGAGAGACACCCGCAAGAATAATAAAAAGCGCGCTGGAATGCTCCAATGGATGGGGGCATACAGCGCGCTTTATTTAAGATATCAGAAAGTATAAACTTCGAAGCTTGTGGCTTCCTGATATCGCAAGAAAAACTTCCTCTAACTGCGGTCTGTCATCTGTGAGAGTACGTCGATAGACGTTTTTCTTTTAGATATCAGAAAGTATAAACTTCGAAGCTAGTGACTTCCTGATATCGCAAGAAAAACATCCTCTAACTGCGGTCTGTCATCTGTGAGAGTACGTCGATAGACGTTTTTCTTATTATTTGTTTATCACTGCGGCTTCGGCTGCATGCTTGCCTGCCGTATAACCGGTTGCAAAAGCGGCCGTAATATTGTAACCGCCGGTGTATCCGTGAATATCCAGAATTTCACCACAGAAGAAGAGCCCGGGCATCAGTTTGGATTCCATGCTTTTGGGTTGGACTTCCTTGAGGCTGACGCCGCCGCCTGTCACGAAGGCCTCCTTCAGCGAACGGGTGCCCGAAGCGCGGAACGTGAACTTTTTTAGAATGGAGGCAAAGGTTGTCAGCGCCGTTTTGGAGATACCGCTGCAGATCATGTCGCTGTCGATGGACGTCTTGGATAGCAGCAGGGGGATCATTCGTTCCGGGAGCATGCCTTTGAGCACGTTTTTGATGCTCTTTCTTGGCTCATCCTCCAGTCGACCTTTGAGCTCGGCCTCAAGCTCCGCTTGGGAGCGGTCGGGGAACATATCGATGCCCATGTCCACATTCACGATATCAAACTTCCGCTGTACCTGGCGGATGAACTGACTGCAGCGCAGCGCGATCGGACCGGACACCCCGAAATGGGTGAACAGCATATCTCCCCGGTGGGCAATCACTTTTTTTCCTTTCGGATTCCAGACGGACAGCTCAACATCCCGCAGTGACAAGCCCTGCAGTTCTTTAGAGGCAATAAAAGGCTCGGTAGAGACGATAGGCACTTCAGTTGGATACAGCTCCGTGATGGTATGTCCTGCCGCCTCAGCCCATGGATAGCCGTCCCCCGTGGAACCGGTTTGAGGCACGGATTGTCCGCCCGTTGCAATAATCACACAGGAAGACTTGATTACTTCCCCGGATTTCAGCTCAATCCCGGCTGTCCGGCCGTTCTCATAGAGAACTCTCTTCACCGGACTGTTTGTCCGGATGTCGGTACCGAGCTCCTTCACTTTGCCAATCAAGGCATTAACGACGCTGGAGGCTTTATCCGTCACAGGAAACATGCGCCCGTTGTCTTCTTCTTTGAGGCGGATACCAAGCCCCTCGAAAAAAGACATGATATCCTTGTTGTTCCAATGCTGAAAAGCACTATATAAAAAACGGCCGTTTCCCGGGATGTTGGCAATCAATTCATCCTGTTCTTTGGCATTCGTCACATTGCATCTTCCGCCGCCCGATATGCCTAGTTTACGGCCTAGTTTATCTCCTTTATCGATCAGCAGAACAGAAGCTCCTCTTTCCCCTGCAGCCACGCAGGACATCAATCCGGAAGGTCCGCCGCCGACGACAATAATATCATAATCAAGCATGTTTGCTCATAGCTCCTTTGGGGGTATATCAATTAATAGATGAATCTTATTATATAGGATATTTGCGAATTATCCCAAACCTCATGAAAAGGACACAGGATGGAGTTTCCCCAGACTTCGAATGAGAAATTACAATATATTGTAATATGATGTCGCCTATGCTTTAATCAGAAATATTAGATGCGTTGTCCAATTGAGGTGATCGATCGCTGTGCTGAGCCTATGGAAAGATATTTTGCTGCAAGTTTTGCTGTCTGGTACACTCATCTTTCATCTGCCGCTTCTCCTCGACAGACATCTAAAGTGCCTGAACAAGAAGAATCCGGATGATCTGCTTCGATTTCGCCAACATATTGTCATTGCATGCGGAATCAGTACTGTATTATGCGTCTTGATCTCGGCTATGAACGATTATTACGTTCCGATCCATCTTGGCGTAATCCCGTTATTTTTAGGCATATTATATGGAAGTCGGCGTTCAGGTCTATGTCTTGCAGCTATATATATCACAAGCTATGGGCTGATGAACGGCTGGTCCACGATCGGCCTCATTCTGTATATGCTGGTTCTAGGGTACTCGCTATTACCCTGGATTACCTCCAATTTCAAGAAAGGCTCCATGACCGAAAAGATTTGTTGGCTGTGGAGCGCGCTTATTCCGGCTATGCTGATTATTGTAGCCTCCCACGCGATTGAAGGAAAGGTTAACCAGGATGCTCTGAATCCGGATACGATTCTGGTAACCATTCTGTATATGCTGATCGGTATTTTTTATTCTGGAATGATTGTGTACTGGATCGAATTAACATGTGAGCGCCTAGGCGCAGGTCAATACGATGTGAAGGTCAAAGAGTGGTCATCTTTAACAAAAATGATGGAGATGATTCCTTTAGGAATGGTTGCGGTGGATCGAAGCGGCAATATCATCGCCTTTAATCAACCGCTTATCCGCAGCTTTCGAAACGTCTTTCCTAATCTGACGACCAAGGATGTCATCGGCAGACCATTATTTGACTTATTGGACGGCATGATTCAAAAGGAGCATCTGCGCAACCGGTTTCAGAGAGCTATGGATGGAATCGAAAGCACCGGCGAGATTATGCGAAGCGCTACCCGGGTGTATTCCACCGGCATCTATCCACTTATACATAATGGGAACGGAGACATCTTGGGTGCGGTAGGAGTTATGGAAGACATTACGGAGCTGGAGAGGCTTCGCACGGAATTTATGAATGTAGAGCGTTTAAGCTTGGTTGGCCAAATGGCGGCAAGTATTACCCATGAGATTCGCAATCCAATGGCTGTCGTACGCGGATTTTTGCAGCTGATGCAGGAGAAGAGTCCTGATACGCTGGACCATTATTACCGGATCGTCATGGAGGAGCTTGATCGGGCCAACGGTATCATCAGCGATTTTTTATCCCTCGCCCAAAACCGGGTGGCAGAAAAAGAAGAGTGTCACCTTCATGACATTATCCATGAGCTCAATCCGCTCTTGTGGGCCGACGCGAATTTGCGCGGACAGAGCATTGAGCTGAAACTCGGAACCGAAATTCCCCATCTGTACCTGAATACCAAGGAAATGAAACAGCTGATTCTGAATTTATGCCGAAACGGGATGGAGGCTATGGACGATAAGGGAACGTTGACGATTGAAACTCGGATGGAAGGAGACCGGGCGCAGCTGTACGTTGCGGATACCGGAATCGGCATCTCGGAGAATGAGCTGGAGCGCTTGTTTGAACCATTCTTTACGACGAAGAGCAAGGGAACGGGGCTTGGACTCGCCCTGTGCATGAGCATTGTACAGCGTCATCATGGAACCATTGATGTGAAGTCGAAGCTTGGCGAGGGAACGGTTTTCATTATTTCTTTTCCTCTTCACTCGTACCCGCAAGGTTTGCCGGAATCCCAGAGCGCTGCCGCTTTCGAATAAACGGATTGGTAATTAGGCATCATAAGGCAGAGCTTAGGGCAAAGGAGGGATTCGGATGAGTAAAAATGATTCCAAGCAACAGGAGCAGCAGGAGCGTGAAAACAAAGATCGCCGTGGTGAGCCCATCGTTGACAAGAAAAAAGATGGGGTAAACTATCCTGCTACCTAGTTCAACCAATGGAACATGAAAAACGGGCGGTATCCTATTTTGTGATGCTGCTCGTTTTGTATTTTCTTGCTTTCACTCTTTAGGATTGTATAATATAGATATCGATGAGCTGTTATAATTCGAACAATCTTGTTTATATAAGGAGTGAAGAGTTATGGGTATGTCTTTTGACCGATATATGCGCGATATGGTTCAACCGATGCGGGATGAGCTGACCAGCTTGGGAATCAAGGAACTGACAACACCTGAAGAGGTAGAGGAAGTTCTTCCTACAGCGAAAGGTACAACGCTGGTCGTTGTAAACTCCGTATGCGGCTGCGCAGCAGGGCAAGCGCGTCCTGGTGTAGCCATAGCGCTTGAGAACCAGGTGAAGCCGGATCAATTGTTTACCGTGTTCGCCGGACAGGATAAGGAAGCAACGGCTAAAGCACGTGAGTATTTTGCTCCGTATCCTCCATCCTCCCCATCGATTGCTCTGTTGAAGGACGGGGAATTGGTGCACTTTATTGAGCGTCATCAAGTGGAGAATCGTTCTGCAGAAGAAATCGCGGCGGATTTGACCGACGCATTCAATCGCTACTGCCAGTAATCCGGCAGTTACATAGGCCCCGAAGCATTCGGCATATTCCGAAGCCGCGGGGCTTTTGTTATAGATATAGAATTTATAAG
The DNA here is from genome assembly GCF_049316025.1 of Paenibacillus sp. NPDC058898. Lineage (NCBI taxonomy): Bacteria > Bacillati > Bacillota > Bacilli > Caryophanales > Paenibacillaceae > Paenibacillus > Paenibacillus sp. NPDC058898. The sequence goes on along the minus strand of NZ_JBMOSM010000010.1, from coordinate 82,125 downwards.
TTATCTCAGCTACGCTGATGAAATTCTATATCGCAAGAAAAACTTCCGCTAAATGCGGTCTGTCTTCTGAGAAAGTACGTCGATAGACGTTTTTGTTATAGATATAGAATTTATAAGTTATCTAGCTACGCTGATGAAATTCTATATCGCAAGAAAAACTTCCCGCTAAACGCGGTCTGTCTTCTGAGAAAGTACGTCCATAGGCGTTTTTCTTTTATCAATGAAGTACTTCAGAAAGAGAGAACATACTGAAAGGAGTCATATATCATGAGCCTACAAGAACAAATTATCGCAGAGCTGGGTGTCAAACCTACCATTAATGTGGAGGAAGAGGTACGCAAGCGCGTTGACTTTCTGAAAACCTATGTAAAGAACTCGGGCACTTCCGGACTGCTGATCGCCATTAGCGGCGGGATTGATTCAGCCGTCGCTGCCGGTCTGTGCAAGCGGGCCACCGATGAACTCACGGAGGAGATTGGCAAGGAATACAAGACACTCGGGGTGTTCCAGCCATACGGCGAACAGGCTGATATTTCAGACAGCTATGCGACAGCAAAGGCCTTCGATTTGAAACATACCGTCGAGACGAATATCGAGGAAACGGTGAACGAAATAGCTTTGGAGGTTGAGCATGGCCTGAAAAATATCGGGGTCCATAAGCATATGAGTATTCCGGGTAAAGGCAATGTGAAGGCCAGAGTGCGTATGGTGGTACAATATGCGCTGGCATTCGAGCAGAATTTGATCGTGGTCGGTACGGATCATGCTTCCGAGGCGATTACCGGCTTCTATACCAAGTGGGGCGATGGAGCAGTGGACATTACGCCGCTGAGTTCCCTGAACAAGCGTCAGGTTCGTATGCTTGCATCCTATTTAGGAGTTCCGAAATCGATTCTGGATAAAGCCCCTTCTGCCGGCCTTTGGGAAGGTCAAACAGACGAGAAAGAGCTCGGAATCAGCTACGAGGATAACAGCGATTACCTGGAAGGTAAGACGATTGATCCTGATGTTCAGCAGAAACTCGAGAGTTATTACGTCAAAACCGCACACAAGCGCAATACGATTCCAGGCATCTAACATACAAATATCCAGGCAACCAGCCTTCCGGTGGAATAACCTCCGGAAGGCTAGTTTATTTAGCGCGGCACTAGGTATATATGATATTGTAGGTCGGTTTGAGAACGCCGTTGGCATATTGCTTCATATCGACCAGTTCGAGTTTTAGCCGCGGTTTGACACTCCCGAACAATGGAACCCCGTCACCAACCATTACCGGGTTTACCTTTAATACAAGCTGATCGATCAGTTGATGCTGAAGCAGGCTTCCTGCCAATTCCCCGCCGCCGCACAGCCACAGCTTGCCGTCTGTCTGTTGTTTAAGATTATGGATGTACGGGATGGCGTCCTCCTTGACTAATTCAACTTCTTCATTGGATTCGAATTCTAATGAGCGTGAGAATATATAATGCTTGAGTCCTTTGTAACCAGGCTCTCCTGGCTTAGCCCCCATCTTAAATCCAAACTCATACGTTTTACCGCCCATCAGCACAGCCTCAAACTCCTGGATTTCTGCCAAGAAGTCCGGAACATGCTCTCCATCGAATAAAAAGAGAGTGCGGTCGATCCTTCCATCCATCATGGCTTGATCGGCGATAAAATAGTCAAGCGAAACAGCCACGTGATAAATCAATGAGCCCATAATATGGTTCCCCTTTCGCCATGCTATTTTGTACAGTCTATATAGATGAAATTTGAAATACAACAAATTTATTTAATTCATGTTGTTGTAACACCGTTGGTCTCGCGTTGACGTACATCGACTGATACAATAAGTAAGAGTATATTTTTTGGACAGGAAGACTGGATCCATGAAGGAGAGCGGACGATTGTGATCTACGGAATCGGACATGATGTGCTGGACATGAAGCGAATGGAGATGTTGATGACAGGCCCGCATGGAGAAAGATTCATGAAGCGCGTGCTTACGCAGGGTGAGCAGGTCATTGCCGCCGGTAAGGGGGCGAAACGGACGGAGTTTGTTGCCGGGCGCTTTGCTGCCAAAGAGGCGATATCCAAAGCCTTTGGCTCCGGAATTGGAGGTATAATCGGGTTCCGTGACATAGAAGTGCTGCCGGGTGTTCTTGGCAGGCCTGAGACTCGACTATCCCAGGAAGCCTGGGATCGCCTCGGAATGGAGGAGTCCGCTCATTATGCGATTCATTTGACGATTTCGCATCAGACCACGCTGGCTTCCGCTTTCGCCGTGGTTGAGAAGATAAAGATAGGTTGACGAAGGAGATTACTTATAGATGCATAATACGGAACACAAACAATACTTCAGCCAAGAGCTGCTGGATTGGTATGAGATCAACAAAAGGGATTTGCCATGGCGCCGGCATCGTGATCCCTACTATATATGGGTATCTGAAATTATGCTGCAGCAGACCCGGGTGGACACGGTAATCCCATATTTCCACCGGTTTATCGAGCGGTTTCCAACGATTCAGTCGCTTGCGGATGCGCCGGAGGACGATGTGTTGAAGTGCTGGGAGGGCCTTGGCTATTATTCCCGGGCACGCAACCTTCAGGCTGCCGCAAGGCAGGTGACAGAGCAGTATGGGGGCGTTATGCCGAGCGGCAAAGATGAAGTGTCGGGACTTAAAGGCATTGGTCCATATACCTCGGGTGCCATTCGCAGCATTGCATTCAATATTCCTGCCGCAGCAGTGGACGGTAACGTCATGCGTGTGCTGTCCCGCTATTTTTTGATTGAAGAAGATATTATGAAAGTGAAGACCCGCACCAAGATGGAGGAGCTGGTGCTGACGCTGGTTCCGGATGGGCGAGCATCGGATTTCACCCAGGCGTTGATGGAACTGGGGGCGTTGATCTGTACGCCGAAGTCCCCCAAATGTCTGGTATGCCCTGTGATGGAGCATTGTACAGCACGGTTTGAGGGCAAAGAGGAGTCCCTTCCTATTAAGACGAAGGCCAAACCGCCACGTCCTGAATACCGCCTCACGGCCATTGTAGAAGGCACTGGCGTGCACGAAGGGAAGATTCTGATCCGCAAGCGTCCATCCACCGGTTTATTGGCAGGGATGTGGGAGCTGCCGCATGTGATCGTGTCGACTGAGGGGAGCGGCGTGCCGGCCGTGATGTCCGAGGAGACGGCGATGAGCCGCTTGCGTCATGCCTTGCTGGAGGAAGGAGTTCCGATCCTGCCGATGGGCCATGTGATGGACGCCGAGCATACCTTTAGCCATATTCAATGGCATATGGGCGTGTACCGCTGTAAATGGCAGGATGTGCCGCCGGAAGCCCTGGAAGTAGCAGAGAGTGCAGCGGCATATGAGACAGGCGAAGAGAGCTTTCGCTGGATTCACGTTCATGACATGGAACGCTACGCATTTCCGAATGTGTTCATTCGGATTCTGAACTCGTATTTCTCATCTTAAAGCCGTATTTCCCTTGCAATGGGAGATATAATGTTGAAACGGCTTGTAAGGAGTAGTGGAGATTTTGCATAGCTGGAAGAATGCGCTTCTTTACATTTTTGGCATCGGGGTTTCCAATCTGGGAAACTGGATCTATCTGGTCGCGATTAATTTGCTTGTGCTGCATATGACAGGTTCTCCTGCGGCAGTGGCTGGATTGTTTATCATCCGGCCGCTCGCAACCCTGTTTACCAACTCCTGGGCGGGCAGTATTATTGACCGGGCGAATAAGCGCAGGCTTATGATCACCACCGATGTGATCCGGGGGGCTTTGATTGCCCTTATCCCCTTCATGTCCTCGGTTTGGGGCATCTACTGTATCATGTTTCTGATTAACGTTGCGGGGGCTTTCTTCGGGCCTACGTCCATGACATATATAACGAAGCTGATCCCGGCAGAGGAACGAAAGCGGTTCAACGCATGGTCCAGCTTTACGACATCCGGCGCGGTGCTGCTTGGACCCGCTATATCCGGTCTATTGATCGCTTATACGGACATTCGGATCAGCATCTTTATCAATGCCGTATCTTTCTTCATCTGCGCGCTTGTCATTTACTTCCTTCCCGATGTGGATGGAAAGGAAAGCGCAGGCAATGGACGGGATGCCATCACAATGAAGACACTGCTTCAGGACTGGGCTGCGGTTATTGATTTCGGGAAAGCGGCGAAGTATTTTATGCTTGTATACTCGTTATTTCAATCTGCCATGCTGCTAGGCTTCGCGCTCGATTCCCAAGAGGCAACCTTTATTAAACAGGTATTGCTCCTCGGCGACGAGGATTATGGACTACTCGTCAGCGTAGCCGGAGCTGGGTATTTGGCCGGCTCAGCGGCTGCGTCTCTAACTGTCAAATGGCTATCATTGCGCATGTTTATCGGGGCTGGTGTGCTTCTATCTAGTGCCGGGTATATGATCTTCTATGCCGCATCCGGCCTCCTGACGGCCGTTATCGGCTTTATCGCGTTTGGTTTCTTCTCTTCGTATGCGAATGCGGGATATACTACCTTTTTTCAAAATCAGGTGCCTATTGATCTGATGGGGCGCTTTACGAGTGTGACCCGCTTATTGGAAGGGATGCTGCAGATTCTCTTAACACTTCTGCTCGGTTTTGCCGCCGATGCCTGGCCGCTGCAGGCCGTATGCCTGATCGGTGCAGGTGCAGCCGTCCTGATCTCGGTCATTCTGCTGGTGGTCATCTATGCACCATCCAAGGTCCGCCATTATGAGTCAGGCTCTGCAGCAGCGGTAAATAACACGTAACAGCATGATATAGATATAGAGAAAGGCTGCTTTCGCAGTAGACAGGGTCTACAGCTGAAAGCAGCCTTTTTTGGTATGATATCGGTTTTTAGTTAAGCGATATTATTTCGCGTTATCGTAACGTTTGCCGACTTCTTCCCAGTTCACTACATTCCAGAATGCGGAGATGTAATCAGGGCGTTTGTTTTGATATTTCAGGTAGTAAGCATGCTCCCAAACGTCCAGGCCGAGGAGAGGTGTTTGACCTTCCATGATCGGGCTGTCTTGGTTCGGTGTGCTGGTTACTGCCAGTTTGCCGTCTTTAACAACGAGCCAAGCCCAGCCGCTGCCGAAACGGGTTGTAGCCGCTTTTGCGAAATCTTCTTTGAATTTATCAAAGCCGCCCAGTTCACTGTTGATGGCATCAGCCAAAGCGCCAGTCGGTTGTCCGCCGCCGTTTGGTCCGATAACTTCCCAGAACAGGGAGTGGTTAGCATGGCCGCCGCCGTTGTTGCGAACCGCTGTGCGGATGCTTTCCGGTACAGCGTCAAGGTTAGAGATCAGATCCTCAAGGGATTTGCCTTGAAGCTCAGGAGCGTTCTCAAGAGCAGCGTTCAAGTTGGTTACGTAGGTATTATGGTGGCGATCATGGTGGATCTCCATCGTTTGTGCGTCGATATGAGGCTCGAGCGCGTCGTTTGCGTAAGGAAGTGCTGGTAATTGAAATGCCATAGTAAAAAACCTCCTGTAAATTTAGTTTTTGGTTATGATGAAAGGGTCTTCCTTCATCAGGAAGTCTTTATCATCCCGGAGACGTAATATGTAATCCGGCTACACTACATATATTAAACCGTTTTGGGTGATTAAATCAACTTTTATGTTTGAAAAGTCCGAGAGGGCTGATTTATTGCATGAACGAAAGTTGTGACATCGAAAATTAATGGAAAACTTTTCTGTGAAATTTGTCGTTATATATATAGTCTTGAACAAATCTATGATCGAAACGTCGATATAGAAGGGATATGTCGAGGTAGAAAGGAGTCGGTACATAATATGAATAGTACAAAGCTCAGAGTGACTGCCATTCTGATGGCTGCCATTCTGGCTGCAGCACCGCAAGTGGAAGCTGCAGCAACTAAGACACAGCCATCCCAAATCACGAAGTCGACTGCACAGAAGGGTGCAGCTCTGGCCTGGAGCGTGCAGCTTGGGAACAACGTCACAGCAAAGCTTGACCATGCCGACGTATGGCAGCAGACCGGCACGAATGTGGCGGTATTTACACTGACTTATAAAAACGGGGGGAAAAGCGCAGCGCGCCTGGTATCTTATTTTCCCAAGGTGGTGCTTCCCGGCGGTTCCGTGACGGCGGCCAATCCCATATCCAAGGATCTGGCCAAGAAGAAGGTAGAGCCCGGGCAAAGCCTGAGTGTAACCTACTATGCGAAGACCGAGAGCAGTTCCTTGTCCGGCATGAAGCTGGTGATGGACGTATGGAATCCGCAAGTCAAAGGCTACCTGCAGCGTGTCGGAACGTACAGAATGCCCGCCAATTATACAGCAGCCGTACCATCTGGTTCGACCTCCAAGCTGAATCTGGGCGGCACTCCGGTTACCGTACAGGCTGAATCACTAGAGATCATCAAGTATGACGGCAAAGTCATCGCCAAAGTCGGGATGTATATGACGAACCATGGTGGAAAGGTATGGAATGATCGGGGGTTCGAACCGTATTTGGCGACGGCAAGCGGCAGTTCGTTCCTTCTGCGTCATGAGGCAGGGGCTGAGGGTGTGCCTGTTCAGCCGAAAGAAAAGAAACTGGTTTATTACATAACAGAAGTTCCCTCTTATCTTAAAACGACCGGTTTGCATTTCCTGTGGACCGAAAACGATGAAACGCTGAAGCTGTCATTGCCAGTCGCATCCTTCAAGCTACCTGCGGCAACAGCTCCAAAGTGGGATGTTGCGGCGGGCGCGGCCAAGAAGTTGACCATCAAGGGGATTCCGGTCGATGCCAGAATCCGCCAAGCTTCGCTGCGTGCCTCAGGGGGGCAGGGCATATGGAATATCGAGATGGCCTTCAAGAATAAAGGAAAAAAATCGGTGGAGGTTCCGGCCTACGAATTTGCGATTAAAGCATCCGAAGGCTCCTTCCATCCTTACACTCCGGATAACAAAGCGGGTTTGACGCTGCGTCCCGGGGAAGAGAAAACAATGGTGATGGAAATAACGCTCCCGCTAGAACTCAAGCAGGACCGATTGAAGCTGCAAATGATCGGGACATCTGGACCAGCCAGCTCATCTAAACCGCCGGCGAGCTCGGGTGAACCGGCCGGTGAGCCGACCACCGAGGTCCAGGAGTCATTGACCCTGCCGATTGCATACTTTGCCATCCCTTATCAAACGGAACGCAAATCATCTATCGGTGTGGAGTACGACGCGCAGACAGCCAAAGGATTTGCGTACACGCTGGAATCCATCCAGCGCCTGCCATGGCAGGATCAGGATCTGATCGTTGCAAAGCTGCGTCTGCGGAATACGCAGGAATCCAAATCGCTGCCGCTGCCTGAGCTTAAAGTGAACGTCACAGCGGACGAAAAAACAAGTCTGGCTGGTTCGGAGGTTATTGCGGAGGAGCAGGGTTCCCTGATTTCCCCGGGGTCATCAACCGAGGTATATGTCATGGCTCGGATCCCGTATACCAAGGATATCCGTTCGCTTCGCTTCGAGCTGTTTACGCAGCAGGATACGGCCAAAACGTCGTTTCTTACCATGACCACGTCCGGCATGACGCAGTCGATCAGCACTTTGGAGAAAGGGAAGCCGTATACCGTTACCGCGATTGGTAAGCGCGCAGAGGCGCAGGAACGGCGGACGGTCATCTATGAAGGTGTGGACTCCGATATTGTCTATTCCGAGTTCTTGCTGACCAGCAATGAACAGCGCCGCGTCCAAGCAGCGGTGCTGAAGGGGTATTTCCAAAGCACGGATGGAAAGATCTATGAAGCGGAAACCATTCAGCCTGAAGCCTCGCTTCAGCCGGGGTCCAAGCAGTCGATTGTCTTTTGGGCCAGAGTGCCGAAGGGGGCTGCAAGCGAACTGGGGCTTGCTCTGGGTACGGCGATGACCGGAGGCAAGTTTGCTGAAACGGGTAAAGATGCTACCGGCGTCATGGGCATGAAAAAATTGATGCTGAATCCGATCAGACCTGCCATAAGCTCCGGACTGACAAACCTCGATTGGTATCCTTACCACGTTTCGGTTACGAAAGCGGTAGGACATCTGCAGGAAGGCAGCTCATCCATTCCGCTGAATATCACGATTGATGTAAAACGCAGCGAGAGCATCATTGCGGCGGACTCCGGCCACAAGCTGATTTTAATCATCAAGGATAACCTCGGGCAGACACAGGAGCGCACGCTCACGCCAGGAACCGATATCCAGGTCCCAGGCACCCGGTCGATGTCGATCGAGCTGTCGGATGAGCAATACAAAAAACTTCGAGGCGGTTGGTTTAACTTGACCCTGGTGGATGAATTCCAGGATGAGCGGATCACGCTGGGCAGTCAAAGCTACAATCTGATATTCACGCCTACAGCAGTTCCTGACGAGGAGAGTTAAATTAAGAACCGGAAAGGAATAGCGAACATGTTGCGTTTGGAGAATGTATCGCACAGCTTTAAGAACGGTAACGAAGTATTAAAAGTGCTCCATAATATCCAGTTCGAAGTCCAGAAGGGAGAGATGATTGCCCTGCTGGGCAGCTCCGGGTCGGGCAAGTCCACGCTGCTCAACTTGATGGCAGGACTGATGAAGCCGACGGAAGGCCATATTTATATTGCCGATCAGGATATTGTCAAGTACGGGGAAAACAAGCTTGCTGTCTTCCGGCGCAAGCATATCGGCTTTATTTTTCAGGCCTATGAACTGATCCCGACGCTCACGATTCGTGAAAACGTGGAGCTTCCCCTGGTCTTTCAATCCGTTTCTCCGTCCAAGCGCCGGAAGAAAGCGATGGAGCTTCTGGAGATGACGGGGATCGGCGATAAGGCTTCACTATACCCGTCCCAACTGTCAGGCGGACAGCAGCAGCGCGTTAGTATTGCGCGCTCGTTGATTACCGAGCCTTCCGTCATTTTTGCGGACGAGCCGACGGGTAACCTGGACACCAAAACGGAAGAGGAAATTATCCGAATCATGATGGCGCTGAACGAGTCCATGAAAACGACATTTGTCATCGTTACTCACGAGATGGAAGTCGCTGCCCAAATGAAAAAAACGATTATGCTCCGTGACGGTTATCTGGTTCAGCCGGAGGACTATACAACGCCAGCAGCAGGTCAACGGGGGCCAAACGGCCCCTCGTCCCTGCCTGGGGTCCCGGTTCATACGGAGGGGGCAGGTGAGGTCAGCTGATAATTTTAGACAGCATACGGCTGGCATGGGGACAGATTAAACGTCGTAAAGTGGTGACAGCCCTGTGCATGACTGGTATTTCGATTGGATGCGCGGCTATTATCGTAGCGATCAGCATTGGGAACGGCGCCCAGAATTATTTGGAGACGGAAATTATAGGCGGCATGAAGCTTGACGAGATTACGGTGACTCCACAGGGCTCAAGCGGGCAAGGAGAAGGCAGCGGCCCCGCGGCCGGAGCTGACCGGGGATTGCTAACGGATGATAAAGTTCAGGTGATTCAGGGCTTTGATCATGTCAAATCCGTTATAGCCACCAAGCAGCTCGGGTATTTTAGAGCCATTTCGTCCGATAACCTGATAAACGACGGTTTCAACGTCGTGGCCGTGGACCTGTCAAAGCTCAAAGAGCAGGGTAACAGGTTCAAGGAAGGTGGCGCGCTTGAACAGATCGGTGCCATGGTGCTCAATTACGGAGCAACAACCGGATGGAAGGATGCAGAGACGAGCGAAAGATTGATGAATATGATAAATACCGATCCCAATAACCCGAAGCTATGGGAAGAATATCAGATGTATGAGAGCACCGTTTCGGAAATGCACGGCAAAAATATTCAGCTGGAGTCGATGGACGCAGACAAGAAACAGCTTAGCCCACAGCTTTATGTTGGCGGCGTGCTGGATGTGCCTTCGGGGAGAGATGCCCAGTTTGCGTTCTACGATCGTCAGGCCTATATTTCCTTTGACACGGCGGAATGGCTAACAAACAGTTTGAACCTGCAAAATGGGACAACTTCGAAACAGCGAGTATACGATAGTCTAACCATCAAAGTGGATGATCTGCAGAATATTAAACCGCTTGAGGATTTAATCTCAAAACTTGCGCTGAATGCGAGCGACAATCTGGCCATGCGTGATCAGGTCGCTTCCCAATTGGATACATTCAAAGCGATCGCTCTCGGCATAGGCGTATTTATCCTGTTATTGGCCTCGATATCAATCATCGTAGCCATGACGATGTCTACGCATCAGCGCCGTAGGCAAATCGGCATTATGAAGGTCCTTGGGGCGAATATGCCGCAAATCCGCAACATGTTCATCGTAGAAGCCAGCCTGCTCGGTTTGCTTGGTGGATTGCTTGGCATCGTATTCGCATTTTTGATCATCAAGGGACTGAATTCATTCATTATGGCTTCGGCGGGCATGTCAGGGCTGCAAATTGCGGTTACGTTGGAGACGCTGCCCATCGGCATCGCATTCGCTGTGATGACCGGAATCTTCTCGGGGATCTATCCGGCGATCAGCGCAGCAAGAACGAATGCACTTCTGGCCATCAAGCGGGATTAGGATAATGAGCATCGGAAAGGAAGCTAAATCGGTATGATAAAAAAAATCATAAAATGGACGGTTATCGTTGCCGTGCTGGGCTTGGTGGGATATTGGGGATACGGACAGGTCAAACCGAAAGAACCCGAGATTCCCATGATGGAAGAGCCGCAGGTCATCACATTTCCCGTAACGGAGGAAACCATTGTCTCGACCGTGCAGGTCAAGGGAACATCCGAATACGGGCGGGAGACCAATGTGTACGCACCTTTTGAAGCGAAAGTGGAGTCCTGGAACGTTGAGAACGGTCAGCAGATCAAGAAAGGCGATGCGCTTTTTAAATTAGAGCAAACGGCCATTCGCCAGCAGCTTCAGCAGAAGGAAGCCGAGCTGCAGAAGCGGAAGCTGGAGAAGGAACTGAAGGAGTTTACGTTAAATCAGGACCTCGATAGCGCCCCCACTTTAGCAACGGAGGCCGAACGCCTTAAAGTGCTGGCAGATCAGGAAAATGCTCGGCTGAGCAGTCAACTGGACGAGGTTACTAACGATATTGAGCGCCAGACGATGGCCGACTTGAATGACAGGCTGAAGAAAGCTACATACTTATCACCAGCAGCAGGCCTGTTTCTGTTCGACCCGACACAGCAGCGGCCGCAATCGGTGACGGCGAACCAGTATATCGGCAAAATCGTCGACCTGGATTCTCTTCGATTAGTGGCATTTGTCGGGGAAAACGATATATTCAGCATTAAGCCGGACATGGCGGTTGAGGTTAAGATGCCGTCCATCAAGGATCTAAAGCTGAAGGGAAAGGTGCTGGAAGTAGCTAAATTCGCCGAGACGACGGCCCAGGAGAAGCAAACTTCCCAGACACCACAGTTTAAGGTGATCATCTCACTGCCGAAGGAAGATCGTTTAATCGGCGGCCTGACGCTGAACGGAGACATTGTAACCAAACGGAAGGATAAGGCGGTTGTAGTTCCTAAACTTGCCGTTATGACGGACGGAGGCGCCTCCTATGTCATGGTGGACAAGGGAGGCGGCCAGATTGAACGGCAGGATATCGAGACCGGCTTGCAGACGCTGGATAAAGTCGAGGTTTTGTCAGGGCTGAAAGTGGGCGACACCGTCGTTCTCCAGTAAGTAAATATCATGATCAAAAAACACAGCGTTCCTCAGAGGCACATAGCCGAGAGGACGCTGTTGTTTTTTACTACATGTCTTTATCCTCGGTGGAACTGGAGAAGGTTGGTTATTTTATCGAAGTATAAATCTCAAATAAGAAAGAAAACCACTGGGAATTAATGGGCCTATTTTAACAGTGAGATAATGGTTTAGCAGCAGGAAACAAACCTAGCATTCAACAAAAAAATGGAATTTTATCCAGCTAAAATGATGAAAACGCTTCCTATAAAGCGCTTTCAGAAGAAAACTCGTGAATTTACGAGAAAGATGTGGTTTAATGGACAAGGAAAGAGGATTTTCGGGTTTTTTGTAGTAATATAAATGTCAGGTTTGCGTAAACGGAATACTAGATTTTTGTAAACCGGGTAAACCGCATCATGCTAACGAAAAGGGAGATTTTGAAATGCATGTTCGTTCCTTTCAGTTGAGTGACTGTAACCCCGTAACCGAGCTACTTCAGATTGCTTTATCGGAAGAATGCTACGAAAACACGATGGAGCCCTTCTCCAGGCAGCTAGCTTGGGATTCCGATCTGATTATGGTAGCTGAAGAAAACGGTGAAATCGTTGGTGCCTTAATCGGTACGATCGAACGCAATCATGGTTGTTATTACCGCATTGCCATTCATCCCGACTATCGTAGAAAAGGGATTGGCAAATCTTTGATTTCGGCAATGGAACAGCGTTTTCAATCACGGAAAGTCAGTCGGATTATGGTAGCCGGAGACGAGCACAACGCCGCAGCCATGCCATTTTATGAAGCCATGGGATACGGTGCCAGCCAAATCCTGCGGTCGTTCCAGAAGCTCAGTATCCTTGGTCAATAGTCGTAATGACAAAAAGCGGTACATACGAGCGACGCAAACGGCGGCTTTAAGCTTCGACAGAGATAAGAAACGACATTTTTTCGATATGAAGCATATCTTTCAGCCGTTGCAAATGGGTGGGAGATATGCTTTTCTATTAATGTACCTTATTTGAAGGTGCCGCCTTCGTTTTCCGGAGGTGAAATCGAAGTAAAGTAGGTGTAGCATGGGACAAGTGATTTCTCCGGATTCAACTGAGCATGGCGAGAACAACGAACCTCAGAATCAACCTGGCAAGAAGAACGGCTGGGCTGCCGAGCTTTGGGATTGGGTAAAGACGATTGCGATTGCATTTGTTATTATGGTGCTTCTAAATATGTTTGTGTTCAACCTGTCTATGGTTAAAGGTGAATCTATGCAGCCGACACTGGTAGCATCGGAGCGGCTATTTATTAATAAAGTGGTATATCGCTTTTCAGCACCGGGCCATGGCGATGTTATTGTACTTAAGGACCCGAGTGATGGCCCGGATAAGAAGGAGTTTCTGGTAAAACGTGTCGTGGGCGTACCTGGAGATACCATTGAGGTAAAGGACCAGAAGCTGTACGTAAACGGGGTTGCAAAGCAGGAAGGATATACCGATGTCCCGATCGAGGATCCTGGCTTTGAGCCTATAGTACTGGAAGAGGGTAGATACTTCGTTATGGGAGATAACCGCCATCTCGGAAAGAGTAAGGACAGCCGCATGTTCGGCAGCGTGAAGGAAAGCGACATCGTAGGCAGAGCCGAATTTATTTTCTGGCCGTTGTCTGAGATCAAAAAGCTGTAACCTGAAAGACAGAACATCATCCCAGAAAAGGAGGCGCTGGAGAATGACCTACACACTCGGTTCGTACGCTCCTCCGCCTTCGGTATGGGAGGAGCTCAAGCAGGAGCTCAAGGCCGCTCTGCCGGAGCTCGGGATTGATGATATCGGCTTCGCTTCGGCGGAGCCGTTCCAATCCCTAAAGGGAATTTTGCAAAACCATCGGGATATGGGATATGAGTCCGGCTTTGAGGAGTCGGATCTGGATAAGCGGGTTACTCCCACACTCCCTGGCACGGAGCCGAAGTCCCTGATCGCCATCGCCATAACCTACCACTCCAAGATGGAGAACCCGCCCAAATCGGAGCCAGGTAAATACAGGGGGATTATGGCGCGATCAGCTTGGGGAAGGGATTATCACCAGGTGCTCCGGGAGGCCATGAGTCGTCTCGAGGAATACATTAAAGAACGCGTGCCGGATGCGAAGCTTGAAAGCATGGTGGACACCGGCGCGCTTGTCGACCGGGCGGTTTCGCAGCGAGCCGGGATTGGCTTTAGCGCCAAGAACTGCTCCATCATCTCCCCGAAATTCGGTTCCTGGATATTCCTTGGCGAAATGGTAACGAACATCCCGTTTCCTCCGGATACGCCGGTAACTGAGGATTGCGGGGAGTGCACCAAATGCATCGATGCTTGCCCAACCGGCGCCCTTGTCGGTCCCGGGCAGCTGAATGCTCAGCGCTGCGTTTCTTTTCTGACCCAAACCAAAGGGTTTCTGGACGAAGAGGCCATGCGCAAGATCGGCAACCGGCTGTATGGATGCGATACCTGTCAAATTGTTTGTCCGAAGAACCGGGGCAAGAACTGGACTCATCAAGAGGACTTCAAGCCCGATCCTGAAAAAGCCAAGCCTCTGCTCCTGCCCATCCTGGATATGAGTAACCGGGAATTCAAGGAGGCATTCGGAGATACGTCGGCCGCATGGCGCGGCCGAAAGCCGATTCAGCGCAATGCTGTCATCGCGCTTGGCAACTTTAAAGATATTTCAGCCGTACCGAAGCTGAGCGAAGTACTGCTGAAAGACCCGCGCCCGGAGCTGCGGGGAACCGCTGCATGGGCTCTGGGCCGTATTGGAGGCGAAGAAGCGTTGAACAACTTAGAGAAAAGCATGAAATCAGAAGGGGACTCCCAAGTACGAGATATGCTGCAGCAAGCCTTGAATAAACTGAATGAACCAAGTGAGAAAGAAGCGTCTGCCGTAGCTGCGGCTGATGCTTCCTCCGCTAGCACTCCTGTTGCAGGTTCCTCTAATGGGGACAAGCCGGGACAGGAAAGTCCTGTTATTCAGGGAGTCGAGCCGATGGCCGTCCCTGAGGGAGGACCGGAAATGCTGTATTACGATGAACTTCAATCTCCGATTGGACCGCTGACGGTCTGCGCAACGGAGAAGGGATTATGTCTTATTGAATTTGGCAGCTTCTATGTGAAAGAAGCGGTCATCCAGCAGTGGTCACGGACCTGGGCCGGTAACGGCGGCTATCAGCGTGACGAGGCAAGATTAGCTCCTGCGATCACACAGTTGAAACAGTATTTTGCAGGGGAGCTAAAGGCGTTCGACGTACAGCTGGACATGCGCGGCACCTCATTCCAATTGCAGGTATGGGAAGCGCTGAAGTCCATTCCTTATGGAACGGTTTGTTCCTATAAGGATGTAGCCGAATCCATTGGGCGTCCTAAAGCAGTTCGTGCCGTAGGTGGGGCGAACAACAAGAACCCCGTTCCGATCATCGTGCCGTGCCACCGGGTGGTAGGAGCCGATGGAGCGTTGATCGGCTATGCCGGCGGTCCGGAAATCAAGCGCACCTTGTTAACGATAGAAGGAGCCATGCCGGACCGGAAAGGGTCGTAGTTGACCAAGGCGTATCATCAGGCCGTGTCTGCTGCCATGTATCTGTTATTTTCATTTGCTGTGATGAAAAGGACATGCTATGATAGGTTCGTGTATGCGCCATTAAATGGCAGATATTAGTAGAAGGTGGTCAAGTGATGGATATTGTCATTCCGATTATTACATTGATCGTGGGTCTGGTCGGCGGATTTTTCATCGGCGTATTCTATTTGCGAAAGCAATTGGAAAAGATGCAGAACGATCCGCAAATGCTGCAGAAGATGGCAAAACAAATGGGGTATAACATGAACAGCAAGCAGATGCAGCGTGCACAGCAAATGATGAAAAATCAGCCTGTGCCGGGTAAAGGGCAAGGCCGTAAACGCAAATCATAATGCAAGAAAGCCCACTCCCGTCTGAATGGATGACGGAGGGGCATTTCTATTTAAAAGGCCGCTAACAGCGGCTATAAGTTAACCGTTTGCTTTTTATATGGAACGAAAAAGGGGGATGTACTGTGGCAGGTGTAAAGGATTATGTAAACAATAAAGTCGGCGATAACCGAGAGCAGATCGAGTATCATGTAGAGCAAATATTGAAACTGATCGGTGAAGATCCCCAGCGTGAGGGACTCCTTGAGACACCGGCCCGTGTGACGCGGATGTATGAGGAGATCTTTGCCGGATACGAAGTGGATCCCAAGGATGTTCTCGGGGTTACCTTTGACGAGAATCATGAGGAATTGGTTATCGTGAAGGATATCGTATATTACAGCCAGTGCGAGCACCATATGGCGCCGTTCTTTGGTAAAGTCCATATCGGTTATGTCCCTAGCGGCAAAATCGCCGGTTTAAGCAAGCTGGCACGTCTGGTAGAGGCGGTTACCCGCCGTCTTCAGGTGCAGGAGCGCATTACATCGCAAATCGCGGATATTATGGTGGAGGCGCTGCAGCCAAACGGCGTGATGGTGGTAGTGGAAGGCGAGCATCTGTGCATGTGCGCGCGCGGTGTGAAGAAGCCGGGCAGCAAGACGGTCACGTCAGCTGTACGCGGTACCTTCCAGAGTGATTCTGCACAGCGTTCGGAATTTCTGTCTTTGATTAAAGACTAATCATGATCCAGACAAATGAAAAAGGCTTCGCCCACGGAGGCGAAGCCTTTTTTTTGTGCTTAATAATGAATGTGAACTCATGATAATCGATATGTTGGGCAAGGGTTTCTCAAGAAGCGCCATCCACTTGTTTCATATATTGCACATACTGGATGAGTGCATGTTTTTGCTCCTCGATATCCCGGATGCGGCGGGACATCTCCATAAAGAAGGTTTCAATCTGGTCGCGCAGCACATTGGCGGATTGTCCCTTCCAATCCTGCAGACGGGCGTACATGACCCTTGCCTCCTGTTCGTCGGCTCGAATGGCTGCCAGCAGTCCTGACAGCTCGCGTTCGGCTTGAAGCAAATCATCAAGCTCAAGCAGAATCTCTCGACTCATCTCCATCCCCCCCCCGGTAGTTTTCGTATCGATGTTTATCCGCTGTTGTCGGTCCGTTCAAATAAATCCGCTTTGAATTTAATATATTGAACGATGTCGGTGGTATGCTGCAGATGCCATTGACTCATCGACATGATGGATGTATCCAGCTGCTGGACAATCGGCTGTAGACGCCTGCTGTGGCTGGAGAACATGTATTTGGAGAGGCGCTGCCGGATTCCCTGTAGTTCGGCATCACTTTGATGGGCGTGTGCTCTCCATTTCTCGGCTACGCTTCGAAGTTCGGCAGGGGTCACCTGAATGGTTCCAGCTGAGCCTCCTGCGGAGCCGGATATGGCTGCCAGCGAGCCGCCCAACCCTAAGCCCAGATTGCTCATCGGACCACCCAGGCCGAACAAGAGACTGCTATGGGCAGGTATTCTAGGCGAATCAACGGCTTTGTCGGTAGCGCCGTCGTACAGAGGATTTGAGATGTAACCATCCTCGAATCGATAGCGGTCAAGCTGATGATAATTGGGGCCGCCCAGTGTATTATCAATTTTTTCCTTTATGCTAAGCCCGTCATTGGCGTCTTTATAACTGGAGTCTATGTAATAGGTTGAACCGACGTGGCCATCGAAGCCGCCGAGCGCACCGCTGCCAATAATGTCGCCAGGATGGACGAAATTAGTGATTTGAGAGTCAAATTCCCCGTTCTCTGCCTTTCTTCTGGCTTCAGGGGAGAGGCTTCCGATGACCGACGGAGCACTGAAGGTGACAGCCGACATGCCCGTATAGGCGGCAGCATATTGCGCATTGGCTCCCCCCAAGGAGTGACCCGTAAGGGTGAAATCAACGTCCTTGTATTTCTCCTTCATTTCCAGCGCATAATCCTCGGCTTGATACAATTGGTTGGTTCCCCATATATCCGTTTTTTTATCGATCTGTCTCGATTGTTCACCGAACCAATCCGTGACATCGTTAATCCCCGTGACTTCTTTGACTTTGTCCACATGGTCCGCCCAAGGTGGCCGAAATTCCGGGATTTTTCTTTTGATCTCTTCAATGCCAATATCCGCATCAGCCAAATAATCGGGGAGAGCATGGGATAAATCTTTGCCTGCCTCGGTGCCCCGGTATGCGATAACGGCCTGGTTCGTTTCCTTGTTATAGAAAGTTACGGCATCAAAACCTGATATGCTGTTGCTCTTATAGTCCTCAAGGACCTCCCATCCAGGCAAGTCCTCAACGGTATCTTCTTTTTTCAGATCGAGATAAGCCGCTTCTGACATCAATCGGTATGTCTCGTCATCCACTTGCGGTGAACTCAAATATACTCCCTCCTTAACATGACTCAGCAGGATCAGAACCTGTAGTTACAGCCAAAAGGCAGCCGCAACCCATCACTCGCCCTTAATCGCTTTTCTGAGCTCCGGGTTCATCACGAAGTTGGATGTCTCGCCTGTGTTGAAATCAACGGATATTTTAAAGGTTTGTTCAGGATGATCTACGACAAACCCTTCGAAGTTGACCTTGTCCGCTACGATAGAAGGCATCATCTCTTCCTTGGTAATTTCTACATCCAAGTCGTATTTCTCTTTAAAATGCTGAACGGCTGTGGTTTTAGCCTTCGTTATAACTTCGTCCGAGCTGTCGTCTGTAGTGGCTTGGTTATTGTTCACGGGCTGGCATCCTCCAACAATTAAAATGATAAGCACAAAAGCAAAAATGAAAACACGTGATTTGAACCTACTGTTCACACTGACCCATCCCTTCAGTGGTGATGTTCTGCTCTTACCGGCTCGCTGAATCTTGCAGTCTTAGTATGGATCGCATAATTTCTCTTCGTATCGCCTTAGGCCATACAGTGACTGCTTATCAAGCTTACTGTCATATCATAATCCAGCATATGGGAGCGTTCAACCGAATAAATAACCAGATATATGGTAAAAAAGACCCAACAATAGGGTCGGGTTACTCCCTAGCTTGAATAATCAAGTCCGATTCTGGACTCATGACCAAGTGCCCGGTTTCAAGAGTCTTGGTTTACGGATATATTGAAAGTCTGATCGGGATGCCCTATGACATATCCTTCAACATCAATCTCATCGGCTCCCGATCCCTTTATCCGATGTGCTCCAGTGTACAGAGAGTCACCCCCTTGAATAATGATAAGCCCTCCTTAAACTCCATAATGAAGTAAGGAGGGCTATAGACATCATACCCAATATTAACCAATGTGAAGCAGCCCAGCTAGGTCTTGAATTAAAAAGGCTTCCATTTCAGCATGCTGGCATGCTTGAAGCGCTCCGCAACCTCCGGCCAGTAGACCACGTTCCACCAATCGTTGATGTAATCCTTGCGTTTATTTTGATGTTTAAGGTAATAGGAATGCTCCCATACATCCAGAGCGAGGAGAGGGACGACATCCCATTGGGAGAGATTCTGATGTTTCTCGGCCTGCAAAATTTCAAGTCGATGGCTGCGCGGACTCCAGACGAGGATTGCCCAGCCGCCGCCTTCCACTTTGTCTGCAGCTTCGCTAAAGTGCTTTTTAAAGCGGTCGAAACTTCCAAAATCCTTCTTGATCTGTTGGGCTAGCTCCCCGCCAGGCTCGCCACCGCCCCGCGGGTTCATAATGTTCCAGAAGATCGTGTGCAGATAGTGGCCGGCACCATGAAAAGCCAACTCGCGTTCCCAATGCTTCACCAGCTCGAAATCACCGCTTTTTCGGGCCTCCTCCAATTTCTTCTCCGCCTTGTTCAGACCGTCGACATAGCTTTGGTGATGGATGTCGTGATGAATCCGCATGGTTTTCTCGTCAATATGAGGCTCCAGCGCATTATAAGCGTAAGGCAGTGGAGGAAGGCGGTGCCCGCCAATCGGAACAGCCTTGCCGCCGCCGCTGTCTCCCATGCCTTGAATGGATAGCTCGGCCTCGGGAGGAGACGGCGGAGGAGACGTGGCCTCGTGTAGCGTCATCGACTGCATCGGCATATCCACGTCCATGAATCTTTCCAGCGCTCCGGCGGAGTTGAGCGTCTCCAGCGTGTTCAGGAAGTATTCGGACTCCCGAATCACATGGTGCAGAACCGTGGCGGCGAGCGGAACTTTCTGAACAGCCTCACTATTCTCCTTCAATCCGTGGAGCTGGCGGATGAACTCTCTGGATTGCTCGCAGGAAGCACGCAACAGCTGCTCGACCTGGGCCAGCACTTGAGGTGAAGGAGGTCCGTCATAACGAAGAATGTGGCGCAGAAGTTCGTCTGCCGCTTTTTCCGTGTCAGCGAACACCACGGCCCATTGATCCAGCATCTTGACATAGACCGGCTCCAGATCCGGAACAATAGCTTTGATGAGCCCGGTATGCTTCCTTTCCTGATGTTTCCAATAGCGAATCTCTTCGAGTAATCGTATCGGGAGCTTCGCTCCGTAAATTAATAACATGTCCGTTCCCTCCAGTATCAGGTTCACTAAACACACTATATTCAGTTAGCGGCCTGTATTATGAGGAGGAAATTAAAAATCCCCCGCTGCATCAAAGCAGCGGGGGGAGATGGAGCGTATGATCAATAAAGCATCAGGATTCATCCGGAGTTTCGAGTTTTCCTAGAAAGGTGGATACTCTGCGCAGATATTCTTTAGGGTGCTCACGGAAGATAAGCTCATGATGCGCATCCTCTACAATCCAGGAATCCGAATCCGTATGGGTCTGATTGGAAGCAATCTTCTCGGCGATCGGGTAAGGTGCCTTATCGTCTTTCGTTCCGTGTATGAACAAGGTCGGGAACGGATAATCGTGCTTCTTCACCTCATTGTAAGGGATCTGATCCAGGCTTGTGCCGTTAAGCACCGGGAAGAGCAGCTCCAGAATCTCCAGGGACGGATGACGAGGGAGATTGATCTGGTTGTGAATATTATGGTAAAGCGTGTCCGGCTCCAATAAAAAGGCGCTGTCCAGAATCATGGCATCCACATCCTTGGTCTCAAGCCCTGCCTGCAGTGCGGTACCGGCCCCCATGGAGAAGCCCCAGACGACAATTTGCTTCGCGCCGCGCTGCTTCACATGTTCAATGGCTCCAAGAAGCTGGCGTTTCTCTTCCTTGCCTCCGGTCGCCACTTCCTTGCTGGTCTGGGAGGCAAAACCGTAATCAAACATAAGCACATTAAAATTCATATTATGCGCATAATGGGCGAGATCGTACATCGGTACCCAGGTTTCCTCCCGATTGGCGCCATAACCATGGCTGAGCACGATGGTTTTAGAAGAATTCTCGGCCGGTATATACCAGCCATTTATATTTCGTTTACCGTCAATGGAGTGGAATGTGACATTCTCGTAATTCATATCTTTAGCAAGCTTGGGGTTAGAATAGAGTGGAGCAACCGTTGGATTCGACAAAACCCAAGCAATATAAGCATGAAGCGCAATAAAACAGAAAACAAGGAAAAAAACGACAGATAATAACAACGCTAATATAATATGCTTTAAACGAACTAAGCCCGTCGACAGCTCGGCTGGCGTGTCATTTAATTGGGAGAGTGGGGCATTACTACCAGTCGTTGTGCTCATAAGTGGCCCCTCCTTACCATATAGTCTGGATATGTTTCGTTAACATGAAAGAGTTGAAATTATAATAATCGTATGCCCGGATGCCTATAAAGTCAATGCAAATCCATAGATTGTAAGACAACTGTAAAGTCCCTGTCTCGATGGTTTACTTTTGAGAAGAATTCTCATATAATTCTTGTAACCAGGTTTCATAGAATGAAACAGGAGAGGAGCTGGTCGGGATGGAAGATCGTAAATTAACGGTGCGTGCTGTAGAGCGGGCACTTGATATATTGATGTGTTTTACGAAAGAAAGTGAACTTGCCCTCACGGAGATTTCTTCCCTTATCGGATTACATAAAAGTACTGTACATCGGCTGTTAACAACGCTGGAAGACAAAGGATTCGTTGTTCGTAATAAAGAAACGGAGAAATATCGGCTCGGCTTGAAAATATGGGAGCTGTCTATGCATCTGTCCCAAAGCGACGACCCGGCGATTCGCCTTTTGCCCGCGATGGAAGCCTTGCGGGATCGGCTTGGGGAAACGGTGAGTTTGTATTTAAGAGACGGTTCGGATCGTCTTCGGATTCAAGCGGTTCAGAGCAACCAGGGCATTCGGCGGGTCGCCCAGGTCGGAGTACGACTACCGTTGTCGGTTGGCGCCTCTAGCAAGGTTCTGGTGGCCTTTGCGCCACCGGCCGATCAGGAGGAGCTGCTGAATGCGCCGGATTGGCCGGAGTCAGTTGATAGGATCGTTTACCGGCAGCAGCTGGCCGAAATACTGGAGAAGGGATACGCGATCAGCATCGAAGAGCGCGAGCCTGGGGCTGCTGCGGTATCCGTACCGATCTTTGACCGGAATGGTCAAGTGGCGGCAGCATTGTCGATGTCAGGGCCAGTCACCCGTCTGTCAGCGGAAACGCTCCGCGAACATGCGCCAATCCTGATGGAGGCGGCACGGGAAATGGGAATGATGATTTAATTCATTCTATTGCCGGAGTGCGGACAGCATCACTATAAGTTATTGAATGACCGGGAGGCTCCATGTGATACAGCCGCCCGGTTATTCTTATGCGGTGGTCAACCATTTGAAAACGGGAATTGAAACGAAACAATACGAGACGAAATATGCGAAACGATACGTTACATGGCAAGGCCAAAGGATATAAAGGGAAGGGGTTTCAATCCTCATTCCAACAAAAAGACCGCTCCCTACAATCTTGGCGATTGGGGAAACGGTCCTTTTGTTGTAACGGCTCAACGATATAATAGGTAAGCGTCTCTTAGGTCAGCTTCATATTCTTTTCCTTCATTTTCTGATTGAGGATCTCTTGGAAGGTGAGGGGTTTATCTTTCGCTTCCTCTCTTTTGGGTGCAGCCACCGGCTGTGGCCGTTGGTATTGATATTGGAGCGATGTCATCGTATGTATTTTGATCATGGGTACCTTCCTCCTAGGTCTGGATTTCCGCGAATGTTTTTTACCCATTAACCTCCATGGCATCATTCGAAACGGAGTTTCCAATATTCAGGAAAGAAGTACCGGAAAATAACAAAATCCCCATCATCCATGCGCGGATGATGGGGATTTTTGACTAAGGCCAAATCACCTATAAGAATGCCTTATTGGTTCGATGCGATCATTTGACGCAGTACCGTTTGGAGGATACCTCCATTATGGTAGTAATCCACGTCCACCATGCTGTCGAGACGGGCGATAGCTTGGAACTCGAATTGGGTTCCGTCTTCGCGCGTAGCGATAACCGTCAATTCCTGGCCTGGCTTCACGTCGTTGCTGAGGCCCAGGATATCGAATGTCTCGCGGCCGTTCAGACCAAGGCTCTTCCAGCCATGACCTTCTTGGAACTGGAGCGGAAGAACGCCCATGCCCACCAGGTTGGAGCGGTGAATACGCTCGAAGCTTTCAGCCAGGACAGCTTTGACACCGAGAAGATAGGTACCTTTTGCCGCCCAGTCACGGGAGCTTCCTGTACCGTATTCTTTACCTGCGATAACGACGAGGTTCTGTCCGCCTGCTTGATAATTCATCGAAGCATCATAGATGGACATCACTTCATCCGTTGGCAGGTAAGTCGTTACGCCGCCTTCCGTACCTGGAGCTACCTGGTTACGGATCCGGATGTTAGCGAAGGTACCGCGCATCATGACTTCGTGGTTACCACGGCGGGAGCCGTAGGAGTTGAAGTCTTTGCGTTCAACGTTGCGGTCGCTCAGATATTTGCCGGCAGGGCTGTTGGTTGCAATGTTACCCGCTGGGGAGATATGGTCCGTTGTAACGGAATCGCCCAAGAGAGCAAGCACGCGCGCTTCTTTGATGTCCTGGATGTCGTTCAAGCCGTTGCCGAGGCTTTCGAAGAATGGCGGATTCTGAATGTAAGTGGATTGATCGTCCCACTCGTACAGCTCGCCTTCAGGAACAGGAATCTTGTTCCAACGCTCATTGGCGGTGAACACATTCTCGTACTTTTCACGGAAAGCGTCAGGGCTAACGGCTTGACCGATCGCTTCGCGGATTTCCGCGCTCGTTGGCCAGATGTCTTTCAGATATACAGGCTCATTGTTCGGATCGTAACCGATCGGCTCGTTCTGCAGGTCGATGTTCACTGTGCCTGCCAGGGCGTAAGCCACAACCAGCGGCGGCGAAGCCAGGTAGTTGGCTTTGACTTGAGCATGCACGCGGCCTTCGAAGTTACGGTTACCCGACAATACGGCGGCTACCGTCATGTCGTTGTCGGTAATCGCTTCGCTCACTTCATCCGGCAAAGGACCGGAGTTACCGATACAAGTTGCGCAGCCATAGCCTGCAACATAAAAGCCGAGAGCTTCAAGGTAGTGCAAGAGACCGGACTTCTCGAGGTAGTCGGTTACGACAAGGGAACCTGGAGTCAAGCTGCTCTTCACATAGCCGGGCTTTGTCAGGCCGCGTTCAACGGCTTTCTTCGCCAGGAGACCTGCGCCGAGCATAACGCTTGGGTTTGACGTATTCGTACAGCTGGTGATGGCTGCGATAACAACCGCACCCGTTCCCATTTCACTGGTAGAGCCGTCTTTATGATTGACTTTAACGGTTTCCGCGATTTTCTCATCGCTGAGGCCGTATCCGCCTTTGTCGATTGGCGTGCGGATGATATCGTTAAAGTTTTGTTTCATGTTGGTCAGCTCGATACGGTCCTGCGGACGCTTTGGTCCAGCCAAGCTTGGTACAACCGAAGCGAGATCCAATTCGATTACATCGGAGAACTCAGGGTCCGGCGTATCTGCCGTACGGAACATGTTTTGCGCTTTATAGTAGCTCTCCACGAGTTCAACCTGCTCGTCGGTGCGGCCCGTATTGCGGAGATAAGCCAGGGTTTCACTATCAACCGGGAAGAATCCGATGGTAGCGCCGTATTCTGGAGCCATGTTGGCTACCGTTGCACGGTCAGCCAGGCTGATGTTAGCAAGACCCGGTCCGTAGAATTCTACGAATTTGCCTACAACACCTTTCTTACGGAGAAGCTCGGTTACCGTTAGGGCAAGGTCGGTCGCTGTTGCGCCTTCCGCCAGGCTGCCTGTCAGCTTGAAGCCGATAACTTCAGGTGTTACAAAATACAGCGGTTGGCCGAGCATACCGGCTTCCGCCTCGATACCGCCTACGCCCCAGCCCACAACGCCAAGGCCGTTGATCATGGTTGTATGGGAGTCCGTACCTACGAGGGAGTCAGGGAAGACAAGCGTCTCGCCGTCAACCGTCTTCGTAGCTGCTACGGAAGCAAGGTATTCCAGGTTAACCTGGTGAACGATACCCGTTCCCGGAGGAACTGCGCGGAAGTTGTTGAATGCCGTTTGAGCCCAGCGAAGGAAGCGGTAACGCTCTTCGTTACGCTCAAATTCAAGCTTCATATTCGTTTCAAGAGCTTGGTCGGTACCAAAAGCGTCAACCATGACGGAGTGGTCGATAACAAGGTCAACCGGAACGAGAGGGTTGATCTGTTTAGGATCGCCGCCGGATTTCTTAACGGTGTCACGCATAGCTGCAAGGTCAACGACAACCGGAACGCCGGTGAAGTCCTGCAACACGATACGGGCAGGAATGAACGGGATTTCCTTGTTGTTGTCGCGTCCTTCATTCCACTTGGACAAGAGTTTTACGTGATCTTCGGTAATTGCGCGTCCGTCGAACTGACGTACGGCAGCTTCCAGCAGTACCCGAATGGAGAAAGGAAGCTTGGATACATTGCCGTATCCTTGCTCTTCGAGCGCCTGCAGGCTGAAATAACGGTAACTTTTACCACCCACCTCGAGGTTGCGTGAGATGGAGAATTGATCCTTTGCTGGCATTGATGAACCTCCTTAAGTCATTTCATAAATCGAATAAAAGTTGTGATTTAAATCCTCTGCGGTTTCACTAGGTGAAACCTAATTTCATAAATTAACTACTTTAAGTATACCGTTTTCAACTCGCTGCGTAAAGCATTTTTTATAGAAGAAAAGTATTTCAAAAAGGTGAAAACAAGCCCGTTTTTAACCCGGTTACAGTCGCGTGTGATCCCGGTCTTTCTGTATTCTCTTGACCGAAGTTCATAGCCCGGAGATTTTCTTCATATAGTTGTGATAGGGAACAGCGTGAAAGGCAAGGTTAGAGGAGGAGAGTAGATGAACAGTCTGAAGCAAGCAGAGAAGCCTTGGAAGCAAGCTCTATATATTTACGTCAATCAATATAACCAAAATCGCGTGGACTATTCTTCAGGCCTGAAAGAGCAGATTGTAGCGGATCTGAATTTCCTGGTAGAGAGAGGGGAAAGGCAGTTTCGGCTGCAGTCGTGGTATACGCAGCGGGAGGCAACGCCGCTTAAGAGTGAGACTCGTGCCCGCCTCCTGCGCATCATGAGGGAGACGGAGGATGATGTGGTCGCGGACGTGCGGCTTCACAGCGTATTTTATTATGAAAAAAGAGGCATGACGCACCGGGAAGATACGGTTTTTAGGGAGCGGCTGACGCTGATCCGGGACGGGGATGCCTGGTTGATCGTTGGCATTGAACGTCTGCAGGATGAACGCCATCCCCTGCAAAGAACCGATGTTCCGGCAGCAGGCGCGGATAGGACTGGAAGAGAGCCGTCCATCCCCTATATGAATGGCCGCGTATACGCCGCCGGCAGCAGCACGCGGTCCGGCCGGTATGAGCGTGAAGCCGCAGCTGCTTATGCCGATCGTTGGTGGGATTCCGGGAATCCGGAGTTTGAGGAATTTGACGTGGATTGCACGAATTATATCTCCCAGTGCCTCTTTGCAGGCAAAGCCCCAATCCTCTATACTGGTAAAAGAGAAACGGGATGGTGGTACAAGGGGTACGTAAACAAGCGGGAATGGTGGAGTTACAGCTGGGCGGTATCGAACAGCTTTGCGCATTATTTGAACGCCAGTACCTCGGGGCTGCGGGCCGAGCGGATGGAGCGTCCCGAACAGCTGATGCTGGGGGATGTCATCGTGTACGACTGGGACGGTGACGGTGCGTTTCAGCACAGCACCATCGTGACGGCATTTGACGCAGGCGGCATGCCGCTGGTTAATGCACATACGGTGTCCAGCCGCCATCGCTATTGGGACTACCGGGATTCCTACGCTTGGAACGATAACACGGAATACCGGTTTTACCATATCCCCGATTATTTTTAAGATGACAGCATGTCATGCTGCAATACGGACAAGAGAGAGGTTAACATGGGACAGGATAAATTGACGGTTGGTTTAATATACGGGGGGAAATCCGGCGAGCATGAGGTGTCGCTATCCACGGCATTCGCGGTCATGAACGCTTTTGATTATGATAAATATGAGATTGTTCCGTTTTATATTTCCAAGCAGGGTACCTGGAGAATCGGCAGCAAGCTTTCGGCTCCTTTTGCCCAGTTGGAGGAATTGAAGCTAGCTGAAGGGGAGGGCACGCAAACAGCGCTGAACGCCGTGTTCAGCAGATTGTATGGCCAAGAGACTCAGGCGGTGGATATTATGTTCCCGCTTCTTCACGGGACGTTCGGGGAGGACGGAACGATTCAGGGACTGTTCGAAATGGCGGACATCCCTTATGTGGGAACCGGTGTGCTTGCGTCGGCTGCGGGGATGGATAAAGTCGTGATGAAGAAACTCTTCGCCCAAGCAGGATTACCGCAATGCGAGTATTGTTATTTCAATCGTACCCAGTGGGAGCGGAGCAAGCATGAAGTGCTGAAGGATATCGAGGACAAACTCGGATTCCCAAGCTTCGTCAAGCCGGCTAACCTAGGATCAAGCGTCGGGATATCCAAGGCAAAGAACCGGGAGCAGCTTAAGGCGGCGATTGAATCCGCGCTCCGGTTCGATGACAAGATCATTGTTGAAGAGTTCGTCGATGCCCGCGAAGTGGAGGTCAGCGTGCTTGGCAATGATGAGCCGATGGCATCCGTTCCGGGTGAAATAGTCTCTTCCAGTGAATACTACGACTATGCGGCCAAATATACGGATGGACAGTCACAGATGCAAATCCCGGCCGAGATCGAGCCGGATACGGCTGATCGTCTGCGTGATCTTGCCATTACCGCGTTCAAAGCGATTGAAGGCGGCGGCATTACTCGGGCCGACTTCTTTGTCCGCCGTTCGGACGGCGCGATACTGATCAATGAAGTGAACACGATGCCGGGCTTTACACCGTACAGCATGTACCCGCTTCTGTGGCGGGAAACGGGCGTGTCCTACCGCGAGCTGCTTGACCGGATGATCGAGCTGGGTCTTGAGCGGTACAACCGCAAGCAATCCCTAATTTATGAGAACCAGGCGTAAGCCGTCACAATAGGATATGAAACACCAGGGGGAGTCCGCGCTATTCATTACGGCTCCCCTTGAGTCTAATATTTTGGGATGAAAGGAAGATACGTAATATGGGATTTCAAACCGAGTTCAATTCCGTTTGTAAGTTTAAGAGTGAGCAGGAGCTCTATGAGCTGTTGGAATACGGCCGCGGCAAAATGCTGAAGGATGGGCTTCGGGTATTTCCGACAGGACAGAAGGTGATTGCTTATACGCCGGATAACCAGGCGGTGGCAATCGTTCTGATCACCGCATGCGTATCAGAGATTAACTTCCAGGGCCGCGAGGTCACTTCGGTCGAACTGCAGCTGATCCGCAAATTGACCGAAGAGGAAGCACGCATACAGACAGCCCTCGCTCACGAAATGTTTTTTGGAGATCATGCATGATTGTTCGTTTCGGTTATGTAGCCATGTCCACGGTTGTGCAGAATGCTTCTCCTTCCAAGACGATGACCATGAAAAGCTTTATGAAGCTGAATGACCGTGAGGCCGGCATACACAAACTGGAGCGGATCGCGAATGAGAATCTACATAATACCCTTCGGCTTCTGAAGCATAATGCGGCTCACGATATCAAGGTGTACCGCTTCTCGTCCAAGCTGATTCCGCTGGCTACGCATCAAGATATGCAGGATTGGGATCCGTTCCCGGCTTTGCAAGAAGGCTTTCAGGCCATTGGGGATTTTGTGAAAAAACACGGGATGCGGGTATCTTTTCATCCGGATCATTTCACGGTGCTGAGCACGCCGCGTCCTGAGGTGCTGGTCAACTCGATCCGTGATCTGAAGTCGCACGTCCATATGCTGCAGGCGATGGAGCTGCCTGCTTCCATGAAAAATAACATTCATATCGGCGGCGCTTATGGAGACAAGCCTTCGGCCTCGACCCGATTCGTGGAACACTTTCATGAGCTTGAACCGAATATTAAGGAACGGCTGACCCTTGAAAATGACGACAAAACCTTTACTGCGCAGGAAACGCTGGCCGTATGCCAGCAAACGGGGTTGCCGATGGTGCTGGATATCCATCATCAGTGGGTCAATAACGATGGCGAGGCACCTTGGGAACTGTGGCCGGATATTCTTCGCACCTGGGAGACGCCGCTAGCGCAGGCGGATTCGGACCGGGCGCACCCGCTGCCGCCCAAGATTCACGTATCCAGTCCCAAGAGCCCTACCGATATCCGCAGCCATGCGGATGGGGTGGATGTTGTGCCATTGCTGGCGTTTTTACGGAATATTGCGAGGTCTACGCCGAAGGTGGACGTTATGATTGAAGCGAAGATGAAGGACGGCGCCTTGTTTGATCTGATGAAGGATTTGGGAGATTATACGGCAGAGGGCGTAACCATTCTCGACGGTGCCTCCGTACAAGTGAACCCTTAACCCGATAAGATGAGCTTGTTAACACTTGCAAGTTGATGGATTTTGGGTTACGTTGGAAGTATCCAAACAGAGATTCCCCTTAATACATGACATTGGATAAAAAGTTCGTTCTCGCCAAGCATTCAGGTGCACAGCATAGGACGGACTTTTATTGAAATAGGCGGAATTTTCGTGTGGCTGCCCTTTCGATTACAGCAATGACTGAATAGGATGTAGGGATTGTCAAAAATCACTAGATTGATATAGAAAGTAGAGTGAATGCTTTGAACGAGAATGAAAAGATTCCTTATGTTGTCAGCAGTAAGAGCTACACCGCCGTTGCGATTAATTGCGCCGCCAAAGCGGGAGAGTGGATTAAGAGTAAACTCGGTACAGTCAAGAAGTTGAGCACCAAGTCTTCGGCACAGGATATCGTAACCGAGGTGGACAAAGGCGCGGAGCAGATGATCCGCAAGCTGATCTTGACGCACTTTCCAGATCATGCGATTCTCGGAGAAGAAGGGGTTGCCCCGGGCACCGATGCCTATGTGAAGGCGCTCGAGGACGCCAAGGACGAAGAGTATCTCTGGATTATCGACCCTGTGGACGGAACGACGAACTATGTTCACGGATTTCCGTTTTACTCCGTGTCGATTGCACTGGCTCATCATGGTGAAGTCATTGTCGGCGTTATTTACGATCCTTCCCGGGACGAGTTGTTTGTTGCGGAAAAAGGAAAAGGAGCCTACGTTCACGGCAACCCTACCTATGTTTCCAAGGAAGATCAATTGTCGGACAGCTTGCTGGCCACGGGCTTCCCGCTGGACAGCACGGTCAACCTGCCGCTGAATATGGCTGAGCTGCAGGCGCTGCTGCCGATGGTTCGCAATGTAAGAGCCGGCGGCTCCGCTGCGCTTCATCTTGCTTATGTGGCTGCCGGCCGGCTTAGCGGATACTGGGAGCACGGTTTGAGCGCTTGGGACGTTGCCGCAGGCGCACTATTGGTTCAGGAGTCCGGCGGTAAAGTAACCGATACGGAAGGAAAGTCATACGATCTGTCGGTGCGTCATTTGGCGGCAACCAATGGGCTGATTCATCAGCGTTTTCTGGATACACTAAAAGACGCGGGCGAAGCTTTGGTTCGCTAACGACCCGGGACAACAGAGGAATGCAGGTCATTTACAACCGCTTGATAAAGGAGTGTGCTTACGATGAATGAGAAGTCGGATCAGGATTTGGAGCGCCAGCTCAGCGAGATGTTAACGGATGGTGAGATGGAGAAGAAGGATCGGGAGAAGGAGGAGCGCAGGCTTCTCTCTCCGAAATACGAGATCCGGATTCAGACGCAGCTTGATCCCATCGTGGAAGAGACGCAGAAATACCGCAGCATGGCGAAGGAAGTGGATGATCGCTATGACAAGTACATGGAGAAGGCAGTTAAGAAGGATAAGCCTGAGGATGCAGGTGAAGAAGCTTGATAGCGCTTTAGGAGATGTTTACGAAGCCGGACATCTCTATTCATGAAAGGCCGAATCAGGAATGGACAGCATAGAGCGAGCTGTCCATTTTTTTATGATCACTAGTCAAGGTAACACTGCTCAAGATGGCTCAAATTGGAGTCACGAGGTTTAGCCTTGTCCATAGGGGGGGTCTCATGAAACCTTATCGTCCTGGTTGATTAGGTACCATTCACAGGCTGCTGGTGGTAAAATAAGGCTGTATTAAGTTCATTGACATTAGGGGAGTGAAGGCATGTTCAAACAATGGAAGAAGGGGCTGGCGGCAGTAACCGGCACCTTGACGCTCGCGGTGGCACTGGTTGGACCGGGCGTTGCGCCGGCTTATGCCGATGAGGTTACAGCCAAGGATACATATCATATTGTAGCGCTGGGGGACTCGCTGACCGTTGGGTATGAGCCGGGAATGGATCTGAACAGCAAGCCTTACGGTTTTGTTGACCGGCTGTATGAGCAAGGTTTGTTCCATGGCCGGACCGAGGTAACGAATCTGGGGATCGGCGGCCTGAAAACCGATGGGCTGAACCATTACGTCAAGGCCGTCTTGGATGAACGCGCGATTACGGCAGAGGAGCTGCAGCCAGGGCTCAGCGGCATTGATCCGCGCACCAAGCAGATGGGCGCTGACGCAGCGAAAGCCAAGCCGATTATCGCGGGTGCGGATCTGATTACCATTACCATCGGCGGCAATGACATGATGAGTCTAGTCAGTACCGTGGAAACATTAAGCGACGAAGAGCTGAAAGCAAAGATGCAGGAACTGTTCAAGACCTATACGGATAATGTCTCATCCGTCATTACCAACTTGCATGCCATCAATCCTGATGCCTCTATCGTGGTGGCGGATCAGTACAATCCGGTGCCCAAAGTCGCTGACGAGGTCGCATACGCCAAATTGCTTGCAGCATCTGGAGAGTTCACGAAGCTGGTGGAAGGCGTAGCTGACAGTTTTGCAACTCAGGGCGTAAACATCAAGGTAGCCCATGTTGCGAAGAAATTCGTGGGCTCCGAGCTGACGATGACCCATATCCTGAAAGACGATATTCATCCGAACCAATATGGATACGAGACCATGGCCGGCGTGTTCGCAGAGACGATCTGGGGCAGCTACAAGAATCCCCCTGTTCAGGAACAGGGGCAGCCGATGCGCATCATCGTGAAGGGGCAGGAGCTGAACACGCCATATAAGCCGATCCTACGCGATAACCTGAATTACGTCGCGATACAGGATATCGTAAACGCAGTGGGAGCGACGACCACATGGGAAAATAAAACGTCCAGTGCAACGATTACGTTTGGAGATCAGACGGTGGTGGTGAAGATCGGTGCCAAAACCGTTCAAGTTAACGGCACAGCTGTACCGATCGATACGCCGGCTTTCCTGCAAAAGGTTGGGAAAGAAGATAAAACTTACGTTCCGCTCGCGGTGATTGCATCTGGTCTTGGTTTTGATGTTCAATACAGCACCAAATTGCGTACCGCATTCATTAACTTGTAATCCCATAAACAAGCTGCACCGGCTGGAAGGAGTCGATGCAGCTTTTTTTGTTGTGATTACCGATTGTGGTGATGGCCAATGAGAGAAACCGGTTGATCTTCCACGTTTGTTAACGGCGCGATAGAGAACCTGCTTGGGATATTAGAGATGTCTTTGCAAAGCGTTGTGACGTTTCTAACATGAGTAACTCCAAGCAGATGGTACAATACGACATCATTTCCTTTCATGCAAGGTTTGACATCAGATCAGAAGTTGCACTCATTACCTGACATGATGGAAAGTGGGGATGTGTGAGAGCGGCAGGGAAATGGTTGTCGAATGTCGAATCTTGGAAGAAACATAGATATGGCATTATAGGGGGATCAAGGAATGAATGGACCGATGATCGTTACGTTATCTGTTTTGGCCGTGGCATCCGTATTGTTCATGTCGGGAAAAGTGCGGTCGGATTTAGTCGCGATCGGCGTGTTGATGGTACTTATGTTAACGGACATTTTAAGTCCGACTGAAGCCCTTTCAGGCTTTTCCAATTCGGTTGTCATTATGATGATCGGTTTGTTTGTTGTGGGCGGCGGAATTTTTCAGACCGGATTAGCCAAGATGGCCAGCGGTAAGCTGCTGAAGCTTGGCGGCGGAAGCGAGACCCGGCTCTTGATTATGATCATGCTGGTGACGTCGCTCATTGGCGGATTCGTCAGCAATACCGGCACGGTAGCGGTGATGCTGCCCATCGTTGTCAGTCTGGCGTTCAGCGCCGAGATTAATCCGGGGCGGCTGCTGATGCCCCTTGCTTTTGCAAGCAGCCTGGGCGGCATGCTTACGTTAATCGGTACGCCGCCGAATCTCGTGATTCAGGAGACACTGATCAACGCAGGATACGAACGGCTGTCATTCTTTGCTTTTTTGCCAATCGGACTTGTGTGTTTGGCAACGGGGATCATCGCGATACTGTTTCTTCGCCGTTTTCTTCCCAGCAATGAAGAAGGGGGAGCTGGTAAACAGAGAGGGCGCTCGCTTCGAGAACTGGCCAAACAGTATCGGCTGACCCAGAACCTATATCGCATTCAGGTTGGAGCGGATTCCTCCATTCGATCCAAAACATTGCGGGAGCTGGACATTCCGGCGAAATTCGAAGTGAACGTCATTGAAATCCGCCGTAAAATGTCGGCCAAGAATCAATTCTTCAAGACGATCAACCAGGAAATCGCAGGTCCTGAGACTGTGATTGAGGAAGACGATATTCTGTATGTGAACGGTTCGTTCGAGCGGGCCGCGGAGTTTGCGGAGACGTATGGGCTTATCATGCTGGACCAGCGTGCACCAGAGCTTCGGAAACGTGCCGAAGAGTCGCAGTACGCCACGAGTGACGTCGGCATTGCCGAGGTGATGCTGACTCCATCTTCGCGCCTGATTGGCCATCTCGTTAAACATTCGGGCTTCCGGGAGAAGTATCGGGTGAACATTTTGGGCATCCAGCGAAAAGAACAGTATCTTCTGCACCATCTGAAAGAAGAGAAAATGCGCTTTGGCGATGCCCTGCTCGTTCAGGGCACTTGGAAGGATATAGCCCTCCTGGCTGCCGAGCAAACAGATGTCGTGGTGGTAGGGCAGCCAGTGGAAGAGTCGCGCAAATTGACGATGGACCATAAAGCGCCGATTGCGGCCGGGATCATGCTCTTGATGGTGATCCTGCTGGTGACGGAATGGATTCCGGCGGTCGCCTCCGTGATGGTTGCTGCGGTATTGATGGTTGTGTTTGGATGCGTGCGTAACATGGAGGAGGCCTATAAGACGGTCAATTGGGAGAGCATTGTGCTTATTGGCGGCATGATTCCGATGTCCATTGCTATTGAGAAAACGGGAGCTGCCACGCTGATTTCGGACATGCTGGTCCATTCACTGGGCAGCTATGGCCCGCTTGCCCTGCTGGCAGGGGTATACTTCACTACCTCGCTGTTGACAATGTTCATCAGCAATACGGCCTGCGCCGTATTATTTGCGCCGATTGCACTATCGGCTGCCATTCAGATGGGGGCGAGCCCGTATCCGTTTCTGTTCGCCGTCTCCATTGGAGCAAGCATGTGCTTTGCTTCTCCGTTCTCTACGCCGCCGAATGCACTCGTCATGTCCGCAGGCCGTTATAAATTCAGTCACTATGTGAAGGTTGGATTGCCGCTTCAACTGGTAATCGGCCTGGTCATGATGGCGGTACTGCCGATGTTCTTCCCGTTCTAGAGGGATTTTGCATATGAACACCTCTATGTTGGGTCCGTTAGGATCTAACATGGGGGTGTTATTCTATTTGGCTATAATGCATATTGGAGTGTACTTAAAATTTGCCCATGGTAAGTCCGTTAACAATTGGCAGGCCAGCCTTAGTAAGAAGGAAATCGCCTGTCCCGAGGCTAATAGTTGAATTTGTAACTTCCTGCCTCATCGTAAAATTACGCATCATTTCCGTAGAAATGACTACGCTGGTGCTGCTGGATTGTTGCTATGCTTGAGAAAGCCGGAGGTGCAAGTACCGATGAAGAACCGCTTCAAAAATCCGCTGGGCCGCATGAATATCAAACAGCAGATGATTCTGCTGTTTCTGGTGCTGGTCATCCCGTTGTTTGCGCTAAATGCCTACGGGAATTCCATGGCCGGTCAAATCCTGAAGCGTCATGTGACTAATGCTTATATCGAACTGAACAAGCAGAACTTCAAGCTGATTAATCGTGATATTGAAACCGTTAACAAAGTGACCTCTACGGTCATCCAAAACTCGCAGATCCAGCAGCTGGATCCCTTTGCGGAGGGCACTGTTCTTGCGCGCGTCAAAAACTACGAGCAGCTGGAAAAAATGCTGTTGTCCTTCTCTCAAGAGACGGATGAACGCGAACCAGTCTATTACTCGCTCTATGTGTATGACCCGGACAATAGCTACTTCTTTGCTCCCTATTACCCTGACCGCAGAAAAGCGGGGGTGTATTTTTTCTCCGACGAGAAGGAGAAGCCGGCATGGTTCGATGAGGCCGTGGCGATGAAAGGGAACGGATATCTCAAGCGGATAGCGAATCTGTCCCCGCCGGTACAAGGGCGGCAGGATCAAGAGACCTTAAGCTATGTGAGGGCCGTTAACAATATCTATAGGGGCGGGACCATCGGCGTTCTGGTGGTCACGAATTTGGACGCGCGGATCGGCGAGTCGTTATCGACGGTTTCGATACCGGACGGGGAGTTGTATTTTACGGATTGGAACGATAATATTCTGACCTCGTCGGTACAGGGCATGGCGGGCAAGCTGGAATTGCCGCCCGAAGCGGATCCGGGCCATTCCACGATCGGCGTCATGGACGTGATCACGTCTGATTTTATCTATGTCATCGATTATAACTACGTGCTCCAGCAAAAGCTGGTCTACAAGGTGCCTGTCAAAACGCTGCTCGCCCAGCAAAGCGAAATGAAGCGCGTCATTCAGGTCATCTCCATCGCTTACTTTGCTGTGGGCCTCATTATCGTTTTCTACTTCTGGCAGTCACTGATGACGCCGCTTCAAAAGCTGGCGCATTTCGTGAGAAGGTACGAACCGGGGAACGTCGTGCCGGAAACCCCCTACCGACGCAGAAAAGATGAAGTCAGTGTCCTCATCTCCACGATTTATGATATGGCCCGCCGATTGAATGATCTGATCCACTACAAATACCGTATGGATCTGAAGCAGAAGGAAGCACAGCTGCAGCTGCTTTATCAGCAGATTAACCCCCATTTGCTGTACAACACCTTGGAAAGTATTTATTGGAAGAGCACAATGGAGGGCAATACCGAGTCCGCGGAGATGATCAAGGATTTGTCCAAATTAATGAAGATCAGTCTCAGCAGGGGGCGGGATCTCATCACGCTTGGGGAAGAGCTCGAGCATGCGGGGGCTTATATTAATCTCCAACTGAACCGTTACGACTATCAGTTTACCGTCCGCTGGGAAGTTCCCGAGTCCTTGCTGGTGAACCATGTGCCGAAGATTACGCTGCAGCCGCTGCTGGAAAACGCGATTATTCATGGCATTAAAAATATGGGCGAGGACGGAATCATTCGGATTTCAGGACATCTGGAGGATAAATGCTTCCGGATCGTCATCGAAGATAACGGCTTCCGTCCCGTAAACTACGAGTCTATTCATAGACTGCTCCATAATGAAGTGCAGGACCCTTCATCGGGCTACGGCATTCGCAATATCCAGGAGCGGATCCGGCTGCATTTTGGAAACTGCTATGGGCTGGAATATGAACCGAGAGAAGAAGGGGGAACCCGTGTGACGATTACGATTCCCCGAACAGAAGTTGCAACCATTACCACAACCGGACAGGAGGTCTCCTGATGTATAACATTTTGGTGGTAGATGACGAACCTTTGATCTGCAAGGGCTTAGCCGGGCTGTTAACGTCCTCGGGCCTTGCCATCGATGGGATTACCACGGCTTACAGCGGGCAAGAAGCGCTGGATTACATACGGATGGGGGATATCGATCTGTTGGTCACCGATATCCAGATGGGCGAGATGAACGGCATCGAGCTGATGCAGCAGGCGAAGATCGTGAAGCCGTGGGTTCAGACAATCATTATTTCAGCCCATGAAACATTTCAATATGCGCAGCGGGCGCTTCAGCTCGGGGCCAAGGATTATTTGATCAAACCACTGAACAGTGAGCAGTTTCTGGATTCGGTCCGCAGCGTGCTGCTCAAGATGGACCGACCGGCGCCTCAGGTGGAGTCGTTTCTTATGGTCGATAACGAGCATTTTCGGATGGAGGAGCCTCCGTCCGAACGAATAGAGCGGCTGAACCAGCGGCTCTCCACAGAGTCGGATCAGCTGCAACTGGCCGGTCTAGACGAATCGGAACTGGGCTTGAGTGGTCCTTATTTTGCGGTCATCAAGATGAAGCTGGGCCTAACGGAAGACAGCAGCGCTTCTTTTTCCAGGCAAGATATAAATCTGATTCAATATGCTGCGCTGAATATCGCCAAGGAGCTGTTGGAGCAGGAGCCGCACACCTTCGTGTTCTACTCGCCGGAGCGAGACATCAACATCATCCTTCAATGGAGCGAGCAGGAGATGGAGGAGAATGCGAGCAGCAAGATCCACCATCTGGAGATGATTGGCCGGAGCCTGCACCACCATGTGGAGCTGTACCTGAAACGTAGCTGTACCGTGGGGATCAGTCAAATACTGAGAGGGCCTGAATTTTTGAGTGTGCTCAGCCGTCAGGCGGACAAAGCGATGCTGTGGAGCGAGCAGCTGCATGATTTCCACGTGTTTTATTACGGGGATTTCAATTGGCACAACTATGCCCAGGAGACGTCGCAAGAGGTGCTCTCGAGCCAGAGCAACCGGATCGTCGAGAATACGAGGCAGTATATCGAGGAGCATTATCGCCAAAAGGGATTGACGATTCATGAGGTAGCCAAGAACAATCATGTGAGTCCGAACTATTTGAGTTATCTGTTCAAAAAATATACCGGCAGCAGCCTGTGGGAGTATGTCGTGAAGCTGCGGATGGAGGAGAGCAGGTCTCTGATCCTGAGCACGGATCTTCGCCGTTACGAAATCGCCGAGCGAGTCGGCTATGAATCCCCGGAGCATTTTAGCAAAATCTTCAAAAAATATTATGGTGTCAGCCCCAGCGAGTTAAAGAAGTAAGAACGGTTATACTTCACATAGTTTTAGACATGTTGTAAGACTCCCTTCCTTTTTACAATTAAAGCTGGACATTTAATAAAGGAATGAGGGAGTCAGATGGAAGAAACGGCCATGCCGCAAGGCCAGGCTCGGATAGAGCCCGGTCATCGCACCCGACAGGAGCACAAGCGCAAGCCGCTGTGGAAGAAGTACATATGGGGGTATTTGTTCCTCGTTCCCGCAATTGCGATCTTTATCGTCTTTTTGTGGGTGCCAATCTTTAAAGGGATTTTTTACAGCTTTTTTCATATCGATTTCGTAAAAGGAAACACCTTCGTCGGGTTCGAAAATTATGCCAAGGTGCTGAGCAATCCGGATCTGCTGCTATCCGTTCGAAATACTTTATATTTCATGCTGTTAACGCTGGTCATCGGCTTCTGGGTACCCATCGCGGCCTCCATTGCCATCTCGGAGCTGAAGCTGTTCCAGGGCTTCGCCCGGATTGCAGCGTATCTCCCGTTTGTCGTACCCGGCGTCGTGCTCTACGGCATGTGGAGGTGGATGTATGATCCGGTAGGCCCGATCAACGCCCTGTTCGGCTTCTTCGGGGCAGAACCGGTATCGTTTATATCGGATAGCCGGTTCTCGATGGTGTCGCTTGTCGTTATGGAGACGTGGCAGCAATTCGGCTCGGCGATGCTGATCTATCTGGCCGGCGTGCTCAGCATACCGAAGGATTGGTATGAAGCTGCCGAAATCGACGGTGCGGGCGTATGGGCCCGGATTAAATACATTACGCTCCCCTCGATGCGCAATTTGATTATGCTCATGCTGATTCTGCAGCTGATCGGCACTTCGCAGGCGTATCAGTCGCAGCTTGCGATGCTGGATGGCGGACCGAACAAGGCCACGCTCACCTATGCGCTTCTAACCGTAAAGTACGCGTTTAACCAGCTGGATTACGGGGCAGGAACCGCCATGGGCATTTTGATGTTTCTGGTGCTGAGTTTGCTGGGCATCCTGCAATTCAAGATGAACAGGGAGGAGTACTAGGATGAAAGAGAGAGGCATACTGTCCGCATCGGATTTGAGAAAACCGTGGAACAAGGCGGTATACGGGTTTATGGTGCTGTGCATCGCGGTGATGGTCTTTACGATGCTGTACCCGATCGGCATGACGATGTTCAACGGGCTGAAGAGCAATCAGGAGATCAACACGTTTCCGCCACGCTTTTTCCCTTCGGAATGGCATTGGGATAACGTCCCAAAGGGGTGGGAATACATCGATCTGCCGATGTTTCTGAAGAATACGCTGCTTATTTTTGGCGGCAATCTGCTGGTGACGATTCTGGTACTGGGCCTCGCGGCCTTCAGCATTTCCCGGATCCGAGTTCCCTATCACCGCGTCATCTATTTCTTCATTCTCATGACCTTGTTTATTCCGGCGTCGAGTTACATGATTCCGAACTTCGTTAATTTGAAGGAGCTTGGGCTGTTGAATTCCTACTGGGCCTTCTGGCTGCCGGCCGGAGCGAATGCTTATTTCTTCCTGCTGATCAAAAACTTCTTCGACGGCATTCATCCGGAGATCTTCGAGGCGGCGCGCATTGACGGCGCTTCGGAGTTGAGCAGCTTTCTGCGGATTGCCGTTCCGCTGTCCGTTCCGATCTTCGCAACGCTGGCGATCTTTATCTTCTCCACGGCATGGAATGACTGGTTCTGGCCGTCGCTTGTCATGCAGACACAGGACAAGTACACGCTGGCTACGGCCATTTACAAGTATGTCATTAACGCTAGGAGCCTGGACAGCAGCATAAAATTTTCGATCCTGTTCATGGTCATGGTGCCGCCGATCTTTGTATTTCTGGTGTTCCAGAAATTCATTATGCGCAGCGTCAGTCTCTCGGCCGTCAAAGGGTAGAGCAGCGTATACCGCACCATCGTAGCCCTGCACATGATCGTCATATGAATGCACATCGTCCTTTCCAGGTTTCAATTTTATGATGGAGATAGAAACGGACATTATCATTTCAATAAGGAAAAGGGGAGTATCCATGCGCAAGTTCTCAGCACTACTGATCTGCCTTATGCTGTTCAGCTCCTTGCTCGCAGCATGCGGCGGTGGCAAAGCAGCACCGGAGGCCGGTAATAAAGACGGAGGGACCGCCAATTCGGGCGGAACGACTACAACGCAGACAGAGGAACCGAAAGAGGATATCGCGGATCAAAAGATAACGATCAAGATCCACTATCCGCTGCCGGATGACACAACGCTGCGTCAGCAGGAGGATGATAAAATCGCCCGTTTCCAGGCGAAATATCCGAACGTGACCATCGTGAAGGACGACTGGCAGTACAGCGTCAACGAAATTGGGGTCAAGATGGCTTCGAACGAAGCACCGACGTTTTATAACACTTGGGCTACGGAAGCACAGCTGCTCGTGGAGCGGGGCTGGGTGGCCGACATTACGGAGTTTTGGAACGACTGGGAGTACAAGGATGACATGAATCCCGTGCTGCAGGATCAATTCATCGTGGACGGCAAGGTGTACGGCGTTACACAGAACGGTTATATCACGTCAACGATCGTGAACAAGAAGCTGCTGGACGCGAAGGGCGTGCCCGTCCCGCCGATGGATTGGACATGGGACGACATGTACAACACGGCTAAAGGCGCTGCGGACCCGAAGGCCGGTATATCCGGAATCGCGCCGATGGGTAAAGGCAATGAAGCGGGCTGGAACTGGACCAACTTCCTGTTCGAAGCCGGCGGGGATATCGAAGTGAACGAGGACGGGAAAGTGAAAGCGGTGTTTAACTCGGAAGCCGGCGTGAAGGCACTGGACTTCTATAAGAAGCTGAGATGGGAAGCGAATGCTATTCCGCA
This sequence comes from Paenibacillus sp. NPDC058898, assembly GCF_049316025.1. Lineage (NCBI taxonomy): Bacteria > Bacillati > Bacillota > Bacilli > Caryophanales > Paenibacillaceae > Paenibacillus > Paenibacillus sp. NPDC058898. The sequence goes on along the minus strand of NZ_JBMOSM010000010.1, from coordinate 41,169 downwards.
GGATTGGGCCCTCGGTTGGGGCGATGCCGTCAGCTCGTTCCAGCAGGGACGTACGGCAATGGTTATTGCTGGCGCATTTGACGTGATCCAGCCGGCATTGAACGAGGGCGGCATGAAGCCTGAGGATGTGCTTGCATATCCGATGCCTGCGATGGAGAAAGGCGGAGCGCATCATGGCATTTTGGGCGGAAATTATTTGGTCATCAACCCGAATGCCACGAAGGAAGAACAGGAAATGGCATTCCGCTATATCACGTTTGATTATTTTACGGATGATGCGCTGAAATCGGTGGAAGATACGATTAATGCCCGCAAAGCCGAAGGCAAATACTTTGTACCGACGCCGCTTGAATATTTCAGCGATGATTCCGAGTATGCCGCGAAGGTGAAGGCCATCTACGATAAGTACGACAATGTCTACAAATATGATCCGCAGCTCTTCAGCCTGTTGGAAGGCAAACCGGAAGCGCAATTCGGAACGCAGGATTATTATGCGGCGATGTCCAATGTCGTGCAGGAATCGTTCTCGAAGGAAGGCACGGATTCCAAGAAACAGCTGGACGAAACAGCCAAGTTGGTTCAGGAGAATTTTTTCGATAAGATCGAACAGAAGTAAGGGTGCGGCTGTCCCGGATGGGATTGGGGAGAACTCTGCAGCACAAAAAAGAGAGACGCCGGAAACAGCGTCTCTCTTTGCTTTTTCATATCCTTGGCAATAGCTGCTAAAAGGCGGGCGAAAGGTCAGCCCTTCCCAAGCATGGCCGCCAGATTTGTGTCCGGGTCCCGAGACCGCCACAGGCGACTTTTTCTGTATTATCTATCATTTTACTGCGTTTCTACGAGAAAAGAGCCATAATTTGGTATAATGATTGGCGATTATGATGTTTTTAAGCCAAGAGAATATAACGCTGCTTACTTGGAATCAGGCTTCGGAATGATCGTATTGGCGATGCGGATCAGCTCTTCGGCAGCGATCTCTCCCTGGGCAGAGCTAAGCCTAAGCATGTAGCGGTGCCCGGTCGTTGGTTCTTCATAGGCCCAGTCCAACTGCGCCGAGCTTCCGCCGTTCCACGTTTTTTGCAGAACGTCCTGCCCATTGATCTTGATCTTCCGGTTGATCATGTCACTATTGTCGTCCCAGTAGGAGGTCACGCTTCCGTGGTCCCCGTTATTCAGGATGGTAAGGGAGACTTCCTTTTTGTCGCTGGTATAATATACCGTTGAAATCCAGAAATTATCGGTGAACTTCACCGGCATCAGGGCGTAGTCCTTCCCGGAAGCTTTGGCTTTCTCAAGCAGCTTTTTGGCGATGTTGGCTTTTTCCTGCTCGGTCAGCGGGTTCACGTCAGTCTCGCGCTCCATGTGCACGCTGGCGTTATTGAACGTGTATGTGCCCGAACCGGACAGCTCCTTGGCCAGCGGCAAACCGGGCACGTTCACCATGCTTTGCAGCTTGGCGAAATCCTTGACGGCATGTGGAGTGGATTTGATGTCGATGGCATGCTTCGGATTATCCGGCACGACATAAATGATGGCGGCTTCGCCCGGCTTGATCTGTTCGTCCCAGATGGTGTTCATCAGATGTATGCGGTTCAGTTCCTCTTTTGAATAGTCTTTAGGCGAAGGCGACTCTGCCTTCGATTTCTCCTCATAGACAACCTCTCCCTGGCCGTTGGTTAAAGAGTGGTACTTTACTGCTGCGAAACCGGTCGATGCGGTAAGCAGCATGCCGGCAATTAAGAGAATGCTTACTTTGTTTTTCACGAAAAATCGCTCCCTTTTAAGATGCTTTTCCCGAATTTGGTTCATGACGCGTTCCTGAAGGGCCGTCCCGAGCGGCTCAACCCTTTGAAAGAGTGGTTCCAGGTCCTGGTCGTTGTCCATGTTCATTCGTTTCTTCCCCCTCGGCCATGGCATAATGTTTGCGGAACTTGGCTGCGGCCCGCTGAAATTTTTTCCTAAGATAGGTCGTGTTTTGTTGCAAAATAAGGCTGATCTCGTGATAGCTCTTGTCCTCGACGCAGCGCAGGATGAGCAGGCTCCGTTCCTCGGCGGTCAGCCTGGCCAGCGCCCGGAGCACGGACGGATTGTAGTATTTGTGCTCGATGACCTGATCGACATGCCTGTTATCCTGATCCTTCTGATACAGAAAGGGGAAGTATCGGGATAGCTTTCGCTTACGGAGGTAGTCGATGCACTGGTTGGAGGCGATGCGGTACAGCCAGGCTTCGAAGGGCTTGTCCAGTTCGAATTTAGACAGATTGCGATAAGCTTTCAAAAAAGCTTCCTGGGTGCAATCTTCGGCTTCGGCATAGTCGCCAAGCATGTGATAGCAATAGTTGAAGATGGCTTTGTGGCAACGGTTCATGATCAGCTCATATTTGTCGATCTCTCCCTTCAAAACATCAGCAACGATCTGATGGAATGCTGGTTCATCCAAGTGGTTTCACCCCTTTACAATTTGTATTACGCTTGGGCAGAGCACAAATGTGACAAATGGATTCAATTAATCTTGGTTGCAGGAGAGCGCATTTCGAAAATCGGGTTGGAGTAAGGGAGCGCTCCCGGATGGGACTGGAGAAAATTCTGCATCGCAAAAAAGAGAGACGCCGGAGCGGCGTCTCTCTTTGCTGATTCATTTCTTTGCAATTGGGAGTTGATTTGGACCCGTGGTCAGTCCTCCTCGAGCACGGCTGCCTGATTCCATATTTGGAATCAAGGGAACTGCAGCTTCCGCAATCTTAATAAATCGCCTTCGCATCCGCTGGCAGCTGCCGGACATGCTGCAGGAAGCCCGTTACACGCCGATCCTGCCCTATATCGTATTCAAAGCCCAGCTGCTCAGCGACATCCAGTGCGGTTCTGCGGAACAGCGCTCCCATCGTAAACAGCGCCTCCCACACCTCTTCGTAGGTTCCGCGAGGGTAGGTGGACATCAGCTCTTTCCAGCTGTCCGCAGACAGGTAGTTTTTCAAGTACTTGCCGTTCTTGCCCACGCTGAGCGAGAAATCGGTCTGGGTGCCTACCTGCCACTCCAGCATTTTCATCAGCATCGGCCGCATGATGTTGTGGAAGTGGTCTTGGGCATACAGTATTTCTTCCCGCCACAAGCCCTTGGCTACATACGTGGATACCCACCAGAACTCATTGCAGCAATCCTCGAAGAAGGCTGCGGACGGACGCTGTACCCAGAAATCCTCGTCGGACGGAGCAGGAATCTTGGGAAAAGTCTGATCTTTATCCATTAAGATCTGGATCAGTTTGTCTCCCTTGCAGTATTTCTCCTTCTCCTCGATGGGAATCAGAGTCATGTCAATCCGGTTGCCGTCGGTAAATAACATCAGGTACGAGAACCAGCCTCCAAGATCCGGAGGGAACATGGCCATATCTTCCGGCGTCTGCAGAATCAACCGTTCCCCGAAGACATCAATCCAGTTCGGATCCTGAATAAAGCTGTCCATGTCCGTAACATGAAAGCTGATATCGTAATCCTGAAAAATATCCTTAGGCACGTTGGGATTCGTTCGCGAGCCCTCCAGGGTCACCGCCCGAACCCGTTCGTCGCGGGCTGCGTAGCCCAATACCAAATCCATCATTTCTTGTTCGCTTCTCATGTTATCCAGCCTCCGCATTCATATTTAGATGACTCATGATTGGAATCGGACAGGTCAGGAGGTCCACGAATCCGGACCGTAGAAGCATGGCATGGAGCATGTTATAACTTGTTCAAGCGCTTTTTCATAAGGAAATCTCCTTTTCCGTTGAATATATTTAAATTAATTCTTCATGGCCTTAAAAGATTCCTCCGCAGCCTCAAGCGTAGCCTCGATGTCAGCATCCGTATGGGCGGTGGTCATGAACCAGGCCTCGTATTTGGAAGGAGCCAAGTTCACGCCGCGGTCCAGCATATGGCGGAAGAATGCAGCGAAGGCTTCACCGTCGGTGTCCTGCGCTTCGTCATAGTTAGTGACCGGATGATCGCAGAAATGAGTGGAGAAGGAGCCGCGGATGCGGTTGATTGTGAGCGGAATGCCGTGGCGGTCGGCGGATGCCTGCAAGCCTTCCGTCAGCTTGATGGTCAAGCGCTCCATTTCTTCATATACGCCTTCGCCCTGCAGAACCTCCAAGCAAGCGATTCCGGCTGCGATGGAGGCGGGATTACCCGCCATAGTTCCGGCCTGATAAGCAGGGCCGAGCGGTGCGACCTGTTCCATCACGTGTTTACGGCCGCCATAAGCGCCGATAGGCAGGCCGCCGCCGATGATTTTGCCAAGAGCCGTAAGATCCGGCTGAATCGCCTCGTGATTGGCCAGACCCGCATAGGTTTGGGTAGATCCGTAGTGGAAGCGGAAAGCGCTGATAACTTCGTCATAGATGACCAGTGAGCCGTTGTCGTGCGTCATCTGACATAGGCCTTCGAGGAAACCCGGCTTCGGCATCACCATCCCAAAGTTGCCGACGATCGGCTCTACCATAACGGCAGCCACATCATCGCCCCATGCGTCGAGGGCAGCGCGCAGGCCTTCCAGATCATTGAACGGAACGGTAATGACTTCCGTCGCAATGCTGGCCGGGATCCCGGCACTGTCCGGAATACCAAGGGTGGAAGGGCCGGAGCCTGCTGCCACGAGGACAAGATCGGAATGGCCGTGGTAACAGCCGGCGAACTTGATGATCTTGTTGCGCTTGGTGTAGGCGCGGGCGACCCGGATCGTGGTCATGACCGCCTCGGTACCGGAATTGACGAAACGCACCTTATCCATGGACGGAATGGCGGCCTTCAGCATTTTGGCTAAGGTGATCTCAAGCTCTGTTGGCGTCCCGTAAAGAGTACCGTTTTGAGCTGCTGTTGTGATTGCAGCCGTAATATGCGGATGGGCATGTCCGGTTATGATCGGACCATAAGCCGCCAAGTAATCGATATAACGGTTGCCATCCTCGTCCCAGAAGTGGGCTCCGCTTGCGCGTTTCATAAAGACGGGGGCACCACCGCCTACGGCTTTAAAGGAACGGGAGGGACTGTTTACGCCGCCTACGATATGCTGCAGCGCTTCTTGATACAGAGTTTCGGAACGGTTTCTTGATGTTGCCATGATAGTAAAACTTCCTTTCTTCATGAAGCAGGACAGGAAGCTAAAATGACGTAGCGTCCTGTCCTGCTTGCTGTAAGTGTATTAGTTACGATCCGTTGTTGCAGATGGGGCAGTGGAGCTTTCGGAATTACCATTCTCAGAATCGTTGTTCTCAGAACCACGGGTCTCAGAATTGTTTTCCGTACCTTCGCTGCCTCCGGTTTCAGGGTCAGGCGTTGGCGGATTTAAGATGTCCTGGATATACTGTTTAAGCGTATCCGGATTGCCTACCGTTAGAACGGCAGCACCGCCGATATGTTCTTCCTTCAGGAGTTTCATCGGAGGAACCTGTTCGCTGCCACTCATTTTACTCTTATAGGCAACGTTCGCAAGCTTCCACATATCCTCGACATCGAGATTGGTATCAATATATGGGCTGACGGACTTCAGAATGTCCGGAAGCTTCATGATGGACGTGGTGGTCTGCATTTTCTTGGCTACGGCCTTCAAAAGCTCGCGCTGCCGCTCGGTGCGGGTAAAGTCGCCCATCGCATCATAGCGGAACCGGACATATTGCAGCGCCGTGTTGCCATCTAGATGCTGCATGCCTTGCTTCAATTCAATGTCGTATTCGTTTTTGTCTGCTTTACTGGAATAATTCATGTCCTTCTCAACATAGAAATCAACCCCGCCGACGGAATCAACCAGCTTCATGAAACCCTGGAAATCCGTATAGACGTAGTATTGAACCGGAATGCCCAGCAGATCGCCTACAGCCTTCATGGCCGTATTCGGGCCGTGCGTGATGGCCGTATTGATTCGGTTTCGGTCATATCCGGGTATTTCTACGTAAGTATCGCGCAAAATAGAGAATAAGTGCATTTTTTTCTTCACCGGATCAATCGAGGCAACAAGCATACTGTCGGAACGAGGAATTTCGCCTTCCTCAAAACCGCGTGCATCAACGCCCATCAGCAGAATGTTAACCGTCTCCGTTCCTTCCCACTCGGGTGGCGCAGGAACCTTGGCATCTACCTTTTCAATTTCGCGAAAAGGGGAGGAATCACCTGATTTCTGAAGACTTTGCAAGCCGTCGTAGAACGACGCCGCATAATAAATGCCGTAACCAATAACAGCGGCGAGGATGAGGCTGACACTCCATATAATCGTCTTCTTTGTTTTTTTGGTCATTGTGTTCTTCCTTTCGGATTACGCTGATGAATAAATTCGATAGAACATTTGAACATTCGACATTCATTCTATTATAATTTTTTTCGAAAAGACAATCAATTTTCGGGACTAAAGTCCGTACAGTAGGAGTTGAGCCTTATCGTAGATCAAACGCAGTTGACAGTCGGAAGCCAGGTGCCGGATTTTTCACTTCCGGCTTCGAACGGGGAGAAGGTAGCATTAAGCGATTTTCGCGGACGTAAAGTCGTGCTGTTCTTCTATCCGAAAAATATGACCCCAACCTGTACCGAGGAGGCTTGCAGCTTCCGGGACAACTATGGTGCGTTGGAGCAAGCTGGCGCAGTGGTGATCGGGATTAGCCCGGATCCACTGAAATCCCATGCCAAATTCATTGATAAGCATAGCCTTCCCTATTTGCTCATGTCTGATGAAGAGCACAAGGTAAGCGAAATATTTGGCGTATGGCAGATGAAGAAGATGTTCGGCCGCGAGTATATGGGTATTGTACGCTCTACCTTCTTGATTGATGAGCAGGGAAAGCTTGCAGGCCAGTGGCGGAAAGTAAAAGTGAAAGGTCATGTCGAAGCGGTTCTCACAGCCGTGCTGTCATAGCTATATGAAGAACGGTCCCTCAGCATGCCTGGACAGGCATGATAAGGGACCTTTTTTTAACAAATAAGACCAGAGGAATAATGAATTCAGTTTACTCAAATTCTAGTCTTTTTTTGAAACACCCTCCATATAATCTATCAGGAAGCCGAACTCATAGAAACGATGGAGGTAGAGTTGATAATGAAAAATATGGTGCGGGTAACATCAATTGCGGTATTTTTCGGCGTATTGGCAGTGCTCATCATGATCGGTATGGGGCTTGAGGTCCAGCAGCCGACTGACATATATATGGAACACGCGCCTCTGGCAGCAGCGCCAATGACAGTGACTGGGCAGGATATACAGGTGAAGCCGGAAGCGTCAAGCAAGCCTATCGTTACGACTGCATACAAGAATACATCGGCTGTGAACGCCGCACCTGTTCAATATAAGAAACAAAGTGACAAAACGGTATACCTGACATTTGATGACGGGCCATCGGATTTGACGCTTGATGTGCTGAATATTTTGAAGCGAGAAGGAATTAAAGGCACGTTTTTTGTACTGGGTAAGGAAGCGGAGACCCGTCCCGAGATTATTAACCGCATCTATGAGGAGGGCCATGTGATCGGGAATCATACATATGATCATCGTTATGACAAGCTCTACGGGCGTTTTCAGGATTTCTGGGGACAGATTAAGAAAACGGAGGAAATCATTCGTTTAATTACGGGGGAACGGCCGCAGCTGGTCAGAGCTCCCGGGGGAACGGCCGGCCATTTTGACGAAGCCTATTTTCAATTCATGAAGCAGGGGGGCTATCATGTATTCGATTGGAACGTCGACAGCGGCGACTCCAGGTATCGAGGCGTCCCGGTTAAAGACATCGTAAAAGGGGCAACCACGAAAGTGAACGGCAATGAGGCAATTGTGCTTCTTCATGACGGTAGAGGTCATGCCGAAAGCGTAAAGGCTCTGCCGGACATCATTTCTTATTATAAAAAGCAAGGCTATGCCTTTGATGTACTATCTCCGGAAATTCAGCCCGTTCAATTTCGTGCCCAGCAGAGTGCACGTAAGGTTTCGCAGCCTTCAAAGCAATGGATCGAGGAGCATGTCGCAGCCAATGCCGCGCTATTTGAGACTGGGCGAACGCTGGCCGTGGAATTCGGAGGAATGGAGACTGCGTTCGCGGCAGGGGAATACAAAATGGTGGACGGCCGGTTGATGGTACCGCTGCGCGCCCTGGTGGAGCGGCTCGGCGGAAGCGTGTCCTGGAAGTCTCACAACAAGACCGTGCAGGTGACGCTGGCAGGGAATCGCTGGGAAGCAGACCCGGTTGGCGGCTTGCTATTCCCCATGCAAACAGGGGGCAAACCGGTGTCTTCGGATGTTCATTTAATCGGCGGTACTGCTTGGATTCCGCTTCGGGAAGCGCTTGACTTTTCCGGCCGCCCTGTTACAAGAGTGACATATGAAGAAAGCGAGTATCGCGTTCTAACTTTGTAGTCGAAAATTGCATTTTATGTTTGTAATTATGCTTCACAAGTTATAGACTAGTACTTAGAGATATTTATCACAATCCCTAAGATTGTTTCAGAATAAAGGAGGGGGAAGTTTCCCCCTGCTTTATTTTTGGCGATAGTGAGTCACCCTTAAGTTCGCACTTTTGTAAGTGATGCATAATAGATACCGGTTATCCCAAAATTAAAGCTAACCGGTTCGATCGTCGCCAAGTCCATCTTGGGAATTCACTTAAAGAAAAGGAGGCAATTCTTTATGACAGAAACATCTTCTCCACAGCCGTCCGAAACTCCGGAAAATGTTGTAGGAAACCAAGAAGCTGCGGCGTCCAGCCGTCCTGATGTGCTGCTCGAACAACTGCTCAAGCCCGAGGTTCAGGAATCCCTCACAACTCTCGTGGACAATCTTCCAAAACTTGCAGAAATGCTGACCGTCATGACTAAAGCTTATGACTTCGGTAAATCCGTAGCTACAGATCCCGTGCTTGCGGAAGACACCATGGCTTCCCTTAGCGGATTCGCGAAGCCGGTCACGACAGCAGCGAAAAGCGTTGCATCTGCAGCTATCGAAGCCGGAGACCGTGTACACGCTCAAGGCGACCAAGCTCAGATTGGCGTATTTGGTCTGATGAAAATGCTGAAAGATCCTCAGGTTCAAAAGGGTCTTCGCTATGCTCAGGCTTTTTTGGACGTTCTTAACGAGCGCGACCAACAAAACAAGCGTTAATCCATAAATCATACGAAGAACGGAGGATGGTCATGTCTAAACATATTTTAATTTTGGGCGGAGGCTATGGCGGCTTGCTTAGTGCGCTTTCTGCACGCGAGCATTTTGGTGCTGGTGCAAAAATCACGCTGATCAACCGTTTCCCAACCCATCAGATCATTACGGAATTGCACCGTCTGGCAGCAGGCAACATCGCAGAGAAAGCAGTAGCTTTGCCGCTCGATAAGCTTCTGCGTGGCGCGAACGTTGACCTGCGCATCGGCAACGTTAAGGAAATCAAGCCGGATGAGCGTTCGATTTCCCTTGATGACGGCGGAAACTTCACATATGATGCCCTGGTTATCGCACTGGGCAGCGAAACGGCCTTCTTCGGCATTCCAGGACTGCAAGAGAACAGCTTTATCCTGAAGTCCGTGAACGATGCTAACCGTCTGCGTGCTCATGTGGAATCCCGTATTGCGGAATATAGCAAAACGAAAAACAAAGCGGACGCTACCATCGTTGTTGGCGGCGGCGGCTTGACAGGCGTTGAGCTTGTTGGTGAATATGCCGATATGAAAAGCGAGCTGGCTCGCAAATACGGTATCGATCCACAAGAAATCACGCTTTATTGTGTTGAAGCAGCTCCTTCCATTCTGCCAGGCTTCCCTGCAGAACTGGTTGACCGCGCAACAACAAGCCTGCAAAAACGCGGCGTGAACTTCCTGACCGGATTGCCGATTACCAAAATGGATGGCACTACCGTTGAACTGAAAGACGGCAGCACGATCGAAACCAGCACATTGATATGGACTGGCGGCGTACAGGGTAATTCCGTTGTGGCTAACTGCGGCATCGAAGTCAACCGTGGTCGTGCAGTTGTTAACGAATTCCTGCAATCCGCATCCCACCCTGACGTATACGTTGCTGGTGACAGCGCGGTTGTTATGGGACCGGAAGGTCGTCCATACCCGCCAACAGCACAGCTGGCATGGCAAATGGGCGAGCTGATCGGCTACAACATCTTCGCTCAATTGAATGGCGGCGTACCAGCTTCGTTCACACCGGTATTCTCCGGTACGCTCGGCAGCTTGGGACGTAAAGATGCCATCGGTACCATTGGTGCTAACAAGACCCAATTGAAGGGTCTGCCTGCAACCTTGATGAAAGAAGCAAGTAACATGCGTTACCTATCCCACATCAATGGTTTGTTTACACTGGCTTACTAAGCCTAGAAGGCGGCATTATATTCACATATAAAGAGATGGACCCTGAGTTTTCGGGTCCATCTTTTTTTATTTTGCAGCCCAAACATAAGCAGATGGACTTAGGGACATCGACATGAAAACATAATACGATGGTTACACCCGGGAGCGAGGAATACCAAGGGATTTCACACGCGTGCTCCAGAGCGGGATGTTAGAGAAGGAGGTAAGGGAGAGACTGAAAGGTGAAAGTCCAAAAGGAAGAAGAAAGAAGTTTAAACAGTTATGTAAGCGCTATCACAAAAGGTTCGCAGTTTTCATTTTATGAAACGGAGGGAGCATGTATGCGGGGATATCATCGTCTTCATTCCATTGTCATTCAACTTTTTTTGTTTTTTTTCATCGGCACCACACTCCCGGTTCTCATCATGGGTTTCCTGTCGTATCACAAGTCAGCCTCAATCGTGGAGGAGCAGGTCAGTAAAGTGGCTTCCCTCACGATCACCCAAGTCAGTGACAAGCTGAATATGTTCTTCAAGAAACTGGATGACTCATCGATGATGGTGCTGAACAGCAAAGTGGTTCACGGCATCCTCGAGGATCAGGATATCAGTAAATACGACCTGACGTTGAAGGTGAAGGAGGGAAAGGATCTGTTGACCTCCATCATGATTAATTCGCCGGAGATATTGGACGTGTATGTGTTTGACGTGCAGCGGAACAATTCGGTCCTGAGCGCCGATTCCTTGATGTCCATCCCGGACCAGTGGGATTCTCCTTGGTATCAAGCGATACTGGAGGCGAACGGGCAGGCGGTATGGTTCGGCTTGTCGGATACCTCCTACCTGAAGCAAACGGGAATGGGATTTCCCGTGTTTGGGCTGGGCCGGGCAATCCGGAGCTGGGATACGGGGGAGATCGTCGGGGTGATGTTCATCGAGATTATGGGGGATGTCCTGATCGATGAATTAAACCATGTCCAATTCGGCAACACGGGGTATATGTACGTGGCCAATGACGAGAATCGTTACTTTTACCATCCCGATCCTTCCATGTACGGGAAGCCGTCCCAGATCAAGCTGCCCTCGGGATTGACGGAATACAACCTGAACAACAACAAAACGCTGATGATCCCTTCGCGCCTGAACAACGGCTGGCATGTGGTCGGCATGGTGCCGCTTAAGGAATTGACGGCCGATTCCGCCAGCATCCGGAGTTTCACGGTCTGGATTGTATTCGGATCGATTCTGGCAGCGATCGGGATCGGTTATTTCATGACGCGGAGGATCGGCAATCCGCTCGTTCATTTAAGCCGCTTGATGCGCAGAAGCGAAGCAGGCGATTTATCGGTCCGCAGCAAGAATGTGGGTCCCAGTGAAATCGGTCAGCTGGGCAGAAGCTTCAACAAAATGATTGAGCAGATCGATCTGCTGATCCGGCGAATCGCCGCGGAGGAATCCGAGAAAAAAAAGGCGGAAATCCGCGCGCTGCGGTATCAGATCAACCCTCATTTTCTCTACAATACACTGAACTCGATTCGCTGGATGGCCAAGCTGAACCGGACGAATGACGTGGATCGATCGGTTACGGCCCTTGTTCAGCTGCTGGAGGGGAGCCTGGAGCGCAATGGGGTGTTCATACGCCTTGGAGATGAACTGGAGCTGCTTCGGAAATATATGATCATCCAGAATTACCGATACGACCATCAAATTGAGCTGAGGATCGAATGTCCCGAGCCAATGGAGGATCTCTATGTTCCCCGGATGCTGCTGCAGCCGATTGTGGAGAATGCGATCTTTCACGGGATCGCCCCGCTTGATGATCCTGGCGTTATCACGATTCGAATAACATCGCACCAGCAGGATGTCATGGTTCGGATCGAGGACAATGGAATCGGCATCAAGCCCGAACGAATAGCCGGACTGCTGTCGTATGAGCAGGATCACTCCAAGCAAGGCATGACCCACATCGGGCTGCGTCATGTTCACCAAACGGTCCAGTTGTATTACGGCAGTCGCTACGGGGTATGGGTAGAAAGCCCGGAAGGCGGAGGAGCGCGGGTCACGATAACATTTGCGAGGCAAAGGGGGGACGATTATGTACAGAGTGCTGCTCGTGGATGACGAAGCGATCGCACGTACAGGACTTCGATCGACCTTCGATTGGGAGAAATATGGTTACCGGCTTGTGGGCGAGGCCTCCAACGGACAGCGGGCCATGAAATGGATTCTGAACGGGGATCTGGACATTCTGATCACGGATATCGCGATGCCGGTCATGGATGGTTTGGAGCTGACCCGCCGGACAAGGGAGCTTTGTCCTTGGGTGAAAGTGCTGCTGCTCAGCTGTCATAGCGATTTTGAGTTCGTGCGCGAAGGCATCAGGCTTGGCGCATCGGATTATATTCTCAAGCCGACGCTGGATGCGGACTCTTTGGGTGCTGTGCTTGATCGCATGCGTTTGAAGCTGGAAGAGGAGAAGCAGATGCAGCGGATTTTGACCGAGCATGAGCAGCAGCAGCGTTTGAATCAGAAGAAGGCCGCGGAAAAAGTCCTCTTTCAGGCGCTGTCCGGGGAGCCCGGTGCGCTCGCAAAGCTGGAAGCATGGAACCATAACGGTCCTTATCTGCTGGCCGTGCTCCAGCTTAATTCTGATCCAGGGGCTGGCGCGGCCGGGGTTCAGCACAAGGATTGGCATGACGAGATCGAGCGATTAATGGGACAGTTATATGACCAGGCGCCGGAGGCGCTGGCAGCTCGACTGGAGACGGATCGGATCGCTGTCTACGTGCCCCTACGGCATGCAGGAAGGCTTCCAGCTTCAGAGCACGAAGCGGCCATCCGTCTGCCGATCCGATGCGCGATGGGGCTCAGCAGGAGATATAACGGCATGGATAAGCTGCAAGAAGCGTTTCGAGAAGCTAGCGAGTGCCTGGAAGGCCTCTTCTTTCATAAAGATCAACAGATTCTTCGGGCAGGGGAGCTCCCTCTGACCGAGGCCGATTCGGCTCAGGAGAGGCCGGCCGCTGAGCTGCATGCCCTAAGAGCCGCGCTGACCGTCGGGAACATGGATATCAGCGAAGAGCGCCTGCAGTCCATTATGCTGCGCTGGCAGCCCGGAAGGATGAAGAAACGGGCGGTCCTCCGGGAAGCAGAGGAGCTTCTGAGCTTGCTCGCTATGTTTCATCTTCCCGGCTGCCCGCCGTTACCGCAAATCGGAGAAGTGGGCAAGCTTCGCTCGGTGGAGGAAGTGAAAGAGCTGGTGCTTCAAGGCCTCCATACTTTGCGGGAGGAAGCCATGCGTCACCCCGTACCGGAATCCACGCTGCATGAGCGAATCGTGCTGCAGGCCGTCCAATATATTAAGGCGCACTTCACTGAGCCGATCTCCCTCCAGGAGGTGGCGGACGAGGTGGCCGTAAGCCGCAACTATTTTAGCGAATTGTTTAAGCGCGTCACGGGGCACAACTTCATTGACTATGTGATTGATCTGCGGCTGAAACGGGCCAAGGAGCTGCTTTCCACCACATCGCTACGAGTGTATGAAGTGGCGGATCGTTCCGGATTTAATGACGTGAAATACTTTAGCAAGCTGTTCAAGAAGTTGGTAGGCATGACGCCTGCTGAGTACCAGGGACAGCATCGAAAATAATGGGAATTTCTTAGGATCCGAAAAGAATCCACTTTTTCGGAACATAATCCGTTCAAAAACTTTTTGCCAAAATTTTATAATTAAAGCGTTTACAAGAGCTGTGCCAGCGAGTCCAAATCTGGTTTGAATGGAGGAAATGAAATGACAAGGAAACAGGTGAGAGGGTCATTGCTTGCAATCATTCTTCTACTATCATCCATGCTCCAAGCGTGTGGAGGCGGCGGAACATCAGAGGGTGGGGAGCCCGGAAGCGGCGAGAAGGTCAAGATTAAATGGGCGACCTGGGGAAATCCCGGCGAGCTTACCCGCTTCCAGGAGCTCACGAAGGACTTTAATAAGAATCACTCGGACATTGAGGTCGAATTTATTCCGATTCCGGGCGAATATGATCAGAAAATATTAACCCAGTTAACAGGTGGGACGGCCCCCGATATCTTCTATGCAGGGGACGCCCTAGTCGTGAAACTGATCGAGAATCAGAGCATTGAGAATTTGACGCCGTATATGGAAGCACCGGAAAGCGTAATCAAGAAAGATGATTATTTCGAAGGCTTGTGGGGCGCAGCCGTGCGGGATGGTCAGACCTTCGGGGTACCGGTGGACTGTAACCCGATGGTGTTGTGGTACAACAAGAAGGTGCTGAAGGAAGCAGGAATTACCGAGATGCCGGCCGATCTTCAGGCGAACGGACAGTGGACCTGGGACAAATTCAAGGAAATGTCGGACAAGATCCGGGACAGCAAAAAGTACGGCTACGTGCTGGATAACTCGTGGAACAGCTACCACAGCTGGGTGACTTCCAACGGCGGCCGGGTATACGACGACGAAGGGAATTTCGTGGCGGCTTCGGATCCGAAGGCGATGGAGGCGTTCCGCTTCCTGTACGACAACGTGAAATCCAAAAACATCACCTTCTCCGGCACGCTTCCAAAAGGGCAAGGCGGGGATGCCATGTTTATGTCCAATCAAGTTGGATTCGTTGCTGCAGGCCGCTGGTACTTGCCGCTGTTCAAGAAGAATCAAGGACTTGAATATGACGTGGTCACATGGCCAACCAATACCGGCAATAAGATCGAGCCGGCCGGTATCCCGACCGCATACATGGTGATGAACAAGGCATCGAAGAATAAGGAAGCGGCATACACCTTCTTCTCCGAGTACGTAAGTAAAGAGGGTCAACGCTTTCGCCTGCAGGGCGGCGGCAATGCTGTCCCGTCGGTACAGGGAACGGATGAGGTGGTGCTGGAAGGGAATCTGCCGGAGCATGCCCAGTTATTCCTGGACGCGCGTGAGATCGGGTATTCCCTGACTCCGTTCGAGGCTGGTATTCCCGGGCTTAGCCAGGATATTACGTCCAAGTTCGAGGCACTATGGCTGAAAGATCAGGATCTTGAAAGCTCGTTGAAGGACATTCAGGATATGGCTAACAAGAAAATTCAAGATTACAAGAGCGGCAAGAATTGATCCAGCTCTGGGGAGGAACGGTGAGATGAAATGAACACGCAGCCTGCAGGAAGCTCCGGCGCCGCTCCTTCTCCGGAGCGGTTTCCGGAGAGGAGAACGACCTTAAAGAGCAAGACGTCCGATGGTTTATGGGGCTACTTTTTTATCTTTCCCCAGATGATCGGCTTGATCGCTTTTTCATTGATCCCGCTCATCTCGGCTTTTGTCATCAGCATGATGAACTGGGACGGCATGGGAGCCAAGAAGTTTATCGGTCTCCAAAATTTCGTGTCCCAGCTTCAGGATGAGGAGTTCCACATCGCACTGGTGAACACGGTGTATTACACGATTCTTTCGGTACCAACAGGCATCGTTCTGGCCATGCTGGTGGCGGTAGGCTTAAACCGGGTTCGCGGGAAGATTCTGTACCGGCTGATCTACTTCATGCCGAACATTACGATGTCCGTTGCCGTCGCCGTCGTGTTTATGTGGCTGTTCAACGCCGACTTTGGCCTTATTAACATGTACTTGCAGCAGTGGTTCGGGATAACGGGTCCCTCCTGGCTGACGGATTCCAGGTACGTGATGCCTTCGATTGCCCTGCTGAGCGTCTGGATGGGGCTGGGAGGCAATATGGTGCTGTTCCTTGCCGGGCTTCAGGGCATATCGAGAAGTTATTACGAGGCGGCCGAGATTGACGGTGCCGGCAAATGGCAGCAGCTGATCCATATTACGATTCCGCTGCTGTCCCCGACGACCTTTTTCGTAACGATCATGTCCATTATCGGTTCCTTCCAGGTGTTTGACCAGTCGTTTGTCATGACTTCCGGCGGACCGGCGAAGGCCAGTTATACGCTTGTCTATCACATCTATGAGACGGCCTTTGCGGACTTCACCTTTGGCAAGAGCACGGCGTCGGCGGTCATCCTGTTCGTGATGATCCTGTCGCTCACCTTGTTCCAGATGAGGATGTCCAAGCGGTGGGTGCATTACGAAGACTGACGGTCGAACCTTTAGGAAGGAGGGAAAATGAATGATACATCGGGGATTGAGGATGTCCACCGTAGTGCTGCATATCGTGCTGATCATAGGCGCGTGTATGATGGCCTTGCCGTTTGTCTGGATGGTGCTCAGCTCGCTCAAGGATTTGTCGCAAGTATTCGTCGTGCCGCCCAAATGGATTCCTGACCCGTTCATCTGGTCCAATTACAAGGATTCGTTGACGGCGCTGCCGTTCGGGCGCGCGTATTTTAACAGCTTCTACATCAATATGATCGTTGTGGTTTCACAGCTGATTACCTGTTCCATGGCGGCCTATGCGTTTGCCAAAATCACGTTCCCGTTCCGGGAGCCGCTGTTCATTCTGTTTCTAGCTACCATGATGGTGCCGGGACAAGTGACCATCATTCCGCTTTATCTGATCATGAAAAATATCGGATGGCTGGATACACATCTGGCGATTATCGTCCCTTCGGCACTTCTCAACGCCTTCGGGGTGTTTCTGCTCCGGCAATTCTTCAGAGGCATTCCGAAGGAAATGGAGGAGGCGGCCATCGTGGACGGCGCGAACCGCTGGACGATATACACCCGGATTATGCTGCCTTTAATCAAACCGGCTTTATCGGCACTCGGGATTTTTACCTTCCTCGGGATGTGGAACAACTTCTTTAACCCGCTGATTTTTCTCAGCAGCACGGATAAGTTTACCGTGCCGATGATGCTGAATTTGTACCGGGGCATGTATTCAACGGATTGGACGCTCATGATGGCCGGAGCATCCATTGCGCTCATCCCGGTCCTCATCGTATATATCATCGGTCAGAAATATATTATTGAAGGCGTTACTTTATCCGGGATTAAGGGATAGGTGAGTTTAATCAGCCCGTAAGCGGAGCTCCTTGAATGAGGAACCCGCTAACGGGTTATTTGTGTTCTGACCAGAATCAAGATGGAGTACAAGCTAGGTACAAATACGCTTCATGTGAATGATTTGTCAGCTGAAGAACGGCTTCTGCTCCAGAAGAGGGTCATGGCTGAGGCGGAAGGAGAACTGTGCCAATATAAAGCAGCCGAGCTGCAGTATATTTTCACAGATATACTAGTATGGTAGTATAAGGTAAAATGGGTGCGCTTACATAATTACGCTCGTGAAGGGGGACGAGGATATTGTTCAATGTACTTCTGGTGGATGATGAACCATGGGTCCTAGAGGGACTTCGAACCATGATCGATTGGAACCGGTTTGGATTTCAAATATGCGGAGAAGCTCTGAGCGCTCCGGAAGCGCTAAAGTTAATGGAACAGTTGAAGCCCGAACTGGTGATGACGGATATACACATGCCAGTCCTGAACGGCCTTGAATTGATTGAGCACAGTAAACGGATACTGCCTCTTCCTCCGAAATTCGTTATTTTGAGCGGTTATGATGATTTTGGGTATGCACATCAAGCCATGCGCCAACGGGTCGCCGAGTATTTGCTGAAACCGATAGATGACGAGGAGATCGAAGCTGTGCTTGCCAAGCTCAGCCATGAGATCCGGGAAGAACGAGACGCTGAACGCAGCCACCGGAAGAAGGCGGGCCTTGCCGTCCATTATTTGTTGAACCGGTTAATTCAGGATGAGCTGAGCCATGATTTGGCCGAGCAAGCGCGCAAAGCGATGTTAATCCAGGGCAAGCCGCTGCTGCAGTGCCTATTGATTGAGGCGGAGATTATTGAAACGGGAGTGGATTGGATCGAATGGATGGCCGATTATGGGCCCGAGAGCTCGCTGGGATGTTTCCAGGACAACAGCGGGAGCATCGGAGTGGTGCTTCATGTGGAGCATTCGACTCCGGATGATGTTATGGAGACCGCGCTTCAATTGCAATCCGCTCTGGCCCAGGAGCTGAAAGGACCGGTTATCGCAGCGTTAAGCGGAATGGGGACAGGAATTCAGGCGATTGGAGAGCTTTACAGGCAAAGCGCGGAGGTGCGTGATGATAAACGGAGCCAAGGCAGAAGCGGCGTGTTTTGTTATCAAGAGTGGAGGAGGGGCGAGCACCTCCTGGGGCTACCCTTCGGATGGATAGACGAATTGTTTTCTGTGATTATGGCGGGGGAACAAGCGTCCATCGAGTCATGCTTGGCGCGGATTTATGCAGCCATGACTGATCACCTGCCCCACCTGAGGGCTCTTCAAGCCGATGTGGCCGATCTGGAATTGAAGCTGTGCCGAAGGATCGCGGAGATGAAGGGAGATCCGGATCTTTTCATGAACCGGCTGCAAGGGGAGCTTGGACATCTGGGTGAAGCTTGCCATAACGCAGCGTTAAAGAATTATTTGCGGCTGCTCTCGTTCGAGGCCGCTTCGCAGTTGGCCGAGTTAAGAAAGCTTAACGAGCACAACACCATTTTTCAAGTGATTCAGTATGTCGACAGAGAATATCGAAGCAAGCTTCAGCTTCAGGATTTGGCACGGCATTTTCATATGAACGCCACTTATTTGGGACAGCTGTTCAAGAAGCATGCAGGCAAGCCGTTCAAGGAATATCTGAATGACAAGCGGATCGAGGAGGCCAAGCTGCTGCTGAAACGTAGCGGCATGAAGGTTTCCGAGGTTGCGCTCCATGTCGGGTTCCCAAACGCGGACTATTTTATCCATAAGTTTAAGCTGACAACCGGGATACTGCCCTCGAATTACAAGAATCATGTTGAAAGCAAGCAGCGCTAAACCGGGAGGGTGCCTTCATGAAGAGGATGTTCAGGCTGGGGAATTTCGTGAACGATATTCCGTTGAAAACTAAATTTTTTCTTATTTTTGTCGTTGGGGTACTGCTGCCTATTCTGGTGGTCAACCTCATCTTTATGGATCGGATGTCGGAGCTGATTCGAGAGAGAGAGGAGCAGAACCTCGATATCTCGATGGAGCGGGCTAGGAAGGATATCCATAATTTCATCGACGGTGGGGTCGCTGTAAGTCATGCGCTGAGCACAGATAAGACCCTTTACGAAATGCTCGACCGTGAATATGAGTCCCAGTTGGACTTCTACGAGACCTTTGATGAGCAGCTCCGGAACCGGGTAACCAGCTACATACCGGTTAACAACCAGATTCAGCGAATTAGCATCTTTACCGAAAATTCCACCATTGTGTCCGGCGGCAATTATCATGTGATCGACGATAACGTGCTTGAGAGCGACTGGTATGCGTTGTGGAAGAGTTCGGCCCATCCTGTGCTGGTGGCGGCATATAGGGCTATGGAGGCAAACAACTCGGCTTCGACGGTTCCATATTTAAGCGTCATTGAGAAGATGGATTATTTTGATAGCTATGCTACCTATGAGAAGCTGCTTCGCATCGACATCGACCTGAGCAAGATCTATGACGTCATAGTGCGGGAACGCGATTACCTGGATATGTATTTGGTCAACGAGAACAATGAGATTATTATGTCGGCAAGCAGCGGTTATGAAAGAGGGAAGTACAGCGCATATTCGAAGTTTGATCTGGGGCAATACGATGAAGAGGATCGGCATGTGTTCTCGATCGGAACAGCCAGGTACGTGAAGGGATGGAAGCTGATCGGCATCAACCGGGGCAGCCGGATCACGAGCGCCATGCTGGATATGCAGCTGTTTACCTTCGTATTGGCAGCGGTTGTTACGCTGGTTGCGGCGGTCTTTATTACCGTTATGCTCCGGTCCTACAATTACCGGGTGAAGCGTTTGTCCCGTCATATGCAGAAGGTGAGCAACGAGAAATTCGACTTGATTGAACTGGACGAAGGCCGGGACGAGATCGGCGGACTCATCCGGAATTTTAATCAGATGACAACGAAGATGAACTCCCTGATCAACAATGTGTACAAGCTGGAGATTCAGAAGAAGAGCCTGGAGATGGAGCGGGTTCGGGCTGAATTAAACTTTTTGCAGAGCCAGATGAATCCCCATTTCCTGTTCAATACCCTGAATGCGATATTGGTGGTCTGCACGAAGAACCGTTACATGGAAGTGACGGATATTATCAAAAGCTTGTCCAAGCTGCTTCGCAGACTGCTGAGCTGGAGAGAGGATCTGGTCTCCGTGGAGGAGGAATTCAGATTTATCGAAATGTATCTCAAAATCGAAAAATTCCGCTTTCGGGATAAATTCGAATATCAATTCAACATCAATTTGGAAGCGCTTCATTATAAAATTCCGAAAATGAGCATTCAGCCGCTCGTTGAGAATGCATGCAAATATGGTCTGCAGGCGATGGATGGAGCCGGGTTGGTGACCATAAGCGCTTCGGTTGCCCACGACTACCTTCGCATCGTTATAACGGATAACGGTAAGGGAATCGAGCAAAGCAAGCTACGGGACATTATTCTCTCGGTCCGTAACGAGCAGTTCTCGGGCAACAGCTTCGGCATTCGAAACGTATATCGGCGGCTGGAGCTGTACTACGACGATCATGTCATTTTCAACATTGCCAGCACGCCGAATCAAGGGACAACCGTTTCCTTCGAGATTCCGATCCGGCTGCTGGAGCTTCGGGAACATGAAGGCGGAGGGGAGGAGAACCATGCCATTCAAAGTGTTGTTGATCGATGACGAACCGGGTGCGCTGGAAGGGCTGGCGCTGTGGATCGATT
This sequence comes from Paenibacillus sp. NPDC058898, assembly GCF_049316025.1. Lineage (NCBI taxonomy): Bacteria > Bacillati > Bacillota > Bacilli > Caryophanales > Paenibacillaceae > Paenibacillus > Paenibacillus sp. NPDC058898. Next base: position 20,170 of record NZ_JBMOSM010000010.1, on the reverse strand, counting down.
GGGAACGCCTGGGGTTTAGCGTCTGCGGAACTGCCGGCAACGGAGTGGAAGGCTTGAAGATGATTCATGGGCTTGTGCCGGATTTGGTCATTACCGATGTGAAGATGCCGCTAATGGATGGACTTCATATGATTGAAACCTGGCAGCAGCATCACCATGACAGCGGCGTGAAGTTTGCCATTATGAGCGGCTACAGTGAATTTGAATATGCAAGGAAGGCATTGCGGCATGGCATCCATCACTATATGCTGAAGCCTATTATCGCAGAGGAAGCCGAGGAGGAGCTCGGCAAGATTCATGCAGAGCTCATGCAGGAGCACCGCAGATTAAGCCTGAGCGTGATTGCTAAGAGGGAAGAGGATGTTTCGCTGATCAAGCAATCACTCCTGGAGATGCCGCTTCGGGCTAGCGGCCTGTCGAAGCTTCAGGTTATATCCTCCGCCCATCAAGAGTGGAACGTATGTCTGATCCAGGCCGAGTCTGCCTTGTTTCCTGACGTCAGGGAAGTCGCCCGCTTGTCCGCCCAAGCGAATTCGGAGTATGTCATCGATCTGGAACCGAACCGGCTTGGTTTGGTGTACGGCTATTCTCCTGACAAAGGGATCGTGCCCTCGGGCACGATCCGCGTGCTGCTCCGCCGTTTTGAAGGTCAACGGGTGCTTATGGGTGAAGGAGAAGGGAGGCCTTCTCTGATGTTGATCCATCATTCCTACGGGACCGCCAAGGAGGCTGTCGAGCATACATTTTATGATACGGATAATGGACGGGTTATATCTTATCTGGAGGCACGGGATCGGCCGTTTCGTTATCATTACCCCACAAGTCTGTTGGATGAGGTCATCAGGTCCGTGGAGCTCCTCAGCAAGGATGATTTCCGTGAGGCTACCATATTGGCGGCATCCAGACTTCGGGAGCAGCGAATTGCACCAGTCATCGTGAAGAAAATGGTCATCCATGTTCTATACAAGATCAAGAGCCTGGTGAGAGAGACTGGAGGCGGGGAAGATCATATCCTGTCAGCTAAAAATAATATAACCGAGTTAACAGACGGGACGACCCATTTGGACGATTGGTTCAGGGAGCTGATACGCTGCGGGGAAGCAAGCATCGAGCTTCTTCTCAAGGAGCAGGCCCGGCAATCGCAAGGCGTAATCCAGGAGATTAACGATTTTATTCGGCTGCACTACCGCGAGAATCTGACGATTAAGCGATTGGCGGAGCTTTTTTATCTGCACCCCGTCTATCTCGGCCAACTGCTGATGCGTAAAAATGGGATCGGCTTCAACGAACTTATACATAATTTGCGGATCGAGGAAGCGGTCGCGCTGCTGAAACAGAACAAGCTGAAGAACAGTGAGATCGCCGAAAGGGTCGGCTACAGCCATTACAATCAATTCCTTAAGCATTTCGAAAAAAGATGGGGCATGGCACCGAATGAATTCAAGAACAGGATGTTCTAAAGTTTTTAAGGTTAATGCTTTAATTATAGTATAGTCCGCCTTTGAAAGCGCTTTTACAATATAGATAGGTTACACGCAGAGGCATTTTAACCAACGGTGTAACCACATTATGACGGAGGTGCTTTTATGGGGGGAAAGACAAAATCATGGCTTCGGCTCAGCACGGTGTTGCTGTTGTCGCTTAGCATCGTCCTTACGGGCTGCGGGGGCGGAAACGGGAATAACGGGGCCAAGCCGGAACCAAAGGACTCCGCTGAACAAACAACACCCGGGACGGACGGGAATAAGGTCGAACCATTTGAGGTGAGCGTTTTTATTGGGGAGGCTGGGCAGCAGCCGACACCGGATAACAAAATCTATAAGAAAATCAAGGATGAACTCGGCGCCACCTTTAACTTTGAGTTTCTGGCCGGCGATATCAATCAGAAACTGGGCGTTATGATTGCCGGTTCTGATTATCCGGATATGATGACCGGAAATACGAAGCTTACAGCGGCAGGCGCTTATATTCCGCTGGAAGATCTGATTGAAGAGCATGCTCCCAACTTGAAAAAGCATTATGAAGACTACTGGAACATGATGAAGGACCCGAATGACGGACATATCTATATTCTTCCGAATTATGGCGTGTTCAACGGCAAGCTGAACAGCACATGGTATTCGGGTCCGGCATTCTGGATTCAGAAGGCCGTGCTGGAGGAGTTCGGATATCCGAAGGTAAAGACGCTGGACCAATATTTTGATTTGATCGCCAAATATAGAGAGAAATATCCGACGATTGACGGCAGCCCGACGATCGGGTTCGAGATCCTGAATTATGACTGGAGAAACTGGGGGCTGTTCAATGCGCCGCAGCATCTGATCGGACATCCGAACGATGGCGGCGTCGTCGTTAAGAATGGCGCTGCCGAGGTGTTTGCCAACAAGGATTATGCTAAGCAGTACTACCAGAAACTGAACGAGATGAATGCGCAGGGCCTGATTGATAAAGAGACCTTCGTGCAGAACTATGACCAGTATCTGGCCAAGCTGTCCAGTGGGACGGTGCTGGGGATGTTCGACCAGCACTGGAACTTCCAAAACGCAGAGAATTCCCTGATTACGCAGGGCAAGGATGAAAGAACGTATGTAGGCCTTCCGCTGGTCTACGACGAGAGCATCAAGGATCACTACCGCGACCGGGGGCCGCTGAACCTGAACAATGGCTTCGGCATCAGCGTGAATGCCAAGGATCCGGTCAAAATCTTGAAGCTGCTCGACGCCTTGATTATGGAGGATTGGCAGAAAGTATTGAGCTGGGGAATCGAAGGCGAGGATTACATCGTGAATGAGGAAGGCCGCTTTATGAAAACGCAGGAGCAGCGTGATGCGTTTACAGACGGGACCTGGAAATTGGCGAACAAAGCGGATGCCTTCTTCGGCTTCGCGCCGAAAATCGAAGGAAGCTTCAGTGACGGCAACGCCACGGATGCGGCGGCTCAGCCTGAGGAGTATAAAGCCGGCCTGAAGGAATACGACAAGAAGTTCCTGGAAGCTTACGGCTTTGACAGCTACGTGGACTTCTTCAGCGAGCCGCCGGAGAATGAGGTGGCCTACCCGGCATGGACCATCGATTTGGTTGAAGGATCCGACGCGAAGGTGGTCAATACGAAGTTGAATGACCTGTCTACCAAATACCTGCCGAAGGCCATCCTGGCTAAACCGGCTGATTTTGAATCGGCATGGAGCGAGTATACGGCCGAAATCGGAAAGATCAACATCAAAGCCTATGAAGATCGAATTAACGAACAGATCCAATGGAGAATCGACAATTGGAGCAAATAACCGGTTGAAGATCAGAGGGTGGAAGGCGAGCTATTGGCCTTCCACTTTCTAAAATTAAGGTTGGTGGGGAGAGCAGCTTGAAATGGATGAGACCTTAGCGAAAAAAAGAGCCATGCGAAATCCCAAGAGGGGGAAGAAACAGCCCATCACATGGACCCTCATCAAAAATCAGAAGCAGCTGATCATGATGTCGGTCCCGTTGATGCTGTACATTATCCTGTTTGCCTACGTTCCCGTATGGGGCTGGACGATGGCTTTCCAGGATTACAAGCCGGCCAGGGACTTCGGGCAACAGACGTGGGTGGGGATGAAACACTTCAAGTTCCTGTTTACGGACGACAATTTCCTGCGCGTGCTGCGCAATACGGTAGGTATGAGTTTGATCAATCTTGTGCTTGGGTTTGTTACCGCCATTATTTTGGCGCTCCTGTTGAACGAAATCAAGAAAGTATTCTGGAAAAGAACCGTCCAGACCATTTCGTATCTGCCCCATTTCTTGTCCTGGATTATCGTAACAGGCATCGTGGCTACCTCACTGGCCTCGGATGGGATCATCAATGATCTGTTGATGAAGCTGCAGATCATCCAGGAGCCAATTCTTTGGTTGAGCGAAGGCAAATATTTCTGGGGCATCGTCGGGAGCTCCCATGTTTGGAAAGAGGTGGGCTGGAACACGATCATCTACTTGGCTGCCATTGCCTCCATTGATCCGGCGCTCTACGAAGCCGCCGAAATTGACGGGGCCAGCCGCTATCGCAAGATGCTCCATGTGACACTGCCCGGCATCAAGGCAACCATCGTGATCCTGCTGATTATGTCCATCGGACACATCCTTGAAGCCGGATTCGAAGTGCAGTATCTGCTTGGCAACGGGCTTGTGGTGGATTGGGCGGAGACGATCGATATCTTCGTACTGAAGTATGGAATTGCGCAAGGGAACTACTCGATGGCAACGGCCGGCGGGATCTTCAAGACGGTGGTCAGCGTCACTATGCTGCTGCTTGCCAACTGGACCGCAAAGCGGCTTGGGGAAGAGAGGTTGTTATAGACATGGGAAATCAGCAGCTCAGCCCGCCAAATGCGGCAAACGCTCCCGTGAAGAAAGATATCGTCAGAACGCGCGTGGAGCCGGTTCTGTTTAATACGTTTAACACCGTATTTATGGTCTTCCTCGTGATCGTGACGCTGTACCCGTTCCTGAACACGATTGCGGTGTCGTTCAACGCGGGGAACGATACGATCCGCGGCGGAATCTACCTGCTCCCGAGAGAGTGGACATTGCAAAATTACAAGGCAGTATTCGCTTCGGGAACGATTTATGACGCATTCTGGATCACGGTCGCTAGAACCGTGCTCTCCACCGTATTGAATATCTTCCTGACGACGATGCTGGCTTACACGTTAAGCCGGCGCGAATACGCCTTCCGCAAGCCGATTACGCTTGTATTTGTGTTAACGATGTACTTTAACGCCGGTTTGATCCCGGGTTATTTCCTCATCAAGGATCTGAATTTGCTTAACAGCTTCTGGGTATACATCCTGCCGTCCATGGTAAGTGCCTTCAACCTGATTGTGATCCGAACCTATATCGGCACCCTTCCCGAAAGCCTGGTCGAATCCGCAAGAATCGATGGCGCGGGGGATTTCAAAATCTTCATGCAAATCATCTTCCCGCTGTGCAAGCCGGTGCTTGCCACGATCGCGCTATTTGTTGCAGTAGGCGCATGGAACACATGGTTTGACGCGTTCCTGTATACGTCGTCCACGCAGAAGCTGAGCACGCTGCAGTATGAGCTCATGAAGCTGCTGTCGTCGAGCATGAATTCCAACAGCAATCCGAATGTGGCCGCTGGAGCAGGCATGACCCAGGATTCTGCCGCCGCCATGGTAACGCCGTTGTCCATACGGGCGGCCGTAACGGTCGTGGCTTCTGTACCCATTCTGGTGGTGTATCCGTTTTTGCAGAAATATTTCGTTGTTGGTTTGAACGTGGGCAGCGTCAAAGAATAACCAAGAATTCGATAAAAGACAGACTAAATATGCAACGAATGAGGAGGTAAGCATTCCGTGTCTAAGAGAACCATCATTAGGAAGATCAGCCTGATGCTGATCGCGTCCCTGCTGCTCATTCCGCCCAGCTGGAGTGTGGCGGCAGTTGAACCGGCCCATACGCCCGCTGATCAGAATCTGGTGATTCACCATCATTTTGATGGCGGGACGGAGGGGTGGTTTAAGCGAGGGACGGAGACGGTGACTTCCGCGACCTATGCCTATGAAGGGACAGGGAGTTTATTGACGGAGGGAAGGACGGAGACCTGGAACGGACCTGGGTTTAATCTAGCCGCCACGAATCGGATGGACAAGGGAGCTACCTATGAAATTTCCGCATTTGTCCATCTGAAGGAGGGTACCCAAGGGTCTCAGAAGCTTCAGCTTGCCATGCAGCAAACCGGAGCTGAGCCGGAATACGTGAACTTCAGCAGTCCGGTCGATGCAACTGCCGACGGGTGGGTAGAGGTGAAAGGCCATTATAAATACGATGCTAACGCTTCAGCCCTACAGGTTTATCTGCAAAGCCCGAGCAGTCCGGACGCTGCTTATTATATGGACGAATTCAAGGTTCGGTTGATTGAGCCGGCACCAGACCCGGGGAATGAGGTACCGGGCGGAGAGAATACGGTCGTATGGGATTTTGAAGACGGAACGACGATGGATTGGGGACCACGCGATTCGGAGACCGTAGAAGCTGTGCCAGAAGCTGCCCATAGCGGCGGCTACGGATTAAAGGTCCATGATCGGACAAACAACTGGAACGGACCTAGCCGAGACGTGAAAGGCATCATGGTGAGCCAAAAAACGTATACGATCTCAGCCTATGCGAGGCTTGAGCAGGCGCCTGCCGCTCCGGTCAAAATATCGCTTTCGATGGAGAACAAAGCGGCGGGCGCAGCGGACACATCCTATACGACCCTCGCCTCAGCCTCGGCGAGCGGCACGGAGTGGGTGGAGCTGAAAGGAACCTTCGGCTTCAGTTTGGATATGGAAACATTGAAGCTGTATATGGAAACCTCGGATCTTTCCAATTTCTATATCGATGACATTAAGATAGCACTGCCGGGCTCCATTCAGACGGATATTCCCGCACTGAAGGATGTGTACCAAGAGTATTTCGAGATCGGGGCAGCCGTTGAACCCAAGCATCTGTCCGGCGTGCACAAGGAGCTTCTCGATTACCATTACAATTCGCTTGTTGCCGAGAACGTGATGAAACCGGAATCTCTTAGTCCGAGCGAAGGAACCTATAACTTTACCAATGCGGATCTGATCAGGGATTATGCCAGGGATCATGGCATGAACCTCCGGTTCCATACGCTGCTGTGGCACCAGCAAGGAGCCGAATGGATGCTGAAGGATGATCAGGGCCATTATCTCGATGCCACGCCGGAGAATAAAGCGCTTGTCCTTCAACGGCTGGAAGCTTACATCCATGAAGTGGTCGGTCGTTACAAGGATGACGCCCGGGATTGGGACGTCGTGAATGAGGTCATTGACGAAGGGCGTCCGGATGGCATGCGAGACAGCCAGTGGTACCGGATGACGGGGCTGGATTATATTCGTACGGCATTTTACGCGGCCCGTGATGCAGCCGGTCCCGAGGCCAAGCTCTACATCAACGATTACAGCACGCACAATCCGAAGAAGCGTGATTACCTGCTGAAGCTTGTGAAACAGTTGAAGGCGGAAGGCGTTCCGATCGATGGCCTGGGCCATCAAACGCACATCAATATAAGCGGGCCGTCCATCCAGCAAATCTCGGATTCCATCCGGATGTTCGGCGAGGCGGGCTTTGACAATCAGCTTACCGAGCTGGACGTTTCGGTGTACACGAACAATACCGACGTCTACCAGACCGTTCCTCAGGAATTGCTCGACAAGCAAGGCTATCGATACAAAGAGCTGTTTGAAGAATTGAAGCGGCTGGACCAAATGGGCGCTCATGCAGGCGTAGAGGGGGGCTGGATCAGCAATGTCACCCTTTGGGGGATTGCAGACGACCATACCTGGCTGCATGATCGTCCCGCGGGGACGGGCCGCCAGGATGCCCCGTTTCCTTTTGACAAGCAATATCAGGCCAAACCTGCTTATTGGGGAATGGTCGATCCTTCCCGATTAACAATCGTGAGAAAGACCGGAACGGCTATTGAAGGTACAGCAGTCATCGACGGACAACCGGATTTTGCATGGAATCTGGTTCCGGCACTTAAGACGGATCAGCTAGGATCGTTATCTGCTGAATTTAAGACATTATGGGACAAGGAGCATATGTATGTCAGGGTTGACGTGAAGGACGGATCGATATCTCCGGGAGATCAGGTTGACATCTTCGCTGTGGTGAACGGTACCCTGCAAAAAGCCCGGATTCAGCGTGGAGCCGCCAACACGGCAGAGACCGCTGGAGGTTACGCAGGGGAAGCGCTGCTTCCGCTTAACGGAAAAGGATCGCTGGGCGGCAACATTTATTTCGATATCAGAGTAACGGATTCCGGTACGGATGACGGCTCCGAGCATGGCAAGAATGGGGCGATGGTGTCCTGGAGCGATCCAAGGCATGCCCAGGAGAGCGATCAGACCGGACTCGGCATTCTTACGCTCGCTGCCGCGCCGAAATCGGCCCAGGCCCGCTATGGCACCCCGAAGGTTGACGGCGAGCTCGATGGTATCTGGAAGGATGCCGGGGAACTGGCAACAAACGTGTGGGTCGAGGGAATCAGCGGCGCGACCGCTACATTCCGGACTCTGTGGGATGAGAATCACCTGTACGTTTATGCCGTCATTAGCGACAGCTTGTTATCGGATGCGAGTTCCAACGTATGGGAGCAGGATTCGGTAGAGATTTTTGTGGATCAGAATAATGGAAAGACGGATGTTTACGAAGAAGATGATGGACAGTACCGGATAAACTTTAACAATGTGCGTTCCTTTGGCGGTCATGCGGGCGAGGATAACTTTACATCCGCAGCGAAGGTAATCGACGGGGGATATGTCGTTGAAGCAGCGATCGGCCTGGATAAGATTAAACCGCAGAAAGGGACTGTGATCGGGTTCGATTTTCAGGTGAACAACGATGAAGACGGCCAAGGTACAAGAGACAGCGTGGCCATATGGTCGGATCCGACCGGCCAATCCTATCAGAACACGACCAGATTCGGCGTGCTGGAATTTACGAAGAGCTCCGCTCCCGGCGGAGGAGATGGAAGCGGCGGCGAACATAACAGCGGCGGTAACGTAGGAAGCGGTGGAACTGCGGGCGGTGGCGGAAGCAGTACGAGTCCAGCTCCAAGCACGCCTTCACTCGAAATCCGGAACCATGACGGGCGGATCACGGTTGGAGTCTCGAGCCTAATGCTTCAGCAGGCATTGGAAAGGGCAGTGGCTGGAACGGACGGAACGAAGCGGACGCTTGTAGACGTTCCGGTGCAGAAAGGAGCCCAGTCCTATGATATTCAGCTGGCGGGTAAGTGGCTACTGGGGAATCCGCAGGCAGTTCTCGTAGTCCAAACGGAGTTTGGTACGCTGGAAATGCCAAGCGTGTTGATTCAGGGGACCGGTGTAACGGATACGGAAACCGTAACGCTGCGTCTGGAGAAAGCGTCGGGCGGCAGCCTGGATGCGGCCCTTCGCGAGAAGATCGGCGATCGTCCGGTGTTCCGGGTAGAGGTTCTTGCTGGCGAGCGGGCTTTGTCCTGGAAACAGGGCACGCCTCGTCTCATCTGGTCGGTGCCTTATTCCCCAACCAAGGAAGAGTTTGCACGACCGAATCATATCATAGTTTGGAATATCGACTCTAACGGACGCGGGGTTCCGCTTTCCAACAGCCGATATAATTCCGCAGATGGGATCGTTCGTGCTGTGCTGCCGCATGGAGGCACGTTTGCAGTCGCTTCCGCGTTCAAGACTTTTCATGACCTGAAGCATGTGCCATGGGCGATCGATGCGATCGAAATGATGGTATCTCGCGGGATCATTCAAGGTGAGACCGAAACGAGATTCAATCCGTTGAACCCGATTACTCGAGCCGAGTTCCTCGTTATACTCGTACGCGCGTTGGAGCTGGAGGGCTCGGGCGAAGGCCGGGCAGCGTTCGGAGATGTTTCGTCTTCGGCATATTATTACGAAGACGTGCAGATTGCCGCAGAGCTTGGGCTGGCCCAAGGTGTCGGAGGAAACCGTTTCTTGCCGGACACGCCAATGAAACGCCAGGACATGATGGTGATGACGCAGCGTGCTCTGGAGGCAGCCGGCAAGAAGCTGGAAGGACAGGGGTCTCTGGATTCTTTTGCTGATGGGGATCAGGTTGCCGAGTATGCCAAATCGAGTGCAGCGGCGCTTGCAGGTTCGGGCATCGTGAGCGGCATGAACGGCAGCATTGTGCCTAAGGCGTACTTTACGCGTGCTCAGGCTGCGGTGATCCTTGACCGGATTTGGAATTGGAATGATTAAAGCTGTGAATCGTTAATATGATGATCGGACGTGAACGATGAAAGTCAGCATGTAAGTAGAATGAATTGGAGGCCAGCCGTGAGCAACGGGCTGGCCTTTTTCGTGTAGATTCTGATCAGGCTATGTGGACCGTACGCTATAAATCATGGAGGAAAGGCCAATCCTTTTCTAGCAAATGACGTCTATCTTCTTGCTTTCTTGGAAAACCTATTCATAGATTCAAGATTCCAAGTTACCGCTATCTAATAATCTATGAATATAGGTTGGAGGTTGATGTTCTTGTTTAGTTCATCCGTTCATGCTGAAGAAGCAAATCATCCGGAGTGGGCACCTGAGCTTCTGGGGAGGGTTACCAAACGGATCGGGAGTGTCATTGTCGGACATGAGGAGCAAATCTCGTTAACGATGATTGCCTTACTGGCTGGAGGTCATGTGCTGCTGGAGGACGTGCCGGGAGTCGGGAAGACCATGCTGGTGAAGTCGGTGGCTGCGTTAATCGGCTGTGATTTCAGCCGCATTCAGTTTACGTATGATTTAATGCCAGGTGATATTACAGGGGCGTCGGTCTATTATCCGCATACGGGAGAATTTGTATTTAGGCCCGGACCCGTGATGTCTAATATTGTGCTGGCCGATGAAATTAACCGGGCATCGCCACGGGCACAATCCGCGCTGCTGGAGGCGATGGAAGAGGGGCGCGTTACTGTGGACGGCCATACGTATCCGCTGCCGGCCCCCTTCTTCCTGCTGGCAACGCAAAATCCCTATGAATATGAAGGGACAAGCCGTCTGCCGGAGGCGCAGCTGGATCGCTTTTTGATGAGATTATCGCTGGGATATCCCAATATAGAAGGCGAATTGGAGCTGCTGGAGCGGGGGATGGGCAGTTCCAGACTGGACGATCTAAAGCCCCTTATGATGGGATCTGAGCTCATCCGGATGCAGCAGATGGTTTCCCGTGTATTTGTGGATGACACCATAAAACGTTACATGGTCAGTGTGGCCGATGCTTCCCGAAAACAGCAGGGCGTGACCCTGGGGATTAGCCCGAGAGGGACATTGGCGTGGCTTCGCGCTTCACAGGCGGCTGCGTTTCTGACAGGACGAATGTATGTCATCCCGGATGACTGCCTGCGTGTTGCCGTACCGGTGCTGACCCACCGGATTCATCTGTCTCATGAGGCACGCGCTGCCGGCGTAACTTCTTATGAAATGGTGGAGTCCATCATTACGAGGTTTGATCTGCCGCGCCAGCGAAGCCGCAAGGGAAATCCGTCATGAGACGCCGTCTGCTGGAATGGTCGAGAGGAGTGGCCATCTGGTCCGTTTCGTTGGGCCTTTATGTTTGGTTAGGCGGGGAATCGCTGCGGCTTGTATGGTGGGCATCCACGATTCTATTGCTTGGCGGGGCTTTAACGAGCTTGCTGGGCCCAAACCGAATCACCATATCACATACAAGCTTTCCTTCGTGCATACAGGCTGGTGATTCTGCTCAGATGACGGTTCAAGTAACTTATCGTTCCCTTCTGCCCGTGCCGTGGCTTATCATAACCGACCGGATCGGCAGCAGGGAGTATCGCAAGCTGCTGTTCCCGGGCTTGAAGCGAAGGCTCGAGTATACCTACAGACTGAACCAGGTTCCCCGCGGAGTCTGGTCTTCGATCTATAGCGAGGTGGAATGGGGCGATATGTTCGGCTGGTTCAGGACAAGCCGGAGTGTGGAAAGCGATACAGCCGGCATGATCGTGCTGCCAAGGCCCTCCGCGTGGCCGGAGGCCCAGGTGCACATGCATGGAAGCGATATGGACATGGAAGATGAACGGGTACGCTTCAAGGTTTGGAATGAAATGAGAGGATCGGGCGTGCGCGACTATGTTCCCGGTGATCCTATGAACCGGATTCATTGGAAGAATTCCGCGAAGCTCGGACGCCTGCAATCCTTCATGCCGCATGAGGGTTATGGATCAAGACAGGGGGTTGTCCTGGATACATCGCTCCAAGGGTATGCAGGCCTTGGAGCCTTGAAACCGGAGGATGCATTTGAAGCCGCAGTATCTGCGGCAGCAGGATTTGTATCTCGGCTCATCCGCTACAAAGTTCCCTATCAACTATGTATGGATGGGGATGGGATGGAGGATCGGCGAATCGAATACAAGGGAGTGTTCAAGGCGCACCAGGATACGTTAGTACCGTTTGCCTCCGTTCAGCTAACCGGGAAAGATCCTTTACGGAACCGAAGTTTCGAGAAGTCTCTATCTCCCTCGCAAAAGAATACAGATTGGGCGATTATCACAGGTGTTTTTCATCAGGGAGCGGCTGTTGCAGCGATCAACCTGCTGAATGCTGGAAGCAGAAAGGTTACCATCTTCTGTACGCAAAGTGTAAAGCGCTTGAAACCGGCTGGAAATTCAAGCTCATGGGTTAGTCCAAATAGTCCAATGGAGAATCAGGCGAAGCCAGAATGGGCACGAGAGTTCTTCAGCAAAGGCGGGAGACTGGTTTATTTGCATGAACAGCCGACAGAAGGGAAGCCAATGCAGATAGGAGGTGCCGGCCATGATCGAACCGGAAAGCTCGCCCGTTAGGGAAGGAGGCCATCGGAAGACCAGTATATCCGGAGCCCATAGTGTACCCCATATTTTCGTCTCCCGATTGTCGCACGGAACGCTTCTTCATCGCATATTGATTACTCTGCCGGTTATGGGACTGCTGTCTGAGTGGCTCTTGCCACTTCGGGATGCAGGGGACATGGGCGGCCATCTTATGCTGCAAACCTTATTCATCTGGGCTTTATTCTTGCTGCTTCAAGGATTGTTTACGCTGCGGGGCTGGGTATGGCTGCCGCTGAACGCCGTTCTGGTGGTCTGGCTGTGTGCCCGATTGTTTGAATATAGCGATCCGCTGGCATGGTTATCCGATTATGCTTCGGCTATACTTCCGGGTGACGTTTCGATATTCGGAAATGTGTGGGAGTTTACTGCCTTAAGCCAGGAAACGAGAACGATCATCCTGCTTGTCGGCTGGGCTATCATGGTATCCGCGGTCCATATGCTGGCTTTGTATCGCCGAACCGTGTGGTTGTTTGGCGGTTCGACGCTGGTTTATTTAGCAGTGCTCGAATCCGCCATGGAGGAGAGCATATACCGTGATATGCTGCGGGCTGTATTGTATATTTTGCTGGCCCAGGGCATGATGCTGATTCTTAAGCTGAAGCAGGAAACCGTTGAGGCAACCCATAGGGGAGCGGACATCCCTGAGCCTGTTCGATCTGGCCGCTTGTCTGGGCTGCCTGTGCTTCGCTGGAGTCTGGTGGTGGTGCTTGCTTCCTGTCTAATCGCCGGAATGACCCGAGTGGGAGGAGCTTTTAGCGAGCCTTCGGCGGGTATGGGATTAACGATATCCGAAATGGCGGAACGTATGACGGGATGGGGGGATCGGCTCTGGAGAAACGCGGAACCGTCGATTCCTGCCTCTCAGGTTGCCGGATATACTTCCCAGGGAAAAGATTTAGGGGGTCCGCTGACGCTGAGTGATGCGTTGTATTTTACCGCCCAATCGCCTGAACCGACTTATTGGCGGGGGGATACGTATAACCGGTATGACGGACGGAAGTGGGATGCAGATCCTTCCATCCGCAAGCCCGTCAAACTATCCGAAGACTTGAGCGGCATCCTGCCGTATTGGGAGCGTCCTTCTGGAGAGACGATCGTTCAGTCGCTGACTTTTGAACAAGATACCCCCGTGCAATCTTTGTTGTCCGGAGGTATTATTACCCGCGTAAAGGAGATGCATTTCTCCAAAGAGAGAGGTACACCGAGGCTTGCCGTTGACAGTCTGTCCGAAACGGTGTCCCTGCAAGGCGATAGGGCGGTATCCGGTTATACGATAGAAACAGTATATAGTCAGCCGGAGGAGCAGTCGCTCCGCAGTGCAACTAACAACGATCCCGAATATATGAAGGAGATGTACCTGCAGCTTCCTGAGGAGCTGCCCCTCATGGTGAGGGATTTAGCGCAGAAGATCACATTGGACGCTGAGAACAGGTATGAAAAGGCAAAAGCTATCGAATCCTATTTGGAGAAGAACTATACGTATACGCTGCAAACATCCGTGCCACCGGAGGGCCGGGATTTTACGCATCACTTTTTGTTTGATACGAAGGAAGGGTACTGCGTTCATTTTGCTACGACAATGACCGTCCTGCTCCGATCTGAAGGCATTCCCGCACGCTACGTGACCGGATTTGCACCGGGTGAGCGGGTAGCAGGTACGGTTGATCGTTATGAGGTGGCCCAAAAGAATGCGCATGCATGGGTTGAGGTTTTTTTTCCGGGACAAGGCTGGGTGATATTTGATCCGACCCCAGGCTTTGGCATCGAGCAGATATCCACTCCTCCGATTGCCGGTGATTTTGGTTCTGCCGGGCTTAAGTACTGGAACAGCATGTGGAATTCCATGCTTTACGGCGTCGTTAAAGTACTCTTTTTGATAGCCGCCATCAGTCCTGTGATGTTTGGGGGCGTTCTACTATTGATTCTTCCCATCCTTGTGGCAGTTGTTTATCAAATGCCGACCGTGCGCCAAAGCTTGGCCTTCATGAGGATGGCCAGAACGATAGCGATAAGCAGGCGGGAGGGGCTCGTATCGGCCTCGGTGTGGGTTTGGGACAAGCTCCAGCGAAGATTTGGAGATGTGGAAAGAGGGCAGACCATGCGTCAATACGTCAATGCTTTGTCGATTGCCGATGTCGAATTCAGGGCGGAGCTGGAGCAGTTTGCGCAGCGCTGGGAGCGGGCGGCATACTATGATAAACCGTGGTCCCGTACCGAAAAAGTACTCTTTTTACGCCAATGTATTAGAATTGTCAAAAAACTGGCATGAAAACAAAAGGCCCTCTTTCTTGACGGTATGAATTCGGGTTGCGTATAATTAATTTCATTAATCAAGGGAGGCCCGGTAATGAATAAGCCTAATGAAATCATCGTCGTTTTGGACTTCGGTGGACAGTACAACCAACTTATAGCACGACGCATTCGCGATCTTGGCGTTTATAGTGAGCTTCTGCCATACAACACGCCCGCTGAGAAAATCAAAGAACTTTCCCCGCGCGGCATTGTTTTCTCAGGAGGTCCTTCCAGCGTGTATTCCGAGAATGCACCGCATGTGGACCCAGCCATCTATGATCTGGGACTGCCGATTTTCGGCATTTGTTACGGCATGCAGCTGATGGCTCAACAACTGGACGGAAAAGTAGAACGTGCTTCGAAACGCGAATACGGTAAAGCCGAATTGGAATTTGCTCCAAACTCGACGCTTGTCAAAGGGATTGAGCAAAAACAAACCGTGTGGATGAGTCATGGTGATCATGTGGTATCGCTGCCTACCGGCTTTAAGCTGGATGCAGGAACGGAATCCGCTCCGATCGCTGCGATGAGTAACGAGGATAAGAAGCTGTACGGCGTGCAGTTCCATCCGGAAGTTCGTCACTCCGTCCATGGTAATGAAATGATCAAGAATTTCTTGTACGAAGTGTGTGGTTGTGAAGGCAACTGGAGCATGGAGACTTTTATCGAGGACCAGGTTCGCGAAATCCGCGAAGTTGTCGGCGAGCAAAAAGTGCTGTGCGCGCTGAGCGGCGGCGTTGATTCCTCCGTTGTGGCCATGTTGATTCACAAGGCAATCGGTGATCAGCTGACATGCATGTTCATCGATCATGGACTGCTGCGCAAAGGCGAGGCTGAGAGTGTTATGGAAACCTTCGTTGGCAAGTTTGATATGAAGGTTGTTAAGATTGACGCTCAGGAACGCTTCTTGTCCAAGCTGAGAGGCGTAGACGATCCGGAGAAAAAACGGAAAATCATCGGCAACGAGTTCATCTACGTATTCGATGAGGAGTCCAGCAAGTTTGATGATTTTGCATTCTTGGCACAAGGCACGCTGTATACCGATATCGTGGAGAGTGGTACGGACACGGCGCATACGATCAAATCCCACCACAATGTCGGTGGGCTGCCTGAAGACATGAAATTCACGCTGATCGAGCCGTTGAAAGCTCTCTTTAAGGATGAGGTTCGTAAAGTCGGCGAGGAGCTTGGTTTGCCGGATGAGATCGTTCACCGTCAACCTTTCCCTGGCCCGGGTCTTGCGATCCGCGTACTGGGTGAAGTAACGGAGGACAAGCTGCAAATCGTTCGTGATTCCGACTACATCCTGCGCGAAGAAATCGCGAAAGCGGGACTGGATCGCGAGATCTGGCAGTATTTCACGGCGCTTCCGAACATGAAGAGTGTCGGCGTAATGGGTGATGCACGTACGTATTCCTACACCGTAGGTATCCGTGCCGTTACCTCCATTGACGGCATGACAGCGGACTGGGCGCGTATCCCATGGGATGTGCTGGAGAAAATCTCCGTCCGCATCGTGAACGAAGTCGAGAACGTCAACCGTATCGTGTATGACGTGACGTCCAAACCGCCAGCAACGATCGAGTGGGAGTAGTTTATTTTCTGCTGTACTAAAACAAAAGCCTTCAATCCAACATCTGTGGGATTGAAGGCTTTTTTATGTGTGGTTGTACCACACGAACTTTTTCCTGTAATCAATAGACGGATAGATGCCCATGGTTTTATTGTATGCATCTTTTGTGTAATAAGATCAATAATACGTAAAGGTGCAAAAGTTAGGTGCGAGCGTTTAGGAGGTTGAGCCAAGTCCTAAAAGGAAGTTGAACCAAGACGGAGGAGGAAAAAGAATGAAAGCTATCGTCATTGATCGATATGGGGGCAAGGAAGAACTACAGGAAAGAGAAGTACCTACCCCTACACCACAAGCTCATCAGGTCTTAGTTAAGGTGGCCGCCACCTCGATAAATCCAATTGACTGGAAGCTCCGTGAAGGCTATTTAAAACAAATGATGGATTGGGAGTTCCCGATTATTTTAGGTTGGGATGTTGCCGGGACAATTTCAGAAATTGGGCACGAGGTAACGGATTGGAAATTGGGAGACGAAGTGTTTGCCCGTCCGGAAACGACTCGTTTTGGCACTTATGCCGAATATACTTTGGTGGATGAACACCTGCTGGCGCGTAAGCCTGCTGCTATTTCATGGGAGGAAGCCGCATCCGTTCCGCTCGCAGGGCTGACTGCTTGGCAGGCGCTTTTTACACATGGTGAACTGACCAAAGGAGAGAAGATATTGATCCACGCAGGCGCAGGCGGTGTTGGGATGTTCGCTATCCAGTTTGCCAAACAAGCGGGAGCCTACGTTATTACGACCGCTAGTGAGCGTAATCATGAACTGCTGGCTTCACTTGGAGCTGATCAGATTATTGACTATCGCACGACCCCATTTCAAGATGTATTATCGGATGTGGATGTTGTGTTCGATACGATGGGCGGTGACGTTCAGAAGAACAGCTTTAAAGTGTTGAAAAAACACACCGGGCGAATCATATCGATTGTCAGCGATTTTGATGAGGAGTTGGTAAGAGAATACGACGTAACTGCCAAAAATATATGGCTGGATCCCAATGGTCAGCAGCTTCAGGAAATAGCAGATCTGTTGGAGCAAAAAAAAGTAAGATCGGTAGTGGGAGCTACGTTTCCTTTTTCGCAAAAAGGGCTCTACGATGCCCAGGCATTAAGTGAAACCCACCATGCTGTCGGTAAAATAGCAATAAGTTTCTCCTGAGGAGCACACGATCCCAATTTCCCCTGCGTGGGAAACAATCCGGTTTCGACTGCTTCTGCTACCATCGAGTGAAACACCTCCCGAACGGTTTTCAGTGATCATGTGCGCAATATTCCATGATGTATTTTGTCGTATGTAGTTCAGTTGTCCTAGAATCAATAGGTGGCGAAGCATCAATTTCCGAACATTTCTTTAAATTGACAAGTATAATATTCGCTTTTGTTGTTGACAAGATTGGGCTTCTCGTCCTAGAATATGTGTAGAAACTGACATGACAACTACAAATAACGAGCTTTTTCGTATAATCCTGGGAATGGGCCCGGGAGTCTCTACAGGTCACCGTAATGATCTCGCTACGAAAAGAAGAGCGGCAATATAATGATGCGGACTCGTCCAGCATTCGAGATATCGGCCTGTTTATGGAGCGCCGCTCCATAAAGCAGCAGCCGGTTATTCGATAAGGATGCTGCCTGGCAGCATGCGAATGATTATTTTGCGGCTCTTTTTTCAAGCGATGGCCCTGGGGATTTATCCTTAGGGTCTTTTTGTATGTTGTCGGTCATTAATTTTAAGGGGGATATCTCTACAATGGAGCGTTTCTTTAAACTAAAGGAACACGGAACAAATGTAAGAACCGAGATTATCGCAGGCTTGACGACATTTATGACCATGGCTTACATCCTGCTGGTCAACAATCTGTTCCTGGGTCCTGATGGCGCAGGTATTCCGCAGGAAGGCGTATTTTTCGCTACTGCAGTAGGTGCCGGCCTTGTGACGATGGCGATGGGCTTCTTCGTTAACATTCCGGTTGCGTTGGCACCAGGTATGGGTTTGAACGCATATTTCATGACAGTTGTATTAAGCTCGAACGGAGCGATTACTTGGCAGGCCGCACTCGGTGCAGTATTCATCTCCGGTATTGTCTTCATTATTCTTACGGTTACCAAAGTCCGCCAAATGCTGCTGACTGCGGTTCCAAACAATTTAAAGATTGCCATTACGGTCGGTATCGGTTTGTTCATTACCATCGTTGGTCTTAAGCTAGGCAACATCGTGACGGCTTCCATTAACCCAGGAACGGATATTACTCATCCGGTACCAGGCGGTGCCTTCAATCTTGGTCTTGGGAATTTCATTCAGAACAAAGATACGCTGCTTGCGATAATCGGGCTGTTCCTGATCGCCATCCTGATGGTTCTCAAATTGAAGGGCGCCTTGCTTATCGGTATCGTGCTGACAACGCTGATTGGTATTCCAATGGGAGTAACCGATCTGTCAGGTCTGAGTACTGCAAGCTGGATTCCTTCATTTGATAATCTGGCTGTCGGTCAGATGGACTTGAAGGGCGCGCTTGGCATGGGTCTTCTAGAAGTTATTTTCATCTTTACATTCGTTGAACTGTTCGATACGTTCGGTACATTGGTTGGTACCGCAGGCCGTGCGGGACTCCTGAAGAACAAAGAGGAAGGCGAGAAGAAGCTTGGTAAAGCGATGCTCGTGGATGCCGGCGGCGTAAGCGCGGGCGCATTCCTTGGAACAAGTACAATCACTGCTTTCGTAGAAAGTACCTCCGGTGTTGCAGAGGGTGGACGTACAGGTTTGACTGCGGTTACTACTGGCGTACTCTTTATTCTGGCATTGTTCTTAGCTCCGATTGCTCTGGTTGTTCCTTCGGCTGCTACAGCTCCAGCGCTTGTCATTGTCGGTGTACTGATGATGAGTCAGGTACGCGATATCGAGTGGGATGACTTCATGCAGGCGTTCCCGGCATTCTTGACCATCATCCTGATGCCTTTCACTGGCGGTATCGCAAACGGTATCTCTGCCGGTATCATTGCTTATGTGATTCTTGCAGTATTCGGCAAGCTGACTGGACGTACAGACACCAAGGTGCACTGGCTAATGTGGATCCTGTTTGTGATCATTTTGATCCGGTACGCTTTCCTCGGTGCCGAATAGTTTCGGAATTCTATTCTAATGAACAATTAAAGCGAAGGCTTCGGGTATCTATCCGGGGCTTTCGCTTTTTTTATGTCTACAAATGCATGAACGGCTTTTTACTAAGATAACAGGATGTTGGAAAGCTGAGGGCTAAGTTGGTCATATTATTATAGAAGGGTTCCGTCATCGAGTAGACATGTCATCAAGAGCAGGAGCGAAAAAGGGTTCTGTTTCTTTTCTATTTCATTATGGGACTGTAATTGACATCTGCTCATTACGCACACATGTGTATATCCGATAAGAATGTGGCTTTTATTGTAGGAGTGTCACAGCCTATACTATATTTAGTGGTCCTTATATTAGATAGAGAGCAATTCTATGAAAAAAACTTTTGAAAAAGACTTGCATTCTAGTTCCACCCATGGTATATTATATTTCCGGCCAAGAAATACGGTCGAAACAATCGCTTGGGTCAACAAGCCAAAATGAATTTGAAAAATAAATTCAAAAAAAGCTTGCGATGATCGAGCGGATGTGATAAGATATAAGAGTTGCTAACGAGATAAAATGTTGGCGACGAACGAAGAAGTTGATCTTTGAAAACTGAACAACGAGTGAGTAAAACGAACCACTTAGGTGGAACGTTGAAATAGAGAATTGAACAAATTCTCGTCAGTTAAGAAATGAGCAAGTCAAACTTTATTGGAGAGTTTGATCCTGGCTCAGGACGAACGCTGGCGGCGTGCCTAATACA
>NZ_JBMOSM010000009.1:0-280875 GCF_049316025.1 Paenibacillus sp. NPDC058898 | reverse complement strand
CGTTTGGTGGCGATGGCGGAAGGGTTCCACGCGTTCCCATACCGAACACGACCGTTAAGCCTTCCAGCGCCGATGGTACTTGGACCGAAGGGTCCTGGGAGAGTAGGACGTCGCCAAGCGGTACATATTCCCTGATAGCTCAGTTGGTAGAGCACTCGACTGTTAATCGAGTTGTCACAGGTTCGAGTCCTGTTCGGGGAGCCACTTGCTTCCATAGCTCAGTAGGTAGAGTGCATCCATGGTAAGGATGAGGTCACCGGTTCGATCCCGGTTGGAAGCTCCAGATTCGCTTTTGAATTGGACATGTATCATGAAATTGTGGCCCGTTGGTCAAGGGGTTAAGACACCTCCCTTTCACGGAGGTAACAGGGGTTCGAATCCCCTACGGGTCACCACTATATTTAAAGCATCAGGGGATGAGAATCCCGTGAGTTTATACGGAGGCTTAGCTCAGCTGGGAGAGCATCTGCCTTACAAGCAGAGGGTCGGGGGTTCGATCCCCTCAGCCTCCACCATTTCATGCATGATTCTAACGAGAATCGGCAAGATAAAAGTACTCATCGATTTTGGGGATTAGCCAAGCGGTAAGGCAACGGACTTTGACTCCGTCATGCATAGGTTCGAATCCTATATCCCCAGCCACTTCATCCTAAAAGTGAAGTTAAGCTTTGAAGGTGATTCCGAATACTTTTCGGAGGCCTGAAATGCGAGCCATTAGCTCAGTTGGTAGAGCACCTGACTTTTAATCAGGGTGTCGAAGGTTCGAGTCCTTCATGGCTCACCATTGTTTCATCTTGTGCGCGTGTGGCGGAATTGGCAGACGCACTAGACTTAGGATCTAGCGTCTTTGACGTGGGGGTTCAAGTCCCTCCACGCGCACCATTATTTGCGGACGTGGCTCAGCGGTAGAGCATCGCCTTGCCAAGGCGAGGGTCGCGGGTTCGATTCCCGTCGTCCGCTCCATTTGCGCCCTTAGCTCAGCTGGATAGAGCGTTTGACTACGAATCAAAAGGTCGGGAGTTCGAATCTCTCAGGGCGTGCCATTTTTCAAAAAAGATTAATATCGGGATGTAGCTCAGCTTGGTAGAGCACCTGGTTTGGGACCAGGGGGTCGCATGTTCAAATCGTGTCATCCCGATTTGTTTAAGAGTAGGGCTCCACAAAAGTAATCGGAATATGCTCCAAAGCATAGCGCCACTTTTGTGGGTTCATATGCGGGTGTAGTTCAATGGTAGAACTCCAGCCTTCCAAGCTGGTAGCGTGGGTTCGATTCCCATCACCCGCTCCATACATAAGCAGGACATCACCGTGTGTGATGTTTTTTTACATATTCATACGACTCTCCTGCGAAGTGTTAATGTGCTAAAGAACGTAGTTGGGTCAAGGTTTATAGGACTAATGTCCATGGTATATGGGTATATCAATATCATTAGTTTTGTCGATTTGGCTAATTTTTTCGCCTGGAAAATGCAGATTTTCATGCGCTTTTATTGTATGATGTTAGGAAGGCGTTACGTCCTATAGACAAACTGCTGAAACGGGTTGAGATGGGAGGAGTAGCATGACTGAACTTACAGTAACCGCAAAGAGCAATTCCAACAATCTGCTGCGGCGGGATGTACGGTTCCTTGGCAATATTCTTGGAGAAGTTCTGGTCCACCAAGGTGGCAATGAGCTTTTAGATATAGTTGAGAAAATTCGTGAAACGAGTAAATCGTTGCGATCCGTATTCCTGCCAGAATTGTTTGCAGATTTCAAAAGGATCATCAGCACATTGGAGCCCGACATTCGCCATCAGGTGATTCGCGCGTTTGCCATTTATTTTCAATTGGTTAATATCGCGGAACAGAATCATCGCATTCGTCGCAAACGCGATTACGAGCGTTCCGCCGGGGAGAGTGTTCAACCAGGTTCCATTGAAAGTGCGGTCCAGGATTTGAAAGAGCGCAATATTACGTTTGAAGAAGTTCAAGAAATTCTCGAAAGTCTATCCCTTGAGCTGGTAATGACAGCTCATCCAACAGAAGCGATGCGTCGGGCTATTCTGGATATTCATAAACGGATAGCGGACGATGTGATGCAACTGGACAACCCGACACTGACATTCCGCGAACGAGAGCAGCTTCGGGAGAAACTACTGAATGAAGTGATTACGCTGTGGCAAACCGACGAGCTTCGTGACCGTAAGCCGACGGTTCTTGATGAGGTTAGAAACGGTATGTATTATTTTCACGAGACCCTGTTTCACATTCTGCCAGAGGTTTATCAAGAACTGGAGCGCTGCCTAAGTAAATATTATCCGGGTCACCATTGGCACGTTCCAACCTATTTGCGTTTCGGTTCGTGGATCGGTGGCGATCGGGACGGAAATCCTTCAGTGACGGCGGACGTAACATGGAGAACGCTTGAAATGCAGCGGAAGCTAGCGATTCGTGAATACCAGCGGATTTTGCGTGAATTCATGAAATACCTCAGCTTCAGCTCATCGATCGTGAGCGTTTCGGATGAATTGCTTCAATCCATTGAAAAAGACCGCGAGCATGTAACACTGAAGAAGATGGAAATTTGGCACAATGAGAAAGAGCCTTATCGTGTAAAACTGGTATATATGTTAGCTAAAATGAGTCATATTCTTGATGAGAACATGACTGGTGGCGAGCGTTATCAGTCCCCTGAGGAATTTATCGAAGACTTGAATATCATTGATCGAAGCTTGCGTTTCCATTTTGCTGACTATGTTGCAGACACGTATATTCAAAAACTGATTCGTCAGGCGGAGTTGTTTGGTTTCCATACAGCAACGCTGGATATCAGACAGCATAGCCAAGAGCATGAAAATGCCATGGCCGAAATTCTTCGTAAAATGAACGTGACTCAGGATTATGCCCAATTAAGTGAAGATGAGAAGATCGAGCTGCTTAATAACTTGCTTAACGATCCTCGTCCGTTGACTACGCCTTATCAAGAGTACAGCGACAGCACCGAAGAATGCCTTGAAGTATACCGTACCGTATTCCGTGCGCAGCAGGAGTTCGGCGTGAAATGTATTTCAAGTTATTTGATCAGTATGTCCGAGGGCGCAAGCGACATTCTGGAAGTGATGGTATTTGCCAAAGAAGTCGGACTTTTCCGCAAGGACAATGACGGTTCTGTAATAGCTACTTTGCAGGCTGCGCCATTGTTTGAGACGATCGAGGACCTGCATGCCGCACCTGATATTATGCGTAAGCTCTTCAGCCTGCCGATCTACCGAGAAGCGGTTAGCGCCATGAATGAGCTTCAGGAAATTATGCTGGGTTACTCTGACAGCAATAAGGACGGCGGAGCCATTACAGCGAACTGGGAGCTCCAGGTAGCACTCAAAGATATTACGGCTGCAGCCAATGAGTATGGCATCAAGGTGAAATACTTCCATGGACGCGGCGGATCGCTTGGGCGCGGTGGTATGCCTCTGAACCGCAGCATTTTGGCTCAACCGGCATCAACCATTGCGGGTGGCATCAAAATCACGGAGCAAGGCGAAGTTATTTCTTCCCGTTACTCCTTGAAGGGAATCGCCTACCGCAGTTTGGACCAGGCGACTTCAGCACTTATAACGGCTTCTCTTAATGCCCGTTACC
The DNA here is from genome assembly GCF_049316025.1 of Paenibacillus sp. NPDC058898. Taxonomy (NCBI): domain Bacteria; kingdom Bacillati; phylum Bacillota; class Bacilli; order Caryophanales; family Paenibacillaceae; genus Paenibacillus; species Paenibacillus sp. NPDC058898. Next base: position 277,255 of record NZ_JBMOSM010000009.1, on the reverse strand, counting down.
CTGAAAAAGAATTGACTGAAAAAGAATGGGAAGAGATTTCCTCGAGGATCTCGGCCGCTTCACAGAAAAAGTATCAGGATCTGATCTTCCGTGATCCGGATTTCCTGAGCTTCTTCAAGGAATCCACGCCGCTTCCTGAGGTGGGAGAGCTGAATATTGGCTCCCGACCATCCAAGCGTAAGAACAGTGACCGTTTTGAGGACCTCAGAGCCATCCCTTGGGTGTTTGCGTGGACTCAGAGCCGTTACCTGCTTCCTGCATGGTACGCGGCTGGTACGGGCTTGCAGAGCTTCTACCAGGGCAAGGAAGAGAATATGAAGGTGCTTCAGAAGATGTACACGAGCTATCCGTTCTTTACGTCGCTGATCGATACCCTTCAGATGGCTCTTGCCAAGGCTGATCTGATCATCGCCAAAGAGTATTCTCTGATGACGAAGGATGATCAAGCCCGCGAACGTATCTTCGGTCTGATTCAGGAAGAATTCAACCTGACGAAAGAGCTTGTTCTTAAGATTACGGGACAGCAGGATATTCTGGATAACCAGCCAGTCCTACAGGAATCGATTCGACTACGTAACCCTTACGTGGATCCGCTCAGTTATTTGCAAGTCCAACTGCTTAACGAGCTGCGCGAGCTGAGGGAGCAGGAGCAGGACGATCCGGATCTGCTTCGGGAAGTGTTGCTGACCATCAACGGTATTGCAGCAGGGCTTCGTAATACAGGTTGATCCTTGCAGGATAACAAAGCTGTTTGAAAGGGATAGTATAAGGCGAGGTTCCCTAAAGGAGCCTCGTTTTTTTCATCTATGAGCAGCATAACCTCTGATGATTAGAGTATCGGCTGCAACGTGATGGTCTTTGATAGGGAAAAGGGATTCTTTTTGAATTATTGTTGATTTTTAGAAACAGTTGAATTACGATTTGAATGATGCTTTTTTAGACGTTACCCATCAGACCATTCTGGGGGAATTATGGTGGACAATTTGGATGTAAGACTGGCGAAGCTGGCCCGAAAAGGGGACCAAAGAGCTTTTGCTGAAATCGTAGAACTTTATAAAGATAAGATTTTTCATTTGGCTTACCGGATGCTGAGTAACCGTCATGAGGCGGAGGATGTCGTACAAGAGACTTTTTTGCGTGTATATAAAAACCTTGATCGATACGACGAGAATCAGAAGTTCTCCACTTGGATATACCGAATTGGTACAAATCTTAGCATTGATCGGCTGCGCAAACGCAAGCCGTCTTTCTCGCTGGACGCCGACCTGAATGAAAGCGAAGGCATGGACGGCTACTCCCTGATCCCGAGCGATAACCGTACACCTGAGAGTGAAATGCTGCTATCCGAGACACAGCGCATCATTCATACGGCGATTGACGGACTTCCTGCCAAGTACAAGACAATCATGATTCTAAGGTACATCCAGGATTTATCCCTGCAGGAGATCAGCGAAATTTTGGACTTGCCTGTAACAACGATCAAAACGCGAGTACATCGTGGACGCGAATTTTTGCGTAAAAAATTAGAGTACAAATTGTGAGGGAAAACGCCTATCGCCGTTCTTTGAGGAAGAGAGACCGCGTTTAAGGGCGCTTTTTTCTTGCGATGCCAAAAAGTCAGTATCCGCATTTTTTTTCTGATTTTCTTTTAAAAAAGTTGAAACATCCCCGATTCCGGCACGTATGAACAATAAGCAAGTCTTATGCCCCTACGTGGGTATAGACCCAGCAAAGAGATTGAATGAAAGGATTGGCTCACAAATGGATTGCAAATTAGCCGTCTCTTTGATGCATGATTATCTGGATAATGACTTGTCCGACCCACAACAACTGGAATTGCAGAAGCATTTGCTGGATTGTGCTGACTGTCGGAATTACTTCGAGAAGCTGGAGCATACCGATATGCTTCTTTATTCCTTAACTCATCATGCGACCAAGCCATCCGATGATTTAACGGAACGTATAATGGGTATGCTGCCGCAGCCCAAGAGACAAAAGGCTTGGGTCAAATGGGTTAGGAATCATCCTGCGCTCACGGCTGCAGCTTTGTTTTTGGTTGTCATGCTCTTTAGCACAATCAGTTTCTGGAGTCAGGATACTCAGCTGGTTGTAAAGAGTGATGAATTCGAAAAGCTGGTGATTGAAGGAGATACCGTCATTATTCCTCCGGATCAAATCATCACGGGAGATATTACAGTCGAGAATGGAAAGACTAAGGTCTACGGTCAAGTGAATGGCAATGTGACCGTCATTGACGGAGAATTATTTCAGGCTTCCACCTCACATATAGCAGGTCAAGTGAAGGACATAGATCGGGCGATGGATTGGATATGGTACAAGATCTCCACTCTGTTTACAGATGCCGCTTACCGCTAGGTGAAACCTGAAGCCTACTGATAAAAGCGCCTCTTTTCAGTGAAAAGATGGCGCTTCTTTTGTTGATTTATGATCTTTTTCATGGAAAGCAGAGAGCGTCCGCTTGCATCGGAAAGATTAACGTTATAACCTAGAGAGTGTAGAGCACATACTACATATATGAGTCGCATGCGTTATTAAAAAGGAAGTTCAAAAAGTTCCCGTGTGATCAGAAGGAAAATGAAGAGCTGGTTCGGTAGTCGAATCGTTAAGCGTTCATTTTCGAGGAAACGGATTTTTTGGGCCCGCACTTAAAGGAAATGACGGGGGTTGCTGTATGGAGTATTTCACAGATATGACCTGGGGTGAAACCATTAAAGATATCATCGATATCCTTATCGTTACCTATATAATATACCAGATGATACTGCTCGTCCGCGGTACGCGGGCGGTCCAGCTCCTCAAAGGGATTTTGGTGCTGGTGGTTATCTGGGCGCTTAGCACCTGGTTTGATCTGTACACGCTAAAGTGGCTGATGAATCAGATTTTTACATTCGGGGTGTTGGCGGTCTTTATCATCTTCCAGCCGGAGCTCAGACGTGGTCTGGAGCAGCTCGGACGAGGTAAGCTGTTTGGGCGGACATCGGATATTGACGAGGAGACCAATAAGTTAATCAGCGAAACCATTAAGGCGGTTAATTATTTATCGCGGCGCAAAATAGGGGCTCTGATTGTCTTTGAGCGGACGACGGGACTGAATGAGTATGTAGAATCAGGAATTCCGATGAGATCAGTGATCAGCTCGGAATTGTTTATTAATATTTTTATACCGAACACACCGCTCCATGACGGAGCTGTCATTATTCAGAACGCTCAAATTGCAGCTGCCGGCTGTTATTTGCCGCTATCAGAGAACCCTTTTATCAGTAAGGAACTGGGAACAAGACACCGTGCCGCTATCGGAATCAGTGAGGTGGGGGATGCGATTTCAGTTGTCGTATCCGAGGAGACTGGGCAAGTATCGCTGGCCCTGAATGGACAAGTGGTTCGAGATATTAAGGAAGAGTCTCTCATTTCCAAATTGTATGAGGAGCTCAGGCCTGCCGCGTCCATCAAGGAGAAACGCACGTTCTTCTGGAAACGGAAGGGGGACGGCAGCAATGGATAAATGGATCAAGAACAACACGGCAAGCAAGCTCATTGCACTCGCTGTCAGTATTTTATTGTGGGCGATGGTTCATATGGACAGCGGAGCGCCTGCCCCGCCAACCACTTTTTATGATACCAAAGTCATTGCAGGCGTTAAGATTCAGACTTATGGATTTGATGACAGCGAATATGCGTTAACGGGTATTGATAAGGACCGCGTAAATCTCGAAGTTCGGGGAAAGAAATCCAATATCTCGCTTTTGACCGACGACTATAAGGTGAAGCTTGATTTGAGCAAAGTCAGAGAGCCGGGTACACACACACTTCCGCTAACCTACTCCATCCCGAGTGGCATAGAGATGGTATCGATGGAGCCATCTGCGGTTACGGTGACGGTTGAACCGAGAGTGTGGAAATCCGTGACGGTAAGTATTGGAACCAAAGGCGAGCCTGCTAAAGATTACCGTGCCGGAACACCCGTGCTGATTGACCCAAGGCAAGTCACGGTTACCCTGCCTGAATCGTCAATGGCGAATCTGGGGCAGGTCAAAGGTAATGTAGAGCTTGATGGTGCCAAAGAGAAGATTACGGAGAAACGAGTCAAACTTACAGCATATGATAAAGAAGGCAACGCCATGGAAGACGCTGTCATTGAGCCTGCTACAGTAGCAGCTGAAGTGCCGATTGAGCCTGCATTTGTCACCCTACCGCTGGAGCTTCAATACACGGGACGGCTGCCAGAAGGGTTTGTCCTATCCAAGGTGGAGCAGAAGGTAAAAGAAGTGAAGCTGTTTGGCAGTAAAGAGGCGCTGGCAGGAGCTGAGACCTATATCGAAGCTACGATCAATCTGGGAGAAGTTAGAAATTCGGGAACAACAGTGCTTACGGCCGACTTGACGCCGCCTGAAGGTTTTGAGAAAATCGAGCCGAGCTCTGTAACGGTGGATGTTACGGCTGTATCGCATGGTGAACGGTTGATTACAGGTATTCCGATAACGTTAAAAGGGGTTGCCTCCGGCCTGGATGCTGTTATTACGGATCCAAAGACGCAGACAATATCTTTAACGCTCACCGGAGCGCCTGACTTGCTTAATAGTCTGGAACCTACAGATATCGGAGCAGAAGCGAATGCAACTGGTATGAAAGCTGGCGTTCACGAAATTCCGCTGCAGATCACACTACCTAATTTTATTAGCCGTACGGATCAGGAACGTCCCGTTATTAAGGTAGAGCTCAAGGATAACTCCAAGCCGGTGACAACGGAGCCGGACAGCTCGAAGAATGAGGGAACGGACACAGACAAGCCTGTTTCACCAGGAACGGGATCCGGAACAGGAACAGGCACTGATCAGGGGGAGACTCCGGAAACGCCTCCTACTCATGAGGAAACGGATAACACCGGATCAGGAGAAAACCCATCACATCCGCCGGGAGACGGATCGAATGATGGAGCAACGGGATCAGAAACGTCCAATGATGGATAATAACGAAGAGTAGATAAAGGAGTATATAAAACATGGGGAAATATTTTGGTACAGATGGAGTAAGAGGAGTTGCGAATCAAGAACTGACAGCGGAAATGGCTTATAGCATCGGCCGCTGCGGCGGCTATGTGCTCACTGGCGATAAAGAGAAGCCAACCGTCATTATCGGTATGGATACCCGCGTATCGGGGGCTATGCTGGAGTCGGCTTTGGTTGCAGGCCTGCTGTCCATCGGTGCACACGTCATTCGTCTGGGTGTCGTAAGTACACCAGCGGTGGCGTACATCACAAGACTATTGAAGGCTGATGCGGGTGTTATGATCTCGGCTTCACATAACCCGGTACAAGATAACGGTATCAAGTTCTTCGGTGGAGACGGATTCAAGCTGTCGGATGAGACAGAGCTCAAGATTGAAGAGCTGATGGATGCGGAAACAGATAATCTGCCGCGACCAATCGGGGCTGATTTAGGTGAATTGTTGATTGATAACGAATCTAAATATAAATACCTGGAATATTTGAAAACGACGGTTGATAACCGGTTTGACGGTCTGAAAATCGTACTGGATTGCGCAAATGGCGCAGCTTATGAGCTGGCTCCGAAGCTTTTCCGTGAATTGGGTGCGGATGTGATCACCATCGGTGCTGAGCCGAATGGCCTGAATATCAATGATCACTGCGGATCGACTCATCCGGAGAAACTCGTTGAGGCTGTACTCCAGCATGGCGCTGACCTCGGTCTGGCTTTTGACGGAGATGCGGATCGCCTGATTGCGATTGACGCAAAAGGCGAGGAAGTGGACGGCGATTTCATTCTGTGCATTTGCGGTGATGCCATGAACCGTGCCGGCAAGTTGAAAGAAGGTACCATCGTTTCGACCGTTATGAGTAACATCGGTTTCTATAAAGCGTGTGACAGCTTGAAGCTGAAAACGGCCAAAACCGCAGTTGGCGACCGCTATGTCATGGAAGAAATGCGCCGTGGCGGATATAACCTGGGTGGAGAGCAATCGGGACATGTGATTTTCCTGGATCACAACACCACAGGGGATGGAATTCTCACAGGGATTCAATTGGTGGATACGTTGGTAGCTTCCGGCAAGGCACTGCATGAGCTGAAGAGCAGCATGCGCAAGTATCCGCAAGTGCTGGTTAATGTTCGTGTTGGCGATAAGAGCAAATACCAAGGCAATACCGTTATTGAGTCTGCGATTGCTGAAGTTGAAGGCATTCTGGGCGATAACGGACGTGTCCTTGTTCGCCCCTCGGGAACGGAATCCCTCATTCGCGTCATGGCGGAAGGCCCGGACAAAGAAGAGCTCGACCGTTATGTAACGCAGATTGCAGACGTGGTGAAACGGGAATTGGCGTAAGACTAAGGGTGTGTTTTTCAAGGAAAGCAGACTAATTTTTGTCAGGGCCAGTGAACTATGCGGATGCGGTTCACTGGCCTGCTGCTTTTCATGAAGCCAGCCGAATGAAAGCGCAATACCCCTTGTCCTGCCAGAAAAGAGGGTGGTTTACGGCATCGCTTGAGAAGATAGGTCATTCGATGTCATTCATGGGGTTAATTATACGCCGGGCTTGGATCTCCTAAGAAGCAGCCGAGTTGCCAAAGTGATAAGGCATGAATATAATAAAGGATGTCATTCAATAATAGAAAGCGAGGATTGTGAGGTTACTTCAAGCTTCATAAGCGCCAGAGCTTGTACCTGCGCGGGGATTGGTTATTGCTACGATAGGGATAACCAAACGGCAGAACGCAAGTTGACGAGGTAGAGGTGTTCGGATTATTCGGCGGGGACCTCTCGGTTATGCACCAACCGTAAGCGAATTACGGAAAAGGAATGGGCGACCGTTCTTACAACGTATCCGCAGGTGCTTACTAATTACAAAACATGAATGTGCGATTTAGAATGCGACAGCGCGGTGGAAGAAGAGTGCATTCATGTCTGTTCAACTGAGCAGCCTATATCATGCTGGATTTTTTGAACGTTGATAATTGAATAGATCATTCTTCTTTTCTGATACCGCACAGATGCTGCCGTGTTCTATTTCCGCCTACTATTATAGGGAAATCGAACGGAGGAATCATACTATGTGTGGTATTGTCGGATATATTGGAAATCAGAAAACGCAAGCGGTGTTGATCGAGGGATTGAGAAAGCTGGAGTATCGCGGATACGATTCAGCGGGGATTGCCGTCTTTACGAATGAAGGTCTGCGTGTGGCCAAGGCGCAAGGGCGTCTTGCCAATCTGGAGGAGAGACTGGAGTCTGCCCCACTTGTGGGAACTGCAGGCATCGGTCATACCCGCTGGGCTACGCATGGCCGGCCGTCGGACGTGAATTCGCATCCGCATACGGACGAAAGCCAGAAGTTCTCTGTTGTTCACAACGGGATCGTTGAGAACTATCTAGAGCTGAAGGAAGAGCTGATCAGCCAAGGACACCAATTTGCTTCGGAGACCGATACGGAAGTTATTTCCCATCTCATTGCCCGCGAATATGACGGAGATATCGTTAAGGCTGTGCAGAAGGCGATCTCTTACATGAGAGGCGCATTCGCCCTTGGCGTCTTGACTGAGTATGAGCCGGATCGATTGGTGGCTGTGCGTCAAGCAAGCCCGCTTATTATCGGTCTTGGCGAAGGAGAGAACTTCATCGGTTCTGATATTCCGGCTATTTTGAAATATACGCGAAACGTTTATATTCTCAACGATGGAGAGATGGCGCTGCTGACGGCAGATGCTGTCGAATTAATGACCATTGAGGGGAACTTTATTTCTCGGGAAATGATTCGTGTCGATTGGGATGCCGTTACAGCGGAAAAAGGCGGATTCGATCATTTCATGCTGAAGGAGATCCACGAGCAGCCTAAAGCATACCGCGATACGATGCTGGGCCGTGTGGATGAGAGCGGACGCAAAGTCGTTCTGCCTGAGCTGAAACTGACACATGAACAGATTAAGAACATTCGCAATGTGCAGATTGTGGCCTGCGGTACGGCTTACCATGCCGGACTTGTGGGACGCAGCGTGATCGAAGAGATGGTACGCATACCGGTTGAAAATGACGTAGCATCCGAGTACCGTTACCGTTCGCCGATCGTTACACCCGAGACTCTTGTCATCGTTGTAAGCCAGTCCGGTGAGACAGCAGATACCCTGGCTGCGCTTCGTGAAGCACAGAGCCATGGCGCTCATGTCCTGGCCATCACGAATGTGGTGGGCAGCTCGATTGCCCGTGAAGCCAACGATGTGCTCGGCACCCTGGCTGGCCCAGAGATCGCCGTAGCATCCACGAAAGCCTATACTTCTCAGTTGATTGCATTCTATCTGTTTGGTCTGTACCTGGCTCAAGTACGAGGTACGATGACAGAAGAAGCTGTTGCTGAAGTGATTGCAGCGATGGAAGCACTGCCTGAACAGGTAGAGTCCATGCTGACCAACGCAGAATCGATCAAGGGATATGCCGAGCAAATTGCGGAGCATGAGAACCTGTTCTTCATCGGCCGTGGTCAAGACTACGCTGTAGCCCAGGAAGGCTCTCTTAAGCTGAAGGAGATCTCTTACATTCATTCCGAGGCCTACGCTGCCGGCGAACTGAAGCACGGTACGCTTGCCCTGATTGAAGAGGGAATCCCGGTCATTGCCTTGGCAACCCAGGAAGCAGTTCTGGAGAAAACGGTGAGCAACATCAAGGAAGTGAAGGCCCGCGGCGCCGAAGTAATGGCCATTACGCATGAAGAGCAAGTGGCCGGCCTGCTGAAATCCGTGGATCAAGCATTCGCGATTCCGAAAACCTTGCCGATCTTGACGGCAGCTTTGTCTGTCGTACCGCTGCAACTGCTTGCTTACTACGCATCGCTTGCCCGTGGCAACGATGTGGATAAGCCACGTAACCTGGCGAAGAGCGTGACGGTGGAGTAAGGCTGGCGGGGCAACTGGGCTCAGTGTCCTTTTAAAATAAAAGTGGGAAATGAACCGTTCCCCACAAAAGACCTGTCGGATATCCGGCAGGTCTTTTTGTGTGACTAAAAATAGATGTCATTTTTCATAAAGCTTGCAGCTGGTTTTTTCGGTATCTGAAGATAAATTTTGGGTGACGAGAAACGAATGTTTGTTCTATAATTAAGCAAGGATCATATACACTCTGAAAGAAGGTTTGTGGCATTGAATAATCGGAGACTAACCGCTTTTATAAGCTACAGCTGGGATGGAGAGGAACATGAGAAATGGGTTCATGACCTGGTCAATCGCTTGCGTTCTGATGGCAGCGGAATTGAAGCCAGTTTTGATAAATTTGAGCTTTATGATAAAACTGTAAATTTAAATCAAATGATGGTTAACGCAATAAAGGATAACGACTATGTGATTGTTGTTTTGACTGAGAATTATAGAAATCGAGCAGATAATTTTCAGGGAGGAGTAGGATTCGAAGCCGAGATTCTTTTGGCTGATTTAAAAAGAAATCGGGATAAAATCATCCTCGTTATGCGGCACAGCGGGGATTTCGATAGCGTCTTCCCTTCGTACTTTCGTGACTATTATGCAATTGATTTTTCTGATGACAAACACTTTGAAAAGAAATTTGATGAACTTGTGCACCGGATTTATCGTCACAATTCATATGAAAAGGCTCCACTGGGATCGATGCCAAGTTTTTTAGCTGCAAATTTGCAGCCATCATCCTTATTTGAAGAGCCAATACATCAACCGATCAAGAAAGAAACAAACATTTTTGAATCATTTTCAACTCTCGAAATACGAAAGTCGTTTACCGATTTGGATAAAGAGGAATTTATTCGGTCGAGTTATGATGAAATAATGGACCAATTTACTGCACTATTTGATCATGCTAAAACGCAGACACCTGGCTTCACGTATCAATTAGACGTAGAAAACGCGCGAAAACATATTTATAAGCTATATATTCACGGTCAACATAAAACTAGCTTGAAAATGCTGGCTGAGAGTGGTTTCAGCAACACCTATCCCACGATTATGTTCTCCATAGGAAACCATTCCGTGTTTAGTGAAAATTCGTTTAATGAGATGCTTAGAATAGAGGAAAAAAATAATCAACTGAATCTGAGAATTTTTGTGAGCTTTCGTTCCAAGGATACTTTTGTTAAACCAACTGAAGTTGTAAAACGAATTTGGGAAGATCATTTATTGCCTTATTTAAGAAATTAGTGTTGGGTGGGATTAAGATATGTATTTTAATACTTATGATGGCTTCATATCAAGATTGTCAGGGTTTAGGGGAGGTAGATATTATACTGATTTAATCACATCGATAATTCCACAAGGTAGCGAAGGCAGCTTTGTATCGTCTGAACGACATGATACGGAACCAATTCGTTTTATTATCGTAAATACTGAGAAATTTATAACCGGGAGTATTGACTGGCTAGGCGAAAAGAAGATAGAGGTATCCTTTACTTCATACAATAAAAAAGACATCACTTCGATCAACGTTTCGTTATCGAATCCAAATTCAATGCTTCACGAAAGTACTGAATTGAAGCAAATGCAAGTTAACATCAGCTTTCACAATGGCACTGAGCTGTCTTTAAATAAACAAGATTACTTCCCGGATGGAAGAGCTTTTTCAGAGACGGTAAAATTTTTGGTCAAATAAAAAAACTAAAGCCCTCGATATTTGAGGGCTTTAGTTTTTATTATGGCTTTAGCCAGTTGAGTGCGTGAAACGCACGAAACAAAAAACCACCCGCTATGAACTGCACCCCAATTGTTAGACACCATCTAACATTGGAGGTGCAGTTCATTGGACGGGTGGTCATGATTGGATTCATTGTACTGATTTCAATAAAAATCAGATTATAATCTTCCAAGATTTGATATAATAGCATGGACTAATTTATTTCTTGGTGAGAGGAATCAATATGGAAAACGATATACCTTCCCTTAAAGAGCAGCAGGAAATGATTGATATACTTATTGGAATGAATCTTCAGAACCATGATTGGCGGGGGCTCGCTCGTAATATCAATCAAAATCCTGAGGATGTATTTCCAGATGGGTCAACTAACCCCGATAAAGCAGATGCTATTGTATCAACTGCTGTTAGGTATGGGAAGAGTGCAGACCTATTTTCTGCAATGAGCCGGCTGCGTAGTGATACTCAAGACGTTAAGCAAGTTGGTATAAGCAAATTAGATAATCAAATCGCCATACAATTGGCTGGGTTATACTCGGAACTTTTAAGACAGCTTGATACTATCAACGACATTGATGAAGCTGATTTAGATCAACTCAGTGGTAACGTAGAGGATTTCACAGAATTTCATGAAAAGCTACGGGAAAAAGCTAAGTTCTCCCCAAGTGTACAGATACTTGCAGTTGATAGTAAAAACGATAATAGTGTATTGAAGAGAAAGGCAAAAAAACTTGGTACCGATGCTAACTTCAAGTTATTGAATAGAAAAATTCAAGTGTTTTATTCTAAACGTATTCTTGTCAAGTTTCCGCCAAATGAATATTCTGCAGATTTTAGATTCAATGAACTTGTAGAACAATTATTTAGCATTTTGCCAGAAGAATTTCAACAAAGAGATGATATTACGGATCAGATTTTTGGGGTGATTTTTGATGCCACTTTCCAATGTTTAATTTTTAATGAATGAGGGAAAAAAGACATGCCTATACGCGATAGTTCTTTAGAGGGAGAACTTTTCAATATTGATGAGAGTGGAGTTTTGAATGGTTTTTATATGCTCTCCTTACTACACTATTTAAAAAGTTGCACATTGGATGAATTAGCTACAGCCATGTATCTTTTTCGGTTTGTTAATATAACGGAACAATTATTAGGGGACAATGATCAAATTGAATATTTGTCTGGCATTCCTGAATGGGAACGTTACAATTTAGATACTATGCTTTCTAATGTATTGATCGAGAAATACACCGATCGATTCAAAACTGGATTAAAAGAATTAATTTCTAGGGGAATGATTTTAAACGAGGGTCAGGATATATTGCTTTTAGACTCTGTTCGGGAAAATTCACGGGATATCCTCGAAGATAAAAGATTTAATCTAGTTGTTCATAAGGCAAAGTATGTTTCTAAACTGATTGAAACCTTCTCCATCGAAGAACTAAATGAGAAAATAAAAACTTTAATAGGTGGAACTTAATAATGGGCCAATTCTTGTTTCTTAATCGATTGGTTGTGCATCCTTCAGATAAAGTAATTGACGTGACATTTAGAAAAGGCTTGAATATAGTCTTAGCGGTTGATGTTGGAACTGATACGGCACAAACAAGGAACAGTGTTGGAAAATCCACATTTATTAATTTAATCAACTATGGATTAGGTTCAAGCAATTTTTTGCCAAATGATAAAAAAGCTGCGAAAGCAAGGATGCAAAAATTCACCTTGTATTTACAATTTGCGATTGGAGAACAAAAATACACTATACAACGAAGTTTAGTTGAAACTAGTCAGTACATTCAGTTGTATTCAGATTGGGTTATTAATGATTTGCTTTCAGGAGTAGAAGTAGAGTTTGAACATAAAAGTATCGAGGACTACCGTACTTTTCTAGAAACTGAGCTATTTGAGAGTAAAAATTTGTATAACGGTAGGCGAATACTGTCTTGGCGCCAGATTGCTCCCTTGTTAATTCGTGACCAGGTGGGAGGTTTTCAAGAACTAAGTCAACCAATGGGAGTTAATGAGAAGGCTGAGGTTCGGAGAAAAAGAATTGAGTTTTTGTTAAATTTGCTTACTACTGAAAAACAACAACTTGAAGAAAAAAAAGAAGCCGAGCACGTTTTAATGCAAGAGAAGCATAAAGCGTATTCAGTTATACGTCAATACTCGGAAAGGAAAGTTGATTTTACAGAAATAGAACTTTCCATAGAGATTCAGCGAATAGAACAATTGATAACAGATACTTTAAAAGAAATAGATAAATTTAAACAAGAATTAATAAACTTATACCAATACAATGATGATGCAAAGCAAACCCGAGATAATTTGTCGCAAGAGTTGCTTAAAATCAATAATGATATTGTCACACATAGGGATCGTATTGAAAATTACAGTGCTACAATTAACGAAATTCATGGAGAACTACAAAAGGTTGAGGTTGCAAGTTCAGCTGCTCAGTTACTTAATCGATTTGATTATAAACAATGTCCTACTTGTTTACGTCCTTTCACCTCAGAAGTTGAAGGCAAGAATTGTTCGCATTCAGTGTACCGTGCTTCTGAAGAAACGGTTAATTTAATCAAGACGGTGCTAAAGAACGAAAGCCGCGAATTAGTTGAGGCAACGACAGTACATCAGAAGGAAATTGACTTATTGACTGAGAAGAAGACCGGGATTCTAGATCGGATAAAATTAATTGACGCTGACCTGAATTTGGACGTTAGGGGAATATTAGAACTAATTAAGTATCAAGAAAATGAATTAAATCAATATAGATTAGATTATGCACACTTGGTGAATTTACAAAATGTAAGTGAGGATGTCAAAACATACTATAAAGAGTGGCAGGACGAGAAAGAAAAATTTGAAGGTACTAGTAAATTGCTTAGAGAGCTTAATCAGAAAGTTGAAGACAGAATAACCTCATTTAAATTTTTGGTAAATGAAGTTGTTGAGTTTTTGTATAATGGAAGTCGAACCGGCATTCTGAATCAAAGTGTACGTGCTGGTAATTTTTCAGTAGACATTCGCCATAAAGAGCATAACCAAGGTGTTGACGACGGTGCTGCTGCTTTTACAATAAGAGTTATCGCATTTGATTTGGCTTTGCTTAAACTGGCTATTCTAAGTGATACTAATCATCCGAAATTTTTAGTTCATGATTCACCCAATGTACGTGATATAGATCCTATAGTATACAAACGAATTTTCGGCTACATCTTAAATTTAGAAAATGATTTGGTTGCTGAGGGAGCAGAGTTAGATTTTCAATATATCATTACGACAATCGATATTCCGGATGAATTAATAGATTCCGAGTATGTACGTTTAACGCTCGACAATACAGGAGAGAGAGGGAAGTTATTTGGATTCAGCTATTAGTTTGGAATTTAAGGATGAAAATCGCCTGATTGACTATCTTAAAGTTTCGTTTAACATGAATGAATTGCGTAGTATATGCCGCTCCCTTAATTTAGATACCGACGATCACTTTAATAAATTTTTATCGAAAGCAGATAATTGTGAAAATTTTGTTGAAGGAGTTCGTCAGCATGGTCTCTATAACGAATTATTCTCTATTTTGCAGACTAAGCAGTTTTTCAGGGATCGTTTTAAAGAAGTATTTCCTGAATTCTCAACTGTGGTCGCTGACCTAACAGAACGAAACCAATTAAGGCAGGCTGTATTTAGTACCGTTAGTCAATCTGGAGGGATTGACATTGCTGATTGGTTAAAACATACGAAGGAAGATACTGTTTTAATCCTCGGAAAAGATAGCCCTGCTGAGTACATGGATAAGTTAAAGGAAGTAGCGCAGATCATTCAAAATATAGGGTATTCTACAATTCTCATCAAGGAACAGCCCGAGATTGGAACATTGTCGAACGAAGAAAAGATGCTAGCGTATGCTGCTATATCAAAATTTGTGATTATTGAAAAGTCCGAACCTGCCGGTCAAATTGATGAAGCAAAGATTTGTGCATTTAATCGTATTCCAGCTATTTGGATTCATCGAAAAGGAACTGGAGATACATGGATGCAGGGTGATTACGAGGTGGATTTTAAGTTTATTCGCTCATTTGCTTACGAAGAATCAGAAAAAGAAGTAGTATTGAATCGTGCCGTAGAGTGGGTTGAACAATTTTTAAAAGAAAAATCTGAGTATCTTGATGATATATATCCATGGCGTAATTGACACTGGATAAAAAAAGAGACACCTAAAAATGGTCATACCCCTGTCAAGTAGACACGAATAAAAAGACATCTTTAAGCTGCGACCGCTTCTCGAAACTCAACCGGGGAGCGGTCGTTTAGTTTTTTCTGAAAACGCTCATTGTTGTAGAATAAGACATATTCGTGAATGGCCCGTTCCACATCCGGGAAAGTTTGCGGGTGAACCAGATAAATTTTCTCGGTCTTTAGATGCGAAAAGAATGACTCAGTGCAGGCATTGTCAAAGCAGTTTCCCCTCCTGGAGTGGCTTCCAAGGATACCTAGGTTCGTGAGTTTGCGGTTAAACGGTTTCGAAGTGTATTGGAATCCTTGGTCAGAATGCAAGAGAACGCTGGTGAGATCTGCTTTCTCGGTTAGCTTGTCTACGGTGTGCGTGACCAGGGCAAGATCGTTGCGTTCCGATAAGTGCCAGGCCACCACTTCATTGTTATACAGGTCCTGGATGGCGGATAGATATACGAAACGCTCTCCCGCCCGAATGTAGGTAATATCCGTTACCAGTTTTTGTAGCGGCGCGTCCGACTGAAAGTTTCGTTCTAGGCGATTGGGATGAACAACGGATGCCTGTTTGCCAAAGAAACGCCGTTTCCTCCGTATGACAGAACGGATGCTTAGCTTCTTCATAAGTCGGTAAACCCGTTTGTGGTTAACATGAAGTCCTTCACGCTTCAACGCTACTGTTATACGCAAGTAACCGAAGTACGGGTGTAGGCGATGGATCGCCATAATATGCTCTTCTAACAGTCGTTCTTGCTGTTTGCGCGCACTCATCTCGGAAGCTCTCCGGCGCCACTTGTAATAACCGGCCCGCGAAACATCCGCTAGCTGCAGAAGCCACTTCAGCGGATATTCCTGTCTCAATTCCTCGATGATCGCGCAACGAATGGCTTTGCTCGTCACTCCCCGTGTAGATTTGGATACCGCTTTTTTAAGTATGCGATCTCCGCCTTTAAATAAGCCACCTCTTCTTCAAGGCTGGTAAACGTAGTCTTCGGCCGCCCTTTGTGAAAGGCCTCTTGTTCTAAAGCTCTACCTTCTTGATGCCACTTCACCCATACCTCAACTTGTGTCTTATTCCGAATCCCCAGCAGCCTACCTCTCGATAGGACATGTTCTCCTCAATAGCCAGCCGCACGGCTTCCTTCTTAACTTCCTCAGAATAACTCTTGTTTGTACGTCCTGTTTTCCCCATGAAAAAAATCCCCTCCGGCAGACAACATGTAAGTCCATCTTAACAGATGTCTCTTGTACGTTGTCTACCATGAGGGGAGAATACCAAAAAAGGGTCTCTTTTTTATGAAACAATTCATTGATAGATTATGCGATCTATCTGATTTGCTTATAAATATTCAATATCCGTATAAACGAGCTTTCAGTTAAATGCGATTGTTTCTACTACACTTGTATCAAGTCCTACCAGTTTGTCCTTGTACTCAACTAAAGCGAAAACACTTGCAACACAAGGAAAGTTGGAGCTATAAGTGAATCGAGACAAAAGTGCAGTGGACGGGTTTTGGAATCGCAAGTTCCTCTTCAAAATCAGAGCGGGTTACCAATATATTTCTTTACCCTGGTGAGTAGTGGGATGCCGCAACCGATTTACAATACCTTAGACCCAGATGGTATGATCCAAGTGTGGAGCGGTTTATTAATGAGGATACTTATGAAGGTGAACCGGGGAATCCACTCTCATTAAATCTATATACGTATGAAAGGAATAATCCTTTAATCTAAAAGGCGGAGACTTATGTGAAGCCCAGGAACCGATGTAAGAAAAGTGCTTAAAAAAATATCATCGTGTGCCAGACAGAAGTCAGGGAGCCACGAAGCGCGTAGAACCGAGGTCGAACAATTCAAATACTACTACTATAAAGAAAAATAAAAGATTCATTAATGAAACGTTATGGAGAGTGGAATTTTAATCTCACGAAAAGGCCTGCTACCGGAAATGCTACTACAATTCCATCGTTGAAGGTACAAAATTTATTTTTGCCGTTCATGGCCGGAGCTTGGTCATCGGTTTCTTTTCGACCATTCTCTGGCTTGCTGAAGAATACTGGAGATAGGGATGCTGAATCTGACTCCGGACTCCTCGGTTGCTGACTCGCAACTAAATTAAGATGAAGCAGATTTTCATTGTAGACCTTCGTAGAGAGAGTGGCCTTAAAAGTTTGTTGATCCAACTAAGCTTACAAATCATCTGGGTTTGTCAGTTACAAATTTTATTTTCTTGTCTCTAAAGAACAGTTACAAACTTTTGATTTTTCCAAAGTAAAATAAATTGGATTTCTACGGGTAATTGAGTTACATGGATTATTTAACGCATTCACTCAGTGTCCAGTGATATAAAAGTGTGGAACCAGGATGTAGGATGATTATGCATCTAGAGAGTAGCCTGAAGAAATTTCAGTTGCCCTCTTTTTATTTAGTTATTTAAACTGGTTGCTAACCGGTGCTGATTCGGAGATTGCAAGCAACGAATATCTAAGATCCGCACCGAGAGTTCCCATCCGAAAAAACTGTCCTATTCACGGCGCAAACCGGAACGGACAGTTTTCAAACGATCGATTGAATCCCGGGACGAATAGTGGGAAACCAAACGGACTACTTTATTTCGCTGTTGGTAAAATAAAGCGTCTGCGGTCCAGCCGCGCCTCCGGTCAGACTCAGATTAGCCGCTACGGTTTTCCCCTTCTTGTTGACCGAAAACTCGGCGAATTTCCACGCTCTCTGGTAATCCACGAAAGGCGACTGCAGCAGATCCTTGCCCCAGCCGATGACATAGTGGCCTGCACCGCCGGAGGGGTTGTCGTATACCGAAATTGCCCGGTTCGCGTCTTCTTCGTTGTTGATAGCCACGCTCAGATGATACATGACACCGTAGTTTCCGTTGTTAATGACCTTTCCGCCGTCAACCGCATTCCAGCCGTCCTCATACTCGCCCGGCATACTGTCGCTCCATGGGCCGGAGGCAGCCGAGGAGATGCGGATCATTGAATTGCCGTCGGACGTGTTGTACTGGAGCGTGCCGGTCCGGTCTGCATGCGGGAAGGTGCCGCGTACATGCATATCCTTCGTCAAAATGGGCACGTCAAGCGGGTTGGCCGGCTGCTCTTTGTATCCCAGCGTTGTTACCTTAACCGTAGCATCTTGATGTCCCACTTGCGTATAAGCTGTAAAATTTGCGATACCGCTTGCGGTGTACGTATTTTCCGCGATGGTGGATAGGTAATAGCTTTCATCCGGCTGGAGGATCGCTTCTTTCTTCTGGGCCGCTCGATTGCCCATAAAGTCGGCCAACGCTATCTGTCCGGCGATATCTGGATAGTAGTTCGTCGCGAGTCCGATTCCCTCCGAGAACAGCATGACCGGCTCATTGGACACATTAGTCACGGCCACCGCCACGGTAAGCGGTTCGCCGGTCATATTCTGATGATGCCAGAACACCCGGAACGACCCTGTCACCGAATCCCGGTAATATGCGCCTTCCGTCTTTGGCGATTCCGGGGAGTCGCTTAGAATCAAAGGTCCGCCGGTCCCCGTCAGCACAGGTTTAACCATTGGTACAGCAGGTTTCAACGATTCGATTGGTACAAGTTCCGCGTCGTCTGCAAGCACCGCGGCTGATCCGGATAGCAGCAATGTGCATATCAGTCCGAAGTTCAGCAGCCATTTTGATTTTTTCATGTCATTCCCTCCTGAATATTCCTAATTATCCTTCCAGGTGGCGATCATGGGATGTATGTTCGGATGCTTAAAACTTTCGTTAGCGCTTCGAGTAATCCTTTTTTTTCGTTCTGCGGCCAATGTCTCATTTTTTAGAAACCGTTTTGTGGTGAAAACGATCGTTCACGTCAGTGCAAACTTTTTGACTATCTCCACTATTACCGCCCCATTGAGGGCTGCCGGCCTTATTCTATGTATTTCGCTGCCTGCGATCCGTTCACCAAGGGTAGGTCACCTTGGAACTTTTGAATTATAAAAAAGGATCCAAAGTCTCAGGGTGGCTAACGTATCTTCAAACACGGGTCAGTTTTAAGAGCAAGCCATCTCCATTACCACATAAGGCCGATAAAGGTTTGTGCTGCAGATTAACGATTCACGTCCATCGCACTCGATATGACCTTTTACTATTACAGAAACGGAATAGTTCAATTAGGATTCATATTGCTTGAATTTATAAATGAAAAGGCTTCGCCCCTGATGATATGGGGCGAAGCCTTTTGTCATGTTTAGAAGAATTCAAGATACTTTAAAGTGATTAAAGATAGAATCAATTACTCGATCGATTCCACCTGAATGACAGGCACCTTCGTGATCTGACCGGATACGGTGTTTTCACTACTTCTGCTAAGGTCTTGTTGGACATCATCCGGATTGATTTCCTCGGAAGTGACGGGATCGCCTGGATTCTCAGTTTCATCAAAATTACCTCCGTCAACTTGCCCGCTCTCCGGTTCGGCAGGGTCTGGTGCCGCAGGAGGCTGGCTGCTGCCCGGGATCTCCAACTGCTGATATCCGCTGAACGTTCCGATTAGGGTCGCGCTCCCTGCTGGGAAATCCAGTTCTCCTTTTAAAATGACATGGTATCCATCGCGTTCGGCAACGACCTCGCCATAGCCACCCTCCAGGATATGGACTGAGAAGCGTACCTTCTCATTCGGATATCTCTCGATATTAGCAATATCGATGTCGGTATACTGGACCTGATACCCTGTGAATCCATATTGGTCTCCCTGACGCTCGAAGATGGCGATCTCGTCCGGGCTTACTCCTTCTAGATTGGTGACCAGTATAGACTTATCCGGCTGCACCTGATAGTCTTTGGCCGTAAACTGGAACAGCGGCGTCAGGTTGGCATCTCTGGCTTCATAGCCTGAATACAATATCAGACCGGTCCCCGCGTCGCCCTCCACTAGGATAACCGGATTCATCGCGGTGCTAAGCGATTCCTCGACTGAAACCTGTTGGATGGCGATGCCGGACGGGTAATCATGGTTCTGGAATAATTGCAGCGATTCATCTGCATTCAAGACCGCGAAGTAGATGATATTCCCTTTATCGACTCCAATGGCATACGCCAAGCCTCCGAAACGATTCCCGCCTCCGCTTACATTGCTGAAGCTGCCTTTCAGACCAGCCGTTTGGAACAAACGAATCGGATCGTGGATCGTCCAGGCCAGTTTGGCAGCTTGCAGTTTACCGTTCATATCCTGGTACTCCGACAACGCTTCATAAAGTGCTACCGCTTCCTCGTAGTTCTGGCTCTGTACCATTCCATCAGCTGTCGCGATCCACCGCTTTATCTGGTTCTGAATATATTCTATGATTGTAGCGTTCTTCAGACCGCTTCGGTCCAGATAGTCTCTATACCCCATGGCGTGCGAAACAAAATCGGAGGGCCGTTCTCGCTGGACATCCTTTTGCAGCATGGTATACACAAGTTCATCTGTCTTGCCATTCAACCAGGCAGCCGGCAGCGATCGGCTGGCATACTCGGAACTCATGGCATGTGACCAATTCAGCAGATCCGTATACTGTCCGGCTCCTGCCAGACGAGTCAGGACCATTTCGTCATAACGCTGGAACAGACGGAGCAGCTTCTCATTCTTCTGCTTCTCCCCGCCGTAGAATGAATCCGGAATGCGGAGCAAATTCCATTTGAAGCTGTTGTCGTCATACTGCAACTCTTCAAGCAGCTCATCGGCCCGGCGGTTAAACAAACCAATGAACTGCAGGAATATCCGGTTCACATCGTCGGGGATTCCGTAGAACGCAGCAATTTCATCGTAGTAGGAAGCATAAACTCCTTGTTGACCCGCCAGTTTCTGTTCTGTATCAAGCAATTCAGCATATACGTTCATGAAGCCGGAGAAATCGCCTGCTTCCCCGACACGGCTCAACCGATGATCAAGTGAGGAAAGGCTCTGCTTCATGGAAGTGATGGGTTCAAGCTCTTGTAGTCTTGAGGCAAGCAGCTCTTCTTTATATAGAAGGGAACGGTTATTTCGCGCCTTCTGATACCAGTCTTCTGCCTGAACAAGCTTCTTCTGAGCATACAATAATTCTGCTTGTGCCATCGATTCGATTTTCTGATAGATATGAATTCCCTTATACCCGATCAGCAGCAGAAGGACTATACATAAAAAAAGATACAAATTACGCAGGGTTAGCGTGTTTCTCATCGTCATAACGGTATAGCCCCTCTAATCCCATTTTTGAAAATCAGGGTCCGAGCGGTAGTGTTCATTATAAATGGCCGATACCCGGTCCCGTAGTCCGTTCCACGACAAGCCGGGATTGCGGCGTACGATCTGATACAAGCGGAGGAAGCGATATCTTGGCAATCCATCCGCATAGCGGCTAATAAAATCAGGGAACGTATCGATATATTTTTTCTTCCGTACCGCTGCCCCGGCGGCGTCGATCATAATCTGCCTGCCTTGCTCCATCCGTAAAATGCTGGATTCATGTTCGAGCAGGTATTGGATCGCTTTGCTGTTAATCAACTCTCGTTTAATTTTGGCAATTTCACCGATATAGGCAGCCAGGTCCGGATCAAACTCATCGAGCAATAGCGGTTCGAGTTCAAGCTCCATATCCTTGCGCAAGCTGAAGCTTTGCAGGAGAACGATCTGCTGCAGACGGATGCGGTCATTCCGAACCAAGGAGGCAATTTCCCTGATGATTTCATACCCTAGTTGGGCATCTTCCTTGATGGCGGCAGAAGCCGTTGCTTTGTTCAGATCCAGGCCCTCATAAATCTGTTTTTGATGAGATCTTATAAGCTTGTTCAGAGCGTGCAGGGTCTCGGAATGCAGCACTCGCCGCTGAATCAGCCATAACCATGCGAGCAGGATCACCATACAAGCAAAGGAGATCACGATCTGCAAGAAGGTCTGACTAAGAAGTACGGCAGAGAGCCCTATAATGTAGAAGAGAAGTCGGTCACTCTGCATAGAACGCTTGGCCATTTTCTCTGCAAGTTCCATAACGGGGACAAGGGCGCTCCGTTTACAGAAAGCGCAGCTATCTTCCCAAAGAATCGTGAAATTGTGGCAATGTTTGCAAACCCTTAACTTTTGGTAGACATATCTCGTTTTATTATAGGGACGAAGTTGTACGGGCTTTTTCTTATCCATGCTGTTCCCTCTCTGAGTTGACAACTTCAAGCAGAGTCTGATGCAGCTGCTCCGGTGTCGGGGCGTTCTTCTTACGCTTGAAGTAGGCCGTGATCTTGATGATGACAAAAAGAAACAAAATCCCGAGACATCCGTATGTAATCATATATCTATTCCTTTCGGCATCATATTTGTTCGATAATGGTGGGTGAGCCTTGTGACCTAAGTCCGGGTGATACGACTGATGATGTTGAACTTTGGCAGGTATAATTATATCATATGGACATAGTGCTGGTATATTTTAGTGATAAGCATGGTATTTTCTATATAAATACACTAGAGAATTGGATGTTCCTGTTCGTGTTTTTAAGCTTTCTTTCATGTAATTTTAAGACTTATTGCCTACAGTTAGACTAATGGTCTGACCAATGAACCGAGGCATCCACCTGATGCTAGACTAAATGGATGAAGGAGTAATTCAATGTTACGTAAAAATAAATGGCTGCTCTCTTTGATGGCAGCGGTGCTGCTGATTCTGACCTGGAGCGGAGGAACCATGCCTCAGGCAGTGGCTGCCTCGCAAGGCTCCAAGATTGATGCCGTACTGGTGATGGATGCCAGCAACTCGATGAAAAACAGTGATCCGGAGAGGATCAGCAGCGAAGCGATGAAGATGTTTATCGACATGCTGGCCACCACCGGCGACAAGGTCGGCGTCGTTTCCTATACCGACCGGATTCAGCGGGAGAAAGCCCTGCTTGAAATTCAGTCGGAGGCGGACAAGACCGCGCTGAAGCAGTTTATCGATCAGCTGGATCGCGGTCCGTACACGGATATGTCCGTAGGCCTCGATGAAGCCGTAAAAGTGCTGAAGCAGGGAATGGACCCGGCGCATGCGCCGATGATCGTTGTTCTGGCCGACGGTAACAATGACCTGGATCCTAACACCGGCAAGACGAGCCAGGAGGCTTCAGAAGATTTAGCCCAAGCCGTCAAGGAGGCCAAGGGAAGCGGCATCCCGATCTATACGATTGGGCTGAATGCCGACGGGAAGCTGAATAAAGAAACGTTAGCTGAATTGGCAAACCAAACGGGGGGTAAATCCTTTACCACCAGTTCGGCGGATGACCTTCCGCAAATATTAAGCGAGATTTTTGCCAGCCACCAGCAGCTTAAGATCGTTCCGGTACAATCGATTACCGGCAACGGAAGCTATCAGGAGGTTACGGTTCATGTGCCGAATGCGAACGTGCTGGAGGCGAATATTTCCATTATGTCCTCCAGCCCCGTCGACGTGAAGCTTGTCGATCCCTCCGGAGCTGAGCAAACGATTCCTTCGGCCAATGTACTGCGCTCCACTTCCAATTCCTATTCGCTGCTCAAGCTGCTGAAGCCGCAGCAAGGCGATTGGAAGCTGCACGTAAAAGGCGTATCTAAAGACAAAATCGACATTAACCTCGTATTCAACTACGATCTGGAGCTGACCATGGATCCTCCCCCATCTTCTAAGGTAAAGGCGGGGGATACGATTGACATTAACGCGTACCTTGTCAGCAATGGGCAAAAGCTGCAGGACCAGGAACAGTACGGCAATATGACGGCCAAGCTGTTGGTTAAGGACTTGGACACCGGGGACGAGTCGGAGGTCGACCTTGAGAACAAAGGCGGCAGCTTTGAAGGGAAATACAAGATTCCGCAGAAGCACGACTACGAGCTGAGGGTACGGGCGGAGGAGCAGAGCTTTTACCGCGAAAGTGCGCCTGTGAAGATTAGTGCGAAGGCGGCAGCCTCCGGCTCCGGAAGCGGCGGGAAGGAGATGACCGCGGGCGAGGAAACGAAACCTTTTCCATTATGGCCCGTAATCATTGGCATCGCAGCACTGCTCATTGTTGGAGCGGCTGCATATTTCATACTCGGCGCGATTAAGAAAGCGAATAAAGGGTTTGTCGGTCAGATCGTGATCGAGATCAGGGATGAGAACACCGGCGAGAAGACCTTTCCGCAATACAAGAAGCTGGCTTCGTTCAAAGGGAAGTTCAATCTGCATCAGCTTCTGCAGCTTGCTCCGGAGCTGAAGGAGACCGAGAAAATCCTGTTCATGCCAGGCAAGAACGACCGCATCATACTAAAGAATAATTCTTCAGCTGTAATCGAAAAGTCCGGACGCGCTCTGGATGCAACGAATGGGACCGAGCTGAAGAACGGAGACCGGCTGAGAGTTTCCCTTCAGCAGGCGGACAAAACGATATTATTTGAATATTTGGCTTAAAGCCAAGACCTATCAGGAGGGGAAGTTATGAAACCGGTAGTTAGAGAACATATACAACAGCTTGACGTTTCACTCGGAGGCGGGATTGTCAGCGAGAAAATACGGGTGGATACGATCGACAATCCGATCCTTATTATCGGACTTGGAGGGACGGGAATCGATGCGCTGCTGCGCTTGAAATATCAGATTAACCGCCGTTTCAAGCTGCCGGAGGATCCGTTGTCCAAGAAGAGAATGGACAAGCCGGATAATGTGGAGTTTCTGGCGTTTGAGACCAACGAGCAGGATAAGAATAAACGTTATAAAGGCATCGGGCTTGATCCGATCAATGAATTCGTGCTTCTCTCCAATGCCGAGATCGGAGGGCTTCTCCAGAACCGCAGCATCTTGGAGCCGTACATTACAGATTGGCTGTCGCCCGAGCTGAGTATTACCGATGGCATGAACGGAGCAGCGGGTGTACGCCAAGCGGGCCGCCTGCTATTGTTTACGAAAATTACGCAAGTGGTGCAGGCGATCGACAAGAAGATCAAAACGCTGTCGGTCGGCACGAACAAAAAGCTGATGGTCTTCCTGCTGACGGGGCTGTCGGGCGGTACAGGCAGCGGCTGCTTCTTGGACATTGCCTATATCGTTCGCGGCATTATTGAACGCGACCACGGCTCTGCCGGGATCGACCGCGTGAACACGCTTGGCTATCTGTTTACGCCGGATATTAATCTGGCAAACAAAAGCTTGAGCGAACATACGCGCGAATACATCAAGAAGAACGGTTACGCCGCGCTCAAAGAGCTCGACTACTGGATGAACGTGGATGCCAGAGGCGAGCGGTTCAAGCAGCAGTACGGCAACATTCTGACCGTGAACTCTCCGCTGCCTCCGTTTAATCTGTGTCATCTGATTTCCGCTACGAATACGGAAGGCAAACTGCTGGAAAATGCCTATGATTACTGCATGAACGTCACCGCTGAGAATATCACGAACTTCATGGCCAGCGAGGAAAAACAGTCCGGTGAAGAGTTTGCGATCCATGACTATATCAGCAACATTCGTACCAATATCGCGCAGATGAACAAGGCGTATCCTGCCAATTACGACTACAACATTATCGGCGCATCTTCAGCAGTTCTACCCATTGAAGAGATGACTACTTATCTGGCGTACCGCGTATTCGGCAAAATGCAAACCATGTTCGAGAAGGCGCCAAGCCAGGAGGATGTCGAGAAATTCGCAAGCAAGCTGGGTATCGATCTGGACTCCATGACGAAGAACTTCGAGTCCCGCGTACCGGAGCCGCTTCCCGGATACCAGAATAGCGAACGGCTCAGCTATGCGAACGTCGTGAAGAACCAGGTTATCAATATGGATACGGAGCTGGAGCAGAATTTCCTGGCGAGAGCCCGCGAGGAGTATATCAAAGCGAAGAAGCAGCTGCCGGGCGAGATCGTGGCTCAGTTCAGCGATCAAATCCGCCGCATGTTCCTGCATCCACAGCAAGGACCGTTCTATGTGTCCCGGTTGATCTATACGGAGAAGGGCTTCAGCCTGCTGAAAATGCTTCTGTCCTACATCGAAGCGCTGCGCGAGAATCTGACCCGCATTCCTCGTGACATCGAGTCGGCCAGAGAACAGGCGATCGATCGTCTGGGTGATGCGAAGAGCGCTTTTGTCTCGAAGGACAAGAAGAAAAACATCTATATCGAAGCCAAAATCAACGAATATTGGCTGGAAGCGGATGTGGAACGCACCGAGCAGATGATTGAGTTCTATGAGGATTTATACGATCTGCTGAACCAGGAGAACAACCGGATTTATAGCGTATATACGGAAATTCTGAATGCTCTGAATTCGATCTTCGCCAAGAACGGCGACATTCTCGTGAACGGGGAAGAACAGCAGGATCATAAAGGGAATAAGACGTATTACTGGAACCTGGTCAGCGTGCCCGATATTTCCGACGTCATCAACAAAATCATGGATCAGAAGGATGTAGACGATCTCATCCGCGATTTCGCGCAGGAGCTGCTGAGCCATGCCAATCGTTGGACGCGTGAGCAGGAGATCGATATCGTCCGATCCATTTCGGAGTTTCTTACCGATAAATTCGGCGATTTGATTACCCGCTCGATGGAAGATTTCCTCGTCATGAAATTCGGGCAGGAGGATTCCATCGAAAAATTTGTCGAGCGCAACATCGCCAGCAAGCTGGACGATGAAGCCGTGCCGGTCTTCCATCTGAGCAACAGCGCAGGCAATTTGTACTTCCCTTCGTGGGGCTTTGTGTCCGTGCCTGTACAGGCACCAAGCATTCTGAAAGGGATTCGCAATTATCAGAATAATTCGGTCGGGAAGTCTCACTTCACCGTGAAGGAGAGCGAAGTGAAGAACCGGATCTTCTGGCTGAATACAAAGAACGGCGTGCCGTTGTTCGTTTATACGCCGCTTAAGGTTTATGAGGAGAGTTACGAACGCACGATCATGGACAAGGAAGGCGTTGGACGTCACTTAGTGCAGACGGATCGTAACAATTGGACGTACCTGCCATCGCCGATTCCCGAGAAATCCTGGGGGGATACCTACGTCAATCCGCGGGTTCAGGATTATAACGCCCGGGTACGTGCTGAATTTAACCAGGCACTTGAGTTTAAGATCGTCATCCAGAAGGATGTTGACCAGAACACGAGCAGCCGCTATGCGGTCGTGTTTACGAAGCCATTTGATCTGAACGAGCTGCTTCGTGCTTATGACTTGCAGCTGGATAGTCCCAAGCCTAACCTTGGCGAAGTCAAGCGGGCATGGACCGAGCTGAAGCGTCTACTGAACGAGGGGCTGGAGCCGGCGGGCTCCAAGGATATTTTCAACAGCATCAACGAGGAGATGGCCAAGGAAAATCTGATTCGTTCGCCGGAAATGATCCGCAGCGTGCGGGAAGAGCTGAAGAAATATGCCGCCATCGCGGCCAAAGTCACGGAGTTCGAGCTCCTGATCAGCGATAATCAGAATGAGGAGAAATGGCTCGATCAATTTATTGAGGCGTTGTATACCGGAACCATCACGAAGAAGGGTGCGCTCTTCGTTTA
This sequence comes from Paenibacillus sp. NPDC058898, assembly GCF_049316025.1. NCBI lineage: Bacteria > Bacillati > Bacillota > Bacilli > Caryophanales > Paenibacillaceae > Paenibacillus > Paenibacillus sp. NPDC058898. The sequence goes on along the minus strand of NZ_JBMOSM010000009.1, from coordinate 249,880 downwards.
TGATCGCGATCCGGAAGAGGACTCTTGGGAGCCGTTTGCCAATCTGCTGAAAAGCGTGAATGACGTGGAGTATGAAGTCTACAAGCACTTCCGTCAGCTGGACGAGAAAAGCCGGAGCACGCTGCTGCGCAAATCCTCCCGCCGCGATCAGGAGCTGACCGCTTCCGATGACATTACGCCGCTGCTTACCAAGCTGGAAGAATTGGCTGAGCGGTTCCTGGAAACGCGCGACCGGCTTGAATACGAGAAGGTGGAGCTTGCGGACGGCGAAGAGCGTTATCAGTTCTACAGACAGGTTTCTTCGAAATTAAATGACATCCGAAGAAGGTTGAAATAGACGATGAGGGAAATTCTTCGCCAGTATGCTGCCGGCTATGCCAAATCGGAAGAGCAGCTTACCTTGATGGAGGATGATCAGAGCAGCATCCACTACCCGGAGGTATACTTGTTCATCGGTGATAAGACGGCGTCCGCAATCGAACCGATTATGGAGATACATGACCGCAAATGGGACAACAGCGCAAGTGTCATCTATTTGCATGTGGGAACGGACCAGGATGGAGGGGGGGAGCCGAAAGGCTCCGAATCCTCCGGTCGCCTTCACCGGTATCATCTTCATTTACCGGAGTCAGACGGCGCATCCAAGTCCGTACGCAAGGAGCTATACCAGGGCTTCTATCGGGACCCGCATCACCTGGCCGGGTTGAATAAAGCGATTCGGAAGCTGAGCCACCACATCGCAGACTATGGACGCAGCTATTCATCCTTTGACCGGATTCATCTGTCTGTCATTACACGGGTCGACGACCCGTTTAATGTGTTTATACCGGAAATTTCATTACTGGCCGAATCGATTTTCCAGCAGTCATTCAAGTCGGTGCAAATGGATTTGTATGCGCTCATTAATGAAAGGGAGCAGATTGAATCTTATGGCTATGCGAGCTCCGTGGGTGTTGCCTTCTTGCGGGAGCTGGAGCTGATGCAGAGCCGGGAATACAGCTTCTCCGCACCGCTGCAGGTCACGGAGGATGGGCTGACGATTCCGGTCGTTCACCCGGCCTCGCCGTTGTTTGATCTCGTCTATGTGCTGTCCGATAAGAATGAACGCGGCATATCAGGTTACGCCGGGATGCAGGATATCTATGATATCATCTGCCATCTGGGTTTGCTTAAGAACCGGAAGCAGAAGGATGCAACCTATGACGGAATCCGGGGCATTTACAACAATACGTCTTTCAAAAGCAATATCATGACGGAATCCGGCCGCCAAGGCTTTGTCTCCGCTGGCTTTGCCCGGGTGAAGAGGCCGAACGAGCCGATTGCGCTAACGGTCCTCTATCATCTGTGCCGTGGACTGCTGCTTCGCATGAAGAGTGGGACGGAACCGGAGGCTCATGAATGCCTGACCTACTTTGGTCTCGATGCGGAGGCCGTAGCGGCAAGAGCGGACCGGATGCTGCCGGACGCAGAGCATCTGGATGGGCTAAAGGGGATGATGTCACACCCCGTCAGTTATGCCGGGCTGAAGCGGATGAACATTCGTGAAGCTGAAGAGGCATTGTTCGGGGATGGCTGCAGGCAATTTTTTCATAGCAATTACGAGCTGGAGGTCCAAAAGAGACTTAGCGATATGAGCACCGCTGAAGAGCTTCATAGTGCGCTTCGTCGCACTTTGGCGGATCATCCGCAAATCGGTTGTTATCAAATCGTGGAGTGGACGAGTGACAAGGCGGGAGAGGGGATACTGCTTGAAGCGGTCCGCTCTCGAATCCGGGATCTCGGCAGACTCCTGAAGACCGAGCAGGACGGACTGAACCGCTATTATGAGGAAAGCGTGGAAAGTCAGCCGTTTAAGAAACTTCCTTTTAGGGATAAACAGAATGTGCGCCATTTCATTCGTTATTTCGTTGGCGAGCTCTATCGACGCAAGTATGAGCTTTTATTACTGGAAACGGAGCTTGCGCTGTACAGGCTCTATGAGGTGGAGCTCGAACGGATTCACCGTCATTACAAGCAGCAGGCGAACATGCTGGACCAGCTTGAAACGGAATTGTTGGAAGCAGCCCAGTTGAGCATCCGTACCGCAGACGATTATATCGGCCAGAACCTGATGGAGTATTATGGCATTGTAACGGAAGAACTGATGCTGGAATTGGAGAGTAAGCGCGGCCAGGGAGTATTCTTTGAAGAACGGTATGTCGGCAATCTCTCCATCGTTACGCATGAAGGAACGGAACCAATCCTGTCGAGCATGATCCGGGTCTGTCTGAGGGATTTATTGACAGCAGAGCCGTTCGTGCAGACCTTCGAGGAAGAATTGCTGCGGCGAGCGAACGTAACCATCGACTACAATAATAAGCAGGTGCTTGCCAAGGAAGATCTGTTTAAGGTGCTTTACCGGATGCTGGAGGAGAACTCCGTTACGTTAGTCAGGCTGCTTGACTATACGCAGGAGCATCGATATGAGGAGAAATATTTCTTCGGCGATGCCGACAGCGAATTTGTCCGCTATGCGATCCATGCCGATGAAGCTTTACGGGTGTACAAGCTTGGCATCGTGCACGAGAAGCGCGCAAGCGGAGTCGAGAAGCTGAACCTGATGGGAGGTTTCCATTTGGAGGATCTGATGTACTACCGGAATGGCAGAACCTACTACGAGACCTATACGGCAAACGGTTATGAATTTCATGGAATGGAACCGGCGCAACTTCCTGAGCTGCGCTAGCGTTCTTAAATTCTGATACAGAGAGTAGGCGTGTATTGTGCAACGAAAAATAAACCCTCTCCTGCTGCTGTTTAGTCTAGTCGGTGGGGGAATCGGATTTACCATTGGGGAATTTTTGCTCCGCCAATGGGGGACAGGGCTTCCCGTCATCGTAGTTACAGGGATCTATTTCGGAATTTTGGCCTTGTGCATCGGATTGGCCTGCTTAATCGCAGAACTGATCTCCCCTCGTTTGAACGGGAGCTCATGGAGACAGCGATACACAGGCACATCATGGAAGCTGCTGATTCCATCCACGTTGGTGGCACTGTTCTTGCTTGGCATGCTGTTTGAGTGGGTGTACCAGTTGAACCCGGGCAGCGCCAAGCCGGTGAAGGATATCGTGCTGGTCATTGACAATTCGGGCAGCATGAAAGACACGGACCCGAATCAGGACCGATATACGGCGGCCAAAAATCTGATTAACCGCATGGACGAGGATAACCGTGTATCGGTGATGCTGTTTGATCATGCGACAACGTTGCTGCAGCCTTTTACGCGTGTGAAGAACCAGGAAGCCAAGGATGAGATCATCGCTGAGATTGACAGTTTGGAAACGAATGATGGCGGCACGGACATTAGTCTCGCGCTGGAGGATACCATGACACATATCCAAGAGAGCCATGATGCCCGCCGAAGCGCCATGGTCATTATGCTGTCGGACGGCTTTAGCGAAACCGATCATGCGCGTGTGCTTGCCGACTACAAACAGCAGCAAATCGCGGTGAATACGATTGGCCTCAGCCTTGTCTACAAGGATGGCGCCCAGCTGCTTCAGACGATAGCGGCCGAAACGGGCGGGCAATATTACGACGTGCAGAATGCGGCAGATTTGTCTTTTATCTTCCAGAAAATCTATGACGACGTCGGGGATCGTTCCTTGTTGACGAAACGTACAGGCGCTATGGAAGATAGCGTTTATTATCAGATTGTAAGAGTCGTTGCGATGCTGCTCATTGGCGCTGCCATGGGCCTGGCCCTCGGCATTGTGTTTGATAACCGTCATCTCGCGCTTAGCTTCAGCATCGGCGGCGCAGTATCCGGCGTGCTCGCAGGCGTTGTTCTGGAATATGGCTTATCCGGGGGAGAAGTCAGGGATGCCTCCGTTCGTCTGCTGGCCTGCTTCATCCTCGCAGGAATCATCGCCTTGTTCACGTTGGTGATTCCGGTTAAGGAGAACAGCAAGATCATTCGTAACGAGCAGCGGCCAGGCCGAACGGGACGAGGGCAACGGCCGAATGATTCAACAAGCCGAGGATTTTAAAGCAGGGGGCGTTCGATATGCGTTTTAAAAATGCGGAGCCCGGGGAATGGGTCATTCAGGGATTAAGCTATCAATTAGACGAGGGCTACTGTACGCTCCGATGGAGCTGGCCGCCAGGTCTTCAGGCGGTATATATTCACCGCGCGATGGATGATGGATTTGGTCTGCCTGCTGGAACTATAGAGCCTGGTAGCCTGCGCCTGTATACCCGAGACGAGTACAAGGCGAACAATGGGTATCGGGACCGGGTGGACGGAATTGGCCAGATCACGTATACGGTATACGCCATGTCTTCCGAAGATGGAGAGATGGCCTTAATCAGGCAGCCGGATGAAGCGAACAGCATTCAGTTCAGCACCGGCAAAGCTATGCTGGTATATTCCATTCGTGAAAAGAGCCGCTGGTTGCAGCCTTATAAGACGATTGAAATTCAGGTGACGGCGGAAGTGCCGGTACCCAAGGACGTTTTATGCTACGTAAAGAAGCAGGGGGCTTATCCGGTAAACAAGGAAGACGGCATCTTGTACCCTTTCGTTACGGATTTTGCAGCGGGACGCAACGAATTGCCTGCGATTGAGGTAGGCAAGAACGATTATATTCGCCTGTTTTTTACGGATGGTAAGAAGTATGGACAACGGTATGAGCTCGTTTATAGATAGAGAGAACACACTGTAACCACGATGAACGCATCAGTGTGTAATTCATAGGGTTCAGAGGGAGGTACAAAGGATGGGCATTTTTGATATATTCAAGAAAAAACCGGAGCCGGAGCCAAAGCCGCTGTTCTATGATATTGTGTGCCCTTACTGTTTCAGTAAGTTTGCTCCGAAGGAGGTTGTCTTCCGGGCTGCCCACGATCGAGAGGATGACGAGGACTATGCGCTTGGGGAAGATGATGAGCTGAATCGGTACCGGGAACGCTTTGGGCTGGATTCCGTTTATGATATTGAAGCGATTATCCGGCCGAGCGACATACCGGAGGAGCATCACATTTATTCCGATCACGTGCTGGTTGGATTGAATGACCGTTACGGTGTCGTTACGCGCAGACGGTTATGCCCGAAATGCCATAATGAGCTTCCGGTGACCGCAGGAAAGGTGCCGAGCAACATTATCTCGATTATCGGTGCTTCGCAAGTGGGCAAGTCGGTCTATATGACTTCGCTCATTCATACGCTGCAGCATACGACGGCGGATCATTTCGATGCAGCTTGCATGCCGCTAAATGCCGAGATCAGCCGTAAGTTCCGTACGGGCTATGAGGAGCCGTTATTTGAGCGCGGAGATTTGCTGGCGTCCACGCAGAAGGAGAAGATGCAGGAGCCTTTCATTTTCCAATTCGTGTTCAAGGATGAGTCCAAGCCGCCGTTAACCCTCGTATTTTTTGACGTAGCGGGTGAGGGCATGGTGGACGAGGATTACTTGGGACTTCACGGACAGCATATCAAGAATTCCGCGGGTATTCTGTTTATGGTGGATCCGCTCCAAATCCGCTCCATTCGGGAGAAAATCCGCCTGAAATTCGGTGACCAGCCCGGTGAATGGGTGTCCCAGTATGATGAGCCGCGGGATGTCGTGCTGACGATGTTCGGCGATTTCATCGCTTATGAGGACAAGGGCAAGACGGATATTCCGACAGCCGTCGTCTTAACCAAGAGCGACATGCTTCATGCGCTTAAGGATGAGGATGGCGAATACGTGAAGCTGAACAGCAACATCTTTAACAATGTGGTGCACCGCAAGTTTATGAATTTGACCGAATTTGAAAATATTGACGGCGAGATCCGCCGTTTTATCGAGAAGGTCGACCGTCCGTTCAAGGGAACGATGGATGTATACTTTTCCAATACAGCGTATTTTGCCGTGTCGGCTCTAGGCAGCAACCCTGTCGATCAGAAGCTGCAAAGCGTTGTCAGCCCGATTCGGGTCGATGAGCCGTTCATCTGGCTTCTGTACAAGCTGAAGTATATTCAGGGGAGGGAAGACTAGTGCCGGATTTCCCATCCCGAACCATACAGCAGCAAATGTACACGCGGGAGCGCCGGGGCATATTCCGTTCAGCCGAAGGCTTTGATACGGTGGCTCGTTCGTCCGGATTGGAGGCTTCCTTTATCAAAAAGGTACTGCATCCCTTTTGCCAATACGAAGCTCCTGCCGAGCTGACAGCACGCAGCGAGAGGGAAGCGGCGGCTTATCCGGCCGCCCTTCATCTGTTCCATACGGAAACAGGGGACACGGTGCTAGGGCGAAGCGTGTTTCAGCCTGCGGACTTTACGGGGCTTCGCAGTGCCTTTTTTACGCATCATTATGTCATTCCCGACGGTTTTCTTGAAGATGAGCATTCCGCTTATCAAACTTGGCTCCAGGCCTCCTTTGCCGATCATTACGATATCGAAGAAGGCGTAGATCTTCCGCAGCTTCCTGCCATTCCGGTTCAGGCGGACTCTCAAGCCGCCATCTCATCCAAGGAGACGCCAGCCTTATTGCAGGAGCTTGGGATCGACGAGAAGATATTCAAGCAGTTGCTCTATGCATGCATATCCGCGGCTGCAGGGAAGAAAAAGGTATATATCGTTCTGGATGTCCCGGTGGAACAGTTGTCCGCGAAGGCGGAGCAGCTGCTCTTTGTGTTGTTTGGCCGATTGCCCTATGCGCTGCGCCGGGTGCTTGGGTTCGTAACCTATGCCAAAGAGCCGCAGAGCAAGAAGGGACTTCACCTCATGTTCGTAGAGAAGGGCAGCCTGCGGCTAGGCGACCGGAGCATTGAGAAGGACTATCTGTTTGAGCTCGCTGCCGGCAGGGTCATTAATGTCGATCTGAAATGGTCCGAGCAGCCTTATCTTGATTTTGCATGGGAGACGCTATTGGACCCCGATCGCTTAGGGCGCTTTTTTACCTTCGCCGAGCAGATGCTTGCAGATATGGAGCCGGGTCTTGGGATCTTGCTCGATAGCTACGATGATTTATGTATGCTGTTCCAGATTGAAGAAGGCCAAGAGGGCTTGTACTATGAGCATAAACATACTGTGCTGCGTGCTTTGCTGCTTTATTTGAAGCCGACAGGCGCCCTGGATTCTAAGGGACGGCTGGATCAGCTGTTCCACGCCCTGTTTGCCCAGGAATTCGAGCTTATCAAAGGCGGACAGGTTCCGGATGCAGCGATTGCCGGATTCGTTAAGGATTATCACGGCATCAATCCCCGGCAGCATCAGGATCTGATTGTGGAATATTTTATCCGCTCATTAAATAATGCCTTATCGAAGCAGCGCCAGGATGTGACCGAGGCGATTTACGACTTGCTGGAGGGCAGCCCGGCCTTAAGCCGAGCCTTCTATGCCAGGGTGTTGACCAGTCCGGGGCTGCCGGCGTTGATGTTCGATCCATATATGAAAACGCGCATGCAGCAAGCAGCGTCGCCTACGGATTTGGTAGATCTGATCGGCTTGTGGGTTCGGAATCACCCTCTCCTGCTGGAGCAGGAGAATTATATCAGGTTAGCGGAAGCCCAGCTTGTCGATAAGCTTAAGCAAGTTCCGGACCCGGTGAGAGCGGTCAACGCCGTGCTGGATCAATTGGATTCGCTGGAGCACCATCCTCAGAAGGGAATGGGTCGTTACCAAGGCGGAACTGCATTTGCAGACCGTTTGATTTATGCGGCAAACCTCTTTCTTTTGCGTGAGTTGGAGCCCGAGCAATTAAGCCAGAAACAGCTGCTGGATATCGGGTTTTTGCAAATGCCGAAGGAGTTCAAGGGTTGGGTAGAGCGTTTTGACTCCCGGATTCGATCCAAGGCCGAAGTCATGCTCGCCCTATACCAGTGGTCCAGCCATGAAGAGGTTCAAGCGGAGGTGCTGGGAGATCTGTCAGCCGAGGAGCGGGAACGAACCCAACAAATCATGCGAAAGTGGCTGCAGAACCATGTGGTGCCATCCAGATTTGATAGCATTACCTTGGCCTTCTGCACGGAGATTCGTTCCAGTGCCGTAGACTACCGGGGCTTGCTTGATTATTTGCACAGATACGGTCAGAGTCCAGAAGTGGTATACCAGTATATTAAGTGGTCTGCCGAGCAGCCGGTATTCGTTAGACCGCGGGGACTTGTTCCGGCTTATGCCGCCGCTATCGTTCATTATTTCAAATCCTATGACCGTGAAGCCTTCAAGAATAAGGATTATGCGAAAACGTATTTCAATTCGCCTGCGCCCATCCTCAAACCGGTGTATACGAAGGTCAGGGCCGAATTGGCTTCACCGTTGGTGCGATGGTTTCGACAGCATTCGCGGTTCGTAAAAATCACTTCTTCCTTGCTTGTGGTGATCGTTATTGCTGGTGCTGCCTTCATGATGATCCAAAACGGCAAAGGACCTGCGGACGGTAATGTTGATCCGAATCCGGTCATCACGCCCCCGGTTACCGCACCTCCGGCTTCTTCTGATATCGTCCCTGAAAAGCCGTTATTGACGGCGACGGTGGTGGAGGAAGGCGAGCAGGAGGGCAAGACCGAGCTGAGCTTCCATTTTAAACAGCCTGCGGCTTGTCGGGATTTCAGTGTGGACAAGCTACAGATTGTAGGCAAAGATGCAAGCACGTTGTTTGAGGCCGCTAGCCCTGAATTAACTCGGGTCTGCGCGGATGAAACTACAGGCGAAGCGGATGCCGACCCATCAGGGACCGAGACTGATTCAACCGGGAATCAAGCGGAGCTGAATACCGGGACAACAGAAGGGGAAGGCTCGTCTGATACAGTTGACGGTGAAGAAGCGGAGTCTTCAGGAAACGAAAGTCATTCTCGTGAGGACCCGTCATATACAAGTAAGGTCGTCGTGAAGTTGGATCAACCGCTTGACGTATCCCTTGTCGAGAAGGTTGTTGTAGATGGCGTCTCCTATGAGCTGTCTGACGAAAGCGCGCTTTCGGAAGAGCAAGAGCAGGCTCCGGAGAATGAGTCTGGCAGTGGAAATTAAATATTTGGGGATAAAGTCGAGACATGACCTGATGAACAGTGGGGGATGACTGGTCTTGATAAGAAAGAGGCCTATACGTGTGCGTATAGGCCTCTTTCGATTTTTAGCAAGTAAGAAGAAATTTCCCTTGAGTTGATGTGATAAGTTTTACAGAACAGAATAGTGAAGGAAAGGAGTGTTACCCGATGGGACTAGTTGTACTGGATATATTCATGTCACTCGACGGCTTTATTGCCGGGCCCCACGACGATGAGGGACAGCCGCTGGGTGACGAAGTTGGATTACTACATATTGGCTGTTCAGCGGAGAGCTGCCGAGCAAGTATAGTGAGTTCTTCAAGCTGTCCAAGGTAAACAGGGAGGCATTTGAATATCCGTTTGAATCAACAGGGGCTATGTTGGTGGGAAGACGTACCTATGATATCGTACAGGGATGGGGGGAAGTCATCCCATCGGGGGAGTGCCGATGTTTGTCGTGACTCATCATGTGCCAGAGACCTATCCTAAGGGAGCGACGCCATTCACCTTTGTTACAGAAGGAATCGAGGCAGCGGTGCATCAGGCCAAATTGGCGGCAGGGGATGAGAATGTCAGCGTTGGAACAGCAAGCATCGCGCAGCAATGCTTGCAACTGGGGCTGCTTGATGAAATTTATGTTCTCTTTTGACCCGTATTGCTTGGAAAAGGGACCCGATTATTCGGCCATATCGGAACCGACCTTATAAAATTGGAAAGTCAGCATGTGATTGACGGTTCCAATGTCGTCCATCTTTATTACCGTGTGTTGAAGTGAAGATGAGTCCGTATCAATAAAACGAGTTAACGATCCTCCGTATGCTCGTTTTATTGTGTATACGCCCGCAGCAGCCGAACTACTTCCTGCGCGGCTTCAATCGTCTCCGCCAGGGAGGAGGTCAGACATGATGATGAAGATTATCGAATTATTCCTTCGGAAGTATGGAGCTTCCCACAGCAGGAATGGGTTCAATAAAATAAGGGCTTCGGTCATCTTACGAGATGATCGAAGCCCTTTGTGCGCTTGGACAGCGCAACCGACTAAAGGAGTGAAAGTCCCCAGCATACCGCGATATTATAATTACCTTGAAATTATCGACGCTGTTGATGAAAGCTACTCAAATAATGAGTAACCTCCTACCGACTTCGTATATAAATTTGTGCCAGACTACTATGTACATCTAAATCTATATCTCTGCCAGAAAATCTCCTTCCCAGATGCTTTCACCGGACGGTTCTTCCACTAAAACAGTGGAAAAGAGGGAGGGATAACGCTTTAGCAGTTTCATAACTTCCATGCCTTTTTCGGTGATATGTGCGGTGATTTGTTTTTGCAGTCCAGCGAGCTGTTTGTTCTTAATCAGCATCAACAATTCCTTGTGTTGCTGTATTGTGGATGCGCAAATATCAGGGTCTGAAAGGGATAGAAGACGAATCCGATGATAGTGCCCCGAAAGATTCTGAATCATGTCTAAACAATAGGTGTGACCGGTTACGTGGTACATAACGGCATGAAAGTCGTTGTCCAGTTGGAGGAAAGTGCGGGTATCTCGACGTTCATATGCTTCCTTTTGGTGCAACAGAATCATTTCCATTTGCTTGTAATCAGAATCTGTATAAACATCGAGAAAAAGAGCAGCCATTTTTTCTTCCAAACAGGCACGCATAAATCGTTCATCCTGAACCCGCTCAACATCGATTTTCGAGACATAAGTTCCTTTTTGAGGTGCGGTTTCTACCAAGGATTCCTTTTCCAGCTGCATAAGAGCATCTCTAATGGGGGAACGGCTTACCTTTAAATATTCGGCCAACTCTTTGGGATTAATAACCGCGCCGGGCATAATCTGCATCTCGATAATTTTTTTGCGCAGAAAAGGATAAACGGTATCTCGGGCGCTTTTGTTTGTATTTTTGGCACTCATGCTAATCTACTCTCCAGTTTCATGTTAATAATGTGGAGTTGTAACTTATAAGAATATAATATCACAGCGAAGTTGATATTCCTATCTAATATATTAGTTCTCTTTTATGGATGGCTTTTTTAAGTTCTTTCTTCTTATCATTGGTAAAATGCTAGAAGCGGCATTTCCTTTTTCTAAAAAACCTTTACCATAATCCTTTACCATAATCGTTGAAAGTCTTTTGATTTTCTCCAATAATGCCTATCCCAATCAACATGTTGGTTGCCTGCCCCAAATTACCTTAAATTTTGTAGTAAACTTTGGTAGACGGATTTAAAAAAGCATGTTAATATTCCAGTAATCGATAAACTAAAATATTAGATGCAGTATAATTATCCCAATTGTGTTTCGAAGAGATCCTTCGATAGGAACGAAAGGTGGCACATCAAGTTGAAACAGGTAGTAGTAACCGCACCGCTGCAATATGAGATTCAGGAAGCACCTGTACCACAGCCTCAACCAGGAGAAGTTTTAGTTAAGATGATGGCAGCCGGTGTATGTGGATCGGATTTTCACAATTACTTAGGGGAGAATCCTCAATCCGTTTATCCGCGTATTCTCGGACATGAAAACGCAGGTGTTATAGAACAGGTTGGAAAGGGTGTAACCAATGTAGAACCGGGAGATCATGTTGTTGTTGATCTGGTTGTAGCTTGTGGCGAATGCCCTCAATGCAAGCAAGGGCGCCGCAATATTTGTCGCACAGTAAAGGCCCGCGGTGCCGCCACTGACGGAGGTTGGAGAGAGTATTTCTGTGTACCGGCTCATGAAGTGTATCGTATACCGAAGGAAATCCCCTTTCGGGATGCGGCTCTGATTGAACCCTTTGCAATTGGCGGTCATTCCATCCAAAGAGCGAATGTAACCAAAGATGATGTGGTTCTAGTTCTTGGAAGCGGAACCATCGGAAGTATTATTTTGCAGACATGTAAAGCGATAGGCTCCAAGGTTATTTGCGCCGATGTGATAGAAAGCTCTTTGCAGCGTTCGCGTCACTATGGAGCAGATATTATCATCAACAACGATAAGGAAGATTTAGTCAAGCGTATACAGGAAGAAACCAATGGGAACGGTGTTGATGTTATTTTTGATGCTGCATGTTTCCCTGGTTCGCTTACGATGCTGATGCAACCGGGAATTCCCACCAACGGGGCACGTATTGTACCGTTAGGATTTTGCCCCGCGACCGAACAGATTACTCAAGCGATGATTAACGGTCGGGAATTAACCATTGTTGGCAGCCGGATGTCCACCGGGCAATTTGAACCCACCATTGAGAAGTTTGCCAACCATGAAGTGATATTGGAAGGCATTGTCAGCGATTATATTCCTTTTCGCGACATCGGACGAGTATTTGAAAATATTGTAAATCCGCCTAAGGAAATGAAAAAGATGGTCATCGTTTTTGAGAATTAGCATGATTATCATTCTCTTGAAGCCATGGCACGCGGGATGAATGTGTTTATTGAGAAGCCTGTTGGCCTGACCGAACAAGATTGTAAGCGATTACTGAAGGCTAGAGAAAAATACAATGGCAAGGTATTTGTTGGACAAGTTGTAAGATTTTTTGATGAGTATGCCTTTCTGAAAGAGGTTTACGACAGCGGGCAATTGGGACGCCTAAAGTCCATTGTGTTACAGCGGCTCAGAGGAGATGTTACCTGGGGGTTTGAAGATACACTTTTGAGGCTTCCTTCCGGACGTACTTTGAGCACGGAACCGTAGTCTATAACGGAAGACACAATCCCTCTTTGGTAGTTTATCGGGAAGATGGTACGGTTTATGAGCCAGAGCTTTCCCGCGAAGAGAGTTGGCATTAGCATAAAGCTTGATATATTAGCTTCTTGGAATGATATTATTAAAACCATGCATTTTGTCGACGGAATTACGGCAGGTGCAGTGAAAGGTATAGAAGGAGGCAGATTATGAAGATAGGTGTACTGGTAGAAGTTTTTGCTGATACCTGCATTGAGTCCAAGTTTGCTGAAGTGCGCCAGATGGGGATGGAAAGCATCCAGCTTGTAACATGGGATCGGAGCAAACTGACTGATGCAGTTGCGGAAGAAGTGAATTCTGCAGCTCAGAAGCATGGAATCTCTATTTCTGCATTTTGGTGTGGCTGGGAAGGCCCGAAGGTGTGGGATTTCTATGATGGTCAGATTACCCTGGGGCTTATCCCGGAAGCTTATCGCTTCCAAAGATTGCAAATGCTGCTGGAAGGCTCTGATTTTGCAAAAAAGATTCATGTGCGGGATTTGGTAACACATGTGGGATTCCTGCCCGAAAATCCGTACGATCCCAAGTATCCGGAAGTTATTTCTGTATTAAAGGTTCTTGCAAAAAAATGCAAGGAGAATGGGCAGAATCTCCTTTTTGAGACAGGGCAGGAAACTCCCGTTGTTCTGGTGCGGGCGATTCATGATATTGGTATGGATAATGTGGGGATTAATTTAGATCCTGCCAACCTGATCATGTATGGGAAAGCCAATCCTATTGATGCGTTGGATGTTTTTGGCAGATATGTCTGGGGGGTTCACGGTAAGGATGGATGCTATCCAACAGACGGATATCATCTTGGGGAAGAGGTGCCATTGGGGGAAGGTAAAGTAAACTATCCGGCCTTTATCGCCAAGCTGAAAGAAATTGGATATCCGGGGGATATCACCATTGAAAGGGAAATTTCCGGCGATGAACAGAAGGAGGATATCATACAGGCAAAACAGCTGTTGGAAACTCTGATTTGATTATTCTCCGTGGTAAGCTTTCGGAAAGTCTTTTTGATGAGTATGCCTAACTAAAAGAGCCTGTATGCTTCGGATGGATTGAACGATGTGACAAGGACAAGATCGATGGCAAATTAGAAATGTTGAAGGCGGCCGCCAGTACCCTAGGGTACTGGAAATTAGCCCAACAACAACCTTCAAATAATAATATATGAGGAGGGAACACCATGAAAAAGTTATTAGCAACCGTACTTACACTGGTCCTTAGTGCTACAGTCTTTACAGGATGTGGAGATAGTTCCAGCACCAATAGCGGGGCTGCAACACCAGCCAGCGACAGTTCAAAGATTACTTTGAGCGTTTTTGATGCCCACGCATATGGTCTGGATGAGTATGCGGAGATGGTGGCCAAATTTGAAGAAGAGCACCCCGGCGTCAAAATCGAAGTACAGCATGCAGCAAATGACAGCGCTTCCCTGTTGCAGTCTCGGGTGAATGCGAATGATATCCCCGATGTGTTTGCTGTGGAATCTGGTACTGCTGCCTCCAGGTACCATGAGTATGCCTATAACTGGAGCAATGACCAGGATGTTATCGATCTCTTCCATCCGGAAGCCATTGCTACAAGTATGGATGATGAAGGAAATGTAATGAGCCTGCCTTGGACCTATGAAAATGCGGGACTTCTGTACAACAAGGACCTGTTTGAGCAGGCAGGAATTACGGAGCTGCCCAAAACACTAGATGAACTGGAAGAAGCCTGCAAAAAGCTCAAAGCCGCTGGTATCACCGCGTTCTCTATTGCAGCCAAAGATGCCTGGGTGCTTGGACAACTATCTACTCATTTTATGATGGACAAAACCATGGATGCAGATGGGGTAGTGAAGGCGCTAAATGACGGTTCACTTACCTTTGAAGACATGCCTAATTTCCAGAATATATTCCGCTTTCTGGATCTGGCCAAGGAGTATGGCCCCGGCAAGCCGCTGGAGATTGACTGGGAGACTAGCGAGAACAAGCTGGCCAACAATCAGGCTGCGATAATCAGCATGGGCGACTGGGCTCAGTCTGTACTGGATTCCTTTAATCCGGATGCAAATGTTGCATTCTTGCCGGCTCCGGTAAGTAATAATCCGGGAGATGCTACCATCCTTTCTTCCAGTAACTGGACCTATATTGTGAACAAGAATTCTCCTCATCTGGAGCTTGCTAAAGAGTATGCCAAGTATATCCTGACTTCTGATATGGGTCAGTATTGGATGGCTGATGGCGTTGGCGTGGTTCCCGCTGTCAAAACTAAAAGAGAAGTAAAGGGGAAACTGGCTAACGATGCGAAATCCTATGTTTCCGACGGCCTGACCAATGGCTGGATTCACACTATTGCTCCATCCGGATTTTCTGCGACCGTTGGATCTTACCTGCAGGCATATATGACAGGGGACATGTCGGCCGAAGAGGTTACAAGAGAGTTCCAGAACTTCTGGAAGTCTTAATGTTACGGTAGTGGTGTTCTTTTCACTTTTACAATTTGCCCCGGCTTATGACAGGCTGGGGCAAATTTTCATCGAGATGAGGAGATATAGTTATGAATAAAAAGAAACTCAAGAACGGTTTGCTATTTGCCCTTTTTGTATTTCCGGCCTTAGCCTTTGTCCTATTTGCTTCTGATATTCCTTTTATCATGAATCTTTATTATTCCGTCTTTGACTGGAATGGTGTCAGCAAGGATATGACCTTTGTAGGATTGGATAATTTCGTTAAGATATTTACCAACGATACGTTCTTTTGGAAAAGTTTACGCTTTACGCTGAAATATGCAGTGTTTTTTGTTATCATTGTGAATGTTTCTGCGCTGTCGGTTGCCTTGGTGCTTGCAAAACAGAGTAAAGTAAACAATATGGTAAGAGCATTTTATTATATTCCTTATATTACCGGCCTGACCGCCATCAGTTTGTTGTGGAAATTTATCATTGGACCCGGGTTCGAATCGCTTTATAACATCACCGGCTGGGAGTTCTTCAACTGGAGCTGGTTGGGAACTGGGAAATTAGCATTTGTGGTGGTTGTAGTAATGACCGTGTGGCAAACTATAGGATTCTATATCGTGAACTACATTGCTGGTGTCATTGCTGTGCCTAACGATCTTTTGGAAGCCGCTAAGATTGACGGCGCGAGTAAATTCCAAACCATATACAAGATTATGATCCCTATGATTATGCCTTCAATCTCAATTTGTCTCCTCACATCGTTAACCTTCTCCTTTAAGCTGTTCGATGTGATTATGGTCTTTACCAAGGGCGGCCCTGCAAACTCTACCGTATCGGTTGCCTACAATATCTATAAGGAAGCGTTTATTAATAACAACTATGGTCTGGCAACTGCCAAATCGGTAATTTTTGTTCTCCTTGTTTTATGTGTCGCAGCGATTCAGATGAAGATAACGAAAGGGAAAGAGGTGGAAGCATAATGGAATCAAAGAGTAGAGGAATCTCTATATTTTCTATTATTATTCTGTTGGCATCTATCCTATGGCTGATGCCTCTTGTGTTGATATTTTTTAACTCTTTCAAACCCTATAACGACATGATGCAGAACTTCCTGGCTCTTCCTGCCCGTTGGAGTCAGGACAAATATATCGAAACATGGGTGACGTTTGACTTCTCCCTACTTGTTAGCAATACCTTGCTATACACTGTTCTGTCAGTGGCCGGGATTATTCTGTTTGCGCCTATGGCGGCATATAAGCTGGCGAGAACCAAATCTATAGTGAGTAAAATTTGTTTTATGTTAATCATCATGCCTATGATGGTTCCGTTTCAGTCGTACATGATTTCTCTGACCAAGCTGGTTTCCAACGTAAATCTAACCGGAACAAAACCCGGCTATATCATTGTTTCTATTGGCTTGTTAATGCCGCTGGCTGTCTTTATGATCCATGGCTTTGTAAAGAATGTACCTATCGAACTGGAAGAATCCGCAGATATTGACGGTGCCGGCCGGATACGGATGTATTTTACGATAGTACTTCCGTTGCTTACGCCAATTTTGACAACAGTTGTTGTACTGGATACATTAGCTGCTTGGAATGATATTATTACAAACCAACTGATTGTAGGCGGAAAAGCATCAGCAATCAACCTGCAAAACGCCTTGTACATGCGGTTTTCTGCGCAAACCTCGGATTGGGAACATGCTTTACCGGGAATTGTGATGTCGATGATTCCAAGCTTGATTTTCTTTGTTGCGATGCAGAAGCATATTGTCGGCGGAATTACAGCAGGCGCGGTGAAAGGTTAAAGTTGAGACGGATTATGGGGAAATAAGTGTATTGGCAGAGTTTTTTGCTGCCTGCATTGAGTCCAAATTTGCAGAAGTACGCCAGATGGGGAGGGAAGCATCCAACTGGTAACTTGGGATTGGAGCAAGCTGACCAATGAGGTTGTTGATCTTCTTTAAAGTTATGGCTGAGAGGGATAACAACACCGAAACCGTGGTATGGACCTAGTTTTTGTGTGGTAGAGATAAGGTGAAAACTGAAATAAAATCAAGAAGTAGAGCCACACAATGGAATAGTAAAATTTTTATGGAAGTGGGCTTCACAAAAAGGTATTGCTGGATGTAAACGAGCTGGAATTTGTAATGGCAAGGGAAAAGGATAGTTGGACATGCCTTAGTTTAGAGATGGGAGGTATGGCGCGATGTCATATCAGGAGGCACTTGAGGCATACATTGCGGCTACGAACACGCATGATTTTGATCAAGTGGCCCGGCTGCTCGATGAAGAAGCGGTCTATTGGTTTTCGGACCGGAGCTGTACTACCCTAGATGAGATCAGGACATATTTCGAACACGCTTGGGATGTCATTCGGGATGAGGTGTACCGGGCGGAGGATGTGGAGTGGATTGTGAGTGATGCCTATTCGGCGGTGTGTATTTATACCTACCACTTCAAGGGTTATAATCAGGGGGCATTCACGGCTGGGAGCGGGAGAGCAACGAATGTGTTCGTTCGCGAAGCCGATGGCTTATGGAAATTAAAGCATGAGCATTTAAGTTCGATTCGATGAATCGGTTTGATATCATTGCATAAATAAAAGAAAAAGAGCTCTTGAAGGGCTCTTTTTCCATCATAGTAAAAACAGGGCACGGTTGGTCTATGAATGACCGCCGCGCCCCGTTTTTTATATTATTACACTGTTTTCTTTTTCTGACTAATTGTGCGTATATATTTAATAGTAAGCTTCCATAAGACTCTCCCGAGCCAAAACATTAACACACCAATCACAATAGAAATTGGCAAGAACTGCATTGGGCTTGGTATAAATGCTCCCATTTCGATTGTTATTCCGGCAATATCATATCCCATAAGATACCCGACAAATTTAACAATTCCGCCTATCGGCGTAATAATTCCACCAATCACTAAAGCAATGGAAAGAGTACTGATGAATGGCAAAAGTAACATACCGCTGACGCCTGCAAAGCTGCTACAAAATGCAAATATTGCGCCGAATTTACGCCAACTAAATTTACTGTTCTTCGAAATGGCTTCACCTAAGTATGCTTTCGCTAATTCCTTTGGGTTTCCTAACCGCTCGATGATTTGCTCAGAAGATAGACCATTATTTTGCAATTCAAACATAACACTTTTGATTTCTTTTACAATGTCCATACGCTCGGAATCGGACATAGATTTCAAATACTTTTCAATTTTTTCAATATAGTCATTCGTAATTTTATCCAAAATTTCACACTCCTTTAATTTCTGCTATAGCAATTAATAAATTATCCCATTCTAAGGACATAGCGTTTAAGTATTCGTTTCCTTTTTCTGTAATGGAATAATATTTTCTCGGTGGCAAACCCTCTGTACTTTCTTGCCAAGATGAAGAAACATATTCTTCTTTCAATAATCTTCTAAGCAGGGGATAAATTGTATTTTCTTTTGCAGCAACAATAGGATGCTGCTCTAACTTACTTATGATTTCATATCCATAATATGGTCGCTGCTTTATTAGCAATAGAATACAAAATTCGAGTGTTCCTCGCTTGATTTGTGATTTCCAATCTTCGACATTCATGATATTTTACCTCCTGCGGATACATCGTACAACACAGTACATCAAATATCAATAGTACGTCAGTTTTTTATTCAACGTAATAGAGGGAATCGCTTGCTACATGTTGACTGATCAAATACATAAAGCAGCCAAATCTCATGCGCCATCCTTTCCTATGGTTCTACAGAAAGAATAATGTTTTTCCTTTTTGCCTACTTGCTAAATTCAGCAAGTAAAATATTTTTAAAAGGATTAGGACTGTTATCTCTACCCAAACTGTTCAAACTGACGACCAACGTATGCTTGCCTCCAAGTGTACCTCCAGCAAAAGTAGAAAACCCTAGAATGCCACCTGTGTGTCCCCATATCGAGACACCGTTTGGAAGCTTAGTTTCAAAGATTCCAAGACCCCATCCATCCATTCCTGCTCTTCCTGTAGGAACTGTAGTAAGCATTTGTTTTAGTTGCTGTTTCTTCAGTAATTTGCCACCGAGCAAGGAAGAGAAGAATTTATTTAAGTCGTCAGCAGTAGAAATCATATCTCCAGCCGAGCTACCTGCACTTGGGTTATAGTAAGTAACGTCTTTTATCTCACTT
The DNA here is from genome assembly GCF_049316025.1 of Paenibacillus sp. NPDC058898. Taxonomy (NCBI): domain Bacteria; kingdom Bacillati; phylum Bacillota; class Bacilli; order Caryophanales; family Paenibacillaceae; genus Paenibacillus; species Paenibacillus sp. NPDC058898. The sequence continues at coordinate 230,533 of NZ_JBMOSM010000009.1, read as the reverse complement.
GCTTCGTCTGGTTGGGAATATCCCCGAGCATGCTTGGTGCCTGGAATAACGCTTGAATTGCCAGGTAGGAATGTATCCGACAATTCAAGCGGTTCAATAATCCGATTTTCAATCTCTTCCGCGTAGCTGTTTCCGGTTACTTTTTCAATAAGAATACCCAGTAATACGTATCCTGTGTTTGAATAAGACCATCCCTTTCCTGGGACAAAGTCTGGGGGCAGAGAAACCCCCATCTTCACTATTTCTTCAGCCGTATACGATTTTTTTGTATCCATAAAATCAGCGCCTTTGAATCTTGAGTATTCAGCGATACCACTTGTATGGTTCAATATCTGCCGGATGGTAATCTGTTTACCATTATATCCATTTCCTTGAATGACACCAGGCAACCATTTTTCGATGGAGTCGTCTAGATTCAAGCGGTTCTCTCCAGCTAATTGAAGTACAACCGTTGCGGTGAACGTCTTCGTCACGCTGCCAATGCGAAAGCGAAAATCTGTTTCCATTGGTTTCTTGGTGCTCAGATTCGCTACCCCAGCCGCATAACCCCACGTTTTTCCACCCTCAGAAGTTTTAGCAAGTATCCCCGGGAATCCAAGTTGCAATGTATCCCGCATTGCTTGCTTGACGGAGTTATGATCTCGTTGAGTGCTTGTTTGTAACGAACTAGATACATTTTGAGTGGGCTTTGCTTTTACAATTGAGGTTGGCGATGTGTATAGCAGGGCACTTCCAGTTATTAAAAGGGCAAGACTTGCAAATGTAATTTGATTACGTATTTTCATAAGGCATTCCTCTTCTCTATTAATATTGTATGGTTCGATTCTGTCCTAACAAGCAGTAAATTCCTCTTTTTTCACATGTATGTTAACCCCCTAAATGAATTGTTTTTCTCGAAATACCCTTGTTAACTGGTTGTTTTCCATATATACGTCATATTTGTTCCGTCTTTCACACCTGCCTTCCACATATACATCGTACAACACAGTACATCGATTAACAATAGTATATCAGAATTTATTAATTCCAACGTAATAGAGATATTTGTTTGAAGGCATTATGCGTGTTGCTTTCACCGGTAGATTCGATCCATGTTGAATTTATTAACAGAATATAAAATTACAAGAATTTACCCCATGTTTATGGAAATGTATCCCTTCTCAATCGATGGTGTAGGTTCCATGATACAAATATATGAATATTTATTGAACACCTTTGAATTCAAGAAAGGGGGCTGTAGTAGAGTGTACGAACAGTGATTCAATCATGAGTAGAGAGAGGGGGGGACTGAACGCTACATAGTTGAGTTGGAAAAATTGGTAACCGCTTTCAATACAAGTTGGATTTGAGCGATATGCGAAATTAGGCAAGTCATCAAAGAAACACTCGATGACACCGAGGGACAGACATTCATTGAAATGCTGTATCATTTGCAATCGAAATTTAATCAACAGAGGTGAAAACGGTGACACCCTTTATAACGAAAAAGCACCCGAAATGGGTGATATGCTTTTTGGCCCTTATTCTTATTTTTACACCACTGCTTAATGCGCCTGTATCCTATGCAGCAGAAAGTGCTCCTCCTACAGACATTCCTACTGACATTTCCACAGTTAACTCCGGCCTAGAGCCCGCGACAGTAACGAACTCAACGTATAAAGCCCAGACCAATGAAGACCAGGATCCGCTGGCACCGCAGAATCTTCGTATTGAAAGTGTCTCTCATAATATGGCGATATTTCAATGGGATTTCAAACCCGTCGAAGGTGAAAACAATATACAGGTGTGGGACGCGGATTCAGGCAAGTGGCTGGCATGGGGCAATTATTGGACCCGCGCCGTGACCGGATTGACACCTGAAACGACCTACAGAATCTATATTACGTGGGACGGCGACGTGAAAAAAGAACACAAAAGCAATGTATTGGAATTCACCACAACCAAAGACGAAGCTGAATATAAAGATGCACCGTTGACTCCTCCAAGCCAACTTAAAATTGACGATGTAACGGAAGATACGGTTACGCTGAGTTGGGGTTCGAGTCCTGGAGCCGAAGCTTATGACATTTATATTAATGGAGCATGGAAAGGCGGCACTTGGGAAAACTCCGTTACCACGGCTACTTATGGACCTTTGGAAGCAGGAGAGACTTATATTTTTAAAGTAGGCGCGCAGAGAAGCGTAAATGGAGCTTTGGAAGCATCCGCCAATAGTAATGCCGTTACCCTTAAGTGGGGGGAACTGGCTCAACCTCAAGGGTTACAGGTAGTGACGGCTACACGATCTACGGTTTCATTGGGCTGGGCACCGGTGCCTGGGGCCACAAGCTATGATATTTATCAGGATGGAGTAAAGGTTGGTTCGAGTAGCGGGAGTCGGTATGTAGCTGCTGGACTGGAAGAAGGAAAGACCTATTCGTATAAGGTAGTGGGCCATAACGGCCTATGGACTTCGCCTGAAAGCGAAGCAGTGTCGGTAGTTCCTGGCAGCAATTATAACAATATTACGTACTACACTTCTTGGTCAGCTAGTACCGAAGGACGTAATTTTCATCCTGGTGACTTGGATGTATCACAGATCACCCACATTAACTATGCCTTTGCCGATATATGTTGGAAAAAATACGGGAGCGGGCCGAGAGCCTGCGAAGATCCTAATATTCCTGCACAGGATCGATACGTCCATGACGGAGAAATTGTGATTGGAGATCCGACATTTGATTTTCAGAATTTCGCAGCATTCGAATCCGTCAAGGCATCGAACCCTCAATTGAAGCTTATGGTTTCAGTAGGCGGCTGGTCCTGGTCTGATAATTTTTCTAATGTAGCCATGACGGAAGAAACCCGTCGTACGTTTGCTAACTCTGCTGTAAAATTCCTCCGAGACTACAAGTTTGATGGTTTGGATATCGATTGGGAGTATCCGGTCGAAGACGGGGAAGAGTCGAATTCCAGAGCACCGGAGGATAAAGAAAACTTCACATTGTTAATGAAAACCGTTCGCGAGGCGTTGGATGCAGCCGGTTCAGAGGACGGGAAATATTATTTGCTGACGATTGCTTCAGGGCAGGGAGACAATTTTACCGTAAACGCAGACTTTACTAACTCTGTGCAGTATCTCGATTTTGTCAATATTATGACCTATGATTACAGCGGTAAATCTGATTCATTTGGTCATCATAATGCACCATTATTTTATGATAAAGCTCTTCCAACATCATCCGCTCCAAGAAATCATGTGCTTGGCGGTTTGTTAGGCCATTTGAATGGCGGAGTGCCGACACATAAGTTGATCGTGGGCGTTCCTTACTACGGCAAGGGCTGGGATGGTTGTGGTTCACTTGGTCAATATCAGGCATGCAATAAGGATGGATCTAGTTTTGGAACATGGGAGCCTGCCATTTTCGATTTCAGCGATCTCGAGAATAACTACATCAACAAGAACGGCTATAAAAGATATTGGAACGAATCCGCCAAGGTTCCTTACCTGTACAACGATCAAAATAAAGCGTTCATCACCTACAACGATAAGAACACCATGAAGTACACCGCTTCCATCGTGAAATCGCTGGATATTGCAGGCGTCATGAGCTGGGATATCAGCGGTGACCGTAATAAGACTCTGACGACTCAACTCATTCACGACTTGCCGATCGATGGCAAAGTCAATGCTTCAGCACTTCCGGCTCCGGCGAATCTCTCAAAGGTAAGTGCCAGCGCAAGCTCCATTCAGGTGAAATGGGATGCTGTGGCAGGCGCAACGGGATATGAAGTATATGTAAATAATGCTTTGTCAGGCTCGGTTACAGATAATAGTTATACCGTGAATGGCCTTAGCTCTCTTACGAACTACAAGATTCATGTGCTTGCGGTAGATCGAACGGGAGATGAGATTAACCGCGTCTCCAGCGCTTCGAATCTGCTTAGCGTAACGACTTCAAGCAGCGGTTCCGGTGGATCTGACGGTTCCGGCGGATCAGGAGGATCGGGAGGCTCTGGTTCACCAACGCCTTCGACGCCACAACCGCCTAAAGCCAAAGATCAGCTGGAGGCAAACGTCACGCTTCATGGCGATAAAGCTGTGGTGACCCTACCTACGGCTGCAGCTGTTAACAGCATTAACCTTTCGGATTCCTCCAACTTCCAGATCCATGCGGGTGCGGGTGCGAAGCAGGCTGAGGTTGAGATTCCGCAAGAAATCATCGCAGCCGTTGCGAAAAAAGGAGCCAAGGCCAGTCTTTCCATTATCGTGAACGGGACAGAATACCGGATTCCGGCTTCGCTGATTACGGTTTCCGGTCCTGTAAAAGTTTCGATTGTTTCTCCAGGGGCTGCCGATGCAGCAAGCATGGAGACACTGCTTAAGGGAAGAGAGGTACTAGCCAATCCGCTATCGTTCAAGCTTGAGCAAATAAACGCGGATAAGACAACGACCGAACTGAAGCATTTCGGCAAAACCCATGTCAGCGAATTTATGACCGTCGATGCGAAAAAGATAAATGTAAAACGTGCTACCGGAGTGGTTTATATACCAGGTACCCAGGAGCTTCGATCCGTTCCGACCTTGTTTAAAGTTAACGCGGATGGCACGGTAACTGTTGAAATCAAGAAAACCGGCAGCGGTATTTATGCTCTGGTTCAGCAAGATATCCGGTTTAGTGACGCGATCCCTTCTTGGGCACGGGAAGACGTGGCGCAGGCTGCTGCCAAGCTGATCGTTACTGGAGAAAGTTACGGATCTTTCGGCGGTAATAAACAAATTACCCGTGCCGAGATTATATCCATTGTGGTGAAGGCGCTGGGCATTCTGCCTGACGACAGTGATGCCAATTTCAAGGATGTAGATCCGAAATCCCAGTATGCTAAAGAGATTGCAGCTGCGAAAGCGGCAGGGTTAGTGAAGGGACGCTCAGGCGATATTTTTGATCCAAACAGCTTAATTACGCGTGAAGAGTTGGCGGTAATTCTGAGCAATGTGCTGGATTATGTCGGCAAGAAGAACGAAGCTAACCAAGGATTGTTAAACAAATTTAAAGACCACGCCAAGGTTTCGTCTTATGCGAAGTCGTCTGTCGCTTTCGTCGTGGAGCAGAAGATTATGCAAGGCGTATCCGCCTCCAAGCTGGATCCACAATCTCATGTAACCAAAGCTCAGACGGTTGTAACCGTCATGAGATTGCTGCGGGCAGTGGGTTTATCTAACTAACATGGATTCGTAATAAAGTGGGATGTCTCTCAGGCGAGTTTTAACACGGCCTGGAGGCATCCTTTTTTCGGGTAAGAGTTATAAGCTACAGCCGACTGAATCGCTGCTGCGTTTTGTTAAGCAACTGGATTCTGAATATGCTTCGCAAGCTGGATTCCCGTAGCTTGGATTGAACATAGCAAATGAAGAGAAATGTCGTGCTGCAGCTCATGCTAAGATGAATCTATCAAATCGAAGAGGTGATTCGGAATGGCTTTAAGATGTGATAATATTTTTGTGAACTTACCTGTTAAGGACCTGGAGAAAACAAAGGACTTCTTCTCGAAAATTGGTTTTGATTTTAACGCGCAATTTACAGACAAAAACGCGGCCTGCCTGGTCATAGGCGATAACATCTTTGCCATGCTGCTCACCGAGGATTATTTCAAGACGTTCACCAAGAAAGATCTGTCGAATGCCGCGAACACAACGGAAGTGATTCTGGCACTTTCAGCCGAAAGTCGGGAACAGGTGGACGAAATCGTTAATGCTGCGCTTTCCGCAGGAGGGTCGCCTTCCAATGATCCGGTGGATCATGGCTTTATGTATGGCTGGAGCTTCCAGGATCCGGATGGCCATCTGTGGGAAGTCATGTACATGGATCAGAGCCAGGTCGAATAGAAGCATTGAAGCAAGCAGTTGCAGGATCACAACATGAAGAAGCATACACCTAATAAAATGACGGCAGAGGTCTCCCAGGGTTATGGGGGGAATCTGCCGCTTTACTTTTATTTGGGAATCCATTATATTTGTATGTGCAAACAATAAATGGTGATTCAACAGGATAAACTCAGCGAAAGAGGTAGCCGTTATGTTAAATACGTATATCAAGGAATGTCTTTACTTCACTACCAATCGTCTTAGCCGGGTTATCACCAAGATGGCCGAAGATGAGTTTGCCGCAAGCGGATTGTCGCCCACCTATGCTTATTTGCTTATGGCTGTATATGAGAAGGAAGGGATCTCGCAGAAGGAATTAGGCGAAATTCTTCATCTTCAGCCTTCTACCGTAACCCGACTGGTTGAGAAGCTGGCCGTTAAAGGGCTGGTTTATAATCGGGTGGAAGGAAGGATGTCATTGATCTATACAACCGATAAAGGGAAGGCTTTGGAGAAAGTGATTCACGAGTGCTGGATGAATTTGCGCAGTCGTTACGGCGCTATTTTAGGTCATGCCGAAGGTGATGAATTATCGCTGCATCTATACGAGGTGAGTGATCAATTGGAGAATAAGGACTGAGGTCTTTTTGGACACAAGCCGATTGGCCGCAGCGGAAGTCGTGGAATATTGAGCTCCAAATAAATCACGCAAAAAAAGCCCTCCAAGTGAAACTTGAAGGGCCTTCTACCATTAATTGACTTGGACTTCGGTCGTTACCTGCCACAATACGCCGAACTTGTCTTCCAGCAACCCGAACAGCGCTCCCCAGAATTGAGTCTTCAGCGGATCAAGCACCTTACCGCCTTCTGCCAAGCGGTCAAAAGCTTCATGTGCTTCAGCATCGCTCTCAAACGACAGGCTCAGATGAATTCCGTTCCCTCGCTCCAGGGTTTGGAATATGGAGTCCGACATAAAGATTGGAATTCCTCCTGCTACCAGACTAAGATGCATGACCTTGTCTTTAAGCTCTTCCTTGGTTCCAGGAATCTCGCCATGGGTTTGCACGGACAAGATCTCCCCACCTAATGCTTGGGTATAAAACTCAGCCTGCGCTTTTGCATCCTCAGAGAAAATATACGGTGTCAGTTTAGCCACGTACAACATCCTTCCCAGGTTTTAAAATGATGGATTCGTTTTCCTTGGCTTTAGTATAAACGGTCTGAGTCTCCCGCATTTCTTCTGGATTGCTAAATGTTGCGGCAGCGCTAAAGGCTTGTTTTACAGAATAGGCGACAGCAAGCGTGAGATGGATTCCTTAAACTTGATCCACCTTGATCGCTCCAGATACTGCTTCATCGTAAGCTGGCTGGATACCTGCAGATCCTGATGAAAGATGTGAGTCAATTGTTTTGATAAATCCTCATCGTACAGGAACGCATTCACTTCAAAATTCAGCTTGAAGCTTCTAACATCGATATTCGCCGTGCCGACGGAAGAAATCTTCTCGTCAATGATGATGGTCTTGGCATGAATGAAGCCATTATTGTAGAGATACACGTTAGCCCCGGTTCTTAGCATTTCCCCGATATAGGATAAGGTCGCCCAATAGACAAAGGGATGGTCCGGTTTATCGGGAATCATCAGGTTAACCTCAACGCCGGACAGCGCCGCTATGCGGAGTGCATCCAGGAGGCTGGCATCGGGGATAAAATACGGCGTCTGAATATGAATCGATTTCTTGGCGGACGAAATCATTTTGATATAACCGTTCTTGATGTGTTCATATCTGGAATCCGGACCGCTGGTCACAATCTGAATCCCGACATTGCCAGGCGAATCGATCTTGGGAAACAGATTCGATTCATAAGAAATATCGTGATGGTGCGAAGCCTGATTCCAGTCGAGAATGAAGCGAACCTGCATCGCATAAACAGCTTCACCTTGAATGCGCAGATGAGTGTCCCGCCAATATCCGAACCTAGAGTTGAGACCCAGGTACTCATCCCCAACGTTAAAACCGCCCACATATCCGATGTCGCCATCAATGATAGCGAGCTTTCGGTGATTCCGGTAATTCAAGCGCAGATTAATGAAGCGCAGCTTGGACGGGAAGAAGGCCTCGGCTTCTCCGCCGGCTTCGCGAAATGCTTTGAAGAAGCCCTTGGTTAATTGACGCGAGCCCAGCTCGTCGTACAGAACCCGGACTTTCACGCCTTCTTTTGCTTTTTTGGTCAACAGGGACATCAGCTTCTTGCCCAGCTCGTCCCGACGAATGATGTAGTATTGAATATGTATATAGACTTTGGCTTCCTCAATATCCTGAAACAACCGTTCAAATTTCTTGCGTCCATCCGTGAAAATTTCAACGATGTTGTCGTCCGTAAGGATCGCCTGATTCTCATTGATATGCATATGGATTAAATCGCTGCTATCCGCCGCGGCTTGATTGCTGAACGGGTATTCCCCGTTAGTCATCCCTTCCATTTGAGACAGCAATACCTTCTCGATGCCTGTTTTCTGCAGATCACCCCAATGAAAGAGACGGATTCTTCTTAAATTTTGGGCGAACAACAGGTAGAGCGCAAAGCCCAAAATCGGGATAAAAGACAGCACTAGCAGCCATGCCCAGGTGGAGCCGGCATCCCGCCGTTCCCTAAAAACCACGAACATGGAGAACACGATATTCAGTACGATGATCAGACCAAGAGTGATGGATGTAACATGCATGTTCATAATATCCTCCTAAACTATATCCTTGCCCTTGCAATCCTTCATATTATACGTGAGGCGTTAGGAGAAGTATATATCGGCAGGATGAAGTGAACGGAATGGTTATATAAGCGATGCCGCTACAATCCGACATCCTATACCAGTGTAGACGCAAGCGATTTGTATATGCACACATTGTCATGATACGATGATGAAAAAAATAGGAGAAGGGGCATGCTTTTTGCTGAAAATGAACAAGTTTTTCAAATTATGTCTCGCCGTGATTCTGGTCCTCATTATTATTTATTTGGGATCGCTGGTGGATTTTATATTCAGACCGGTACTTTCGTTCTTCTCGATCATCCTCGTGCCGCTGATGCTGTCAGGATTCTTCTATTACCTGCTCAGGCCGCTGGTTGATCTTCTCGAAAAGCGCAAGCTAAATCGCTCGCTGGCCATCCTGCTCCTATATGTCGTGTTTGCAGGCATACTTACAGGTTTTATTATTGGGGTATGGCCATCCTTGCGGGATCAGATCATTGCTCTTGTGGAGAATGCGCCCGCATTATTTGCTGCCTTAGGTGAACAGTTGCAGGAGTGGGAAAATAACGGGCTCTTTAAGGAGATATTTCCGGAGGATTCTAATCCACTTACCCAATTAACCGATTATTTGAATCAAGGCTTCACGTTCCTGACGAATTATATTATGAACCTCTTCTCGTTCGTGTCGAACTTTGCCATCGTTTTATTTACGTTCCCGATCCTGCTGTATTACATGCTGAAGGAAGGCGGGAAGTTCGGAGAGATGATTGTCAGCTTTTTGCCTAACCGCTTCAAGGAAGTGGGAGCTTCGGTACTGGATGAAATCAACAATGCCCTCAAAGGGTTCATCGTTGGACGAGTGCTTGTCAATCTGGCGCTGGGTGTCTTGATGTACATCGGCTTCCTGATTATTGGTCTTCCTTATGCATTACTGCTGACGACCGTGGCGGTTATCGCGAATTTTATACCATTTATCGGAGCTATTCTATCCTCGATCCCGATCGTGATCATCGGCTTCATTCAATCCCCTGGAACGGCGATCTGGTCGCTTGTTGTCATTCTGGCAGCTCAGCAGATTCAGGATAACCTGATTGGACCATATATCTTTGGCAAACAGCTGGCTATCCATCCGATTACGATCATTATCCTGGTTTTGGTGGGACAGGATCTCGGCGGAATTATAGGGGTTCTGCTGGTGGTACCGATTTACATGATCATTAAGATTATCGTAACGAGAGTTTATCAGCTATTCTTTAAGGAAAAGTGGCAAAAAGCATAGATGGGTGATAGGCATGCGGTCGCAGCTGCATACTGAAGCCGCCTAAGAGCGTGGAAGCGTTCTTGGCGGCTTTTGTATACCCGAGGTTTGAAGGCGCGCTTGACAATGATATGAAAAATATATAATCTTAAATTAAAGATATTAAATTTAAAGATTGTATATTTTAATTATATGAACCAGAAATCATGTATGGAAACATCGGGTTGGACACGGAAACAATGAGGAGGCGATGAATATGGCATTACAAACAGCAGGCATTCATCATATTACCGCTTATGCGCAGGACCCGCAGAAGAATGTGGATTTTTATACGGGTGTGCTTGGACTCAGATTGGTGAAGAAGACGGTGAATTTCGATGCGCCTGACGTGTACCATTTGTATTTCGGGGATGAGGAGGGGCACCCGGGGACTATTATTACCTTCTTTCCGTCTCCTGCTTCGCGAAGAGGGAGACGTGGAGGAGGGCAGGTTGGGTATACAACCTTTGTTGTCCCTGCGGGTGCCCTGCCTTATTGGGAACAGCGTTTACGGAGCTTCGGCGTCCCTGTCATGAAAGCATTCCGTTTTAACGAACATTATCTTCAATTCTCCGATCGCGATGGACTTTCTCTGGAGCTGGTCGAGCGGGAAGACGGACCGAAGAGCAGTTGGTCTGTAGACGATGTGACGCCGGACACAGCGATTAAGGGGTTTGGTGGCGCGGTCCTGTTCAGCAGCAAGTGGAAGGAAACGAAGATAGCGCTAGAGCAGGTAATGGGACTGACCTTCATGGGAGAGGACGTTAACTATGCGCGGTTTCAATCATTAGGGCCCTTCGGCAACGTGATTGATTTACCGATGCGGGATATCCCGTGGGGCGCCGGAGGTGCCGGAACGACCCATCATATCGCATGGCGGGCTCAAGATGAAGGTGAGCATGTTACATGGCAAGAGTGGGTGAAACAGCATGGCTTTTTGCCAACGGATATTAAGAACCGCAACTATTTCAGATCGTTATATTTCAGGGAACGAGGGGGGATCTTGTTTGAGATCGCAACCGATCCGCCCGGATTTACGGTGGATGAAGATCTGGACTCACTGGGGGAACAATTGAAACTACCTGCCTGGTTTGAACCGGAGCGAGCCCGTATTGAGGAAGGTCTGGAACCTATTCAAGTCAAAATACAAGAGAGGGGCAACTGAAGTGATATCCATTGACCCGAATACCCAAAGCGAACGGGACACCTACAAGCTGCTCATCGGGAGCGTTGTTCCGCGACCGATCGCTTTTGTTACGACATTATCGGAGGACGGAGTGCTGAATGCGGCACCATTCAGTTATTTCTCCATTCTGTCCAGCAATCCGCCCCTGCTGTCCGTTTCCGTTCAGCGGAAGAACGGTACGGCTAAGGATACAGCGAGAAATGCCATGCAAAGCGGCGAGCTTGTCATCCACATCGTGGACGAAGACAACGTTGAAGCCGTGAACGAAACGGCGGCGAACCTGCCCCCGCATGAGAGTGAACTTGACCGAGCGCATTTAACCCCGGTCGTTAGCGAGGTCGTTAAAGTTCCTGGCGTTCTGGAGAGCAAGATTCGCATGGAATGCGTGCTGGAGCAGGTCGTCACTTTGAATGGAGCGGATCAGCTGCCTGGTGCCGATCTGCTGATTGCCCGCGTAGTTCGCTTCCATGTTGCGGAGGAACTTTACGAGCAAGGCCGGATTGACGCTGCCAAGTTGAAGCCTGTGAGCCGTATGGCTGGTAATATCTATGCTTCACTGGGAGAGATGTTTACAATCGAGCGGCCTGTATAACAATGGACAGGGCTGGATAAGGTTAGGATGCGGCGAATATTAAGTTGTGAGCGTCCATATGCCGTTATTCGATAGGATGTTGTTCATGAAAGAAACAGGGGCTTGTGGAATATCATGCCTGGAATATGTTAACTCTACATGAATATGGAACCGATATGATGAATTCACAATATAGGAGTGGTCGACAAATGAAATTTGAATCCAAGGTTGTCATTGTGACGGGAGGCGCCAGCGGGATCGGCGAAGCAGCAGTAAGGCTTTTTGTAGAAGAGGGAGCCAAGGTTGTTATTGCAGATTATTCGGACCGGGGACAGGCTGTTTCGGATGAATTAAGAGGCGCAGGCTTTGAAACGCTGTTCGTTAAGACGGATGTAACCCAAGAACAGGAAGTTGCAAATATGGTGAAGCAGACGGTTGAGCATTTTGGCCGTGTCGATGTATTGTTCGCCAATGCAGGCATTGCTCATGATGCCCCTGCTGATCAGTTGTCGATGGACAGCTGGCAAAAGACGATTGATATTAATCTTACAGGGGTGTTCCTGTGTGATAAATATGTAATCCAACAGATGTTATCCCAAGGAACCGGAGGGGCGATCGTAAACTGCGGCTCGATCCATAGCCATGTCGGAAAAGCGGGTGTTACCGCTTATGCTTCCGCTAAGGGAGGCGTTAAGCTGTTAACCCAGTCGATGGGCGCGGATTATGCTCCAAAAGGGATCCGGGTCAATGCCGTATGCCCGGGATACATCGATACTCCGCTTATTAAGGGAAGAACGGAAGCGATCACCGAGCACCTGGTCGGCCTTCATCCGATGGGCCGCTTGGGACAGCCGGAAGAAGTAGCCAAAGCCGTGTTATTCCTTGCCAGTGAAGATGCGTCCTTCATTACAGGCACAAGCTTACTGGTGGATGGCGGATATACAGCCGTATAATCCATGGACCAAAAATCCCGACACTTATCGGGTTTTTTGGTGTGCATTCATTGCTTCATAAAGCGGTTAATATATGATGCTGGGACCAGCGCTCCCGTAACTAGAAGTAAATGAGTCATAATGGGTTTTTAATGGATAATCAAAAATTTTTTTTGGTTCAGATAGAGTTGTAGAAGCTTTCCACTGTTTTGGTCTAATTCATGGCATAAACTATCCAGCACATGAACGAGTAAGGGAGGCATGGCAAACGCCTGCTATATAGCGAAAAATTGGTCTGGGATAAAATCCCTATGTTGTAGGTGGACAAGCTTGAATGAGGCATTTTTCTAGCTTGTCATACACCCCGGAAGAATGGCATTTCTGCGTGTGAATTTCCAGAAAAAGCGGCTTAAGGGGTTTGACTTTTCCTAAACTTCCCTTTATCATGGACACACGCTTAGTTTCCGGCATACATTTTCCGGAAAGCGGGGGAACCAGTTTCACCAGGGGCGAGTCACTTAGAATCATGAGTGTAGGGTACCATCTTACCCGAGTCCGTCAGCTAACCTCGTCAGCAGTGGATGGGTCTTGCATACATAATGGATGTTCATAACAAAGGCCCTTGATTCTCTTAGGGGCCTTTTCTCTATTTTTTGACCCCCTGCTGGCGGAGCTATGTCTAAATCCCCTGTTTGGTGGTCTTTTTGTATTCTGCTAAAGAGGAGGGGCAAGGCCTGCAAATGTTTAACCAATTGAATCAGTCGGATGGCATTGGGTTTAAGCGTGCAAGGAGATGGATGAATCATCTTCCCTGAAGCCCCGACCCGTGCAAGGTGTCTGAATGTCCTTATATCCAAGTTAACATATGCGTTAACAAGGGTAATTTCAACATGCCATTTTGTAAGGATTGCAAAGTCATAACGAAAGGTTGTGGAAGGTTTTGAAGAGAGTGCTTGTGCTGATGTTGTCAGTGACTATGGTGGTATTGCTTGCGGCTTGCGGTGACAAAGGGAGTACACTGGATCGCGCCATTGAGCAAGGGTATATCACCGTAGGTTTTGCGAATGAGAAGCCTTATGCCTATAAAGAGGCCAACGGGGAGCTGACGGGAGAAGCCGTTGAGATTGCTCGGGTTATTCTGGAGCGGCTTGGCATCAAGGAAATGAGGGGAGAGCTGACGGAATTCGGTTCACTCGTTGCCGGACTGCAGGCCGAGCGGTTCGATCTAATCACAGCAGGCATGTTCATTAATCCGGACCGCTGCTCCGCCGTATTGTTTGCCAATCCGGAGTACAGCATCGGGGAAGCCATTGCGGTGAAGCAAGGGAATCCGATGGAACTCGGAAGTTATGAGGATATTGCTAACCATGACCAGGCTAAGGTCGCCGTCATGACAGGCGCGGTTGAAATCGGCTATATGGAGAAGTCCGGTATTCCTTCAGACCGGATCATACAGGTCCCCGACCAGGCCTCGGCTATTAGCGCCCTTCAGGCAGACCGGGTACAGGCGATTACCATGACTGGACCCTCTCTGCAGGCGATGCTGGATTCGGCTAGTGATGACAACATCGAACGTGTAACTGATTTCGAGCAGCCGGTCATCGATGGAGAAAGCGTTCGGGGTTATGGAGCTACGGCGTTCCGCCAAGCGGATACCGAGTTCCAGGAGGCTTATAATGCAGAGCTACAAAAAATGAAGGAATCGGGCGAACTGCTGGACATTCTTCAGAAGTTCGGATTCACAGAAGAAGAGCTTCCGGGTGAAATGACGGCTGCTGCGCTTTGCGGGGAATAGCATGCCGAATTCGTGGATTGATTTTCTCCCTACGCTGCTAAAAGGGGCGGAGATCACGATTGTGGTTGCTTTCTTTTCAGCCATCCTTGCGGTCGTGATGTCCTTTGCAGCCGGGTTATGCCGACTGTCGAAGCTGTGGATCATTCGCACATTGACAGCCGTGTACGTGGAAGTCTTTCGGGGAACCTCCTTGCTGGTGCAGCTGTTTTGGTTGTATTTCGCTCTTCCGTTCATCGGCATCGAGCTGCCGAAAATGTTGGCGGCCATCCTTGCGATCGGGCTAAACTTCGGCGCATACGGCTCGGAGATCGTCCGAAGCGCTGTGCTGGCCGTTCCGAAAGGACAGTGGGAAGCTGCTTTAGCGCTTAATCTGAAGCCTTGGCAAAGGCTGTGGAATGTGATATTGCCTCAAGCTTCCTTGCGAATGCTTCCCCCTTTCGGGAATCAGCTTGTGGAACTCATCAAATCCACCTCATTGGTTTATTTCATCACCATGGCGGATTTGACGTATCAGGCGATGGTGCTCCGCAACAATTACATCTCCTGGACGACCGAGATTCTGGTACTGCTGCTCCTCATGTATTTTGTCATTGCTACGCTCGTATCGCTGGCAGTTCGACTGCTGGAGCGTAAATGGACAGCGGGGAGGTTATAGTCATGTGGGACTGGAACTATGTGTGGGATATCCTGCCGCAGCTCTTGAGTGCGTTAAAGATGACGGTATGGGTGACGATCTGCGCTTTCGTGGTGGCATTAATCATCGGATTGCTGCTTGCCTTTGCGACGCGGAGCCGATTTAAGCTGTTGTCGCTTATAACCAAAGGAATCATTGAATTTATTCGCAATACACCGCTGCTGGTTCAGGTCTTCTTCCTGTATTACAGTCTGCCGCTCCTAACGGGAATTTCCATTCCGGCCTTCTATGCCGGGGTCATCGGTCTCGGGCTGCATTACAGCACCTATCTGTCCGAGGTGTACCGTTCCGGAATCGAGGGAGTGCCGAAGGGGCAATGGGAGGCTGCCACAGCACTGAATTACACGAAAACTCAAACCTGGCGGAGTATTATCCTGCCGCAAGCGGTGCCGCCAATCATTCCGGTACTGGGCAATTATTTAATTGTCATGTTTAAAGAAACGCCGATTCTATGCGCCATCACGCTGGTGGAGATGATGCTGACGGCCAAAAATATCGTGTCGCAGTCGTTCCGTGCATTTGAGCCGTATACGCTGGTCGGGATTCTGTTCCTGATCATCAGTTATATCGCATCTTTGCTTGTGCAAAGGCTGGAAAAACGTTTGAATCTGCAGCGTGGAAAATAAAGGAGGGAGTCTATTGAATGCCGTTGTGATCGATGAGCAAAGGGAATCGTCGAAGGTGCCGCAGCAGGAGAACAATCCCGCTACCGCTGCGGGTACCAAGCCGATTGTGAAATATACGAGCGTGACCAAGTCGTTTGGTGATCTCCAGGTGCTTAAAGGCATCGATCTGGAGATGCAGCCTGGAGAAAAGGTGGCTGTGATCGGTCCGAGCGGATCGGGCAAAACGACGATGGGCCGGATGCTGATGACGCTGGAAGAACCCACCGAAGGAACCATCGAGGTTGATGGCGAGCTGCTCTGGCATATGGAAGAGAAAGGGAAGCTGGTTCGGGCCAGCGAAAAGCATTTGCACCGGATGCGCTGCAACGTTGGCATGGTCTTCCAGCATTTTAATCTGTTTCCGCACATGAATGTGCTTCGCAATGTGACGGAGGCCCCGCGTAAGGTGCTGGGTTTATCCAAGGAAGAGGCGGAGGAGCGGGCCGTCTCCATGCTAAGCAAGGTCGGTTTGGCCGACAAGCTGAAGATGTATCCGTCCAATCTGTCCGGGGGGCAGAAGCAGCGGGTTGCCATCGCCAGAGCGCTGGTCATGCGGCCGAAGGTAATGGTGTTTGACGAGGTCACCTCGGCTCTTGATCCGGAGCTGGTCGGCGAGGTGCTGGAGGTCATTCGGGAAATCGCGGATGAAGGCGAAATGGCTATGATGCTGATTACGCATGAGATGGATTTTGCGAAGGAAATCGCGGATCGGGTCATATTCGGAGCCGATGGAAGGATCGTTGAGCAGGGCACGCCGGAGGAGATATTCGATAATCCCCAGAGCGAGCGGCTGCAGAGCTTCCTGCAGCGATTCCGTTCCAACGGAAATTAGTTCTGGAAAGAGGTGATGTATAGAATGGCTGTGGATACCGAAACCGAAATTGTTTACCGAAGACCGGAAGCACGGGATGGCACCCGGGTGTGGGAGCTCATACGCGACACCGGATCGCTTGATCTGAACTCCCCTTATTGTTACATGCTGCTTGGAGATTACTTCCATGATACCTGCATGATCGCCGAGCATGAAGGAGATATCATCGGTTTTATTTCCGCCTTCCGTTCTCCTCGTAATCCGGAGACGCTGTTCGTATGGCAAGTGGCCGTTGCTAATTCGCATCGGAGGCAAGGCATCGCCAAGGCGATGCTGACAAGTCTCATGAATCAGAAGGCATGCCATGGTGTCCGTTATATTGAAGCTACGGTATCGCCGAGCAACATGGCGTCCCGTCGTTTGTTTCTCGGTTATGCCGAGGAGAAATCCATTCCCAGCACCGTAACCGTAGGTTATGGAGCAGAGATGTTCCCCGATGGGACATCTCATGAAGATGAGCCGTTATTCGTGATTGGCCCCTTTTTCAATGACATTTAAACAAATGGAGGGAACTATGGACAACCAAGTCATGGAGAAACCGAAGCTTACTGTGTTTAACAAGCTGGAATCGGAAGTAAGAAGTTATTGCCGGAGCTTTCAGACCGTTTTCGACAAGGCCCGGAATGCGAAGTTGTGGGATACGCAGGGCAATGAATACATTGATTTTTTTGCGGGAGCAGGTGCTTTAAATTACGGACATAACAATGAGAAGATTCGCGAGAAGTTGGTCGACTACATGCTGAAGGACGGTGTCACGCATAGTCTGGATATGGCTACGGATGCAAAGGAAACGTTTCTGACCCGATTTCAGGAAGTCATCCTGAAGCCGCGTGGTTGGGATCACAAAGTGATGTTTCCCGGTCCGACCGGAACGAATGCCGTAGAGGCAGCGCTCAAAATCGCCCGCAAAGTGACGGGGCGCAGTACCGTATTGTGCTTCACGAATGCCTTTCATGGCATGTCGCTGGGATCGCTGGCGGTTACCGGCAATTCCTTCAAACGCCAAGGCGCAGGCGTGGATCTGAGCCATTCGGTATTTATGCCTTATGACGGTTACTTTGGCGATGACGTGGATACGATGGCATATATGGAGAAGCTTCTGGATGATCCGGGAAGCGGCATTCCGCTTCCGGCTGCGGTGATCGTCGAGGCGGTGCAGGGGGAAGGCGGATTAAACGCCGCCAGCCGGGAATGGCTGCAGAAGCTGACACGCATCTGCAAGGATAAGGGGATGCTGCTTATTTTGGATGATATCCAGATGGGCTGCGGCAGAACCGGGCCGTTCTTTAGTTTTGATGATGCCGACATTGAGCCGGATATCGTATGTCTCTCGAAATCGATTGGCGGCTTTGGCTTGCCGATGGCGATTACGCTGATCAAGCCGGAGATCGATATATGGGAGCCGGGGGAGCACAACGGTACCTTCCGGGGCAATAATCTCGGATTCGTTGCCGCGGCCGAAGCGCTGAATTATTGGAAAACGAAAGATTTTCAGCTCGATATCGGCATTAGGGAGAATCGGATTCGCCAATCATTGGAAGGCGTTGTGAAGGATCACCCCCAGTTCGTCGGCGAAATTCGCGGCAGAGGTATGATTCAGGGGGTTGCTTTTGCTAAGCCGGAGCTTGCAAGCAGGCTATCCGAGATCGCCTTCGAGCAGGGATTGATTATGGAAACGTCGGGTCCGCACAGCGAAGTGGCAAAGCTGATGCCGCCGCTGACGATTGAAATGAACACATTGGCACAGGGATTGGGGATATTCGAGAACAGTATGAAACAATTAGCTGCAGAGGAGAGGTTGTCATGATTGTTAAACATTTGGAAGAGATCGTGGATACCAAGGACGATATCGATACCAAGACATGGAATTCGAGAAGGCTGCTGCTCACCAAGGACGGCATGGGTTTCTCTCTCAATGATACCCTCATCAAGGCCGGAACGGAGACGCTGATCTGGTACAAAAACCACGTCGAAGCCGTGTACTGCATCGAAGGGGAGGGGGAGATCGAGGTTATCGGGGGTGAAACCTACCCGATATCTCCTGGGATGATGTACGCGCTGGACGGTCATGAGAAGCATTATTTGAGAGCCCGTTCGCAGATGCGGATGGTCTGCGTATTCAATCCGCCGCTTACTGGTGCTGAAGTTCACGATGAGGAAGGAACCTACCCGCTGCTCGCCCCAATTTCAGATTAAGGAGATGATATGCGATGAATAATAATCATGTGTCGGCCCTTCAGGAAAAAGAACTGGACGTTTATCCTTCAAGAGTGCATGCGGAGCCCCGAATCCTAAAGAGACAGGATCCTGTCGTTCATTCCGAATGGAGTCCGGATGCAGCGTTAACGCAGGAGCAATCCGACTTCTATGAGCGCAACGGATATTTATTCCTGGAAGACTTTTTTGGTCGAGAGGAGCTGTCGAAATATCAGGCGGAAGCCCGCACTTTGCAGGTAACGGCAAGAGAATCGGACAAGGATGAAGTGATCCGGGAGCCGGGTGGAAACGAAGTGCGGTCGGTATTCGCGGTGCATGAGAGCCATGAAGTGTTCAAGAAGCTACCCCAGCATCCGAGACTCCTGGCGATTATGGAATACCTCTTGGGAGGCGAGACGTATATTCATCAATCCCGAATTAATTACAAGCCGGGCTTTACGGGCAAGGAGTTCTATTGGCACTCCGATTTCGAAACGTGGCATGTCGAGGATGGCATGCCACGCATGAGAGCGTTGAGCTGCTCCATTGCCCTGGAGGATAACTACCCTTATAACGGACCGCTTATGGTTGTGCCGGGGTCGCATAAGGAATTCGTGGCCTGCATCGGCCAAACGCCGGAGGATCACTTCAAGGATTCCCTGCGCAAGCAGGAGTACGGTGTTCCGGATCATGACAGCCTGACACGCATGGTGAAGAAAGGCGGTATCGACACGCCCGTTGGCAAAGCGGGCTCAATCGTGATTTTTGACTGCAACATTATGCACGGTTCGAACAGTAACATTACGCCGATGCCGCGCAGCAATATTTTCATGGTTTATAACAGCGTGGAGAACAAGGTCAAGCAGCCGTATTCGGGCCAGAAGCCAAGACCGGAGTATATCGCCACTCGTGATTCTCAATGATCTCGCTGACACTTATCGGTTCCATCATCGGCATCAACGTAGTCTATGTCTCGATCTTTTCGCTGCGGCTGATTCTGATGATCAAAGGCAGAAGGGGGATCGCCTCCCTTCTGGCCATGCTGGAGGTATTCGTCTACCTGCTCGGCCTCAATCTCGTCCTGCAAAATCTGGACAATCCTTTTAATATGGCGGCCTATTGCCTGGGCTTCGGCCTTGGCGTATATGCCGGCAGTCGGATCGAGGAATATTTGGCACTCGGATACATCGTGGTACAGGTTATCGTTAATTCCGTTGAGACGAACCTGGCGATGAACCTGCGGGAGAAGGGATATGGCGTGACCGCCTGGGAAGCGGACGGCAAGGATGGCAAACGGCTCGTGCTTCAAGTGCTCGTGAAACGGAAGAACGAGCGGCGGTTGATGGAGTCACTATCCAAAATGTCGCCGCAGGCGTTCATTATCTCCCATGAACCGAAAAGTTTCAAAGGCGGCTTCTGGGTACGATTGACGGAAGGACGCAAATTGAAATTGTAGAACACATGTAATAGGAAAGCCTGCCTTGGAACCCGATTCTGAAGCAGGCTTTTTGGGGTGCGGTATTTGCCGGCCTGATACCCGATATGGGATTTCCGGATCAGGGGCGAGGGGCGATTGCCGCTATGCTTCGAGTCATTCAGGTAAGAGCCAACTCCTGCTCATTCTGGTACCAAAAAAAAGCGTAGTCGGTCATCGCGGAGGAGCTTCCGAGCTGGCGCATCATGGCGGCAATATTTCCACGATGGTACGTGCCGTGGTTCACGACATGAAGCATAATCTCGGACAGGCGGGTATCCCGGATCCCGGCATAAGGATTATCCAATCGGATGATCCGTTCCAAGTCAGGATTTTGGCTGAGAAAAGCCGCGAATCGCTCTGACAGCTCGATAAACCGGAGGTTTAGGTCCTCCAGTGAAATGGACTCAAGCTCGTCTCGGAGCTGGAAGGCCTCCGTTAAAGCATGGTTCATGTCCATGCCGGACAAAATGTTCATCCATCCGAGATCCGCCGTGTAGATGTGAATCAACGCTTCGGATACAGTTGGGAAAATGCTCGTTATTTTCCGATTGTACAATTCGCCCGGCAGCTCCAGGAGGCGGTTGAATATCGCTTGGTTGGCCCATACATGGTAATCATACATTTTGACAGGATAGTTCATCGCTATCGTCCCCTTTGGCTTCTTCGTTTTTGCTTTCTTGGGAACATTGTAAATAAAAAAGTATGACAGCGGACTGTCATACTTTTGCGTAAACCTTCAGCATTTTTTCTAATTTGGATTGCATGCGCGTCCTTAAGTCAGCGGGCTCAATGATCTCGATATCCTCGCCAAAGCTCAGCAGGGTAGACCAGAACCACCAGGAATCCGGATGTTCGACCTTGAACGTGAGACGGAGCGAACCGTCATCATGAAATTCCCGCTGCACATCATAGAATTGATCCATTGCTTTGGCCAAGGCCCGGGGGGATACGTGAAGGATAACTTCTATTGCATCGGATGAAGGTTCCCAGCTGTGCTGCTCCCCTCGGTGGAACGGATTCTGCTCTTGAAGATGGGGCCCGTGCGTGTGCTCCTCTGAATGCTGGTGTTGAAAGGGCTCGGCGGATGGGGACAGCTCCGACATTCTCGAAATCCGGAATTCGCGGTAATCGGCTCTGGTTCTGCAGAAACCGTACAAATACCAGGATCCGAATTTATACATGAGTCGCAGAGGCTCGACTTTACGGCGA
Source organism: Paenibacillus sp. NPDC058898 (assembly GCF_049316025.1). Taxonomy (NCBI): domain Bacteria; kingdom Bacillati; phylum Bacillota; class Bacilli; order Caryophanales; family Paenibacillaceae; genus Paenibacillus; species Paenibacillus sp. NPDC058898. Next base: position 209,043 of record NZ_JBMOSM010000009.1, on the reverse strand, counting down.
ATGCGTTCATTCTTGGCGCTTATGTATTGAAAGGAGATCACATGCTTGTCGGTAATGGCGCGGCGAAGGAGACGGAGGCTTTCGTTGTAAGAGCGCCAGCTCCCGATATCCATGGACAATCCCTGCGATGCGGAATTGCCGGAACGGTCTATGGTTTGCAGACGCTGAATGGTATCCATGGCCCGTTCATCCTCAAACACCGTTGACATGCTGTGCAGGATGGTGATCAGGGCGCTGACATCGTAAGAGCCGAGCAAGCTTTTGTCCATCTTGTATTGCTCCATAATGCCATACCCGCCGTTCACCCCTTGATACGATACAACCGGAATGCCGGCTGCGCAGATCGCATCGATGTCGCGGTATATGGTTCTTGGGGACACGTTATATTTCTCTGCCAGGGCAGACGCGGACAGGATCTCGTTGTTCAGCAGCATATAAATCATGGATATGAGCCGCTCGAGTTTCATATCGGTTCAACTCCTCCTGTCTGTTTGGGATCTATTCTCCAATGATTCCGTATTATATCATAGGTTTTATGAATATACTGCAGGCGATAGTTCGTTCATGCGGATTGGCCGGAACCTGCGGAACCTGACCGGCTGTTGTTCCATTCCCACTCATTTTGCCGTACAATATAGGAAATCCCATAATACAAGGAGTGTGAGCCTCATGGCCCGTACCAAAACGCAAAAATCGCTCCGCAAAGCGGAACGTGCCGGAACATGGTCAGCCGTCTCGATGAGAAAGACCAACGAAGATTACAGTTCGCTGTCACAGCATGTGAGAGTGAAGCCGACGAAACAGGAACAATTGAATAAGATTAAGCACAGAAAGCGGATCGGAGACGATGGCGCTTTTTTTGTTGGTTTCGGAGGATGTGATATAGTACGCTAGAGAGGTTAGTTCGGAATGGAGGTTTATGATGGCGAAGCAAAAATATTATGTAGTCTGGGTAGGTAAAGTGCCCGGAATTTATACAAGCTGGGGCGAATGCCAACAGCAGGTCAATCAGTTTACAGGTGCGAAGTTCAAGGCGTTCGAATCCCGAAGCGAAGCGGAACAGGCTTATGCGGCAGGTTATAAAAATTACTGGGGGCAGCAGTCCGGAAGCAAGCCCGGCAGCTCAGGCTCCAAGAGCTACAAGCGCAGCAGCGCATCAGCCGCTGAAGAACCGGGCGAGATCGATTATGACAGCATCTCCGTAGATGTGGGGACCCGAGGAAACCCTGGACCTGTCGAGTATAAAGGCGTGGATACGCAGACGGGAGATATTCTGTTCTCGTGCGGACCGATTTCGAAGGGAACGAACAATCTCGGCGAGTTTCTGGCCATCGTCCACGCGCTGGCTTACCTGAAGAAAATGGGCAGCACCAAAACGGTGTACAGCGATTCCATGAATGCACTCAAATGGCTGAAGCAGAAAAAGGTGGCCACCACGCTTCCGCGCGACGCGTCAACCCAAGAGATCTGGGATCTGGTGGACCGGGCCGAGCACTGGCTTCGAACCAATACATATGAGAACAAGGTGCTGAAATGGCAAACGAAGAGCTGGGGCGAGATTAAGGCTGATTACGGGCGCAAATAAAGAGGGACTACAGAAGGGAAACGTCCGAAATTTTATATAAAGCCGTTGTTTTATAGCAACGTATTTATCGCGTCTGGGCGGCACCTTACATTAGGCGAAGACAGGGAGGAGGCTTCCTTGTCTTCGCTTTTTTGATATGCCATTGACCCTAGGATTCAAGTGCAAAAAAATCCAAATCAATGCATGTGGATAATTCAAACTAAGGACGCTTACTTCACACCGGAAGGACTGTGTATAACATTATGAATGGCTTCGTTATACACAGAGTTATAAACATTATCCCCGTTCATTCTGCACAAATCGAATTTCGATCATATATTTCATTGTAGTTATCCAGCGTTTGTGAACAAATGAGGAGAAGTGCAAGCATAACTCCCCATTAACTGGTGGGAGGAGACCGGTTATCCCCAAAACCGGAGGGTAGCCGTTACGCTTGCAGTGGATCTATCCACAATAGGGCGACTTTTATACCGTGAGCTTAGCCGCGAGTACACTTCACCTTATTCCTTCTCGCGGACCTGCTTATAGTATTGATTGGGAGACATACCGACATATTTTTTGAACACCTTGCTGAAATAGTACGGATCCTCCAGACCGGTCAGATAACCAATTTCCCCAAAGCTAAGGTGGGTGGCCTCGATTAACTCCTTGGCATGGTTGATTCGAACCTGATTCACATAGCGCATGATCGTATGGCCGGTAAGCTTGACGAACACTCGATTGATGTAATCATAGTTGCATTCGAATCGCTGCTCGATCTCCGAGCTGATGATTTTCTCGGCGTAATGTTCATGGATGTAGTCGAGCAGCGCATGCACCTTCATATAAGACTTGGTGTGCGGGCTGTTCTTCTCCAGCTCATCGAACAGGCTCTCACGGGACAGCTCGATCAGCATTTCCATGAATTTGAGCGCGGTCAAACTGCGGTTAAAGTGCTTCCGTCTGTACAGCTGCAGCATTTCGCCGAGGGCATGGTACATGTGATGAAGGCTTTTTTTCTGGGTTAGCGTGCAGGTCTTGGGGAAATATAGCTGCCTGCTGTCATCTTTGCCTGCCGTTTGGTTCTCCCCCATGATCCATTGCTTGGCTAGCAAGGACAAGGGCCGCTCGGGGGCTTGATGAATATCGGGGTGTTCAAAATGAATATAGTAGTAGTCACAGGGACGTTTCTGTGTTCCCTCGTGGTCCAGATGCGGTTCAAGGACCAGTAAGTCGCCTTTCTTGAGCACATGCGAAACGCCGTTCTCCCGCATATGAAGCTCGCCGCTCTTCACGAAATACAGAATATACTCGTGTGTGTTCCGCTTGAAATGAATCCAGGGGTTCTTGTAGGAGACAAACCCCATCAGTTTGATCCTTGGCACATAGTCAGCGTTCATCGATAGCACGAATTCCACCCTCTCTCCCAAAAAAACGCGAAGTCGTTTTTGTACAAAAAGAGTAACTTTCAAACATTCCCGTTCATTGTAACACAGCCTATACTTGGGATGAATGTATAAGAGGTCGCTTTATTTCAATATTAAAGGAGGCCATTACCCTTGGCTAATATCAATGTAACGGTATGGAATGAATACCGGCACGAGAGACATAATGAACAGATCGCTAAGATTTACCCTGAAGGCATCCACCGTACGATTGCTGATTTTCTGGGAAAGGATGCACAGTTCGTTGTACGCACCGCCGTACTGGATGATCCGGAACACGGCTTGACGGATGAGGTGCTCGCTTCAACGGATGTTCTGATCTGGTGGGGGCATGTGGCTCACGGCGAAGTGCGGGATGATATCGTGGAAAAAGTGCGCCAGCGCGTACTGGACGGCATGGGGATCATCGTGCTGCATTCCGGTCACGGCTCGAAGATCTTCCAGCGCCTTCTCGGCACGAATACAGGCGCACTGAAATGGCGCGACGACGGTGAGAAGGAGCGGTTATGGGTCATCGATCCCAGCCATCCGATCGTTAGCGGACTTGGAGAATATATCGAGGTTCCGCAGGAAGAAATGTACGGTGAGCGCTTTGAGATCCCGGCACCGGATGAACTGGTGTTTGTCTCCTGGTTCGAAGGTGGCGAGGTATTCCGCAGTGGCTGCTGTTACAAGCGCGGACGCGGCAAGCTGTTCTATTTTAGACCGGGACATGAAGCATTTCCGACCTATCATCAACCTGAAATTCAGCAGGTAATTACGAATGCCGTGGCCTGGGCGGCACCGATCCAAGGTGCGAAGACCTCCTATGGCCGGGTATCTCCGCTGGAGTACAAAGCATTGATCTAAAGTTTTGCTTCGCTAGACGACATCCGTAAGAGGGTTGAAGTACACCCCTTGGAATGGAGATTGGATTAAACCTTGGGTTTAACCGATTTAAATTCTTAGGGGTGTATTTTTATTGGCTGAAGGCATAGAGCTTATCCGATTTAACGGGCATGTCATTCGTAAACGGTAAAGCTGCAGAATCAGGGATCATCTCTGAGAGAAATCAGTATATAGGTGCCAGAGGATTGGTGCATCCGACATTTTATGCTATATTAATCTGAAATTCGAGTGAAAATGGGTGAGCCAGTCATGAACTATTGGATGGATCGTTTGCATGCCATGGAACTAAAGACTAAGCTGATGCTGCTGTTTCTTCTGATTGCGGTCATCCCTCTCGCAGTGTTAGGTATTTTCTCCATTCGTAAAGCCTCTAGTGAAATCCAGACCAAAGCCAATGAAATCATTCTGGAAAACCTATCTCAAATCAACTACAGCCTTAATTACTTCGTCGAAGATATTGAACAGCTGTCTATGTATCTGTACAGCAACAAAGACATTCAGGAGATTCTGTCCAAGCCGGCTGCTCGAAGCGTGGAAGAGAAATACCGCGACCAGCAGACGGTCGCTGCCATTTTGAACAGCTTCCTCGGTTTTAAATCATGGGATATCCAGCTGTATGTGCTCGGAGAGAACGGAGACCGTTACTTTACGGGGAAATTTATACCAAGCTCCTATCTACGTTATAACGCGGATTGGGGGCTTTTTCGTAAAGCAAGGCTGGCAGGTGGCGATGTGGTCTGGGATAGCCATTATTCCTTGAAAAAATTCGAGGATTACGGGACGGTCCTCAGCTCTGGCCGATTGCTTAAGCAGATTGATACCGGCAAACCGCTGGGGTATTTTATCGTGGACATTATGGAGCCTGCCCTCGCGGATAAATATGAAAGGGCTTACCGGTATGACGGGGGAGAAGTGTATCTTTTGGATGACAAAGGATATATCATTTCCAGCCATCTCTCCAAACTGGAGGTCGGCACGCGCCTCGAGAAACCTTACCTTTCCACCATTCTGCAAGAAAGAAAGGGATTCTTCCGAATAATGGAACAGGATATTGAACATATGGTCATTTATGATACATCCGATACCCATGGTTTTAAATTGATCAATGTGGTTCCTGTAAGCGCTTTAACCGGTGAGAGCGCCAGCATTCGCAATTTCACGATATTCATTGTCATATTCGGAGTGTTGATCTCTTACTGCACGGCCTTCTTGCTGTCCGATTACATTACCCGACCGCTCCACAAGCTGCGTCGACTAATGAGGCAGGTTGAGAAGGGAGACCTTGAGGTCACCTTTGATTCGAAGTACCGGGATGAGGTTGGTCATCTGGGCGGAAGCTTTAACCGGATGCTTCAGAGGATCAAGGAATTGATTAACCAGGTGTACGAGAAGCAGCTAAAGGTGCAGGAGGCGGAGATCAAAGCGATTCATGCCCAGTTCACCCCCCATTTTTTGTACAATGCGCTGGATTCCATTAATTGGATGGCGCGGATTCACAGGATCGAGGTGATCAGCAGCATCGCGGTTTCGCTGGGCAGCCTGCTGCGCTTCAGCATCCGGCGAGGAAATACCGTTATCCCCATTCGTGAGGATATGCAGCAAATTCGCAATTATCTGACAATCCAAGAAATTCGTTATCGGGATAAAATTACGATTTCGGTGGAGATCGATGAAGGCATTCTGGATTTATGCATCCCCAAATTGCTAATTCAGCCGCTGGTGGAGAATGCGATCAACCATGGACTCGAGATGAAAGCCGGTCAGGGTAGTCTGCTTATCTCCGGCCGATTGGCGGGAGAGCGGGTGCTGTTCGTGGTGGAGGATAACGGACTCGGGATAGCTCCGGATAAACTGCAGCGCATCCTGCGGGGAGAGTACGTTTCCGGTGAGGAGACCAGCACGACCGGAATCGGACTTCATAATCTCTTGCGGAGGCTGGAACTGCATTTTGGACATGCCTACGTTCTGCATATTGATAGCTTGCCGGGTCAAGGGACGAAGGTCAGTCTAAGTATACCGATTATACGGGAGGCGGTAAGCGATGTTTAAAATTCTGATTGCCGATGATGAATGGATGATCCGCGAAGGATTGAAGCAGACGATCAATTGGGAGGCACTGAATTGTGTTCTGGTCGGTGAAGCGGCGGACGGAGAACAGGCTGTGCAGCAAATTCAGGCGTTTCAACCGGATATTCTCATCTCTGACATTCGAATGCCCGGAATGGACGGTCTTGAGTTGGCATGGTCCGCCCAGGAGTTCTGTCCAGAGCTGAAGGTGATTTTTCTTACCGGATTTGATGACTTTGTTTATGCCCAGCAGGCGATCAAACTCAAAGCCTCCGATTTTGTGTTAAAGCCGACAGATCCCGATACGTTGGTAAATGCAATTGACAAGGTATGTAAGGAGCTTGTCCGGACGAGGCAGCATGCCAGCGTGATGGAGCAGCTGCAGAGTTGGAAAAGGGACAGGGAATCACTCGTTGTTCAGAAGCTGATTCATGACAGCATGCTCGGAATCACGGATACGGCCTCCTTGGAGATGCTGAAGGAATGGCTGGAGGAGACTGCCGGCTTACAGAAGATACGGGTTGCCGTGGTACAGATGGAGGAAGAAGGTGAGGAGCGGCGGCATGAGCGGTGGCTGCATATAAAGGAACGGTTGTATGCCCGCATTTACGGTCCCTTGATTATGATAGATGAACTGCAAAGAGCGTGCATTATTCCCGATGACGAAGGGGCAGTGGGCATGTTGAAGGAAACCGTCACCGGATTTGGCAAAGCGCTGGTCTATGTCGGGGTAAGTCTCTCATATGGGGGGCTTGAGCAGCTGGACCGAGCATATCAGGAAGCGTTAGAGGTTGTCAGGCATAGAGCAGCAAGTAAACAGAGCGGGGTGTCCGTATACGGTGACATCGAACATCTGGATAATGCTGCCGTGCATTTTGTCGAAGGGTTCCGGCAAGTAGAGGCGTATGTCCAGCATAATTTTAACGAAGATATCAGCCTGCAACAGCTGGCTGCCCGGTTTCACTTGAGCGAGGCGCATTTCAGCCGTCTGTTCCGCAAACGGCTTGGTGTAAGCTTTATAGAATATTTAACCCGGTTAAGAATGGAGCAGGCAAAGAGATTGCTGGGGGACGAGAATGTGAGGATTTATGAGGTTTCGCTTGCCGTGGGGTATCAGGATTCCCGTTATTTCAGTCAAATTTTTCGTAAATATACTGGAGAAACGCCGACGGAATATCGTAAAAGAATGCTGGAATCACATGGAATGTAATATTTGTGTAAGAAAATTGGATGAAGAAGGCCTTTGAAAGCTAAAGGCCTTCTTTTTTAAACGCTTACATTCACGCAATTAAGCAAAAAATTAAACATTTATGCAATTTTGTCTCGTTGAGAGGTGGAAGCCTGACAGGTATAGTAAATTCGTGGAAGGGAAAATAACACAAAATAAGGGGGATACAAAAAAATGGTGAAAAGATGGCTTACCGCAATCGCTAGTGTGATCATTTTGTTAGGTGTTATTACAGCTTGTGGTGCTCCTGCGACCGAAGGCAAGGGGGAGTCCGATTCCTCGAATTCCAATTCGAATTCCAGCGCGGGTACGGGAAAGCTGACCATTTATTCGCCGAATGCAGCCGAAATCAACAACCCGATTATCAAAGAGTTTCAGGATCGGACAGGTATATCCGTCGATCTGATCTCCGGTGGTACAGGGGAATTGCTGAAGCGTGTGCAGGCTGAGGCAAGCAATCCGCTCGGGGATGTTTTTTGGGCAGGAGGAGCCGATTCCTTGGCATCATTTAGCGAATATTTCGAGCCGTATCAAACAAACGAGAAGGGGGATATTTTCCCGGGCTATCTGGATCCGTCCAACTATTGGACACCGTTTAACGCTCTCCCGATGGTAATCACTTACAACAAAGAGCTGGTATCCGAGGATGAGCTGCCTGCATCTTGGGAGGATCTGCTGGATCCCAAGTGGAAGGGGCAGATTGCATTTGCCGATCCAGGCAAGTCGGGCTCTTCCTATACGCAATTGGTGACCATGCTGACGGCTTTTGGTAAGGATGACGAGCAGGGGTGGGAGTATGTCAAGAAACTTGTGGCCAATATGGACGGCAAAATTTTGTCGGGTTCCAGTCTGGTCCAACGCGCCGTACCTGACGGTGAGTTTGCTCTCGGCATCACACTGGAAGATGCTGCGCTGCGGTACATGGAAGGCGGCTCGCAGATCGGCATTATTTATCCGAGCGAAGGCACTTCGGCTGTACCTGATGGGGCTGCAATCATCAAAGGAACCAAAAATCCGGATGAAGCGAAGCAGTTTATTGATTTTATTGTCAGCAAGGATGTGCAGGAACTGGTGCAAAAGGAATTTAAGCGCCGCTCGGTTCGAGATGATGTAGAACCGGTGGAAGGCTTGCCTCAGACTGCGGACATCGAACTGGTTGATTACGACTTTAGCTGGGCTTCAGATAACAAAGAAGCCGTTATCAGTAGATTCAACGATATTATGATGGGCAAGGAATAGAGCACAAAGGTGGGGGGATGGCTGGCTGATCCGTGGGCAGTCGTCCTCTCGGATATGGAGGCATTCATGAGTCAAGTGGTATTCGATCATGTTACAAAATACTTTGGAGAGAACAAGGCGGTTAATGATGCGCATTTTTCAATAAACGAAGGGGAGTTTTTTACCCTGCTGGGACCGAGCGGCTGTGGGAAAACCACTCTTCTCCGAACGATTGCCGGCTTCTATAAACAAGAGGAAGGGGATATCTACTTTGGCAGCCGAGTCATTAATGACGTGCCTACCCATGAGCGCAATATCGGGATGGTGTTTCAGAATTACGCGATCTTCCCCCATTTGAGTGTGTTTGACAATGTGGCCTACGGGCTTCGCGCCCGGAAAATTTCGAAACGGGACATCGAGAGCCGGGTGATGGAAGCGCTGGAGATGGTGGAGCTGGCCGATCTCCGAGACAGGATACCCGGTAACATGAGCGGGGGACAGCAGCAGCGGATTGCTCTGGCAAGAGCAATTGTCATCCGTCCCGCACTGCTGCTAATGGACGAGCCGCTGTCCAATTTGGATGCCAAGCTCCGGGTGAAAATGCGGACCGATATCCGTCAATTGCAAAAGGAGCTTAATATCACCACTATTTATGTGACGCATGACCAGGAAGAGGCGCTCGCCGTTTCGGACCGGATCGCAGTACTGAGCGAGGGAGTCATCCAGCAGATCGCTTCCCCGAGGGACATCTATCAATACCCCCGGAATCAGTTCGTGGCCAATTTTATCGGTACTTCCAACTTTCTGGAAGGAACCTGCACGTCTGAATCGGGCGGTGACGACGGGATCGGAACAATACGATTGCTCGGCAAAGAGACGCAGCTGCCAATCAAACAATCTTATTCAGGCAAAGTGATTTTTTCAATTCGTCCCGAGCGGGTGCAGATCAGCGCGGAACCAAGTCCCACTTTTGCCTTTGAAGGAATCGTTCAAGCTGTCAGCTTCTTGGGCGATAAGGTGAGTTACTTAATGAAGCTTGAGGACGGGACCTTTATCGATGTACATGATTATCCGGGCAAAACCCTAAGTCTGTTTCAGGAGAAGCAACGGTTGTTTCTGGATTTTCAGCTTCAACGGTCCGTTATGTATGACAGCGTTGGCCTGGAGGTGATCTATCGTGCAGGCGAAGCTTAAGCCCGTCGGGTCTCCGACCGCCCGAGAGCGTCTGCTGCTCAGAAGATGGGATTTCTGGACATTTGTAACCGTATGTGTGTATATCTTCATGCTGGTGTTCATTATTTACCCGCTGGTGTCGCTGCTGTTAAACAGCTTTATCGGCAAGGACGGGAGCATAACCCTGCAGAACTACCTGGATTTCTTTCAGCTCAAGTATTACCATCAGGCTCTGCTGAACAGCTTTCTTGTATCCGCGTTGGCAACCGTGCTGGCGATTCTGATCGGCACCCCGCTAGCCTACATCGCAACAAGATACGACATCAAATGCAAAGGCTTGATGCAGATGATGGTGATTATGTCTCTGCTATCTCCGCCATTTATCGGAGCGTATTCATGGATTTTATTGATGGGCAATAACGGCTTTGTTACGAGGTTCATCCGGGAGTTGGGGATTGATATTCCTTCTATCTACGGCTGGCACGGGATTGTCATCGTATTTGCCCTGCAATTCTACCCTCATATTTTCCTGTATGTATCCGGTGCACTCAAGACGATCGATACTTCGTTGGAAGAAGCATCCGAGAGTCTGGGAATGACAGCATGGAATCGTTTGCGAACTGTGACGCTGCCGCTCATATTTCCTACGCTGTCGGCAGGGGCACTGATGGTATTTATGGCTTCATTTGCCGATTTCGGCACGCCAATGCTGCTTGGGCAGGGCTATAAAGTGCTGCCGATTCTGGCCTACGAGCAATTTATCAGTGAGATGGGCGGCAATCCCGCAATGGCCAGCACGCTGAGTGTGGTCATGATCTTTTTCTCAACGGCCGTTTTGTTTGGTCAGCGGTATTTTGTATCCCGCAAAAATTATTCCATGACCGGCATGCGAACGCCGACGGTGAAGAAGCTGAAGCGGATGCCGAAGGTTCTGTTGACCGTGCTGGCATTTATTCCAGCCTGTATATCCATTATGCCCCAGCTGACCGTGCTTGTGACCTCCTTCCTTGCGAAAAAGGGACCGGTGTTCCATAGCGGATTCAGTCTAGACAGCTATAAAGAAGTGTTCTTCCGTGTGCCCAAAGCGATCATGAATACGTACTCTTACTCTGTGTTGTCCATCATCGTCATGGTTATTGCGGGTATGCTCATCGCTTATATTCTCGTGCGGCGAAGGTCCAAATTCACGGCTTTTATCGACGGCATCATTATGATTCCCTATATCATGCCGGGCACCGTGCTTGGTATAAGTCTGATCATTGCCTTTAACAAGCCGCCGATAGTGCTGACCGGAACATGGATCATCCTTGTCATTGCCTACGTGATACGAAAAATCCCGTACACGATCAGGTCGAGTACGGCGGTTCTTCACCAGCTGGACCGAAGCGTGGAAGAGGCTTCGATCAGCCTTGGCGTGCCGCCGATGAAAACTTTCTTCAAAACGACGGGCCGGCTGATGGCGCCAGGCGTTATATCCGGAGCCATCCTCAGCTGGATTACAACGATTAATGAATTAAGCTCCACGCTTGTTCTGTATTATGGAGCAACGGCGACCATATCCGTCACGATCTACAGTGAGGTTTTTACCTCCAATTACGGCACCGGCGCCGCACTTGCCTCTATTCTTACGGTGACTACGCTTATATCGCTGCTGATTGCGAACAAGTTGTCGGGCAGCAAGGGGTTGTCCTTGTAACTTATGCTTGCGATGCTCGATTTGGTAGTTCTCCTTCAATATTGCTTCCTTTTATAATGTAAAAAAAGGAGGGGTGCATGCTGGAGCGGAAAAATCGGATTTGGAGCAAGAATGGGCTGATCTGGATTGTCTTTGTACTGATTATTGCCGGAAGTCTGGTCGTTTACTCGACTTATTTCCGGCGGCTCGGGCATCCGCCGGAGCAGAGGATCAAGGAAATCGAGCGAATGGAATGCTGGATTTACAGCAGTGAATGGGAACCGATACTTAAGTCCTTGCAGGCTCGTTATCATGAAGTGGAGATGAATGTGCGCACCTTCCAATCGTATGAGGCGCTGCATTCGGAATTGTCAGCTGCCATCTCTGCAGGACGTGCTCCGCAAATTGCGGAATTGAACAATGCCTACGGTCTGGCGGAATGGGTAGAAGACGGGGCGCTCGTGCCCATCAAACTGCCAGGTGAGACAACGGACCTAACGGCTTCAGCCCGCAATGCGTTCACGTTTCAAGGTAAGCTGTGGGCGATGCCTGCCGGTGCATCGATTCCGGTACTTTACTATAATCAAGACAAGCTTCGGAACGCAAGTTTTCAGAGAGAACTGGAATTTGCGGATCTTGAGCAATTAAATGAAGAGATTTCAGGCTGGGTGAGAGGTCTGAACCATCGCAATGCGTCCATCAAGTGGAAGCAGGTAATGGCGGTGGATGAGAATTTGGCCTTTGTTTTTTTGAATATGTGGGGCCATCCGGCAGAAGAGGAGAGGGGAGAGCGGCTGCTTGAACTTCTCGGGGCATGGAACAGGCTGGTGTTTGATTCCGGTGTGATATTTCCTCTGGAGCACCGACTGGCTCTGAGTGAATTCATGGACGGACAGATTCTGCTTCTGGTATCAAGCTCGCAGCATATGCAGTGGATGGATAAGTATATTGCAGGCAAGTTCAATTACGGCGTAGTTCCTCTGCCGGGAGCAGTGGACCAAGGGGTCTCGCCGGGCTTTAGCGCTTTCGCCGTGCTTGCCGGGGGAGGCAACAGAGAACTGGCGCAGGAGCTTGTTAACCACATCGCTTCCCCGTATATACAGGACACTTTGCTGGATGCGACAGGCTATATGCCGGTCCGTCAAGACAGCCTGGACTCGCTGGCGCGGCAAACAGCGGAGGGGACCCGTTATAACATGTTGTTACGGCTGGTCGGGAATGATGACGGGATTGCACCAATGTCTGACGATTACAGACGTTGGAACCGAATCGATGAAACACTGAAAGCCTTGGAGATAGAGCGTAGACCGGATCTGGAGCAGAAGGCGGCCGATCTGCTGCCCCTTCTTCCTTGATCTGTCATACAGAGATTGGAGAACGAGATCATATGCGGGGGAGCTCCGTGGGAGGGATATGAAAACATGATGAAAGTGCAAAATTTGTCGATACAGGGGAGCGGTATCTGGAACGAGGATGCGCTTATTATCAACGATCAGCTGCAGATATACGGCGTTATAGACGGTGCCACTTCGTTGGTGCCGTTTCGAGGCTCAGAGGGGGAGACTGGCGGACGGATTGCCTCGCAGTTGTTAAAGCGATACTTTGAGCAGATTTCACCGGAAGAAAAGCGTAATCTGGAGCAGTTAACCCGTGAGGCCAATCGCATATTGGGAGTGGAAATGCATGCGCACGACATACCGACCGATTCCAAGGATCAGTTATGGACGGCGGGAATTGCAGTGATCCGGATTACTGACCATTATATCGAATATGCTCAATCAGGCGACTGCATGATTATGGGTGCCTATGCTGACGGGTCTGTGCGCATGGTGACACGGGACCATGTGGCGCATATTGATTATGAATCCAAGCTAATCTGGGAACAGGCCGTCCTGGCCGGAGTCCAGTCGAAGGATCAGTTATGGGAGTTGGTGAAGCCCCGCATTCTCAAGAATAAAGAAAAAATGAATACGGCCAGAGGCTACTCCGTTCTGAATGGACGCTCGGACGCGGAGGATTTCATTGAGTACGGCAAGATTAACCGGATTCAGCTTGAGGAACTGCTGCTGCATACCGACGGACTCTATTATCCTGAAAAATTGGTGAATGGGGGCAGACGGACCTCCGAGGAAATTTTGTTCCGCAATATTAAGTCGCGGGGACTGAAAGAGTATGCCGATTGGCTGGTGGCGTTGGAACATAGCGATCCGGAATGTATTACCTATCCACGATTTAAATTGTCTGACGATAAATCTGCGGTTTTGATCAGACTGGGGTAACCTTAGTTCAAGATATATGCCAGCTCCAACTCGCTATCGAATTTTGTGTCAGATCACGTTATAATGTACCCAATTCGGTTACGACATAAATAAAAGTGGGTTGGATCATGGATCAGGATAAACAGCGCCTTAGCATTGAGGCGGCAAGATTGTACTATATGTCGGATTACAGCCAGCAGGATATCGCGACAAGACTCGGCGTTTCACGTCCTACAGTCTCCAGGCTGCTTCAGCACGCCAAGGAGCAGGGCTATGTGCAAATCAGCATTGTGGACCCTCTCGAGGACCTGGACGCTTTGGGCGAAGGAGTGAAGAAGAAGTACGAACTGGAACAGGTGCTGGTGAGTTATTCCCCCATCAATGAATACCGCGAAATTCAGAAGCATATCAGCAAAAGGGCAGCCGATTACCTTCATGAAACGGTTCAGGATGCTGATATTATCGGCGTGACCTGGGGAACGACCATGCATGCCGTGGCACTTCAGCTGCAGCAGAAGCCCGTTCGGGGCGTAGAGGTCGTGCAGTTGAAGGGCGGTGTCAGCCACTCGCATGTGAACACGTACGCCGCCGAGATTGTCAATCTGTTTGCTGAGGCGTACCACACGATGGCGAGATATTTGCCGCTGCCGGTCATCTTTGATACCACTGAGCTGAAAGAAATGGTGGAGCGAGACCGGCATATCCAGCGGATTATCCAATTAGGCAAACAAGCCAACATCGCCATGTTTACGGTCGGTACTGTTCATGAGGACGCACTTCTGTTTAGGCTCGGCTATCTTAGCAAGGAAGAACAGAAGCTGCTGCAGAAGATCGGTGCGGGCGATATTTGCTCTCGGTTTTTTGATGCGGACGGCAGGGTGTGCAGCGAGAATATTAACAATCGTACGGTGGGCATCGATTTGGATGATCTTCGGCACAAGGAAAAATCCATTCTCGTCGCAGGCGGGCAGCGAAAGGTAGATGCCATTCGAGCGGCGCTGGTCGGTAAATATGCAAACATTCTGGTGACGGACCAGTTCACGGCGCAAGCCTTGTTATCATGAAATGCTCAACTTGATGTGGATAATGAAATAGACACCTCGTTTTAGGGAGATTTGAAGCCGGTATGCTTCGCGCTCGCCTGGATGAGGTGTTTTTTAATGCGTTGAAATTAGCTCTCTATACAGGAAGAGGGGCTTCTTTTCTGTTTATGTTTACCTTGATCGGGTATAGAGCATAGTAAAAGGAATGAATTGTTAGATTATTCCTGAATGATGAATTGTCGATCAGCGAACAATGATATATATCATTGCAATAAATGGGAATGAACATATTTTCAATATGCATTTTACATATGTTCAGGTCTGTGATATGATGGTCCCGTCTAAAGGATTAAGCGTTATGATAGCGCTTTTACAAGATTGCAAAAAAAAACAGATTAAGGAGTGTTTTAACCAGATGAATATAGCAGGAATGATCGACCACACGCTCTTGAAGGCGGATGCAACCCAAGCCGAGATTACGAAAATTACAGATGAGGCCAAAAAGTACGGATTTGCTTCGGTTTGTGTGAACCCGACTTGGGTATCCTACTGTGCTGAGCAGCTAGCGGACACCAACGTTAAAGTATGCACGGTCATCGGTTTCCCACTGGGAGCTGCGACATCCGCGGTAAAAGCTTTTGAAGCGAAGGACGCTATCGCTAACGGGGCCAAAGAGGTTGATATGGTCATCAACATTGGAGCGCTTAAAGATCGTAACGATGAGTTTGTACTGAACGATATTCAGGCTGTAGTGGACGCGGCGAAAGGCAAAGCTCTGGTTAAAGTCATCATTGAGACAAGCCTTCTGACGGAGGAAGAAAAGGTGCGTGCAAGCAAGCTGTCTGTACAAGCGGGAGCCGATTTCGTGAAGACGTCAACAGGGTTTTCCACGGGCGGAGCGACGCCGGAAGACGTTGCCCTGATGCGCAAGACCGTTGGCGAGAACACCGGTGTGAAGGCTTCCGGCGGCGTACGCAGCAAGGAAGACATGGACCGCATGATTGAAGCGGGTGCAACGCGTATCGGTGCGAGCTGCGGCGTGAAAATCATGGAGGGCGGCCAATCCAGCTCATCCTACTAATGTCTTGGCCATTTTCGATTATCGATGATTCGGTAGCCGAGTAATATCAAAAAATTCACCTTTGGGGGAACAACGACGATGAAATATTTAATCGCCATACTAGGTTTGCTGGTCGTATTCGGTCTTGCGTTCCTTGTCAGCAATGATAAGCGCCACATCCGTTATCGTCCGCTGGCTGTCATGATTGGGCTGCAGCTGATCCTTGGATTTATACTGCTGAACACCAATGTCGGCGAGTATCTTGTTAAAGGGATAGCGAATACGTTTAAAGCGCTGCTTGACTACGCCGGAGCCGGAATCGGGTTTGTATTTGGCGGCTTTGCCATTGAAGGTAATGGTCCGTTCTTCTTGAATGTCCTGCTGCCAATCGTGTTTATTTCCGCGTTGATTGGTATACTTCAATATATTAAGGTGCTGCCGTTTATCGTAAGATATATCGGTCTCGTCTTGAGTAAAGTCAACGGCATGGGTAAGCTGGAGTCTTACAACGCGGTAGCTTCAGCGATTCTGGGGCAATCCGAAGTGTTTATTTCGGTAAAAAAACAGATCGCCTTAATTCCGAAGCACCGTATGTATACGCTCTGTGCTTCCGCGATGTCCACGGTATCGATGTCGATCGTCGGTGCTTACATGAGCATGATCGAGCCACGGTACGTGGTGACCGCGCTTGTACTGAACCTGTTTGGCGGATTTATCATTGCTTCCATCGTCAATCCTTACAAGGTGGATAAGGAAGAGGATATCCTGGAGGTGCAAGAAGAGGAGAAGCAATCCTTCTTCGAGATGCTGGGCGAGTACATCATGGATGGTTTCAAGGTAGCGATTACCGTTGCAGCGATGCTCCTTGGTTTCGTTGCTTTAATCGCGATGATCAACGGCATTTTTGATATTATTTTCGGAATCACCTTCCAGGAGCTGTTAGGATATATTTTTGCTCCATTTGCTTTTGTCATGGGCGTGCCTTGGAAAGAAGCAGTGGATGCAGGCAGCATCATGGCTACGAAGCTGGTATCGAATGAGTTCGTTGCGATGCTCGATCTGGCCAACTTCACGAATATGTCCGAACGCACCGTGGGTATCGTATCGGTATTCCTGGTGTCCTTTGCGAACTTCTCCTCGATCGGCATCATTGCCGGCGCGGTCAAAGGCCTGAACGAGAAGCAGGGGAACGTAGTTGCGCGTTTCGGTCTCAAGCTGTTGTACGGCGCAACGCTGGTGAGCGTGCTGTCGGCCACGATTACCGGACTGTTCCTGTAAGCCAGGTTTGAAGGACTACTACAAGCGAGCCTTATGGATAGTTTGATTAAAAACTCATATATGAGGGGGAGCAATGGATATGGAACGTTTTGACCGAATTCACTTGATCGTATTGGACTCTGTAGGTATCGGTGAAGCACCGGATGCGGCTGATTTTGACGATGTCGGATCCGACACGCTGGGTCATATCGCCCGCGAATGCGGCGGGCTCAACATGCCGAATATGGCAGCGCTCGGGCTGTCCAACATTCGGGAGATCGAGGGAGTCCCTGTCGCGGACAAACCTCGTGCTTACTATACGAAGATGCAGGAAGCTTCGAATGGCAAAGATACCATGACGGGTCACTGGGAGATCATGGGCTTGTATATCGATACGCCTTTCCGCGTGTTCCCGGACGGATTCCCGGATGAGCTGATCCAGCGCATTGAAGAGAAGACCGGACGCAAGGTCATCGGCAACAAGCCGGCCAGCGGAACGGAGATTATCGAAGAGCTT
This sequence comes from Paenibacillus sp. NPDC058898, assembly GCF_049316025.1. NCBI lineage: Bacteria > Bacillati > Bacillota > Bacilli > Caryophanales > Paenibacillaceae > Paenibacillus > Paenibacillus sp. NPDC058898. The sequence continues at coordinate 191,650 of NZ_JBMOSM010000009.1, read as the reverse complement.
GGCGAAGAGCACGTAAAAACGGGGGCTTTGATCATCTATACCTCGGCGGACTCCGTGCTTCAAATCGCTGCGCATGAGGATATCGTTCCACTGAAAGAGCTGTACGAAATCTGCGAATTCTGCCGCGAAATCACGCTGGAAGATCCTTATATGCTCGGCCGGATCATCGCGCGTCCGTTCATTGGCGAGGTGGGGAGCTTCAAGCGTACGGCGAATCGGCATGACTATGCCTTGAAGCCTTTCGGACGTACCGCGATGAACGAAATGAAAGATGCTGGTCTAGACGTCATTGCTCTTGGTAAAATCTCCGATATTTTTGATGGCGAAGGCATCACGAAGGCAGTCAGAACCGTATCGAATATGGACGGCATGGATAAAATGGTGCAAACCCTGGGTGAATCCTTCAAGGGACTAAGCTTCCTGAACCTCGTGGATTTCGATGCGGTATACGGACACCGACGCGATCCAAAAGGATATGGCCAAGCGTTGGAGGATTACGATCAGCGCCTGCCCGAGGTATTTGAGAAAATGACGGAAAAGGATCTACTGATCATCACGGCCGACCACGGGAATGATCCGACTTACAAAGGAACGGACCATACGCGTGAATACGTACCGCTGCTTGTTTATTCTCCACGTTTTGCGGAGGGGAAGGAACTTCCGCTTCGCAAGACCTTTGCTGACCTTGGCGCCACGGTTGCCGACAACTTTGGCGTGAAGATACCAGAGCACGGAACAAGCTTTTTGAATGATTTGAAATAATCGAAAACGTGGAGGAATGGGACATGAGTACACATATTGGAGCGAAACCAGGAGATATTGCGGAGTCGATTCTGCTGCCAGGCGACCCGTTGCGCGCTAAATTTATTGCCGAGACGTATCTGGAGGATGTGACCTGCTACAACGAAGTGCGGGGCATGCTCGGATTTACGGGAACCTACAAAGGAAAACGCATCTCCGTGCAAGGTTCGGGCATGGGCGTGCCTTCCATCGGGATTTATGTCAATGAACTCATCCGGGATTATGGCGTCAAAAATTTGTTCCGTGTCGGAACATGCGGTGCGATGCAAGAGCACGTTCGTGTGCGCGACGTTATCCTGGCCCAGGCGGCTTGCTCGGATTCCGGCATGAACCGTCACCACTTTAACGGTTATGATTTCTCCCCGATCGCCAGCTTCCCGCTGTTGCTCGGCGCGTATGAGCGCGGCAAGGAGAAAGGCCTTAAGATGCATGTCGGTAACGTGTTCACGTCCGATGTGTTCTACCGTGAGGACAAATCAGTGGTTGAGAAGCTGATGCAGCACGGCGTGCTGGGCGTAGAGATGGAAACAACGGCCCTCTACACGATTGCCGCACGCTTCGGCGTAAATGCTCTGACGATCCTGACTGTAAGTGACCACTTGCTGACAGGGGAAGAGACTTCGTCCGAGGAGCGCCAAACGACGTTTAACGAGATGATGGAAGTCGCGTTGGATACGGCGATTTCGTTGTAAGGAAACTGTCCTGAGCGAAGCAGGCGGAATTGTTTTGAAAGAAGTGAAGCGGGGCAACAGCGATTGGAAGAACAATCCGCATTTGTAGTGATGCCCGTGGAAGGAACACAATCATCGCAAACAGTGAGGAGAATGTACGATGAGAATGGTTGATTTAATTGCGAAGAAACGAGACGGCAAGGAACTGACAACCGAAGAGATCAATTTCTTCATCGACGGATATACCAAGGGAGATATTCCCGACTATCAGGTGAGCGCCATGAACATGGCGATTTATTTCCAGGACATGACCGATCGGGAGCGGGCAGACCTGACGATGGCAATGGTAAACTCCGGAGAAACGATTGATCTGTCCGCAATTGAGGGAATCAAGGTTGATAAACACTCCACCGGGGGCGTAGGCGACACCACGACACTCGTTCTGGCTCCGCTTGTAGCGGCACTGGATATTCCCGTAGCGAAGATGTCCGGACGCGGCCTCGGCCATACCGGAGGAACGATTGACAAGCTGGAGTCCATTGAAGGATTTCATGTGGAGATCAGCAAAGACGAATTTGTGAACCTTGTGAATCAACATAAAATCGCCGTCATCGGCCAAACCGGGAACCTCACCCCGGCGGACAAAAAACTGTATGCGCTTCGGGATGTGACGGCTACCGTTAATTCCATTCCGTTGATTGCCAGCTCCATTATGAGCAAGAAGATTGCTGCAGGCTCGGATGCGATTGTACTGGATGTTAAAACCGGAGCAGGCGCGTTCATGAAAACCGTGGAGGATGCCAGGGAATTGGCACACGCCATGGTTAGCATTGGCAACAATGTCGGCCGCAAAACGATGGCCGTCATTTCCGATATGAGTCAGCCGCTTGGGGTTGCGATCGGCAATTCGCTGGAAGTACAGGAAGCAATCGATGCGCTTCGCGGCGAGGGTCCGAAGGATCTGGAGGAGCTGTGCCTGGCTCTAGGCCGGCAGATGGTTTTCCTTGCTCAAAAGGCAGATTCGCTTGAAGATGCCGAAGAGATGTTAAGAGAGGTTATCCGCAACGGCAAGGCATTGGAGAAATTCAAGGAATTCATCCAGAACCAGGGCGGAGATCCGTCCGTGGTGGATCACCCCGACCGACTGCCGAAGGCGCAGTATCTGATTGAGCTTCCTGCACAGCAGGACGGTGTTGTCGCGGAGCTGGTAGCGGATGAGATCGGTACCGCAGCGATGCTGCTTGGAGCCGGTCGTGCAACGAAGGAATCCGAGATTGACTTGGCTGTAGGCCTGATGCTGAACAAGAAGGTCGGCGATGCCGTGAAGAAGGGCGATTCCCTTGTAACCATTCATGCTAACCGCGAGAACGTAGATGACGTGAAGCAGAAGCTGTATGAGAGCATTCGGATTGCAGATCATGCGGATGCGCCAGTATTGATTTATGACATTGTGACGGAGTAAGGTGAAGCCTTAATCCGAAGCGATGTCATAAACGGAACACTGAGGACAACAGGGTGAGCACCCACTGCTCGTGCGAATCGCTCATCCCTATATCAGTGCCTCATTTTCAAAGCTAAGCTGGAAACCTGCCTCCCGTTTTTTATAAACGGGGGCAGGTTTTTTTGGCGGTCCCCGTCATAAAACGGGTGGAGGCCCTCATAAGATGGTAGTGGGGAAAACGTAAGGCATTTAACGGGAGAGGGAGATGTGTAGCCCGGGCAAGAGTCATCCTGCTTGAAGGAGGCTTTTGGCCATGACCATCGATCAGTTGATTGCTTTGCTGGCACTTATCGTTATGATCATCGGACTTGTGGTGAAGAAGGAGTCTTAACCTGTAAAGTCCGGGAGGGCTGCTGCTAAGTAGAAATTCTACTGATGCAGCAGTCTTTTTCTTTCTAATAGGTTGATAGAGTTCGATATAAGTCATATACTTAGATTGCAATGTTCTCCATTATTCATCATTTATTGGGAGGAAACTATGCTATATTTTGCAGCGTTTGTCATATCTATGGTGCTGGTATTGGTCCTGATTCCGCCATTTCGCAAGCTTGCGATCAAGCTTGATTTTGTGGACAAGCCAAGGCCGGACAGCGAGCGGAAAATACACCGCGAGCCAATACCGCTGACGGCGGGAATCGCCATATTTATCGGATTTTTCATCACTTATTTTGCACTTACCGGTGTCATTTCAAGGGAAGCGGTAGGTATCTTTATCGGTAGCGCCTTGATTCTCGGGATTGGCCTCGTGGACGATTGGTATAAGTCCCAGGGCAAGGAGCTGGCATCGCTGCCGAAGCTCATTGTACAGGTCAGCGCAGCCGTCGTTGTATACAGCTATGGCATCGCGTTTGAAGGATTCAACAATCCGTTTACGGGTCAGTATATTAACCTGCCGGAATGGCTGCAGCTCATCTTAACGATTCTGTGGATTTTCGGTGTAACGACAGTCATTAATTTCTCGGATGGCATCGACGGTCTTGCCGGAGGACTCTCCGCCATATCCGGAGGTACGCTGTTTGTTGTGGCGATTACACTGGGCAGAGGCGAGTCCGCGCTCCTCGCTGTCATTCTTGTAGGTGCCGCGCTAGGATATCTAAAGTACAACAAGCCGCCGGCCAGAGTGTTTATGGGGGATGCCGGAGCCACTTTCCTTGGGTTCATACTCGGGATTATTGCTCTGGATGGTGCGTTTAAAGGGGCAACCCTGGCGTCCTTATTCGTTCCAATCTTCGCACTGGGCGTGCCGATCTTCGATAATATCATCGTAGTCATCCGCAGAATGCTTCAGTCGAAGCCGATCTATCAGGCCGATGCATCCCAGGCGCATTATCGTTTACTGGCAACGGGACTCAATCAGAAGCAGACACTAGTATTTCTGTGCTTGCTGAATCTCTGTTTCGGTCTGGCTGCCATCATACTTGCGATGAATGGCGGCGCTTGAGGCGTTTAAGCCTGCCATAAGCTTTATCCAGTGCGTTATTAAAGTCTCGTCTCCAAATGGATGTTGGTGGCGGGACTTTTTTTTAGAGATAAGAAAGTATAAACTTCAGAGGCTTACCATCCTTATCTCGCAAGAAAAACTTCCGCTAAATGCGGTCTGTCTTCTGAGAAAGTACGTCGATAGACGTTTTTTTTATTACAATGGTAGAAGGTATACGAAGCAGGAGGTCTGTGGATGAATGACATGACAGGGAAAATCATCATCGTGACAGGAGCGAACTCCGGAATGGGCCTGGCGACAACCGTGGAGCTGGCCAAAGGGGGAGGGCACGTCGTCATGGCTTGTCGGAGCCAAGTCAGAGGAGAAGCGGCTCTTCGGCAAGCGTTACAAGAGAGCGGCAGCTCGAAAATTGAGCTGATGACATTGGATTTGGGCTCTTTTGATAGCATCAGAGTTTTTGCTTCCGACTTTAAGGCCAAATACGACAGGCTCGATGTATTGGTAAACAACGCGGGTGTGGTCACCCTCAAGCGGGAATTGACGCAGGACGGATATGAAGCCATGATGGGGGTCAATCATCTGGGGCATTTTTTACTGACGAACGAGCTCCTGGAGCCTCTTCAGCGTGCCCGCCAGGGGAGGATTGTGAACGTATCCTCTGGCGCACACAAAGTGGGCAGCATCCACTTGGATGACCCTAATCTCGGTAAAGGATTCAATGTGGTCAAAGGTTATGCGCAGTCCAAATTGGCGAATATTTTATTTACGAAAGAGCTGGCTCGTCGGCTGCAGCCGACAAAGGTAACGGTCAATGCGCTCCATCCCGGTGCAGTGAGTACCAGCATTGGCGTGAACCGGGATACAGGCTTTGGCAAAGCGGTCCATAAGCTGCTTGGTCCGTTCTTTCTAACCGCGCAGGAAGGTGCGCGGACAGCGATTTACTTGGCTTCAAGCCCTGAAGTAGAGCATGTGACAGGGGAATATTACGTTAAATGCAAACCGGCCAAGACCACCGAGAAGGCAAGGGATCCGCAACTTGCCGCTCGCCTGTGGGCATGGAGTGAACAACAGGTAGGTTGGAAGTCGGACAAGGGTCGATGAACTTATGCATTTCAAGAAGGCTCGGTTCTATGAGTGAGGCTAAATCTGATTGATCCGATAAGGGCATGATCGGACTACAAGGAACGATGAGACCAATCGGCCCATTAGTATGGTGACGACTAACAGTAAATGAAGGTCCATGCTGGCGAACAAATAAACGGGATATCTCCAGATCAACATGATCTTGGGATATCCCGTTTCATTTTACGATCGATGTTCATGATAGGCCATAGAAGCACGAAATATGCTACTTCGTTGTTTTCATATCGATCGCGCTGCGAACAAATCCGCTGGTACCGTCAAGGAGTTTGGACGCTTCTGCGGCATTGACATTAGCCAGAAGCATCACGATGGCGGTTTTGACATGGGCGCCGGATTCATGGTATGCCTTCTCAACAGCATCCTCAGATGCTCCCGTTGCCAGGGTGATAATGCGTTTGGCGCGATGTACAAGCTTGTTATTGGACGGGTTGAGGTCGACCATTAGGTTTTTGTACACTTTGCCGATTCGAATCATGGCGGTCGTTGTCAGCATGTTCAGAATCAGCTTTTGCGAAGTGCCGGCCTTCATCCGCGTGGAGCCCATGATCACTTCCGGTCCGACAACAGCTTCGATCACAAAATCCGCGTACTGATGCATCGGCGATTCGTAGTTATTACAGAGTCCGATGACAACGGCTCCACACTCCTTGGCGCGTCTCATTGCACCAAGAACATAGGGCGTGCGGCCGCTTGCAGCGATGCCGATGACAACATCCTTCTCGTTGATCCCGTTTTCATGGATATCCTGTTCACCTAACTCCTCGCTATCCTCGGCACCTTCGATAGCTTCCTTCACGGCTCTGAAACCACCAGCGATCAATCCCTGCACCATAGAAGGGTCTGTCCCGTAGGTAGGTGGACACTCGGATGCATCCAGAATCCCGATTCGACCGCTGGTTCCGGCACCTATATAGAACAATCTGCCGCCCTTCTGGAAAGCTTCTACTACGAGATCTGCCGCTCTGGCTATAAGAGGAATAAGCTCGCGGATCGCATCGGTGATCAGGCTATCCTCGCTATTGATGAGGATCATAATTTGTTCTGAGCTCAACTGATCAATGTTCTGCGTATTTTCATGAGGCTGTTCGGTTGTCAATTGACTTAGAATATTCGTCATGAGACAGGTCTCCTTTTTTGCCTTGGAATATGGACGGGCACTGATGTAAAGCTACAGCAAGTCAGAGACGCCGTCTGTAAATAGCTTGCAGGCTAACAGGGCCGCGCCATGGGCGGGTGTACGTTCACGATTTCCTTCAGGGAACCGGAGGCGGGGATAACGCGTTAGCAGAATGCTAGTGTACGTTTCCCGAAACGATTGCGAATGTTTGAAGATCGAGCCGATCCGCACGAGTTCACTCTCTGCGAATTCAGCTTGCCGCCTGATGAGAGCGCTTGTTGTATCGGCCAGTTCTTCTGCCTGCTGCCGGATGATACGGTTTGCCGCTTCATCACCGGCTTCGGCTGCTTCTATGCAGCAGCGGGCGAAGGAAGCGATATCCTGTTTCGTTATAGCGGGCTGGTAAATGTAAGATTTGAGATCGGTAATATGCTGGAGAGGATAGGCTGCAACAATCAGGCTGCTCATGATGGTGGGTGGCAAAATGCCCTCGTGGCTCTTAATGACAGATTTTAGAGCCTGAAGTCCGATCTGGTAGCCGCTGCCTTCGTCTCCGAGAAGATGTCCCCAGCCACCGACGCGGTGGATGTCTCCCGATTTGGTTATAGCATAGGTATTGGATCCGGTTCCCGAGATCGCAAGTATTCCATACTGACGTTCCAGTACGGCCATTAATGAAATTTCGGCTTCCGAGCGCATGTAAATACGCATCGAGAGCTGCCGCTGCTGGAAATAGGAATGAAGGAAGGACTGAACACGACGTCGTTCTTCTGCAGAGCTTATACCTGACATTCCAAGACATATTGATGTAAATATTAATGACTTATTAAAAAGAGGTGCCAGAAGCCCATCCAACACCGTTCGGAGTTCCTCCATCGCTTTATCAAAGGTTACAATGTAGGGATTGGTGGAACCTCCGGTAAACCGGGACAACACTTCTCCAGCGCTGTTGATAGCGGTTGCTTCGGTCTTGGTACCGCCACCATCCACACCGATAAAAATTTCCATATTGAACCACTTCGCTTTCTATAACCAGTATAGGAGAAAACAGAAGTGTTGTAAAATAAAATTTTAAATCATGAATTATGTATTGAAATATAATTTCATACAATTTATAATAAACTCAATCCACTGATATTGAAAGCGATACCAGTCATGCTTTCATTCAAGTTGTGTAAAGTAATATTACATATAGGTGATCATCAGAGGATTATTTGTAAAGGGGGGCAAGAAATGAACGGCGGATTGGTTCGATTGCGTGAGGTGTATGATTCATTAAATCCGTCCGAGCGCAAAGTTGCAGCCTTCATTTTGCAGGAACCGGCAGAGATGATACAGATGTCGGTCGCGGATCTTGCAGTCCGAAGCGGTTCCAGTCAGGCTGCCATAGTACGCCTGTGCAAAACGATGGGTTTCAAAGGCTATCAGGATCTGAAGCTGAAGGTAGCTGGAGACTTGCAGGAGCCATTAGCCACCGGGTATCAGGATATCCGGCCCAATGACAGCATTTCTGCAATTATACAGAACGTCTCGAACAACAACATTCAATCGATTCGGGATACGATGAAGATTATGGAGGAAGGGAAGGTAGAAGAGGCCGTTCTGGCCCTCGATCAATCGAAGCGCATTTTCATGTTCGGGGTAGGGGCTTCCAATCTGATCGGGATGGATGCTCAACAGAAATTTTTGCGGATTAATAAGGTATGCATATCTTTTCCGGATCCACATGTTCAGCTCACCTCGGCGGTACTGCTGACGCCAGATGATACGGCCGTATGCATTTCCTACTCCGGTGAAACGGATGAAGTGATCCGCGCAGCAGCCATTGCGAGGGAGAAGGGGTGCAAGACGATTGGCATTACCAAATACGGTGATTCTACCTTGAGCCGATCGGTAGACATTCCCTTGTACACCTCTTCCACGGAGAACGAGATTCGCAGTGGCGCGATGTCCTCTCGTATTACGCAGCTTAATCTTATCGATATTTTATATCTTGGCGTCGCCAGCCGGAATTACGAGAATTCAGTGAAATACCTGGATGAGAGTCGGCAAGCGATCAAGCGGTTGTAGTTGATAGCGAAAACCAAAAATATATAAATGATAAGGGGAGTAGTACATGAAGAAAAAAGGTTGGCTTACATTGTTGGCTTCTTTGATGCTCGTGTTTACCGCAGCTTGCGGCGGATCCGGTGGGGCGAAGACTCCGGAAGGCGGATCCGGGACCACATCGGAAGGAAACGGTGAGGCCGCACCGAAGCAGGATACGGTTGTCGTCTGGACTTATCCGGTTCATGGTAAATACGAAGATGAGTTGAAAGAGCATGTGGCGGATCTGAAAGAAAAATATCCGCACATTACGGTCCAAACCGAAGTGCTCTCCTGGGCTGAAGGTCCGAAGAAGTTCGACGTGGCCTTGAATGCGGGTAACCCGCCTGACCTCTATTTCCACGCGGTGGATGGAGCTTATGTGGATACGGGCCTTGCACTGGAGCTTTCCCCTTATATTACAGACGAAATCAAAAACGACTACCTGCCGGGAACGCTTGAGCTGGGCCAAATCCAGGGCAAACAATATGGACTTCCGCTGTACCAATCCCTCTGGGCTTGGGGCGGCAACAAGAAGATTCTTGAAGAAGCAGGCATCGACTGGAAGGCTATTCAAGAGAACGGCTGGACTTGGACCGAATTTAAGGCAGCTGCCGAGAAGCTGACCAAGAAGCTCCCGAACGGAAATACGCAGTATGCGCTGGTGACGGATGGTACTTCCCTGGACTTCATGGAAATGCTGACACGCAGCAACGGCATGCCAGACGTTCTGAACGATAAAGGCGAGTTCCAATGGAACGACGAGCGGATTCTGGACACGATGACATTCGTGTCCGATCTGATGAAAGCCGGACATTTGCCTGCCGAGACTGCCGCGGTTACGCCGGCGAAACGGATGGATCTGTTCTATGCAGAGGAAGCCGCGGTTGTGTCCAAAGCGATTCCTTACTACGATGTGATGCTTCAGAACCGCGCGAAGGATATTGACAGCGGTACGGTCCAAGGCGCGAAAATCGAGTTCGTCCTGCTGCCGGTTCCGCATAATGACGGGGCGGAGCGCAAGACATCCATGTTTGGTGAAGGCTATGTCGCTTTCAAACAGAAGAAGGATAAAGGCGAAGAGCATGCGAAGAACACGTTCCTGATTATGGAAGGACTGAGCGGTGCGAAAGCCGGTAATTCAGCGAATGAACTGGTGTTGCCTTTCGTTCGTAAATCCCAAGCGGAGTTTTATGAAGGCAAAGGACTCGGTACGGAATCCACAATTAAAGCAGCGGAAATTTTCGCAAACTTCAAAGAAATTCCGGTGACCCTGAACCTCGATGCAGATGCCTCAGGTAACCAGAAGAAATTCAAGGAGCAAGTGGTGAAGCCGAACATTCAGGCGCTGTTCTCGGGAGAGAAGACACCGGAGCAGATCGCACAGGACTTCAAGGATAAAGGCAAACAAATTTTAGGACAGTAATTGAAGTTATAAGGGGGTGTCCCGTTGTCCTTAGCAGGAACAAAACGGGTCACTCCCTTTTTAAACCAACCACTCCAGGCTTCAAAAAGCTTCATGAAAATACTTCACCTGTGCGCAAAGGAGGAAATCAAATGCAGACTGCCCCGGCGCAAACCAGGCCCTCGCGTCCCCCAATGAAGGGTTATCTACGCGAATATGGATGGGCGTATTTATTCATTCTGGCTCCCGTACTGTTGTTCTTGGTATTTACACTTTACCCTGTTGCCTCCGCTTTTCTGATGAGCTTTCAGGAATACAGCGTGATGGGCTCCGAATGGATTGGAACGGACAATTACACACGGATGGTACAGGATGAAGTGTTCTGGAAATCCATGAGGAATACGGTTTTATTCACGATCGGTACCGTTCCGGTTAACATTGTCATCACGTATGCGTTATCCTTTTTTATTTTTCAGATGAAGAATAAATGGCAGACGTTCTTCAAGGCTACGATGTATTTGCCAGCCGTTGCTTCCGGCGTCACCATCTCGGTCGTGTGGCTCGCGATTTACGATCCGACCCATGCCGGGCTGCTGAATCGTTTCATCGGATTGTTCGGATTAGATCCGGTCATATGGCTCGGCAAATCGAACACGGCGCTCTTCTCGCTCATCTTGATGAACTGGCTCGGTTCGCATGGTGCGGGCATTATTCTCTATCTGGCTGCCATGGGCGGAATTCCCAAATCGCTCTATGAAGCTGCGGATATTGACCATGCAAGCGGTTGGTCCAAATTCTGGCGCATTACGTGGCCGCTGATGAAACCAACCACGTTGTATCTGCTGGTGACGGGTGTCATTACGTCCTTCCAGGTATTTATCTCGGTGTATCTGATGACGCAGGGCGGTCCGAACTTCGCGACGACAACCATCGCCTACCTGATTTACAGCACCGCCTTCAACTTCTATGAATTTGGACTCGCAGCAGCGCAATCTTTTGTATTAGCCGCATTGATTATTGTCATTTCCATCATTCAGTTCAAATACTTCTCGTCCGACGTGGAGTATTAATGCATATTTCTGAAGCTAAAAGGGGGTGCACCTATGAAATCAAGATCAAAATTGATCATGCTGATTGTGGCTTCGGTCATCTTGGTGGTATGGAGCGTTCTGACGATTATTCCGATGTACTGGATGTTGATTGGCTCTGTGCAGGACACCAAATCAGCGGCTTCGTTTATCCCGAAAATGATTCCGGACGTATTTTCCGTGGCCCCGTACGAGCGTTTTTTTGGCAAAACCAACGTCATGAGATGGCTCTTTAACTCCTTATTGATCTCGTCCATCCTGACGGTGACCAACGTATTCCTGGCCTCACTCGCAGGGTATGCCTTTGCGAAGCTGAAGTTCCCAGGGAACAAAGCGGTATTTTGGGTTTTGCTCAGCACGATGATGATCCCGGCGCAAGTGACGCTGATTCCGCTCTATATTTTGATGATTGACGTATTTGATCTCGGGAATACATACACAGCTATACTTCTTCCCGGCATTGTAAGCGTGGGCAATATTTTCTTGATGAAGCAGTACATGTCATCGCTGCCTACCTCTCTGATTCATGCAGCGCGTATCGACGCTTGCGGGGAATTCGGCATCTTCTGGAAAGTCATTCTTCCGATGGCTAAACCGGGTCTTGCCGTGCTGGCGATTTTCACGTTCGTTGCATCCTGGAACGATTTCTTCTGGCCCTTCCTCGTGACAAATTCGACGGAAATGAGGACCATTCAAGTCGGTCTGGCTTCCTTCGTTTATGCGGACACGACCGATTTCGGCGCACTTATGGCTGGAGCAACCGTCGCGGCACTGCCGATGATGATCCTGTTCTTCTCGCTTCAGCGCTATTTCCTGCAAGGCATCACCATTGGAGCCGTTAAAGGCTAGAAGGAGGCAAAGTTATGGCACGCGTAGAATTCCGTAATATACGAAAAGAATTTGTAGACGACAACAAAGGGACCTTTACCGCTGTAGCGGGGTCGGACTTTGTGATCAATGATAAAGAGTTCGTGGTATTTGTCGGTCCTTCCGGCTGCGGCAAAACCACCTCGCTGCGCATGATTGCAGGCCTTGAGCGTCAGACGTCCGGCGATATCGTCATCGGCGACCGGGTGGTGAACAATCTTCATCCGAAAGACCGGGATATCGCCATGGTGTTTCAGGATTATGCGCTGTATCCGCATATGACGATTCGCGAGAATCTTTCCTTCGGCTTGAAGAACTTGAAGAAGCCCAAGGCTTATATTGAGCAAAAGGTAGCGCAGGCAGCATCCATTCTCGGCCTGGAGTCGATGATTGACAGGAAGCCGCGCGAGCTGTCCGGTGGACAGCGTCAACGTGTGGCGGTTGGGCGGGCCATCGTGCGCGACCCGCAGGTGTTCCTCTTTGACGAACCGCTGTCGAACCTGGATGCGAAGCTTCGCGTGCAGATGCGGGTAGAGCTGTCCGAGCTGCACAAGCGACTGGAAGCCACCATTGTATATGTAACGCATGATCAGGTTGAAGCGATGACGCTCGGTGAGCGGATCGTCGTGATGAACAACGGCATTATCCAGCAGATCGCATCACCAACTGAGCTGTATGCGAAACCGCAGAACATGTTCGTAGCCGGCTTTATCGGCTCCCCGCCGATGAACTTTATCGATGTGCAGAAGGAAGGAAATGTCCTCCGGATGGAAGGCGGGGTATTCACCATTCCGGACGCGATGGCGGGTGCGCTGAGTAAATACGACAATGAGCATCTTATTCTGGGGGTTCGCCCCGAGCATATTACCGGCGAGGATATGCCAGGCACAACCAATCTGGATTACAAATATTCCACCAAGGTTCAGGTCGTTGAACATCTCGGTTCTGAGAACCTGGTGTACTTCCGCATAGGAAACCGGACCGTTACCGCGAAGGTTCACCCGGAAACGACGGGTTATCCGGGCATGGACAAAACCTTCATTTTCAATTTCGATAAGGTGCATTTCTTCGATCCTGAGACGGAACAGCGTATCGATTGGTAAACAACGACGAAGAGGAGAGGAAAGCTATGCGCAAGCTGAATGATGTGTTGAAGAAGACCGGGGTTGAGATTTACCGTGAGATTACGGCGGTGGCCTTATACAGCATGATTACCTCGCTGGTGCTCGTAACGGTGGTTATGTTTGTGCCGCTGTGGGTAGCGCTGGTGCTGCTGCCGGTTCTGTATATGCCGCTGTTCTATGGTGTTTGTTATGCCTATCACCGCAAAACGGAGCGGGGCAAGTCCAGGCTGAAAGACGTGTTTCAAGGTGCGCTTAAAGGGCTTGGACCCGCCGTCGTCATGGGCTTCTTCTTCGTGGTGATGACATTGATTCTATGGTCCACCTGGTGGTATTACGGAGGCAAAGAGGGGATCGGCTATCTTGCGATTGGCGTGTTCCAAACTTATTTTGTTGTCATGGCGCTCATCTCCCAATTCTACACCTTTCAGCTTGTCATTCAGGAAAGAATGGGCATCTTCAAGGCCATGGCCCACAGTGTCAGGCTGTTCCTGAAGTTTCCGGCCTATACACTGGGCGCATGCTTTCAAGCCTTCTGCGTTGCGATTCCGCTGATGGTTACGGTCGTTGGCTTTGGATTTTTGTTTAACGGTATGTGGGCTATATACCAGCACAAGGTTACGTATAATGTACTGAATCCGGAAGAGGCCAAACCGGTGGAAGACGGTGTGGTAGCCTCGGAAGCGAGAGGTGTAAGCATATGATGAGAAGCAACGTGCGGAGCGGAATTGATATGCTGCCGAACATCAAGCATGAGAAAATCACGGGTCGTCGCCTTGGCGTCATCACGAATCCGACGGGGCTTACGTCGGATTTTCGTTCATCTATCGAGGTGATTGCAGGCTTACCTGAGTCCGAATTGACGGCTTTGTTTGCTTGCGAGCATGGGCTGCGAGGTCAGCTGCAGGCAGGCAAGCACGTTGATGATGAAGTGGACCCGGTATTCGGCGTGCCGGTGTACAGCCTGTATGGTTCGCGGCGTAAACCGGATGCCGACATGCTGAAGAACGTGGACACGGTCATCTTCGATATTCAAGACCTCGGTGTCCGTTTCTACACGTATTTGACCACGCTGCTCTATGTCATGGAGGCATGCGCTGAGCAAGGCAAGAGCTTGCTTGTCCTGGACCGGCCGAATCCGCTTGGCGGTGAGCGCTGTGAAGGCGGCTTGCTGCAGCCGGGATATGAATCCATGGTGGGAGGATGGCAGATTCCGATTAGCACCGGGATGACCATTGGCGAATTTGCGCGCATGGCCAATGACTTGCGGGGGACCGGATGTGATCTGGATGTGATTCAGCTCGAAGGATGGACGCGCGACATGGTTTATACCGACACGGGTCTTCCGTGGGTACCGCCTTCCCCGAACATTCCTACGATGGATACGGTGCGGCTGTACAGCGGAACCTGCTTCTTCGAAGGGACCAATCTTTCGGAAGGCAGGGGGACGACCCGGCCGTTTGAATGGATCGGTGCTCCATGGGTCAATGGAGAAGAGTTGGCGAAGGCATTCAACGCGTACGGACTGCCAGGTGTGTTTGCCCATTCCATGTACATGACACCCACCTTCTCGAAGCATCAGGGCGAAGGCTGCGGCGGGGTGATGTTGTTTGTAACGAATTCGGCAAAAGTGGAAGCTGTGCGTACAGGGCTTGTGCTGTTGCACCTGGTCAGCCGAATGTACCCGGATCAGTTCCAGTGGCTTGCCCCACCGGAGGGACGCAACCGGTATTTTATTGATTTACTGACGGGCAGCGAGGATGTCCGGCGGCACATCCACGAAGAAGCCGGACTCCAGCGCATTGTTGCCGAATGGGGCAAGGATGCGGAGCGGTGGAGAATGATGCGGGCTCCTTACCTGCTGTATGGGGAGGCGTAAAGTATGATGTTCTCACCATGGAAGGATGGAGGGCCGACCGTTGTGGTCGGCCTGATGTCGGGCACTTCACTTGACGGCATCGATGCGGCCATCGTCGGCATACACGGAAGCGGCCTCGAGGCATCGGTTGAATTGCTGCATTACTATAGCAAGCCATACGAACCGGAGTTCCGTCAGCGGCTGCGCAATTTGTGCAGTGAAGAGAATTCCAATAGCGCTGCTGTATGCAGTATGAATGCATACCTGGGGTATCAGTTCGGGGCGGCAGTCCTGGAAGTGGTCGCCGATGCCGGCATGCGAATCGATGAGGTGGATTTGGTAAGCTCACATGGACAGACGATCTGGCATCAGCCTGTACCTGAACAAGGTGATCCCTATGCTGTCGCTTCGACTCTACAGATCGGTGATATATCCGTTATCGCCAAGCACACCGGCAAACTTACGGTAGGAGACTTCCGTCCCGCAGATATGGCGGTTGGGGGGCAAGGGGCTCCGTTTGCTCCTTACGGAGATCTGATCCTGTTTCGGCACCCGCAGCGGGGAAGGCTGCTGCAGAACATCGGCGGGATCGGCAATTGCTCGGCGCTGCCCGCAGGGGCGGATCCTGCGGATGTGCTGGCCTTTGATACCGGGCCCGGCAATATGATCATGGATGCTGTAGTCCATATACTGTCCGGAGGGCAGCTTTCGTATGACGACAGCGGAACATGGGCTGCCCGAGGCAACCCGGATCAGGCCTTGTTAAGCGAGATGATGGAGCATCCTTATTTTCACGCCGAGCCGCCCAAATCAACGGGAAGAGAATGGTTTGGTCATAATTATGCGGTTTCATTTCTGGAACAAGCCAGGCTCAGGAAGCTTTCGGATGAGGACGTGATGGCAACGGCTACGGCGTTTACCGCCCATACTATTGCGGACAGCTATGTGAGATACGTGTTTCCTCGTTACAAGATCGATGAAGTGATCGTGACTGGCGGAGGAGCCCACAACAAGACGCTGCTCTCCATGTTAAGCGAGCTGCTGCCGGAACAGAAAGTCATGACCTCCAAGGCGCTGGGCTTTGATGACGATGCCAAAGAAGCCGTCATTTTTGCACTCTTAGGCAATGACTTCATGCTCGGTGTTCCTAACAATTTGCCTGCGGCGACGGGAGCCGATCGCCCAACCGTTATGGGGAAGCTGGCCCTGCCATAGCAGAGGAAGCATAAACCGTTCATAAACCTGTGCTTAGTCCGAACATAAACCCGAGCATAACCGTTCATTAAAGACCGCGGGACGGTAATGCCAAGCGATGGTGGATAGATAATGTTAAACAGCGATTAGATAAGTAAAGTGATTATTTTTTGTTGTAGTCAAACCCGTATAGGGGAGGGGGAAACAACGTGCTGGAATCTGTTATTCGCGAGCAGTTGGCCGCCGTGGTTGGCGGAAAGTGGTTCAAGGACGATCCGGAAAGTCTCGTCTCTTACAGTTATGATGCTACGCCGCTATATCAAGCGATGCCGGACGGAGTTATCTTTCCTGGAAGCACGCAGGAAGTATCCGACATCGTTAAAATTTGCTCAAAACACCGTATACCCGTTATTACGCGGGGGGCTGGCAGCAATCTGTGCGGAGGGACCATTCCGCTTCAGGGCGGTCTGATTGTGGTCATGACCCGAATGAATAAGCTGCTGGAGATCGATGCCGATAACCTGACCGCGACCTTCCAGACCGGTTTGAATACAAAGCAGTTTCATCTGGCGGTTGAACAGACAGGGCTGTTCTATCCTCCGGATCCAAGCAGCATGATTATCTGCACGATGGGCGGTAATATCGCTCTGGGAGCTGGCGGGCTGCGCGGCTTGAAGTATGGAACGACCAAGGATTATGTCCTTGGCCTGGAAGCCGTATTGCCGGATGGCAGCATCCTGCGCACGGGCGGCAAGCTGGTGAAGGACGCGGCAGGGTATGATTTGACCCGACTGTTGGTAGGATCAGGCGGTACGCTAGCCATTCTGACCGAGGCCACGGTTAAGTTGATTCCTAAGCCTTCATACAGGAAGGCGATGGTTGCCGTCTACGACGATCTTAACGCGGCGGCCCGAACGGTTTCGAATATTATAGCGAATCATATTTTCCCGTGTACCTTGGAATTCATGGATCAGCCGACCCTCCAGGTGGTTGAGGAATTTGCCAAAATCGGACTGCCGGTTCACGCCAAAGCGATGCTGGCGATCGAGCAGGACGGCAATGTCGATGATGTGGAGCGGGATCTAAAGAAGCTGGAGGAGATATGTCTCGCTTCTGGCGCGGTTCAGCTCAACATCGCCAAGACACCAGAGGAAGGTGCGAAGGTAATGGAGGCGAGACGGAGCGCGCTTGCCGCGCTATCCCGATTGCGGCCGACCACGATCTTGGAGGACGCGACGGTTCCGCGTTCGAAAATTGCGGACATGGTGCTTGAAGTTCAGCGTATCGCCCAGAAATACGACGTGCAGATTTGCACATTCGGCCATGCCGGGGATGGCAATCTGCATCCGACCGCGATGACGGATGCCCGTGACCCGGAAGAGATTCACCGCGTGGAGCAGGCATTCGCCGAAATCTTTGAGGTGGCGATTGCCATGGGGGGCACCATTACCGGTGAGCATGGCGTCGGTATCGTGAAGGCTCCTTACCTGGAATGGAAGGTGGGCCAAGCCGGCATCAAGATGATGAAATCCATTAAGGATGCGATTGATCCGCACCAGATCATGAATCCCGGCAAGTTGTTTGCGGAAACCCGGAAGCGAATTGTCTTCCAGGAGCGGACAGAGCAGGCAGAGCGGGACTCAGCTTCGGATCAGGATCAGAAGATCGAAACATCGTGAGAGGAGGCGAACGCGCATGAGTTCAACCCATGAGAAGCTTGCACAATCGCTAAAGCTGACGCTGGATGAGGATCAATTGACGAATTGTATGCGCTGCGGGTTTTGCCAGACCGCCTGTCCGACCTTCCTCGAGACAGGGCTCGAAGCTGCCTCCCCCCGCGGGCGGATTGCGCTTATGAAAGCGGTTGTGGATGGTTTGATGGAGCCGGATGAGAGCTTTCGGAGCCAGATGGATCTATGTCTGGGCTGCAGAGCCTGTGAGCCTGCTTGTCCTTCCGATGTGAAATATGGCCAGCTGATCGAGCAGACCCGGGCGGCGATTGCGGCCGAGAAGCCTTATTCGCTGCCGGTACGAGTCGTCCGTAAGACGTTCCTGCAAGGGATATTCCCGCATCGCGGAAGACTGAAGCTGATCGGCAAGACGCTTTCGTTCTACCAGAAATCAGGCCTTCAAAAGTTTGCGCGTAGTTCCGGAGCCATGAAGCTGTTTCCCGACCATCTCCAACAGCTGGAGAAGGCGCTGCCTCCCGTAACGGGCGACGGCTTGGAAGAGCTGTGGAGCAAGGCTGGCTTGCCCTACCGCCGCGAGACGACAGACAGCGGTTCAAGGCTAATGGTTATCCCTGCGGCTGGGGCTAAGGTTGGCCGGGTCGGGATGTTCCGTGGCTGCATTATGGATGTCATGTTTGCATCCACGAACGTGAACACCGTACGGCTGCTGCGGCAGGCCGGGTTCGAGATTGTCATTCCGGAGGAGCAGGTATGCTGCGGAGCGCTGCATGCGCATGCTGGTGAGATGGGCGATGCCAAGCAGTTGGCCGGTCAGAACATATGGGCTTTCGGGGAAGCGGACGTGGATTACATTGCAAGCAATGCAGGAGGCTGTGGTGCACTACTGAAGGAATACGATCATCTGATGCATGCAGAACCGGATGAGCGGCTTCAGCAAGCGGCGATTCGTTTTGCAGATCAGGTGAAGGACATCTCCGAGCTGCTGCACAGCCTCGGTCGGCAGCTTACGCCGATTCAGGCGGAAAACCCGCAGAACGGGGCCATAACCGTCACCTATCAGGACTCTTGCCACTTGCGCAATGTGATGAGGGTGCAAGGCGAGCCGCGCCAGCTGATGGAGCTGCTTCCGGCTGTGCAGATGTGCGAGCTTCAGGGGGCCGAGGTATGCTGCGGTTCCGCCGGCATTTATAATTTGACCCAGACGGAAATGTCGACCACGCTTCTGGATCACAAGATGGAACATGTGGAGGCTACCGGAGCCAAGGTCATCGTGACTTCGAACCCGGGATGCCTGCTGCAGATGAAGTGGGGGATCGAGCGTGCCGGTAAACAAAATGGCGTAGAGGCTGTTCATCTTGTGGATTTTCTGGCTGAGCAGGTGCTGATTGAGGATAAGCGTGACTAATTGTACAAATTGGGGCAACTTCATGGTCATTATGATCGTGGGGATGCCCTTTTTAGCCTGATTATCATAATTCAGGGTGTCTGTTGCGGCCATCATTTATTATATAATGGTTCCGAACCAGCATTAATCTTATCAGTACTGCGATATAAGGATCGATATAGTGCTATAGGGATCGGTAAAGTGATATAAGGCAACGAACCGGTTTACATCGTTTCCTATCAAAGGTATGGTAGACCGATGAGGGGAGTTCTCCCTCACTGGGTTCACATTAGTACGTATAAGCAAAAATGCAATTATGCGAGGAGGAGAGCGATACCATGAAAGAGAGCTTTGATCCGTCACTCATAGACCGATTGGAAAGTCCCGAAAGGAAGAAGGAGTTACCGGCATCTTCGCTGCTAGAGAAGCTGCAAGTGAGCGGCGGGGTGGATGTCCTTGACATCGGGGCAGGTACCGGCTATTTTTCCATACCGGCAGCCGAGTTAACGACAGGCACGGTTTACGCGCTGGATACCGAGCCAGCCATGCTGGACATGATGCGGGGGCGTGCACAGGAACAGGGACTCACGAATATTAAGGTGATGGAAGGCATGTTGGAAAAGCTTCCCCTCCAGGATGAAGCTGTGGATCGAGTCATCGCTTCCCTGATCCTTCATATCACCGATCAACTGGAGGAGTCCATCCGCCAGATGGCAAGAGTGCTGCGACCAGGAGGACGATGCTTGTGTCTGGAGTGGCAAGAGGATCCGGCAGAGAAGCGGGTTCCCCGTCCGAACCGGGTTGATCCGCATGTGATGAAGGTTTTGTTGGAGCAAGCTGGGCTGCATGTGGAAGGCATCGAGTATCCTACAGAGCGTCATTATCTGATCATCGCCAGTAAATAGCGGATGTCGATGAAGCCTCTTGCTGGATGGCATCTCCCCTTTAAATCGACCGCCGTCTAGCGCCGCCTCACCACGTTTTGTGAAGGTCGGATCTCAGATCGGTGCATATATTGATACATCTGGAACATTTTGGGGGAGGGGGCCGTCTAAGGTTTGAGGTGATTCATTGATGAGGAAATCCATGGTTATGATCCTGCTTAGCTGCTTGCTGCTGCTCGTGAGTCTGTACACGGTCAAACCAGCCAACGTATTTGCCTGTTCTTGTGCAGGGCCGCCTACGGTTGAGGAGAGCTTGGAACGGAGTGCAGCGATATTTGCAGGTAAAGTGACCAAGTTGGTTGGCCCGAAGCCCAAACTGGTGATGTCATCCGCAGATCCGGTTCATGTTATGTTAGAGGTAACGGAAGTATGGAAGGGCGAATTGGCCGGAATGACGGAGCTTACAACAGCTATGTCATCAGCCAGCTGCGGTTATGATCAATTTGCCGTAGGGAGCGAATTCCTGGTGTTCGCATCTGTAGAATCGGGTCAGCTGAGAACAGGGATGTGTGATGGTACGAAGCTCCTCTCCACCGCAGGCAAAGAGTTAACCGAGCTTGGAGATGGATACCTTCCGGAAGATGCATCTGCTCGGGGATCAGGGCCCAATACGTTTGCCCAGGGCGTGCCTTCAGGTGAAGGTCAGAATTCAGGGCAATCTCCATTCTTACTGAAGCCCGTCTTGGGGGGAGTTGCAGTAGTGCTGCTGGCAGCGGGGGTATGGCTTTATTTTTGGAGGAAGAAAAGAGAAATATAAAGGGAATGTAAAATGTATACTCCTGTACCCTATTTCCGAGTTGAAACTTTATCGCCGATTGTCGGGGTAAAGTTTTTTTGTTTCCTTTGGTCTTTTGATACGTATGTATGGTAGAGCTTGCGATATTGCGGTTGCGGTTGAGGTGATTTTGGCTGCCGTTGCCCTTGCTCTGACGCTGCCGGAACCCGGCCTCACGAATATCGGAGGCATGGACGGCGAATAATGAACATAGGAAAAAAGAGAGGAATTGTGATCTCGCGTGTAAAATTATCGTTTCTGCGCAACCTTACATTATAATTTATGATACGAGGAGAAACGGTTGTCATTGAATAAATGAAGTTCGAAGTTAGATAAAATGCTGCCTGCCCTGATTCTGTTTATGGTTATGGAGAGTCATATGACTTTCTGGGTTACAGCCGAGCTGAAGCTGCCTCCGAGGATACAGCAAGCATACGCTACCGTTCCGGTGCCCGCCCGCGTATAAACAGAAGGAAGACATTCCTAACGGAAATGATTGAGGTTCCCTTGGCTTAGGAGTAGAATAAGATGAGGTAGGGCGCTTTTCGCTTTTCTTTTTTTGGATACAAGACAAGAAGAAAAAGCAGATACACCTTGTGATTTGTGAATCAGCCTTATTGGCCGGGGAGTGAGGAGAGGCAGGTGCCTGTCTTCAAGAATCTTCGGTCAGCTAAGGCTTTTTGATTTGAATAGGAGATAACAGCCATATGAGAAGGAGTGAGCAGGATTGATAATCCTCAAAACACAAGAACAAATCGCCAAGATGAATAAAGCGGGGGACATTCTCGCCGAATGCCACCGGCAGATCGCCAAGATGATCAAACCGGGCGTAACAACACTGGAGATTGATCAATTTGTCGAGCGGTTTCTAGCAGAGCGCGGCGCGACACCGGAGCAGAAAGGGTATCACGGATATCCCTTTGCCACCTGCGCATCGGTTAATGACGTAATTTGTCATGGTTTTCCGAGCCATGAGCCATTGAAGGACGGGGATATCGTTACCATTGATATGGTGGTGAAGTATGATGGCTGGCTCGCCGATTCTGCTTGGTCCTATCCGGTCGGAAACGTGTCCGAGGAAGCGCAGCATCTGCTGGATGTAACGAAGAAATCCCTGTATCTCGGCATTGAGCAAGCGGTGATCGGCAATCGAATCGGAGACATCTCCCATGCGATTCAAACCTATGCGGAATCCCAAAATTTATCGGTCGTCCGCCACTTCGTGGGGCACGCCATCGGCGAAAATATGCATGAGGAGCCGCAAGTACCCCATTACGGCCCACCTAATCGCGGGACACGGCTTAAAGAGGGCATGGTCATCACCATTGAACCGATGCTGAATCTTGGCACATATCAATGCAAGATCGATTCAGACGGATGGACCGCGAGAACGGTAGATGGCAAATGGTCCGCGCAGTATGAGCATACGCTCGCCATCACAAAGGATGGCCCAGTGATTCTGACGGAACAATAAGATGCGACTCCGTAGGGGCTAACGCTCCCTATGGAGCCGTCGGCGGTATAAGCTATAAAGCTCTATTCATGGCTTAAAAGAAATGCTCCAACGGAGCAGGCGGAATTGTTCTGTAGAAACGAAAGTGGTCGCCTTTGCCCCCGGATTTCAACGATATAAATCGTGATTCAAGGGAAATCTGGAGGCAACAGCGATCGGAAGGACAATCCGCATGCGGAGAGATGAGGTACCATGCAGAATTGATCATCTGAGAATAATCGCAAGTGAATTTCTCTTTAAGGGATTAAAAGAAAGACTCCAACGGAGCAGGCGGAATTGTTCTGTAGAAACGAAAGTGGTCGACTTTGCCCCCGGGTTTCAACGATATAAATCGTGATTCAAGGGAAATCTGGGGGCAACAGCGATCGGAAGGACAATCCGCATGCGGAGAGATGAGGTACCATGCAGAATTGGTCATCTGAGAATAATCGCAAGTGAACTTCTCTTTAAGGATTTAAAAGAAAGACTCCAACGGAGCAGGCGGAATTGTTCTGGAGAAACGAAAGTGGTCGCCTTTGCTCCCGGATTTCAACGATATAAATCGTGATTCGAAGGAAATCTGGGGGCAACAGTGATCGGAAGGACAATCCGCATGCGGAGTGTTGCATCAACTCTCAGAATTCGTCTTTGAATAGACTACGATTCGACATCTGCGAATACGCGATCAATGAATAGACGCCGATCCCAGTTTTTCTTTAGAGATCAGGAAGAGAAGCACCGGAGTTCAACCGACTTGATCTCGCAAGAAAAACAACCGCTAAAGAAGAATACGACATCTACGAATAGACGCCGATCCTAGTTTTTCTTATAATAGAGTAATCATTTTACAAGCGAAGGGAACATGGAACATGACGATACGAAAAGCACTAACAGTAGCGGGCTCCGATACGAGTGGCGGCGCTGGCATCCAGGCTGACCTGAAGACGTTTCAGGAATTTGACGTATACGGTATGACCGCACTGACCACGATTGTCTGCATGGAACCAAAGACATGGGACCATCAGGTTTTCCCGGTGGCGCTAGATATTGTAGAAACGCAGCTGAAAACCGTCCTCGAGGGCATTGGCATCGACGCCATGAAGACCGGCATGCTCGGATCCGTAGAGATCATCGAGCTTGTGTCCCAGTATATCGACCGCTATAATCTGGAACGAATTGTCATCGATCCGGTGATGGTCTGCAAAGGCACGGATGAAGTGCTGCAGCCGGAAAATACGGAAGCGATGCTGGAGTTCCTTCTCCCGCGCGCCGATCTGGTAACGCCAAATCTGTTCGAGGCATCCCAACTGGCCAAGTCCGGCCCGATTACAACCCTGGATCAAATGCAGGAGGCTGCGGCCATTATTCATGAGCGCGGCGCGAAGAATGTGCTGATTAAAGACAGAGGCAAGATCCGCGAAGGCAAAGCGATGGACCTGCTCTATGACGGAAACAGCTTTGAATGGTTCGAGGCTGATACCATCGTAACGAAGTACACCCATGGCGCAGGCTGCACGTCATCCGCTTCCATTACAGCTAATCTTGCCAAAGGCTTGACCGTTCACGAGTCGGTACAGCAAGCGAAGGCATTCATTACCCAAGCCATCTCCAATGGCTTCCCGCTGAATGAATTCGTAGGTCCGACAAGACATTCCGCGCATCGCAGTTTATCTGCAAATTAAACAAAATACATTTTTTTGCAAGCTTATTCATGCATGGAATTCGGCTTGCAGAGAGTGACGCCAAACCTTTCTTCCAAGAAGAAAGGTTTTTTTGTTGTTAGTTGAACTCGCTGCATATAGTGTATAGGAGCAAAGGCATGCTTCGTTATACGCGTTTTTCGGGAGGGATAGGGCGGCTTAGGTCCTTTCCAGTATAATTATGTGCTATACTTTATAAAGGGTCTGATAGAAAAGGAAGAAAATGTTTAGGGGTTGAGACATGTTTCAGGACATTTTGGATTTTTTGATCAAGTTTGGTCCATGGGGATTGTTTATTCATTCGTTTGCTGATGCTGTAATTTTTCCGGTTCCCGCCTTTTTTCTGCAGGTTTCGCTAAGCATCATGCATCCGCAGAATGCGCTGTGGCTTGCAACGTATGGCTTTATCGGGTGCTTGCTGGGGACGCCGCTGGGTTATTTAATCGGAAAGCTGCTTGGGAAGTCGGTACTATACAAGATTTTGAAAAAAGAGTGGATTGACTCTGCTACGAACATGTTTCAGAAAAACGGCGAGGCAGCCATACTGATTGGTTCCTTCACGCCGGTACCCTTTAAGGTGTTCACGATTCTATCGGGGTGCTTGAACTTCCCGTTATGGAGACTTCTTGCTTATGCCGCTATAGGCAGAGCTACCAAGTTTTATGTGGTAGGTACCTTGTTTTACCTGTACGGTAACGCGGCAGAAGGTATGGTTAAGGATGTATCGTTATATATTGCGCTTATTGCCGTTCCGCTTCTGTTGATCGGTGTGTACTTTAACCGTAAACGCAAGCGTAAGAAAATGGAGCAGGAAAAGCTGGCTGAATCTACTATCGAATCTAGCCCCGCTGTGGTCGAAAAGACGGTGCTGGAGCAGACGTCGGACCAGACTCCATCCGCTTAATGCTAAACATGACGCGGGGGGTTACCCCCGCGAGGAACATACAAAAAGCAGCCGGGTGAGAGCCCGGCTGCTTTTTTTCAAGGTATCAGAGAAACATATTTATATGATAGCTACATATTTCAGTATTAACCCGTTTTTCCGAATCTGAAGAACTTGCCTCGGCCTTTCGTTGTCACAGGAGTAAACGTCGGTGATGGGGATAGCGGGGATGTCATGTCTTGAGCAAGATACCCGTGGAGAGGTCCACGGTAGACTTCATTCAACTGCGATGAATGGGAGAAATCCTCCGGCGTTACAAGATGACAAGGCTTGTTCACAGGCCGTAAGCCTGCTTGCTCCAGCACCGTAGCAACAAAGTGGGAGCAGAAGAAAGCATCGTCACGATCAATATGAATCCGAAACAATATACCCAGCAGCCCTAGCAGATTATATTTGTAGCGGTCCTGATCACGCATCATCTCTTTGACAAGGTTGTGCATGCGTTGATAGTCTTCATTACTAACGCGGAAACGATATACCGCGCATTCCGAAGTGTAGAAGAAGGGGTCGCGTAGATTCTCGCGAACTAAACCGCCGTCAAACGGGTTGTTCGCCTTCTTTCGCCCAAAGCTGTACACTTCGCGTAATTCGGAATCAAACGCGATGGATGCATGGTTGAGTGGGGCCTTCGTGAAATATTGGATCATTCTGCTGAACCAGGTGCCCGTGCCTGTAAGCACAATCCAAATATCTTGTTCCGTGTACATACTCGCAAACTCCTTTGTTAACGGTCCTAACGACTAGCAATTGTAAATGACTTGCTTTCTTTCACAATAAACGAAAAAGCCATAGCGTTCAAGTCAAAAAAAACCATTTTCTCTCAGTTTCAATAGAATAGCGCTGGAATTGCCACCAAAAATTAGAAACCTCATCACAATATATTCGCCCCATGTCCAAATTATCCTTTGGTTTGCTTTATTTATATTTTTCAACAGGCGAGAGGAAAGGAGAAGCAAACCGATATCTCGAAATATGTAAAACGATTGAACAATGAAAGACAGGAGGATCTCCAAACGATGATGAATAGTGAATGTCTCAGCTATGATTTTATGGTCCAAGCGATTGAAGTAGCGCCGATTGGAACCGTATTCATCGATTCAGAGGGGAGCATTATCACAATTAATCCCGCTGCTTGCGTCATGCTGGGGTATGAGGCGGAAGAGTGTCTGCACCACCCCTATTACGATTGGATTTATCCGGAAGATGTGAATAAGGACAAAGATAGGATGGAGAAGCTAATGTCGGGTAAGACCGCTTCTTTGCAATTGGAGAAGAGACTGATACATAAACAAGGCGATATCAGGTGGGTATCTTGTATGCTAAGCACAGCTCGTAGCAGGGAAGGAAGAACACTTGGCTATGTGGCGCATTTTACGGATATTACCGATATGAAAAAGGCCGCCCATCAAGAAGAGGAGCGGCTGATCCAGTCCGATAAGCTGTCCATGGCCGGTCAACTTGCGGCAGGGATCGCCCATGAAATCCGTAACCCCATGACTTCCATTAAAGGGTTCGTGCAGCTCATTCGCTCCGGCGCTGGCCGGAAGGATGAATATTTCGATATTATCTCCTCGGAGATCGAAAGGATCGAGCTGATCGTAAGTGAGCTTCTGTTTTTGGCGAAGCCGCAAAGTGTGAAATTCGAGCGTACCGATATCCGGCAGCTCCTGGACCAAGTGATTACTCTATTAAATACGCAGGCCATCATACATAACGTCGAGATTATAACGGATTTCGGAGAACGAGAGGCCAATGTCGAGGGTGATGTGAATCATCTGAAGCAGGTGTTCATCAATTTTATTAAAAATGCCGTGGAATCCATGCCGGGTGGCGGGGAGTTAACCATTCGACTGGAGAGAAGCGATGACCATGTGGCCATCCATTTTACGGATAATGGCTGCGGGATTCCGGAAGCAATCCTCTCTCGTCTCGGGGAACCGTTCTTCACCACGAAGGAGAAAGGCAACGGCCTGGGCTTCATGATCAGCAAAAAAATGATCGAGGATCACAAGGGGCAGGTTCATGTATCCAGCAAGCTTCACGAGGGAACGACCATCAAGGTAATTCTGCCGCTCAGCATAATCTAGCTTGACCAGGCGTATGGTTCGCTCTACATTATAGAAAGATATAGGAGAGGGGGCGGCCAACATGGGCAATATGCAATTGTTAAAAGAGCCGAAGCGGCGCAAGCTGCTGATGAGTGCGGGTGCCAGCTGGATGTTTGATGCGATGGATGTTGGAATGATTTCGTTTGTTGTCGCGGCATTGGCAGCTGAATGGTCGCTGAGCTCGCAGCAGGTAGGGATTCTGACAAGTACCACATCGATCGGAATGGTATTCGGCGCGGCCATGGCTGGATTCTTGGCTGATAAATATGGACGGAAAAATATTCTGCTATGGACGCTGCTCATATTCTCGATCGCGAGCGGTCTTTCCGCACTGGCTACCGGCTTTATCATGCTGTGTTTGATGCGCTTTATTGCCGGCTTCGGACTAGGCGGAGAGCTTCCCGTTGCATCCACGCTGGTATCGGAAAGCATGCCGGTTCATGAACGGGGAAGAGCGGTTGTGCTGTTGGAAAGCTTTTGGGCGGCAGGCTGGATACTATCCGCACTCATCGCTTACTTTGTCATCCCGGATTACGGATGGCGGGCTGCTTTTGTTATTGGGGCTCTGCCTGCTTTTTATGCGCTTTATTTGCGGCGTGCCATCGAGGATTCGCCAAGATATCTTGAGCAGAAAGCTAAGGCTGCCCCTAAGCTGACCTTTGGGCAGCGAGTGGCTTCGGTCTGGTCGGTTGAACATCGGCGTACGAGCATTATGCTGTGGGTGCTATGGTTTACGGTCGTATTCTCGTATTACGGCATGTTCCTGTGGCTTCCGACCGTCATGGTCGATAAAGGGTTCAGTCTGGTCCGAAGCTTTCAGTATGTGTTGATCATGACGCTTGCCCAACTGCCGGGTTATTTTACTGCCGCGTACTTTATAGAAAAGTTCGGGCGGAAATTCGTTCTCGTTACCTATTTGGTGCTTACGGCCTTTAGCGCCATCTGGTTTGGTTACGCCAACACGGAAGGTTCGCTGCTGGCAGCAGGCATTTCCTTGTCATTCTTCAATCTGGGAGCATGGGGAGGTTTATATGCCTACAGTCCGGAACTCTATCCGACGAAGGTTCGTTCAACGGGGGTTGGGCTAGCAACGTCGTTTGGACGGATCGGCGGCGTTATTGCACCGCTGCTCGTCGGGGTGTTGAAGCAAAATGGCACCCGGATCGAATTCATTTTCGTGATGTTTTTCGTGACCATCCTGATCGGTGCGCTCGGCGTACTCGTACTTGGCAAGGAAACGAAAGGGCTGGAGCTTGCGGACTAAGGCTGAAGACCGCGTTTAGATGATTTTATTCTTGCGATATCAGGAAGGACATGCTTAGAAGTGTATACTTTCTGATGTCTGAAGAAAGGGTGGATCCGAAGGTTCAAATGACCTTGGATCCACCCTTTTTATGTTGAGATACGGTTAAGGCTCAGAGTGACCAGAGCCTTATACTTCCATAATGGAAGGCATAATGTACGGGCTGCGGCCCAGTTCCCTTTTAAAATAACGGTTGAGTGTGTTGTTTGTCATCTGTTCCCAGGCAGCCCGGTTGTATTCGCGCTGTTCACCGGCTTTGTTCAGCTGCTTGCGCAGCATCGCTTCAGCTCTGCGTAGAAGAGGCTTGGAGTCCTGCATATATACAAACCCACGGGTAATCAGCTCCGGCCCGGAGAGCAGCTTGCGCGTCTCGCGATTGATGGTGATGGCGACGATGACAACGCCATCGTGAGCGAGCTGTACTCGTTCCTCAAGCAATTCCTTCTCATGGGTACGCAGCTCTCCATTGTTGATGTAGACGTCTCCGGAGGGGATGTTCCGGCCTTTACGCGCATAGTTGCGGAATAGGGACAGCGTATTCCCAATGTTCATCAAATAAACATTGCTGTCGGCAACCCCAACCTGCACGGCGAGGTGACGATGATTGAGCATCATCCGGTATTCCCCGTGGATCGGCACAAAATACTTGGGACGCAAGCTGCTGATCATAAGCTTCAAATCCTCGCGGCAGCCGTGACCCGAAGTGTGGATATCGAGAATGGAGCCGTATTTAACTTCTGCTCCTGCCCGCATCAAGAGATCGATGCTGCGATTGACGTTCTGGGTATTCCCAGGAATCGGCGAAGACGAGAAAATAACAGTATCCTCCGGATGAATCTGGATCGAACGATGGGCACCTGAAGCGATGCGTGTCAGTGCCGCATTTGGCTCGCCCTGACTGCCTGTACAAATAATCAGCACCTGGTCATCGCGATAACGATTAACGGCTTTCACATCAATCATCATGCCGTCCGGCACGCGAATATATCCAAGCTCCTGACCAATAACAAATACCTTCTCCATGCTGCGGCCGACGATGGCGATTTTGCGGCCTGTTCGGATGGCAGCTTCAACAACCTGTTGCAGACGATGAACGTTCGAAGCAAAGGTGGCAAACAGGATCCGTCCGGGACATTCCCGGAACAGACGCAGAATGGAATCGCCGACGGTGCGTTCAGAAGGGGTAAACCCGTCCCGCTCGCTATTGGTACTGTCAGCCATCAGGGCCAGGACGCCACGCGCGCCGATATGCAGAATTTTATGCAGATTGGCAGGCTTGTCCTCCGGCGTAAAGTCAAATTTAAAGTCTCCGGTATGTACGATCGGCCCGTACGGGGTTTCCACAACGATCCCGAAGGCATCCGGAATGCTGTGGGTGGTTCTAAAGAAATGAACGGAAAGATGACGGAATGAAATCGTTTCGTCTTCATGGAATATGCGCAGATCACTCTGATCCAGCAGCCGATGCTCCTCCAGCTTCGCACGAACCAGGCCGATGGTCAGTGCCCCGCCATAGATCGGCATTTGGATTTGACGAAGCACATAGGGAATAGCCCCAATATGATCTTCATGTCCATGGGTCAGGAACATACCCTTTACTTTATGTTTGTTATCCAGTAAATAACGAATGTCCGGAATAATATAATCGACGCCACTCATTTCGGCATCCGGGAATTTCAGCCCGGCATCGATGATAATAATCTCATTTTTGAATTCCACACCGTACATGTTCTTGCCGATTTCGCCAAGCCCCCCCAGCGCAAAGATGCGCACAGGTGGAGCAGAAGGCCTCGGTTTTTTGGCGGGTTTGGCAGTTTGAATCTGATCTGTTAACAGGGGTTTAGACATAATGTGAAAGAATCCTCTCTATGGTAATTAAGGCATAAGCCTGGTCATTTTAATTTCTTCTCTACTAAAGATATCAGAAAGTTCAAGCTTTTGGGAAACGCTTTTCAAAATTCATGTGCATTTCGCACGAGACAGTCACCTATTTTTACCCACTCTTATATGCTGTAGAAGAGGGGGGCTCGTGATGAGCGGTTTATTGAGGTTGGACGATATGGATGCTGTCCATGGATTACAGGAGGAATGGCAGCGGAAAGCGATAACCAAGCTGACCGAGAAAATGACGGACCGTTACGCCAAATTCCCTTGTATTCCCGCAGTGCAAGGACATACACTGAATCATTTTAGATACGGCTTTATTCATCAAGGTGAATCACAGGCCGCGGCGGAACAGCTTGCTGCTCTGCTGCGCGAGTACGGGCTCGGCTCCAGGGACTTCGGGCCATATACTTCACTTGTCGTCATGATCTGTACGGAGCATGGGCGCGATAGCCTGGAAGGCGCCCAATATTATGAGCGATTGTTCTGGCAGCTGTTAAGCCAGACAACCGAATACGATACGGAGCCTTGGCCGGCGGATCTGCCGGAGGAGCCTACGGATCATCTGTGGGAGTTTTGTTTTGCAGGCGAACCTTATTTTGTTTATTGCGGCACACCGGCACATGAGCTTCGCCAGAGCAGATACTTTCCCTACATGATGCTTGCTTTTACGCCTCGTTGGGTTCTGAAGCATTTCAATGCCCGAACAAGGCAAGCAGAACACACCAAGGGATTGATTCGTCAGCGGTTAGCCAAATATGATCCCGTACCACCGCACCCTGACTTGAAGTTCTACGGGGCGGAGGATAACTATGAATGGAAGCAATATTTTTTGCGGGATAACACGGAGTCACTATCGAAATGTCCGTTTGCAAGGCGGCACAAAGAGATCAGTCAACAATAAGAAATAACACGTTGCTATCATCATACCCTAAATCGGAGTCAGGGTTAACCATGCTTTCTATTGAAGAGCTGCCTCATTCGCGGTAATCCGCAGTGTGACAGCCTTTTTTGCGTAGAAGAGCTGATAGGCCAGGGTATAGGATTTTGTCCCTGAATAAGTAAATCTTATCCTTGTTGTACAAAAAATGACCAAGTTACACTTGAAGTGCGTCATATCATTTTATCTGTATGCGTTAGGAGGTGTGTATGGTACGAAGCTTTCACCAGCTTTGAAACCGCTTTAATAAACAAAAACAATTGGCGAAGGAGTTGTTTGATGAATGACAAGGTTGTCCAGAACGATGAGAGGATGGATTCTCGGATTCATCGCCGTGCTGGTATTTAGTTTGTTCCCTGTGTACAAGGTTCAAGCCGCTGGGGTTTGTACGGAGCCTGCTTGGAGCAGTTCTGCCGTATATGGCGGGGGTAATATCGTATCTTACAACGGTCATGCCTGGAAAGCGAAATGGTGGACACAGGGCGAGGTACCTGGAACGACAGGACAATGGGGGGTATGGGAGGACCTTGGAGATTGCACTCCCGGGACACCGCCCGTCGATCCTCCGGTGGATCCTCCAGTAGATCCTCCGGTGGATCCTCCAGTAGATCCTCCGGTGGATCCTCCAGTAGATCCTCCAGTAGACCCTCCGCTGCCTGGTGACCGTATGTATGTCGCTTACGCGAGCTCTTGGAACACCAGTATTTACGATCTGACGACTGCCAACATTCCCAATTACATTACCCATCTCAATCTTGCATTCGTAAGGCCGGATACCACGTATACCCAAGGGTCCTACGCGTTTGATCAAGCCGTTGCGGGATTGGAATTTGTG
This sequence comes from Paenibacillus sp. NPDC058898, assembly GCF_049316025.1. Classification (NCBI taxonomy): domain Bacteria; kingdom Bacillati; phylum Bacillota; class Bacilli; order Caryophanales; family Paenibacillaceae; genus Paenibacillus; species Paenibacillus sp. NPDC058898. The sequence continues at coordinate 159,359 of NZ_JBMOSM010000009.1, read as the reverse complement.
GAAGGGGCGACCACCCCGAACGGCCAACGTAAATTTACAGCCCAGCAGTCCCAGGATCTGCGTAACAATATCGCATCTCTTAGAGGCCGCGGAACAAAAGCATTCTTATCGGTAGGAGGCTGGTCATACAGCCAAGGTTCACAGTGGTCCGGATTCAATGCCAAGAACATAGTGGATTTGGCTCTCGATCTTGGCGCTGCCGGCGTCGACATTGACTGGGAATCCAGCGGCAGCAGCTGCAACAAAGGAACAGCCACTCAGTTCAGCTGCACTAAGGATGGAGAAATCGCGGGCATTATTACGAGTCTCTATAATGAAATCCATGCAAGAAATGCGAATCTGCTGATTTCCATCGCCGGTTGGTCCACGGGCGCTTATTACGTGAAAGGAACGCCGTTTGAAGAAGGCAAGGTCCAATGGGGATCTCCTTTTGGCGGTACCATGTACCGCGTAGTCAAGGATCATGGCAGTAAGATCAACTTCATCAATTTGATGTCCTACGATGGCGGTATTTATTACGATCCGCGTGAAGGATATGAATCGTACAAGGCGATATACAACGGACCTATCAATATGGGCATGCAGATTGCACCGGAGGGATCCGGCGGGGCCGTCCTGCAACTGAATGCCGCACCGGGCACGGTATACGATGCCGACATGATGAACGGTCAGAATAATATTGCAACGCCCTATTATAATGTAGAAACGATGGTGAATTATATTAAGAATAAGGGAAGAGCAAATGATGGATTCATGCTGTGGCAGCTCTGGAAACAGCGGGTTCATCAGCCAGCGCCGTCAGGTGCTGCAAATGAGAACAGCGCGGGCCAGTACGTATGCCGAAATCTGCCGCTTCCGGGGGATTGCAATCAGACCATACCGAGCCTGCCGAAATTATAGTTTTTTCCGATACTCCGAAGGCGTGCAGTCCATAATCTTACGGAAGACCCGAACAAAATAACTGATGTGCCCAAATCCGACATCGAGTGCGATGTCGGATATTTTATTGTCCGGCTGACGAAGGAGTTCCGCTGCCTGGCGAACGCGATAGGAATTCATATAATCCACGGGCGTTTGCCCGGTCATGGATTTGAAGAAGCGGCAGAACTGGCCTTCGCTCATCGGGATCAGATCAGCCAGCTCACTCAGCCGGATGGGACGGTGATAATGATTCTGGATGTAGAGAATGACTTTCTTCAAGCGTTCCGTTCTCACCATATCCGCTGTTTCGCTCCGGCTCCGGTTGACCAGTCGGCCAGAGGATGCGGCCTGAAATAACATGAGAAACAGATGTCCCTTAATAGCGACCTCATAACCAGCAGGTTTGTGCTTCGACAGCAGCGTCATTTCCTTTATATGCTGAAGCAGCTGCTCATCGGTCTCGGATGTCATCCATCTTGGAAAGGTGGCTCTTCGCTCCTGAAAGGGAACAATCATTTCTTCCTGTACAAGATCGTAGCTGCTGCTTGCAAGCATGCCGAAATCGAACACCATCGCACAGAAACTGCACCCTTGATCGCCCCGGGCATGACCAGTGTGAAGGTCTCCTCCATCGATAAATATCGCTTCACCCGCCCGGACAGGGATATATTCCGAGTCGATCTGAAACAGAGCCTCGCCTTCGATCACGTAGAAAATTTCCGCTTCCTTATGCCAATGGGAGTCTACCACATGGTTACCGGGGGCAAATTGATGCCAGTAGGCACCAAACGGGAAGCGTTCATTTCCGTGGACGGTGCTTTCTTTTAATGATTGGCGAAAGGATTGATCCATCATATTCCTCCTTTGAATGAATAGCCGCTTGAATGATGTCATCTTATATCAAGATTGTGCTATAAAATAACGTAATACTGTTAGAATGGCCTGAAATAGATCAGTATAATGATATTATAACGCTTACATCTTAAAGTTCAATTTTCATCATATAGAAAGGCGGATTAAAAAATGAAATTTACAGACGGCAATTGGCTTATCCGAGAAGGATATTCCGTTTCGGGAGCGGTTCAGGCTTATGATTTTGCAGTAAAACGAGACACGTTGACAGCCTATGCCTCCACGGCCCCGATTCCGGGTAGAGGAGCAACCATTAATGCGCAGCTGATCACCGTGCAATTTCAATCTCCGGCGCCCGGCGTCATTAGTGTAAAGCTGGTTCACTATGCAGGCGTAAGAGATCGCGGACCTGCATTCGAATTGTACAAACAGGAAGGTGACCATACGGTCATTGAAGAGAATGATCAGGAAGCGGTTCTTCGCAGCGGCAATTTGAGCGTTGTGATCAAGAAAGGCCCGGAATGGTCGGTTCACTTCTATAGAGGAGAAGAACGCATTACCGGCAGCAGAGCCAAATCGATGGCACATATCGTGGAAGATGGCGGACAGACCTACATGCGCGAAGAGCTGGATCTTGGCGTAGGCGAGTGGGTATACGGTCTTGGCGAGCGATTCACTTCGTTTGTGAAGAATGGCCAGGTCGTGGATATTTGGAACCAGGATGGTGGTACAAGCTCCGAGCAAGCCTATAAAAATATTCCGTTTTATCTGACGAATAAGGGCTATGGCGTGTTTGTCAACCAACCGGACCTCGTATCCTTTGAAGTGGCATCGGAGAAAGTGAAGAAGGTGCAGTTCAGCGTGCCAGGCGAGTCACTGGAGTACTTTGTTATTGACGGGCCTGATCCGAAAGGTGTGCTAGATAAATATACGAACCTGACAGGAAAACCGGCACTGCCGCCGGCTTGGACCTTCGGATTGTGGCTTTCGACCTCTTTTACAACCCAATATGACGAAGCAACCGTAAACTCCTTTGTTGACGGTATGCTGGAGCGCGATATCCCGCTGGAAGTGTTCCACTTTGACTGCTTCTGGATGAAGGGGCTCAACTGGACGGACTTTCAATGGGATGAAGAGGTGTTCCCGGATCCTGAAGGCATGCTGAAGCGTTTGAAAGAAAAAGGCTTGAAAATCTGCGTGTGGATCAATCCGTATATCGCGCAGCGCTCGCGTCTCTTTGAGGAAGGCCATGAGAAGGGCTATCTCGTGAAGAAAGAGAATGGCGATGTGTGGCAGTGGAATCTGTGGCAGCCGGGTATGGCCTTGGTGGACTTCACGAATCCGGACGCGTGCGAGTGGTATGCAGGGTACCTGCGCGAGCTGGCAGATATGGGTGTCGATAGCTTCAAGACGGATTTCGGCGAACGCATTCCGACGGATGTTGTTTATTTTGACGGCTCCGATCCGCATAAAATGCACAACTACTACACCCAACTCTATAACAAAGTGGTCTTTGATGTGCTGGTGGAGAAGTTCGGCAAGAATCAGGCAGCCGTATTTGCACGCTCTGCAACCGTAGGCGGGCAGCAGTTCCCTGTTCACTGGGGCGGCGATTGCTATGCGGATTATGAATCGATGGCGGAGAGCCTCCGCGGCGGCTTGTCCCTCGGTCTCGGCGGCTTTGGCTTCTGGAGCCATGACATCGGCGGCTTCGAAAATACGGCTCCGGCGCATGTATTCAAACGCTGGCTGGCATTTGGCTTGCTGTCCAGTCACAGCCGTCTGCACGGCAGCAGCTCTTACCGGGTGCCGTGGTCTTATGACGAGGAGGCAGTGGATGTTACGCGCTTCTTCACGAAGCTGAAGAGCCGTCTGATGCCTTATCTGTTCCATACTGCCGTACAGGCATCGGAGCAAGGGGTGCCAAGCATGCGCGCCATGTTCCTGGAATTCCCGGAAGACCCGGCCGTTGAAATGCTGGATCGTCAATATATGCTGGGAGATTCCCTGCTTGTGGCACCGGTATTCAGCGAGAACGGCGATGTGAAGTACTATCTGCCGAAGGGCCGCTGGACGCATCTGTTAACCGGAGAAACGGTGGATGGCGGAGCTTGGCGCAAGGAAACGTACGGTTTCCTCGGGCTGCCGTTGTTTGTACGCAGCAACTCGTTCCTCGCCTTGGGAGCAACCGACAACCGTCCGGAATATGACTATGCAGACAGAGTTGAACTTGGCTTGTATGCATTGGAAGACGGCAGCGAGGCTTCTGTTATCGTTCGCAACATGAATGGGGAGACCGAGCTTGTTGTGCGGGCGGTACGTGCAGGCAGCCGGATTGATTTTACGGTGGAAGGCAGCAGCAAGCCATTCTCCGTGAAGCTGCATGACATGGGAGCCGTTTCATCTGTGGAGGGCTCGGGAGTGAGCCTGCAAGAAGACAGCATTCAAGTGGAAGCCGGACAACATGCGCTGACCTTCACGGCAGCTCTGGAAGGGTAAGCTCGATGAACGCCTGTTTGATAAAAGGGAAAAAAGCATAGCGAAGATGAGCCCGGACCAGCCTTATGCTGGAGTCGGGCTTCTTCCATATTTTAGATGGACTTGAACAAACGGCAATGCTGATATAATAGGCCTGCGGCAGGTTTATTCACGAATAGTTGTAACCGTTTTCTTTTAGAGGCTTGCCGAAGATTAAAGGACAGGAGCGAAGACGGTCCGATGTTATCTTATTTCATTCAACTTGTGAATGACATGAAAATCCGCAACAAATTGATATTGTCTTTTGTTGTCGTGGTCTTTGTGCCGGTTGCCATCGTGGGGATATTCCTTACGGGCGAGCTCCGCAAGTTTGCTTTCAACAATGCGTTGGAGCAGGCTTACCAGAACGTGGACCGGGTCAAGAAACGGTCCACCGAAGTCATCAACGTGGCAGACGATTTATCCTATCGGCTATCCTACGACGAGCGTCTGAGAAATCTTGCTAGCCAGCAATATGAAAGCGTATACGACGTATTTGTGGCTTACAGGGAGTATCCCGATTTACAGCAGGCGATTCGGATGTACAAGGAAATATCGAATATCCGTTTCTACAGTGAGAACCCCACCATGCTGAACAATTGGGAGTTCCTTTATCCCGAGGATGAAATCAAGAGAACGGAATGGTATCAGCGAGCCGAGGATGATATTGGAGTCATCTACTGGGACTATATTACAGATGAACGAGATCAGAAGGTTTACCTTAGCTTAATCAAGGGGGTTGATCTTGGAAGCAAGGACAATCGTGGTGTACTGGTTATCAATGTCAATACGGGTATGCTGAACACGATCCTCAGCCAAGAAACGTTTGACACCATTATTGTGGACAGCAATAACAATATTGTCGCCGCTAACCGCCCGGAGCTGTACGGAAAGACGCTAGCCGAGATTCAAGATACCAGCGGGGTTGTATACCATGCGAGCGGAAGCTATGAATCGGTCATCCATGATGAAGCCTCCAAGGTGTTGATTGAACCGTTGAATACGGAATCCGGGGTTAATGGCCTACGCATTATTTCCATATTTTCGATTGATAGCATCGTGGCGGACGCCAACCGGATCAGCAAGCTGGCGATGACGGTCATCATCATTAGTCTACTGCTGGCTGTTCTTTTGATCTACAGTTTCTCCTCACTGATCTCTAATCGGCTGCTGCGACTCAGCAAGCATATTACGAAGGTAGGTACCGGCAACCTCGGCGTTGCGATGGAAATTGACGGCAAGGATGAGATCGGCCAGTTATCCCGCCAATTCAACTCCATGGTCGGTAACATTAACGACCTGATGAACGAAGTGCAGGAGTCCAATGAACAGAAACGGTTAATGGAACAGAAGCAGAACGAAATTAAATTCAAAATGATGGCCAGTCAGATCAATCCGCACTTTTTGTTTAATGCCTTAGAGTCTATTCGCATGGAGGCCCATCTCAAGGGTGAGGACGAAATCGCCCGGATTGTGCGTCTGCTCGGTAAAATGATGCGAAGCAATCTCGAGATAGGCAGCGGAAAAACAACGATAAAAGACGAGATCGAGATGGTGCAGTGTTATCTGGATATTCAAAAATTCCGCTATGAGGATCGTCTGAAATATGAACTTCTGGTAGATCCCGAAGCCAATCGGGTTAGAATCCCGCCGCTGATCATACAACCGCTTGTGGAGAATGCGGTCATACATGGGATGGATCACAAGGAAGAAGGAACTTTCATCAGGGTGAGGGTCACGGCCAGCGAAGGGAAACTGCATGTCATGACCGAGGATAATGGAGCGGGCATAACCTTGGAGCGATTGCAGATGATCTATGGTTATTTGAACGATACCGATGAGAAGGACGGAGGACGGATCGGGCTCCGGAATGTTCATGTCCGTCTGCAGCTTACCTACGGCCCTGAAGCGGGTCTGATCATTTATAGCGAACCGGGGATTGGAACGCGCATTAAATTCAGTATTCCGACAGGAGGAGAGAGCGATGATGAAAGTGTTAATCGTGGATGACGAACCCAAGCTGCGCGAAGGACTGAAGAGCATTGTGCCATGGAACGAGCTTGGGTATCAGGTTGTTGGTACCGCAGCGAACGGGAGCGAAGCGCTGGAGAAGCACGGGATGTTTAACCCGGACTTGATGCTGATTGATATCCGAATGCCGGGAATGGACGGATTGCAGCTGATCGAAGTCATCCGAACCCTGGATTCCGAGATTCACCTGCTCATCCTAAGCGGATATGCTGATTTTGATTATGCCAAACGGGCGATTTCCCATCGCGTGGACGGATACCTATTGAAACCGGTGGATGAGGACGAGCTGAGCAAGTATTTGCTTCAGATTAAAGAAGCCATCGAGCAGGAACAGGGGAGGAAGGCACTGAATAGGGCAGCCTCCGATATGAGCCGCGAGCAGTTCATTCAGACATGGTTCAATCCGGAGAGTAAGCCTGATCATGCGGCTTTACGGCATATCGCCGAGCGGTCAGGACTGTTATGGAACCATTACCAAGTGCTGATTATTCATCATAATGGCTACGATGAATCTGGTGAGGGAGCCGACGACCGATTGAAAAACCAGCTGCTTGAAGCTTTTGAAGAGAACGGCCGCGGCACGGTCTTTTCCATGCATGGACAACTTGGCGTTCTAATGCCCACGCCAGTATTGACCTCAGGAGGGCGGAAGGAATTGCTTCAAACGTTGGAGGATGCTGCCGCACTAGCAGGTAGGTCAATTACGGCTTCATTGGGGCGCCAGGTTCATCGTCTGGAGGATGTAGCGGAGTCGTACCGCTGTGCAAAGGAACGGATTCGCGAACGCTTCTTCTATCCTTCCGGCGAGTTGTTATTCCCTGAATCCAAGCGGTTTGCTGGCGACATTACGGATGAAGAGCGGCAACCTTATGATCTGGAGCAGCTGATGGAGCAGCTCTATTACGCTGTAGATGTAGGCAATGTCGAGGTGCAGCGGAAGCTGCTGCATGCTGCTGCATATGCCATGGTCAATGAGGAGTATACGGAGGAAAGGATGAAGGGGGCGTTCGTGGAGCTCCTCACCGGCGTGCACAATAAGCTGATGCAGCATCAGCCAGAGCTGCAGTCCCGCACGAAGGAATATTCGGATCGGATTGCCGCGATATTTCGCCAGCGCACGGCCTATGATTTGTGCCGCCATTCGTCCCAATTCCTGGAGGAGCTGATCTGGCAGGCGGGGGATGGCGGACGAGATCAGGAGATGAAGCGGATCATGGACCTGATTCAGCGCAATTACAATGAGAATCTTAAACTGGAAACACTGGCCTCCGTATTTAATTACAACAGCGCCTACCTCGGGAAGATGTTCAAGAATACAACTGGAGAATACTTCAATACGTACCTCGATAAGGTCCGGATCAACAAGGCCAAGGATTATCTGAAACAGGGCATGAAGGTATATCAGGTTGCGGAGAAGGTCGGGTATACGAACGTAGATTATTTTCATAGCAAGTTTAAAAAATATGTCGGTACCTCTCCGTCTAATTTCCGCAAGGAGCTGGACCTGTAAACAGGGTCAAGTTCCTCATCGTCTGCCTCTTCGCCATGGAACCAACTGCCAAACGGGAAGGCGATGCGGAAGCGCAGTGTAGCGTGCTGACATCAAGCTGCTGAGCATGGGTTTGACGGGAGATCGAACATAGGTAAGCCAAATATCGGATAGCGTTCACTTACCCTACAACCAGACTAAACATAAGTACTTTCATATCGCTGCCCTTTAAGACGCGACTAAGGTGCGCGTCTTTTTTATTTCCTCCTACCTCCCCAAGACATGACTGGGGGAGCCAAAATGCTGCGAAGCATAGAGCGGAGGGGCCGGAATCGTATCGGAGAAGCGAGAGCGGTCGCCTTTAAAGCCGGGAAACCACCTCCCTGTAACATCCGAAGTTTCCCGGGTTTAACAGCGATCGGAGATACGATCCGGACACGGAGCGGCATAAAGCTCTTCTGCATTTTCTCCTCAGTTAATGTCTAATTTTTATATGATTTTTAAACCAATCCTTCGGGTACTTCCCCGCTGCAGCTTGGTTTATCATCAGGATATACAAGAGAGGAGGGGTTGGTTTGAAAGCGGTAACAAAGACAGAAGGTAGCATCCAACCTGCCGCAAAGAAAAAGAAAGGCTTTTGGGCCACTTTCAAAGAGCAGAAAGTACTGTATGGAATGTCGCTTCCATTTATCGTCATTGTGTTCATCTTCAGCTACATGCCGGTCTGGGGCTGGTTGATGGCATTCCAGAATTACAAGCCGGGCAAAGGGATCTTCGAGCAAAAATGGGTGGGCCTGGACCATTTCGTGACCCTCTTCTCGGATGATAAGTTTTATCTGGTGTTGCGAAATACACTCGCCATGAGTTTTATGGGATTGATCGTTGGATTTACGATTCCGATCCTATTCGCAGTCTTGTTGAATGAGCTTCGTGGAAGCGTATTCAAGAGGACCGTACAGACGATATCTTATCTGCCGCATTTTGTGTCCTGGGTCGTGGTAGCAGGTATCGTGACCAAAATGCTGTCCACAGATGGAGGCGCTGTCAATCAGCTGCTGATGTGGCTGGGGTTCATTGATGAACCGATACAGTTTATGGCTCAGGGGAACCTGTTTTGGTATATCGTAACAGGCTCTGATATATGGAAGGAAATGGGCTGGAGCGCGATCATTTATTTGGCAGCGATTTCAGGAATTGATCAGGAGCAATTCGAAGCAGCCAAGGTTGACGGCGCAAGCCGTCTTCGCCAAATATGGCATATTACGCTGCCAAGCATCGCCCCTACGATTGCAATTTTGATGATCATGTCCATCGGACATCTGATCAGCATCGGCTTCGAGAAGCAGTTCTTGCTGGGTAACCCGCTGGTGGTGGATTATTCCGAAGTGCTGGATCTGTATGCGCTGAATTATGGCCTTGGCATGGGACGTTTCTCCTTCGGTACGGCAATTGGGATGTTCAACTCCATTGTAAGTATCCTCTTATTGCTGCTCGCTAACGGCGTATTCAAAAAATTCACGAAGCAATCCATTATGTAGGGGAGGGAAGCAGCATGGCACGAACCAAAACAGCATTCAAGCCCACGCTCTCCGACCGCGTGTTTGATATGGGTAACTTTATATTTATGGCACTGGTCATGATTGTCACTCTGTATCCGTTCCTGAATGTTCTTGCGATATCGCTGAACGATTCCGTGGATACGGTACGCGGGGGGATCTATCTCTGGCCGCGCGAGTTTACGCTGGAGAACTACGTTCAGATCTTTAAATACGACGGTTTGATCACCGGCGCCAAAATTACGATTCTCCGTACGCTGGCAGGAACATTCCTGGGCTTGGTCAGCGGAACGATGCTGGGTTATGTCCTCAGCAGGGTAGATTTTCAGGGAAGAAAGTTCATGTCTGTATTCCTGGCCATGACCATGTACTTCTCCGGCGGGATGATTCCGGTCTTCATTCTGATCCGCGACTTGAACATGATGAATTCGTTTCTTGTTTACATCATTCCGGGGATGGTGAGCGCATTTAACGTATTCGTTATCCGGTCTTTCATCGACAGCTTGCCATATTCGCTTCAGGAATCAGCCAAGCTTGACGGAGCTAATGATTTCACGATCTATTACAAAATCATTCTCCCGCTCTGTAAGCCCGTACTGGCTACCATCGCCTTGTTTCTGGCAGTCGGTCAGTGGAACTCATGGTTCGATACGTATCTCTATAACGGCAATGCACCCCATCTCACGACGCTTCAATTCGAGCTGATGAAGGTGCTGCAGAGCACACAGGGACAAACCAGCGGCATGATGTCCGGGCAGAATATGGCCGAAATCGTGAAGCAGGTGTCGCCGGAATCGATCAAAATGGCGATTACGATTGTGGTTACGGTTCCCATATTGCTCGTCTATCCGTTCCTGCAGCGGTATTTTGTGAAGGGGATGACGCTTGGAGCAGTAAAAAGCTAAGCGCATGTACGGTATCAGCAGGCATTATGACCTGTTATACGATAGATGATTAAAAATCGATTTAGGGGGTATAGCAATGAATCATAAGAAGAGATTGTCGCTGCTGCTCGCGATTATGATGATGGCCACATTCGTTCTTGCAGCGTGCGGCAACGGCGACAGTAACAATAGCGCAAACGGCGGCGAAGAGGGCAATGGCGGCAACGATACACAGCAGGAAGAGAAGCTGGGGCCGATGACCATGACGTATTACAGCGCGGATTCCAATGCGAACTGGGCCAACATGCAGGATGCGGTCGGCAAGAAGCTGACCGAGAAAACCGGCATTACAATCCAGGCCGAATACGCGGTAGACGGCTCCAATCAGAAGCTCCCGCTGATGGTAGCGAGCGGGGAATATCCGGATTTGGTATTTGCGAAGGGTGACGCCAATCTGTTTGTGGATTCCGGAGCGTTTATTGATCTGACGGATCTGATCGAAGAGCATGCACCGAACATCAAGAAGGTGTATGGAGAATACATGAGCCGTCTGAAATGGAGTAACGATGATGAGGCCATCTATGTCCTCCCGACGCTTGCAGCGGTGGACCATCAGGCGCTCGATGCCGGCGGCACGTTTCAGATCCAGCATGAGGTGCTGAAAGAACTCGGATACCCTGAACTGAAGACGGTGAGGGATTACGAGAAAGCGCTGAAAGACTATTCCGAGAAACACCCGACCATTGACGGCCAGCCGACGATTCCGCTGACGCTGAATGCGGACGGATGGAGAATCATGATCTCGGTAACGAACCCGGCGTTTATCGCGACAGGCGCATCGGATGACGGCGAGTATTATATCGACCAGGGGACGGTCGAGGCTAAGCTGCACTACAAGCGTCCGGAAGAGAAAGAATATTTCCGCTGGTTGAACCATATGAACGATGCGGGTCTTCTGGATAAGGAAACGTTCGTACAGAAAACGGACCAATACGAAGCTAAAATCTCCTCTGGCCGTGTTCTTGGCGTCATCGATCAGGAATGGGGCTTCGGCAATGCAACAAACGCACTGAGATCTTCCGGCAAGGAAAACCGCACCTATGCGAGATTCCCGATCCAGCTGGATGAGTCGACTAAGGATGCAACGTTCCAAGACGCGGGTTACGTCGCCGGATGGGGTGTGGGCATTACGACGTCCGCGGAGGATCCAGTTCGAATCATCAAGTTCCTGGATTATCTGGCTTCCGAAGAAGGGCAAGTTTTGATGAATTGGGGAATAGAGGGCGAGCATTACAACGTTGTGGACGGCAAGCGCGTCATTCCGGAAGATGTCCAAGAGCGCAAAACCTATGACAACGCCAACTTCACCAAGGAAACAGGAATCGGCTTGTACAACGCCATGTTCCCGCGTTACGGAGACGGCGTGAAGGATTCGACGGACAACTACTATACGACGAATTTCCCGGAGACGATAATAGAGAACTATACGCCATCCGCGAAGGAAACACTGAAAGCATACGGCGCGGAAATGTGGAAAGATCTGTGGCCGAAACAAGAGGAATTTGGAGTGAAGCCATGGGGCGTTGCTTACAACATTCCAGTACCGAGCGACTCCAATATCAATATCACGTACAAAAAGGTGGAAGAGATTACCCGTAAACGGATTCCGGAAATCATTCTTGCCGATCCGGCGAAATTTGATGCGCTGTATGAACAATTCATCAAAGAACTGAATGATGCCGGCGCCGAGAAGATGGAGCAGGAATACACCCAATTGGTACGCGACCGCGTCGAACTCTGGAATGATTAAGGTATAGGTGAATAGAAGGGGCCGGCAATGTGCGGCCCCTTTTGCCGCTACATGAAAGGGTCACTGTTATAGCGATTGTGCCGTTATTTAACAGAAGAAATACAGCAGCGGATGAAGGATATGAGAGATTCATCGAGAAGACCTTTATCAATTGGAATAAGGGGGGATTACACTGAATTCAGCTGAGAATAAGAACACAACCTTGTGGTATCGGAAGCCCGCGGACAGGTGGGAAGAAGCGCTTCCGCTCGGAAACGGCCGACTTGGGGCTATGGTATTCGGAGGCGTTCAGGAAGAACGCATTCAATGGAATGAAGATACACTTTGGTCCGGATTTCCCCGGGACACGAATAATTACGAGGCTCTCCGGCATTTGGCAGCGGCAAGAGAGCTGATTGCGTCCGGGAAGTTTGCCGAAGCCGAGCAGTTGATTGAGGGCAAGATGGTTGGCAGAAGCACGGAGTCCTTCTTGCCCTTAGGAGACCTGGTCATCCGACAGTCGGGAATAGGGGATCACTGGACCGACTACAGGCGAGCACTGGATCTGGATACAGGGATTGCATCCACTCACTTTCGAACCGGCGGTCCCGATGATCGCTTCAGCAGGGAAATGTTCATCAGTGCGCCTGATCAGGTCGCGGTTATCCGTTATACAAGCACGAACGGCGGAACCATCCAATTAGAGATCGGGCTTCGTTCACCGCTGCAGCATGGTACCCGCAGTGCAGAAGACGGAGCTTTGGTGTTGTATGGACAAGCCCCCACCCATATTGCTGAGAATTACAGAGGTGATCACCCCGGGTCGGTGCTCTATGAAGACGGGCTTGGCATACGGTATGAAATGAGGCTGCTGGCCTTGACGGACACCGGGCAGGTTACGGTGGATAACAGCGGTATACGTATTAACGGCGCAGGCTCGGTCACGCTGCTGATTGCGGCTGCCACGAATTTTGAAGGCTTCGATCGAACTCCGGGTTCTAAAGGAACCGATCCGTCCAGTATATGCAGGGGGAGACTCCAGGACGCGATGCGGCATGGATTTACAGAATTGCGCTCACGGCATATCGAGGACCATCAAGCCTTGTTCAGACGCGTGGAGCTTCAGCTTGGCCGTCCAGAGCGTGTGCGTTCCGCACAAGCTTTAGCCACCGACGAGCGGATGAAAACGTACCGGGAGGGACGAGAGGATGCTGCACTCGAGGCGCTGATGTTTCAATTCGGAAGATATTTGCTCATCGCCAGCTCCCGGTCAGGTACACAGCCCGCCCATCTGCAGGGCATATGGAATCCGCATGTACAGCCACCATGGAATAGTGATTATACAACGAATATCAATACCGAGATGAACTACTGGCCTGCAGAAACGACCCATCTGAGCGAGTGCCATGAGCCGCTGATCCAGATGATCCGGGAGCTTAGCGTAAGCGGTGCCAGGACGGCGAAGATTCATTACGGCGCCCGCGGATGGGTCGCCCACCATAACGTGGATCTATGGCGAATGTCCAGCCCGAGCGATGGCAGAGCCATGTGGGCTTTCTGGCCAATGGGCGGTGCATGGCTGTGCCGGCATCTTTGGGAGCGTTACCAATTTCACCCGGACCTCCAATATTTGCGGGAAACGGCTTATCCGCTGATGAGGAATGCGGCATTGTTTTGCCTGGATTGGCTTACTGAAGACGGGAAAGGGCATCTGGTGACCAGCCCGTCGACATCGCCGGAGAATCAGTTTCTTACTGCGGACGGCCAGCCTTGCAGCGTGTCGGCAGGCTCCACCATGGATATGGCCATCATTCGGGATATATTTCATAACTGTATTGAGGCATCACAGCTGCTGGAGCAGGATGATGAGCTGCGAGAGGAATGGAAGGCAGCGGTTGCACGCCTGCTGCCTTACGCCATCGATGCCGAGGGTAAACTCATGGAATGGAGCGAGCCTTATCCGGAAGCGGAGCCCGGACATCGGCACGTATCCCATCTGTATGGGCTGTACCCCGGCTCTGACATAACCATTCAGGATACGCCGCAGCTTGCGGCAGCCGCTTATCGTACGCTGATGTCGCGCATCGACCATGGAGGAGGGCACACGGGGTGGAGCTGCGTATGGCTGATCAACCTGTTTGCCCGATTACAGCAACCGGACAAGGCGTATGATTATGTCCGGACGCTGATTTCCCGTTCCATGCATCCTAATCTGCTCGGAGACCATCCTCCGTTCCAGATCGATGCGAATTTTGGAGGCACCGCCGGAGTTGTAGAAATGCTGCTCCAGAGTCATTTGGACGCCATTCAGCTTCTGCCGGCGCTGCCGAAGTCTTGGGCAGAAGGCTCCGTAAGAGGGTTAAAGGCTCGTGGCGGGTTTATTGTGGACATGGAATGGAGCGAAGGCATCCTTACGTCTGCGAGCGTAACCTCTACGCATGGCCGAGTCTGTAGAATTAGCTGTTCCGTGCCGCTTGCTGTTAGAAGGGAAGACGGAAGTGTGGTGACGACGGATGAGCAAGGCTCGTTTGAAACGGTGAGCGGAGCGACTTACCGGATCACGCCAGCCACCGACAAAGGCAGCGTGAACATGGATTGATCGAACAAGGCCTTTTTGAATAGGGAACTGGATACGGAATTTAAGAAGCTAAAGGAGCTGAACCCTAGATGATTAACGAAAAATTGCCCAAAATGTGGTATGGCGGCGATTATAATCCCGAGCAATGGGATGCGGAAGCGTGGAAGGAAGATGACCGCATGTTTAAGCTGGCGGGTATCGATGTAGCCACCATTAATGTATTCTCTTGGGCTTTGAGCCAGCCGGATGAGGACACGTACAATTTTGCCTGGCTGGATGAGACGATCGATCGACTGTACCAAAACGGGGTATATATCTGTCTGGCAACCAGCACAGGGGCCCATCCGGCGTGGATGGCGCGTAAATACCCGGATGTGCTGCGCGTCGACTACGAGGGCCGTAAACGCAAATTCGGCGGCCGCCATAACTCCTGCCCGAACAGCCCAACTTACCGTAAATACGCCAAAATCATGGCCGGCAAGCTGGCGGAACGCTATAAGGATCATCCGGCTGTCCTGATCTGGCACGTATCGAACGAATATGGCGGGTACTGTTACTGCGACAATTGTGCCGCGGCATTCCGGGCTTGGCTTGAGCAGCGCTATGGCACGCTGGATGCCGTGAACAAGGCATGGAATACCCGCTTCTGGGGCCATACCTTCTATGACTGGGAGGACATTGTTGTACCTAACGCTTTAAGCGAGGAGTGGTCCGGCAACCGGACCAATTTTCAAGGCATATCTCTGGATTACCGCCGTTTCCAATCGGACAGCCTGCTGGACTGCTATAAGCTGGAGCGGGATGAATTGAAGCGGATCACGCCGGATATTCCGGTGACCACGAATCTCATGGGCTTCTATCCGGAGCTGGATTACTTCAAATGGGCCAAAGAGATGGATGTTGTATCCTGGGACAACTATCCGTCCCTGGATACACCGTACAGCTATACGGCCATGGCGCATGCTCTGATGCGGGGACTTAAGGGAGGACAGCCCTTTATGCTCATGGAGCAGACGCCGAGCGTCCAGAACTGGCAGCCGTATAACTCGGCCAAACGTCCGGGTGTGATGCGGTTGTGGAGCTATCAAGCGGTCGCCCACGGCGCGGATACGGTGATGTTCTTCCAGCTGCGTCGTTCGATCGGAGCCTGCGAGAAATATCACGGCGCGGTCATTGAACATGTAGGGCATGAGTTTACCCGCGTATTCCGCGAGTGCGCGGAGCTGGGCAAGGAGCTGCAGCAGCTTGGGGACCGTATTCTGGATGCCCGTTCCGGCGCCAAAGTCGCGATCATCTACGACTGGGAGAACCGCTGGGGCATCGATCTGTCGAGCGGCCCGACTGTTGCCCTCAATTACGTGAATGAGGTCCATAAATATTACGATGCCCTGCATCAGCTGCATATCCAGACTGACATGATCAGCGTGGAAGAGGACTTCCGGAAATATGACGTTGTCATCGCACCGGTGATGTATATGGTAAAGCAGGGATTTGCAGAGCGTGTGGAGGCCTTTGTATCGCAAGGCGGAACCTTTGTGACGACCTTCTTCAGCGGCATCGTCAATGAGCATGATCTGGTGACGCTTGGCGGTTATCCGGGCGAGCTGCGCAAGGTAATGGGAATATGGGCCGAGGAGATTGATGCGCTGCTTCCGGGCCAGCAGAATCAGATGGTGATGCGAGGGCCGAAGGGACAACTGAAGGGCACCTACGACTGCGGAATTCTGTGTGACGTGATCCATGCTGAAGGAGCGGAAGTCGTTGCCGAATATGGCTCCGATTACTATCAGGGGACGCCATCGTTAACCGTGAATTCCTTCGGGCAAGGGAAGGCATGGTATGTGGCCACGAGTCCAGAGCCTAAATTTCTGAAGGACCTGATGCAAACCATATGCAACGACCATGGTATTGAGCCCATCTTGAAAGCTCCGGAAGGCGTTGAGGTGACAAAACGTGTGAAGGAGGACGTGGAGTTCACTTTTGTACTTAATCACATGCCGGAGAGCAAACCCGTGCCATTGGAAGGGGATACCTATGTTAACCTGCTGACAGGAGAGGAACATCGAGATTCCTGCGAGGTGCCGGCACGCGGAGTGATGATATTAGAGAAACGGCTGGGGTAGAGATAGCATGAGGGCTTACACGAAAAATAAATAGCTTGGAGCGCTCTCAAAAAAAGCAGAGAAGGCGGGGAATCCCCAGCCTTCTCTGCTATATTTTTTTAATATATGCCTGAGGTTACTCTCCTGATCCCACAAGAAAAACTTAGGCTGCATACGGTCTAGCTTCTGAGAAAATGCGTCGATCAGCATACGCTTAAACAGCCTAGGCTCTCAGTCCTTCGGCGGTAAACCGCTGTCCAGTCTACGCTTCCTGCTCATGCAGCTTGCGGAATTCCTTCGGCGAGATGCCCTCTTGCTTTTTAAAAACAAGACTGAAATATTTCTCGTTCTTGAAGCCGACCATCTCGGAAATCGCTGCCATTTTTAGGCCTCGATTTTGCAGCAGGACCTTGGCCTTGGAGATGCGGATCCGGTTCAGATGTTCCGGAATGTTAATGCCATGCTTTTGCTTGAATTTGCGGGAAATGTACTCACGACTTACATGAAATCGGTTTGCAATATCATACAGCGACACGTCGTTCTGATAATTTTGCTCGATAAACGTCGTAATGTCATGGATCAGGTCCTGTCCCGTTTGCTTCTGGGACTGCACGGCCGAGGCCAGCAGGCTCATTAATTCAATCCAATACTGCTGCCACTCTGCCAGGGAGCACACATACTTGTCTGGGCTTGGCCGCTCGATGGTGGCGATTTCCTCTTTGTACAATTTCAACAAAGCTTCAGACGACGGGTTAGCGGTTTCATGAATCACGTGATTGGCAAATCTCTCGATATCGCGGTCCCAACGCTCCAGAAGCTCCGGCGTAAGAACGCTGCTTTTTCGAATAGCCGCGATGAATGACTCTACAGCTTCGGTTATGGGAGCAGGTTGGCCGCTAAGTATGGCGAGCTTCCATGTATCCTCAAACCCGCTGAACTGCACGCCTTTATGATGGTCAACGCCTGATCGGGGCTGCTCCTCTGTATGATGGATAAATTGATTTAGGACCGTTAAATCCCTCTGATGCAGGGTGGACGAGCTTCGGGCATACAATTCCGGAATGTCTGCCGGGTATTGACCGTCAGGACTAACGCCAAAGTGCATGTGGCGCGACAAGGTGCGGTGCATCCCGTTATTGATTTCTTGAAGCAGTGTGGGCAGCGTGGCAAGCTGATCCCACAACAAAATAACCAGTTGGTGAGGTGAACCGAAGTGACGGAAGGCGATCCCGATCCGGTCCTTTTGCAGAAATTCATTGCAAATATTCAGCAGGGCAAACATGAGCAAATCCTGATGATGGCCAAAGCGGCTATAAAGCGCATGATCTGACTTGTCCATCTGCATGACGGCCAGGCGTATCGTCTGCGTTTGCTCCGGTACGATGCCTTCATCCTTGAGGCGATTGACCACCTGGGAATGGGCGCTTTTGTCATCTATCAGGCTGGATAACAGCTTCTCGGAATAGACCGGCCGGTATTCGTTCACCTGAACATGCTGCTGCCGCGCCGCAAGGCGTTCCCGTTCCTCGGCTTTCCAGGCGGCAGTCGCCTTGGCGACCGCTTGGTTGATGACGGCTTCCTCGATGGGCTTGAGGATATAATCCGTGCCGCTGTACCAGATGGTGTTGCGTACGAATTCGAAGTCGTCATGCCCGCTAATGACAATGAATTTGATATCCGGGTAATTCTTGTGAATCCATTCCATGAGATCTACGCCGTTTTTGAGCGGCATCAGCATGTCCATCAGCACGAGGCTTGGCCGGAACGCCGGAATCAGCTTCATCGCCTCAAGACCATTGGCGGCTTCCTCAATATCGGTAATCCCGTGCGTCTCCCACTGGACGAGCAGTCGGATGGCTTTACGCACGCGAGACTCGTCATCCACGATCAATGCCTTCATCCGTTTCACCTTCCACATTTATAGTCAGTACAACACGAAAGCCATGCGGCTGGTTGTTTTCGATGCTGAACTTGGATTTTCCGCGATAATACAGTCTCAGCCTTGTCATGATGTTGCTGAGTCCGATCCCGCTGCTGTCTTCCGTTTCCATTTCGGAAAGAACCTGAAGCTGTTCCAGATCCATTTCTTCCATCCGAAGCAAGTGCTCCTGAAGGGTTTGGAACGGCTCATCCTGCATTCCGTTACCGTTATCCTCGACCGTGATCTGCACAATGGAGGCCGACAGGCGCTTACTTTTCAGCGCGATGTAATTGTTTTCCGCCAAGGGGTTCATGCCATGCTTGAAAAAGTTCTCGATCAGCGGCTGAACCAGCATTTTCGGGATCAACACCTGCAAAGTCGACTCATCCACATCGTAACGGAAGTCGAACTGATTCTCAAATCGTTCTTTCTGCAGCTCCACGTAATCCTTGATATGATCGAGCTCTGTGGCTAGCGTGACCGGCTTGTCCGTATTGTACATGCTGTATCTCATCATCCGGGCAAGAGCGGAGATCAGGGAGTAGATCCTCTTCATGCCATGCTCAAGCGCAAGGGTGCCGATGGTTTGCAGCGCATTGTTCATAAAATGCGGGTTTACCTGCGCTTGCAGCGCGCGGAGCTGGTTGGTCCGGTTCGCCAGCTTCAGCTTGTATTCCTGCAAGATGAGATTGTTGATCGTATCCATCATGCTCCCGAACCTGCGGTGGAGAGTTCCGATTTCGTCTTTGCGGCTGGAGGAGATATCCACGGTCATTCGTCCGCTTTTGACCTGGCTCATGAGGCCTACCAATTCCCGGATCGGCGCCGTGATGTAGACCGAAATCCAGATCGTGGCGGCGATGATGAGAATCAGGGACACGCCGATCAGCAAAATATTGACGAAGGCTGCTTTGTCGGCGCTGCTCAGAATATAGGAGGAAGGAATCTCCTTGATCATTGTCCAGTCGCTGATCGACGTCTTGATATTGTTATATAAATAGATTTTGTTGTTATATTCGAAATGGCCTTCCTTCTTGCCGGATTGCTTGAGGCTGTCGTACCATTCCGTTTGAATTTGCTGTCCCAGCATCTCGCCATGGCCGGCATACATGATATACCCGGCTTCATTCGTAATATATAGCTGCTCATGTTCGGGCTGGAACAGCTGATCGCTGATCCGGCTCAGGAAATTCATATCCATATCGATGGCGAGAATGCCTAATCGCTCGGTAGATGGGACGCGTTCAATGACCCGGTACATCGTGAATACTTGTTTATTGGCTTCATAGGGATAAGCTAACTGAAAGCCATACGTGTGAAGGGGATGGGGCGGCTGTAAAACCACCGTATCGTTACCGAGATCGGGAATTTCGGGATAGAGATTGACATCACTCGTTTTTCTGGCGATATCCTGGGCGAACAATGTGGCCTCTCTTTTGCCGTCGACATAGAGATAGACCTGTCTTGCGCCGCCGATGGCTTTATGAATGGACTGCAGCGTGGCGGACTGCCTGCCACTGGCATTGATGTTCTCATGACTATAATAAAGGCTGCGGAAAAAATCCGGATCCGAATAAACCGTAAGGGAATTCCGGTTCATGTCTTCCAAATCGCTCTCCAAATTCAACCGTCCCTGATAGAGAAGGTTCATATTCTCAACAACGGCCCGTTCCTTGAGCGAGTTGGTTGTCATGACATAGCTGATGATCATGGAGATGGTGGTTGGAATGATGGTAGCCATGATCATAAAGGTAATCAATTTCGTGCGAATGCTGTTCCAATTCCAGTTCAATAAATTCACCGCCGATCAATTTTCTATACCATTTAGTTCACATCCTGTGGTAGTCCCAAGGTCTTCATCTTAGCATAATTAAATCATAGAGAAATGGATAGAGAAACGAGAGGACAAGCGGAGGGGGATTTACATGAACAGCAAGAGAACGGCTGCCTTGACGCAGCAGTTGGTTTATATCGGACCCGCGCTGCTGTTTTTCGGTATGACGATCATTATCCCATTTGTAATGGGGATGTATTACTCGTTTACCAACTGGAATGGTGTATCGGGGAATGTCGAATGGGTCGGGCTGGACAATTTCAAACAGATTTTTACAAATGACAGCGCATTCGCACAGTCCTTCTGGTTTACCACCAAGTTTACGATCGTTGGCGTGGTTCTAACGAACCTGGTCGGTTTTTTCCTAGCCTACTTCTTAACGAAAAATATTAGGGCGCGCAACTGGCTGCGGACGATCTTCTTCATGCCAAACGTGATCGGCGGATTGCTGCTCGGCTTCATCTGGCAGTTTATCTTCATAAAGGGCTTTGCCACCGTTGGCGAGGCAACGGGGATTCCGTTCTTTAATCTTCCATGGCTGGGAGACGAAGTAACTGGCTTCTGGGGCATCGTCATGGTCTTTGTATGGCAATCGTCAGGCTATCTGATGGTCATCTACATCGCGTCCATTACGAATGTGTCCAAGGAAGTCATGGAAGCTGCCGAGATTGATGGAGCGAACCGGTTTCAAGTGCTCAAGAGCATCATCGTTCCGCTCATCATGCCGGCGGTCACCGTATGTTTATTCTTGGCGATATCCTGGTCCTTCAAAATGTTCGACCTGAACCTGTCGCTCACGAAGGGCGGACCATACCGCTCCACGGAGTCGCTGGCTATGAACGTGTACAATGAGGCATTCCTGAACAACCGGTATGGACTCGGAACAGCCAAGTCCCTGATCTTCTTTCTGGTTGTTGCCGTCATCACGCTCATTCAAGTTCGATTAACGAAGCAGAAGGAGGTTGAAGCTTAAATGAGATCGAAGAAACCTCCTATGTCGGCTTCCACGATTGTACTTCAGATTGTGATGGTCATTATTGCGCTGATTTTCCTGGCCCCCTTTTACTTCCTGCTGGTGAACTCGGTCAAATCGCTGGGCGATATTATGGTCGATGCGGCCAACTGGCCAACCGCCTTTCACTTTGACAACTACAGCAAGGCTTGGGAAATGACCCGCTTCCCGGAAGCGTTCGTGAATTCCGTCATCATTACGGTCATCAGCAACCTGATCATCGCCCTGTTGAGTGCGATGGCGGCTTACCGAATGGTTCGGTCCAATACGAGATTCAATCAAATCGTGTTCATGCTGTTCGTATCGGCCATGGTCATTCCGTTCCAATCCATAATGATTCCCTTGCTGCAGGTCATTAACTTCCTGGGTGTTAACAACAGTATCGTGGGTTTGATTCTCAGTTATCTGGGACTCGGCATCCCGTTGTCGGTCTTCCTATTCCACGGTTTCGTGAAAGGTATTCCGCTTGAAATCGAGGAGGCCGCCACGGTCGACGGAGCTTCTCCGTTCAGAGTATTTGGCCGTATCGTTTTGCCTATGCTGAAACCTATGATGGTGACGGTCATTATCCTGAACTGTCTGTGGGTCTGGAACGACTACCTGCTGCCATCCTTGATCCTGCAAAGTCCGGAACTGCGGACCATTCCGCTTGCGACCTTTGCCTTCTTCGGGCAGTATTCGAAGCAGTGGGATCTGGCGCTGCCAGCGCTCGTGCTGGGCATCACGCCGATTATCATCTTCTTCCTGTCATTACAGAAGTACATTGTTGAAGGCGTCGCTGCCGGCTCCGTTAAGGGGTAATGGCAGCCTGGCTTCTCCCAAATCGGTTTCCCATCTTTATATATAAACAATACTAGGGGGTAGTAAAGATGAACAAAATGAAATTATCTCTCGTGATGCTGCTGGCTTTTTCGCTGCTGCTTGCGGCTTGCGGCGGCAAGTCGGAGGAAGGTCAGGGCGGAAGCTCGGATGGAGCTTCCGGCGAAGTTAAGACGGTTAAGATTTTCCAATTCAAAACCGAGATCGTGGACGGCCTGAATGAACTCAAGGTTGAATTCGAGAAGGAATATCCGAACATCAAGCTTGATATTCAAACAGTAGGCGGCGGCGCTGACTACGGTGCAGCACTGAAAACGAAATTCGCATCCAACGATGCGCCTGATATTTTCTCCAATGGCGGCGACGCGGAGATGGAGATGTGGATTGACCGCCTGGAGGATCTGTCCGATCAGCCTTGGGTGAACGATCTGGTGGACATGGCAAAAGAGCCGATGACCAAAGACGGTAAAGTATACGGCATGCCGATGAACCTTGAAGGCTGGGGTTACATCTACAATAAAGATTTGTTTGAGCAAGCAGGCATTACCGAGCTTCCTAAAACCTATGCCCAACTGGAAGATGCTGCGAAGAAGCTGGAAGCGGCAGGCATAACTCCTTTTGCGAACGCTTACCAGGAATGGTGGTTGATCGGTAACCAAGGCATTAACCCGGCGTTTGCCCAGCAGGATGACCCGAATGCTTTTATCCAGGGCTTGAACGACGGCACGCAAAAATTTGCGGGCAATGCGAAGTTCGAAGAGTGGGCCAAGCTGATGCAGCTGACATTGGATCACGGGAACAAAAATCCGCTGACCACCGATTACAATACGGCCATTTCCCTGCTGGCTACGGGCAAAACAGCCATGATGCAAAACGGCAACTGGGCCCAAACCGAGATTGATGCCATCAATCCGGACCTGAATCTTGGCTACCTGCCGATGCCGCTTGGCGACAATGCGGAGCTAAATGACAAGCTGAACGTAGGGGTACCTGCGAACCTGGTCATCAACAAGGATTCCGCATCGAAGGAAGAAGCGAAGATCTTCCTTAACTGGTTTGTCACATCCGATATCGGTAAAGAGTACATCGTCAAAAAATTCAAATTCATCCCGGCCTTGAAGACAATCGAAGCAACACCTGAGGACATGGGCGATCTGGGTTCAGCCGTGTGGGAGTACGTGCAAGCTGGCAAAGTACTGCCAAGACAATCCGCGAAGTTCCCTGACGGTGTAGCCCAGGAATTCTCCGGCGCGATGCAGGCCTTCTTCGCAGGCAAATCCGATGCGAACAAGATGCTTGAGGATATGCAGACATCCTGGGATAGTCTGAAAAAGTAAGGAGCAATGCTCTAATCCAAGTTAGCTAATCGTCCATAAGAGGTATGATCCCTGTCCAACATGACATGGGATGGTGCCTCTTTTCTTTAAGATTCAAAGTAAGTCGATAGATACGGTTTTCTTAGCTAAAGAACGATGAAGGAGGCATTTCAATGATTAATCAACATTTCCCTAAGATATGGTATGGCGGGGACTATAATCCCGAGCAATGGGATAAGGCAACAATGGAAGAGGACCTGCGGATGTTTGAACTGGCTGGTGTTGACGTGGCGACCCTCAATGTATTCTCCTGGGCCAGAACGCAGCGTGATGAGAACAGCTATGATTTCACGTGGCTTGATGAAATGATGGATCGGCTGGCCGAGGAGCAGGTTCATGTCTGCTTGGCAACCAGCACGGGGGCGCATCCGGCTTGGATGGCCAAGAAATACCCGGACATCCTGCGCGTTGACTACGATGGACGCAAACGCAAATTCGGCGGTCGTCATAATTCATGTCCGAACAGTCCGACGTATCGCAAATATTCGATGCTGATGGCGCGTAAGCTGGCTGAGCGTTACAAGGATCATCCGGCACTGGTCATCTGGCACGTCTCGAATGAGTACGGCGGGTATTGTTATTGCGACAACTGCGAGCAGCAGTTCCGCGTCTGGCTGAAAGAGCGTTACGGGACGCTCGATAAGTTGAATGCCGCATGGAATACCGGCTTCTGGGGTCATACCTTTTACGAGTGGGACGAGATTGTGGTACCGAACGCGCTCAGTGAAGAATTCGGCGGAAACCGGACCTTCTTCCAAGGGATATCACTGGACTATCGCCGTTTCCAATCTGACAGCCTGCTGGCATGTTATCGGTTGGAGAAGGAAGAACTGAAGAAGGTTACGCCGCACATTCCGGTCACCACCAATCTGATGGGATTTTATCCGGAGCTGGATTACTTCGAGTGGGCGAAGCACATGGATGTGGTATCCTGGGACAACTATCCTGCGATTGATACGCCGGTAAGCTTTACGGCGATGGCGCATAATCTGATGCGCGGACTGAAAAGTGGACAGCCGTTCATGCTGATGGAGCAGACGCCGAGCGTTCAAAACTGGTCGCCATACAATTCCGCCAAACGGCCCGGCGTGATGAGATTGTGGAGTTATCAGGCTGTAGCCCATGGGGCAGATACAATCATGTTCTTCCAGCTCCGCCGTTCCGTGGGGGCATGCGAGAAGTTCCACGGCGCATTGATTGAGCATGTGGGACATGAGCATACCCGGGTCTTCCGGGAATGCGCGGAGCTGGGGCACGAGCTGCAGCAGCTCGGAGATAAGCTGCTAGACTCCCGATCGGACGCCAAATTAGCGATTATGTATGATTGGGAAAATCGTTGGGCGCTGGAGCTGTCAAGCGGACCTTCCAAAGCCCTGAACTACGTGAATGAGGTTCATAAGTATTATGATGCACTGTATCAGCTGAATATCCAGACCGATATCATCAGCTTCGAGGAGGACCTGAGCAAGTACGATGTGGTGATTGCCCCCGTGATGTATATGGTGAAGCCGGGCGTTGCCCAGCGCGTCGAGCAGTTTGTATCCCGGGGCGGAACCTTTGTAACGACCTTCTTCAGCGGCATCGTCAATGAGCATGATCTGGTGACCCTGGGAGGTCATCCCGGCGAACTGCGCAAGGTGACTGGCATCTGGGCCGAGGAGATCGATGCCCTGCTTCCCGGGCAGCAAAATCAGATCCATATGAAGCAGGATTGGGGATCACTGCGTGGAAGTTATCCATGTGGAATTTTGTGTGACGTCATCCATGCGGAGACGGCAGAGATTCTGGCTGAGTACGGATCCGACTTCTATAAAGGCACTCCTGTTCTAACGAAGAATGCGTTTGGCGAAGGGCAGGCCTATTATGTGGCGAGCAGTCCGGATTCGCAGTTCCTGCAGGCATTTCTTGCTAATCTGTGCGAAGAACAGGGTGTGAAGCCGCTGCTGAATACACCTGCCGGGGTAGAGGTGGTGGAACGGGTGAAGGATGGGAACTCCTACTTGTTCATCATGAACCACAATGCCGAAGAGATGACGTTTGATGCAGGTTCTGCCAATCAATTCGATCTCCTGGGCAGCCGGCAGATTTCAGGCCATGTCACGATTCCGGGAAGGGACGTCATGATTCTGGAACGGACGACCGCCGTAGGGTCTTAAAACGGACCATGGAGATTTAACTCGGACCTTGGGTTAGGGGGCAAAAAGCAGTGAGTATACATTTTCATGAAGATCTGGGGATATTCCATCTCCAGAGCGAGCGGTCAAGTTATGTGATTGAGCTTGTGCGGGGCGTCTATCCGGCACATGCCTATTGGGGGCGGCTGATTCGCGATCACCGCATCGGCGGATTGCTGGAACGGAGGGGAAGAGCATCCTTTTCACCGTCGCCGTTTCGCGAGGATGCATCCTTTTCCCTGGACAGTTTGCCACAGGAATACCCGGGCTACGGCAGCGGCGATTTCCGGCAGCCTGCGTACCAGGTACAGCTGGCTAACGGGACCACGGTCACCGAAATGGAAACTGATGAATGCCGGATTGGCCATTCCCGCGATGCATGGGGATTTCCAGAGCTTTATCTGGAGGTTTAAACGAGTGTGAGCTGAATAAAACCAAAAGAACCGCCAGAGATGCAACATCTCTGGCGGTTCTTGCTGTTTCATGCCGGCTGCCCTCAGGTTGCCGTGATGGAATAAGTGCCCCGGTCCGTTGTGAGCACTACCTGACGGTCTTGGATGTCCGCAGAGG
The DNA here is from genome assembly GCF_049316025.1 of Paenibacillus sp. NPDC058898. NCBI lineage: Bacteria > Bacillati > Bacillota > Bacilli > Caryophanales > Paenibacillaceae > Paenibacillus > Paenibacillus sp. NPDC058898. The sequence continues at coordinate 132,934 of NZ_JBMOSM010000009.1, read as the reverse complement.
TTAACCCGTCCAGTCCGATGATAAAGGCATTGCTTGGCAGCGGGGCTTCATGGCCGGCTGTGATGACCACGCCGGGGCCGTGGAGCAGGAGCGCATGGCGGTCTCCATAGCCGTCGATGGACTGCTCTTGATGCTGCTGGTGTTCAAACCGCTCCAGCTGTATTTCAATCTGGTCCTGATCCTTCTCTTCTTGCTTGGATATGTGCAGGGTGTGATTGCTTTTGGATTCAAGCCAATGGGTGACCTCTTCGATCGATGGATTCATCATGAACACCTTCCTTGATTTTAGGGTGGCTTCAAATAGTCTGTCCATGAAGCCATAACCTTATTTCAAATTCATGGAGTTCCTTAGTCAGAATCATATGAAAAATTAACGCTGATCAAACCCTCTTCATCTATTTACGTGTTAAGATAGTTTAATAATATGGAACAATCGCATGATACATAAGGAGGGCGCTATGAGCAAGAAATGGTATTATGTTCTCGCCATCCTGTTCGTAGCCTGCAGCTGGGTCGGGAATGTCTGGTATTATGAAGCCAACCAACTGGGAAGAACCGTATTCCTTGAGCATCATGTGGAAACAAGGGAAGGGGGAGGCAGTGTATTTGACTTGTATTATGTAGAGGACAAAAGAGCAAACAAGACGCTAAGCTCCATCCGGATCGAAGGTTATCCCGAACAGATCGTAACGCCATACCCTCAATATGCTGAGTATCAGAGACAGTGCCTGGGAAAAATGATGGTGAATTTAAATAAACCCGCCCCGGGGAAAGAAGGGGCAGGAGAGCAGAGGAAGGAGCCGGTTCTCGTTCGAGAGATTACCGCCCTTTACTCTGATGGAACCTCGGAACAAGTGGATATCGGAGAGATTTACGTATGGCCTGGCGTATATGATCAGGAAGATCAAGATCCGATATCAGGGACGTCCGGCGGATCCTCTTCCGATAACTCGGGCTACGAATCTGCCGTCGTGAGTCGGCCGCTTCAGTTAACGGCGTTCTCCTCGAAATTACTCGATATCGCAGAGGATGGAGATCTCCGAATCTTTGTCGACATTTCCAGACAAATACCGGGTACTAGTTACCGGTCTCAACCTTCGGAAGCGCACATCGAGTTAAGAGGTGAACCTATCAATGAGATTCAGCTTCCATTCCAGATGAATAAAGGGGATTCCATTAGAATCAGCCACCAATTTGATATGTCGCTTGAGAAGAGCATGCAGGTATATCAGTTGATATTAAGAACCACCTTTTTGGAGGACGGCCGTCGCTTTTGGTATGGAGATACGATGATTCCTTATCATCCAAGTCCGACGGATCGAGAAATGACGGAATTTGTTCGGGAAAGCAGGAGGAAACCATGAGAAGCGCTTGTTATCGCATCGTGTGGGGGCTGCTGCTTGTACTTGTCGACTTTAAGCTGGAAACGGTGGATCTGTTGCCGGATATGCTGGGATACCTGTTGATTGCTTCGGGATTATGGAGGCTTCAGGCGTTGAACGGATATTTTAAGGCAGGGCATCTATCCGCTTGGCTGCTGCTGATCTGGTCGGTTCTTTCATTATTCTGGTTTCCTGAGGTGAAGACAGGCGGCGTGCCTATGCAATCGGTAGAGGAGCTGCTGATTCAACTGCCTGCCATCTGCTTGCATATGGTATTGATTTTCGGAATCTGTAGAGGCATTCAAGCCAATTCCGCAGGTGCCGAATCCGGACTGGATCATAAGGCTCGCTTTCGGGGGCACTTGTTTATGGCCGCGCAGCTGCTATGGCTTATCGCCTACCCGTTCATTTTAAATCTGGATTCGGGCGATATGATTCCTGTGATTTTTATGTGCTCGCTCGTAGTGATGGTTGCCGAGATCGCGGTTATGCTTCTGGTCAGGCTTGCCGGACGGGAATGGGCAGAGGGAACGGAATAAATCCAAAGATCTCAGTCCGAAATAGCTAACGGAGTTTAAACAAAGTTTAACTGTTATCTTTGCTGGGATGATAAACAATCGTAACTCCCAGCTGGTTATATGTTTCTTCGGTGTAGTGGTGATCCGGGCAATGCTTGATCGTAGCCATGTCTTCCTGTCTGGAGATCAGCTTCTGCTCGCAGTCAGGGCAACGGTCCTGGAAGAGGAATTTCAGCTTATTCAACATGATCACCACATACCTCCTTAATTTCCGATATAAATACTTGGTTTTATTATAAATCAACAATGGGGTACATTCAATAGCAATGTGCGCGATCACGATATTAAATTGAACGGAGATCGATCACCTTGATAGTGCAACTTGTAGTTATGATCTTTATAGGTATCATCGGTTCTTTTTTCTCAGGATTGCTGGGAATTGGCGGGGCGATTATTAACTTTCCTTTGCTGCTCTATGTTCCTTCCTGGTTTGGACTGGAGGCCTTTACCTCCAAGGAGGTGGCGTCCATCAGCATGCTGCAGGTATTTTTCGCCTCATTGTCAGGCATGATCACCAACCGGATGAGTTCGCGCGGCGGTGAGTCGTATTTTCACAAGCCATTGGTCATTCAGATGGGGGTAAGCACCCTGGTTGGCAGTCTGATCGGGAGTCTGTCCTCGATGCTGATGACAAGCGGTATGATTAACGTGATCTACGGTTTTCTGGCGGTTATCGCGGTGTTATTGATGATTGTGCCGACCCGGGCAACCATGGAAAATAGGTCGGTTAACGAGGTGACCTATCATTCAGGGATTGCGATGGGAGCCGCCTTTATCGTCGGCGGCATTGCGGGGATTGTCGGCGCTGGAGGTGCCTTTATCCTGATACCCATCATGCTGACGATTCTTAAGATACCGACACGGATAACCATCGCATCCTCGCTCGCGATCGTTTTTCTGTCTGCGGTCGGGGGTGTCATTGGCAAAATCGCCTCGGGCGACATTCCGATCTGGCCGTCCCTGTTCGCGGTTGCCGGAAGCTTGATGGGTGCTCCCATCGGCGCCATCATCAGTCGCAAGATGAACGTCCGACTGCTGCGGTATGCCTTGGCGATTCTCATTGCAGTTACGGCCGTGAAGATCTGGATCGATATTTTAGGGTAAGTAAAGAAGTAGAACCTTATTCATCATAGGGAAGAGGAGGAGATCAAGCATGAGAATCAATCAGCTAGGATCTTCGGAATTGTATGTAAGCGAAATCGGGCTGGGCTGTATGTCACTGGGTACAGATGAGGGACAAGCCGTAAAGCTTATCCACGAAGCGCTGGACCGGGGCGTGAATTTTCTGGATACGGCGGATCTGTACGACAAAGGCCGTAACGAGGAACTGGTAGGCATAGCGGTTCAAGGTCGGCGCGAGGATGTGATCATCGCCACCAAAGTCGGCAACCGTCGTGTACCGGGTAAGGATGGCTTGGTATGGGATCCTTCCAAGGACTACATCAAATCCGCTGTCAAGGATAGTCTTCGCAGACTCGGTACGGATTATATCGATCTGTATCAGCTTCATGGGGGGACGCTTGATGATCCGATTGACGAGACGATTGAAGCTTTTGAAGAGCTGAAGCGGGAAGGGTGGATTCGATACTACGGCATCTCGTCCATCCGGCCGAACGTTATCCGCGAGTATGTCGCAAAATCCAATATCGTCAGCGTCATGAGTCAGTACAGCATCCTTGACCGGAGACCGGAGGAAGAGGTGCTCGATCTCCTTGCTGAGAACGGAATATCCGCCATTGCACGGGGACCCGTTGCCCGCGGCATATTGTCGGACCGCGGACAAGCCAAAGCCGAGAAGGGCTATCTGGATTACAACAAAAATGAGCTGCTTGATATACTCAAGAGGCTTGAAGAGGTTGGCCCTGGCAAGGATCTGTCCCATTTGGCTATTCGATATGCTGTGGCCCATGCCGCTGTTGCCTGCACCATCCCTGGAGCTAGCTCGCTCGAACAGCTGCTGCATAACTTGGCGGCGGGAAATAAGGAAGAGTTATCGCCGCAGGACATCCAATTGATCCAGGCGATCAGTCGTGCCAACCAATATGAGGCTCATCGGTAAGGATTGATGCAATAAGCATGTAAATGATCCATCCCGTTAATCTTTTGCGGCATGAAATATTTATGTCCTGAAGGTTTACGGATGAACCGCATCTTCGCATGTTATAATAACTGAATAAGAGCCTGACATCAGGTGAATATAGATCATGCCCGCAATCCGCTTACAGGATCACGGGCTTTTTTGTACCTTATAAAATGAATTGATGTCAAAACGTTGGAAATGCCAAACTTTTTAAGACGATGGTTCGTTCCAAGTAACGTAAACCGCGCGGCTTATGCCATAATCGTTAATGGTGAAAGGATTCTAGAATGATTACCATTGAGCATTTATCAAAAACCTATCGCAAGGGTGCATGGGCACTCTTGGATGTTTCTCTACAATTGGATACAGGCATGACCGGTCTGCTGGGCCCCAATGGCGCCGGCAAAACAACGCTGATGCGCATTCTGGCGACCTTATTGTCGCCGACCTCCGGCCAGGTGAGAGTGAACGGGATATCGATTGGACGGCCGGAGGAGATTCGGCAGATGATCGGGTATTTGCCGCAGCATTTTCACATTTACCCGCAGCTGACCGGACGAGATTATCTGGATTATGTGGCGGCCATGAAAGGGATCAAAGAACGGAGTGCCAGACAGAAGGAAATCTCCAGGCTGCTCGAGATGGTTAATCTCCAGGGGAAGGCTGATAAAAAAGTACGTACTTACTCCGGGGGAATGAAGCAGCGGCTGGGTATTGCCCAAGCGTTATTGGGAACACCAGATATCTTGATCGTTGACGAACCGACATCCGGGCTGGATCCTCAGGAGCGTGTCCGGTTCCGCAATGTGTTAACCCGCTTTAGCATCGACCGGACGGTCCTGCTATCCACCCATATTGTCGCCGATATCGAGAGCAACTGCCGTCGTATCGCAGTCATGAACAAGGGGAGACTGTCCATGAACGGCAGTCTGGCTGAACTGCAGGCATGCGGGAAGGGACAAGTATGGGAAGCGGTGATGAGTCCGGATGAATTTGCCTTGATTGATCCCATGTCCGTCGTATCTACCCGAACCGTTCCGGAAGGCGTCCTGTGCCGGTTTATCGGCCAAACGGCCCCGGTTGCAGGGGCGTTTCCCGCGGATCCGACGCTGGAGGATGGATATCTGAGCCTGCTGCGGAGGGATCGTCATGCATAAGTGGTGGAGGCATAGTCTCCTTGAGCTTAGGCTTTTGTTCGGTAATCCCTTGTTTGCCTCTCTTCCGATCATCTATGCGATTCTGTTCATCATTATGATGCTGCAGGCGGCAAGCGGCAATGGACCGAACCATAATCTGTACACGGCGGCCTATTCATTCCACATGCTGGGTCATACGATGACCCTGGGTCCGGCTATGCTAATTGGCATCTTGTCTATTCGACGGGATGTTCGCCGTAGGTCCTTTGAATGGAATCACAGCTTGCCTGTGTCTTTCTTTACCTTGTTGTCGTCGAAATATGTGGTCAGTTTGTTGTACTTTTCCCTGTTCACGTTGTCGACGTCGGTTATATTCTATATCCTGTCGGTTAGCCAGGGGATAGCCGGTGATATTGCGATGATGCATACCATGCAATTTGCGGTGCAGTACGAGGTTTCCTATATGGTGACACTCGCGCTCGCCATGCTCCTTGGGGCAAGCATTCCGAACCGGATTGTTTATTTGATCGGTTTCTGTGCATGGATGTTTGGAACATTTTTCATGGAAATTTATATCATCACCGAATTAAGATGGATGCCGGCTCAAGTGTTTCACCTCAACCAATTCTTCCTTCAATCCAATCGCTTTGAATATGAGAATTGGGGGTACGGTCTGTTTAGGGAAGATTTAATGAGTTCCCGGTGGTTCGTGCTTGCCTTTACTTTCCTGCTGCTAACTGTGTGTTTGTTCTTGTTAAACCGTAAGCGGCCTACGATGCTGCGGAAAGCGGGATGGCTCGCCGTGCTGGGGGCTGCCGTATTGACGGTAGCCGCAGCCGTACCCTACGGCACACTATGGGCGGATCGATATGCCCAATTTGATGCGAAGCTGGGAGACCCCACGGTTTCTTATGTCGATGACCCTGACAATATATCCTTCTTTCATGTTTCTTCTTATGATATCAAGCTGAAACGACTGTCAAACGATGAGCTTCGCGTGACGGCGAAGCTAACGATACCCGCCTCCGAGTTATCAGGCATGGGGCAGCTTCCCTTAACCCTGAACCGGATGTTCGAGCTTGAGCGTGTCCAACTCCAGGGCATTGACGCTCCCTATCGCAGACAGGGAGAGCGGATATCGGTAAGGATGGTTGGCGATGCCAAGGGAGGGGACATTCAAGCCGAGCTGGAATATAGAGGCAAGGTCATGGACTTTATGGCTGGGTACTCCCGTGAGGAATTTTCGGTTTACAGTGTGGGGCCCGAAGTTAAGCTGGATGGATATATCGCTTGGTATCCGCTTCCCGGTCATCAGCAGGTATATTTAAAGAGTGATAACGGAGACCGTCTTCCGGAATACGTTTATTTAGGCTGGGAATTTGGCCGGATGCGTTATTCTTTCGGCGAGATGAAGCTGGAGGTCGAAGGTTATCCGGGACCCTTGTATACGGGGATGCAGGAGCTGGAACGAAGGCCCGGCTACCAGCGGTTCGAGGGTAGGGAGATCGAGCAGAATATCTCCCTGTACGGAGGTCAGTTTTGGAAGGAAATCCACCAGATTGATCTCCCGATCACAATCGTGACAACGCCATATCTGGAGAAAACATCCGTATCGATGCTGCAGGATATGAAAAAGAAGTATGACTATTTTTCCAAGTGGGTACCCGAGTTCAAAAGCAACGTCGACAAGATTTTATATTTGGGTCACGGTTTTAATAATCCCCGGGTGCACCATCGTCTGATTCTGTCCTCGAACCAGTACACATATAACTTCATGAATCTGCCTGGCGAATGGATGAACTCCGTTCTGTTCGGCAACCAGGAGGGGTTCAATTATTATTTTGAGCATCCAGAACGGGATGTGCGCGGCAAGATCAGCAGTCTTTTCTGGTATGTGTATTACGTGGAGGAGAAAGGGCTTAGTGATAAACAACTGAGATCCGCATACGGAAACCTTCGGTCGGTACAGCAACTGTTGTTCAAGAATGGGGACGGGGATGATCCTCAAAATAAATTAGGCATGGGTATGGCTAAGCAAGTCAGAAGGGCGTTGGAAGAAGGCAGAGGGAATCAGGTCAAAGAGCTGCTGGTTCATTTTTACCAACAAGGGCTGATGCTTCCCGATACCGAACGAAATTCGTACTTAAGCCCGGAGAGCCCGATTACGTATAAAGAGTGGCAGCAAAAATGGGATGCCATGATGAATGTCAAATAATGACGACTATGCACCTGCACACGGTCGGTTATAATTGAGAAATAGATATAGTGGGAAGATTAGAATGCACATAGAAAGGGGGGGAAGGCATGATTTCCGATCAGCAGCTGTCCGAACGCATGGCTGCCGGCGACCAGGAAGCGTTTGAAATGTTGGTGACGAGGTACCATGGTCCGCTGCTCAGTTATACGACCCAGAGGCTGGCCGATAGGCAAAAAGCCCAGGATATCGTTCAGGAAACGTTTATCCGGCTCATTCGGCATCTGAAGCAGCACGGCACGCTGGAACATGTTCGCTCCTGGCTTTACCGCGTGGCTCTGAATATGTGCAAGGATTATTGGAAAAGCGCATCTTATAGGTCTGAAGGTCTTGCGGGTGAGGAGATGCCGGATGCATACGACCCTGCACCCGGCGCGGAGGAACTTGTGGAAAGACAGGAAACCTCACTGGAGATTGCAGCATCGCTGGAGAGCCTGCCTGATATACAACAGGAAGTCATATCTCTTCGATTCTTTCATGATCTGAAGCTGCAGGAAATCGCCGACCTGGTCGACCTCCCCCTAAGTACGGTGAAAACGCATTTATATAACGGCTTGAGAAAGCTGAAGAAAACATTATCGATGGAGCATTCTGATTTGGTTCCCGTCCGTTCGTCCCGAAGGACACGGGAGAAAAGCCCTCAGGAACAGGTTCGGAACCGCTCCAAGTCGGAAGAATCGGATTCGCAGAGCAAAGTAAAAGAAAGTGAGGTGTACCTCCATGGATCATCCATTCGATAATGAATTGAGAAGACTTGAAGACGAGCTTCGTGGCCCGCTCAGACGCGCTGCTCTTCCATCGCCGTCACCGGATGAGACGGCGCAGCTCATTGCGTCTCTTCAGGGAGAGTTCAATCAGCTCAGGATTGAGCCCGAGTCCCCCAAGCTGGATTTTAATCCGCAGGTCGACCCGCCCTCATTAAAACAGATTCTTCGGAGTCAGATCCGATTGAACCAAAGATCCATTCTGCTCACAGCAGGCGCGGTATTCTGCATGTTGGTTCTACTGATCGATCCGGAGTATCCACTGGATCAGTTTGCCGGATTGCCCGGCGGCATTTTCCCGTTGATCACCCCTTTGCTGCTGATTGTATCGATGCTGTTCAGCAGCCGAACCTGGGATAAAGGAATGCGGGCTGTGGAGACCCTAACCCCATATCCACCGGCGCTTGTGTTGTATACCCGTCTGCTGCTTGTGACCGGCATCGTCATCGGAATGGCCTTGCTGAGTACCCTCGCGCTCGGGCTGCGATCCATCCAGGCGGAAAGCTCTCGCTTTTTATTCTTACCCTTTATTCTGGAGTGGATGGGAATTCTGCTGGTGACGGGAGGGGCTGCGATGTATATGCTGTTTCGCAAAGGCATGGTTGTCTCACTGATCTCGGCCGTCCTGGTCTACGGAATGTGGATCGTAATTCAGGGACAAATCGTGGATCACGGCGTTTCGATGAGCGGTAAAATGATGACGGACGTGGCCCTGCTTGTTATCGGAGTGATTCTGCTCGTCTCTTCCTACGGACGCAGCTTGAAGCTGAACGGAGCTTGGAGAATGGCGAATGATTAGGCTTGAAGGACTGGAACGCCAAGCGGGTACGTACCGGCTTGAAATCGACAAAGCGGAGATTCACTCCGGCCTGAACCTTATCGTCGGGGCGAACGGGGCTGGGAAAACCACCCTGATTGAGCTGTTGACCACGCTCCAGGCACCCGATGCAGGCGAAATTCTGTACAGCGGGCGCAGGGCAGGAGATCATTTGCCGTTGATCCGCAGTCAAATCGGATATGTCCCGGCGGATATCGAGCTGTATGGGGATATGAAGGTCGGCAAGCTACTGACCTATATGGCAGAATTAAAGGGCATCTATAACCCTGAGGCCATTGACAAGCTGATGACGGACTTTCGATTGGAGCCCTTCCGCAAGAGCAAGGTCAAGAATTTGTCACAAGGGGTGCAGCGGCGCATTGCCGTCGTGCAGGCGCTGCTGGCTTCACCTTCTTTTCTATTCCTCGATGAGCCTTTAAACGGCATGGACGCTGAGGAACGCAAATTCCTTATCACGTATTTGACTAAATACGCCAGGGGCCGAATGGTGATCGTGGCCGCCCATGAGCTGAACGAGTGGGAAGAGGCGGTAGATACCGTGATATGGATACACCGCGGTCGCATCCGGTATATCGGTTCACCGACCCAGTGGAAACTGAATGTGGCCTCCAGCTCCAGCGTCTGGGAAGGCGAAATCGATCTGGAAGCCTTCGAGCGGATACCGCAGGAGCTGCTGATTCATTTTCAAATGACGGAACATCACATGAGAGTAAGGCTGATGGGGAAAAAGCAGCCGGGTCCCGAATTTGTGGAGAAGGCTCCTACGCTGGAGGATACCTTTTTCCTGCATATGAACGCTTTAGCCAGACGCGGCTGAGTATAGCTCGGATCATGAAAAATCATCGCCTTATTTTGGGCGATGATTTTTGCGTTTTCATCGCTTGGAAGCAGCAGTCTACTTGGCCTTTTTCCCGTTCTTATGCCTCCAATTATAGATCCACGAGGCAACCATGGTGGAAGGCCAAAACCACCATTGCGTGCTGTAATGGAGTTGTTCTTCTTGAAACGACATCTTGTTGTAATACGTTTCATGATCGACCCCTCGCTTCCGGGGATCATTCTTTAACGCTGCAATATAGCGGTACTGCACGGGAATCATAAACAGGAATCCGGCGACTAGAATACTTCCAACAATCCACCACTCAGAATTCATGAGTACACCCTCCTAAAGATTATCGTTTATGGAAAATCATATTAATATTCAATACGTATTTAACCTCAGTAAGGATTCAACTTATTTATAATAACGGTGCTCACTTTATTTATCGAAAGCCAATCATCCCTTTCGGAACAGGGTAAGGAAGGGTAGGCACGGTATGCGTATAGGTTGAACAGCGGCGTAATCGTGGCCTACATGCAGGATTTCGAAGGGAGCGAGAGGAATGGGTAGCATAGGGATTCAAGGGATAGAGAAAGTAGCGTTGGTGACAGGCGCTGGAGCTGGAATTGGACGGGGGATTGCCAAGGTTTTGGCTGAAAAAGGATATCGGCTGGCGATGACCTACCATTCGAGTAAAGATGGGATAGTGGACATAGCAGAGGATATTCGTCATATCTATGGCAAGACGCCTCTTATTATTCAAAGCGATTTGACCGTTCGCAGTGAAGCGGAGAATACGATACGAAAGACGATAGAGGAATTTGGCCGGATCGATCTGTTGGTGAACAATGCGGGGATCGGCCTATATGACGAGCTCACGGAGCTTGAAGAGGACGCGCTGGACATGACGGTTCATCTCGATTTTCGAGCACCGATGCTGCTTAGCAAATATGCTGTCCGGGAGATGATCGCCCAGGGAATTCCGGGAAATATCATCTTCATCACGTCCTCCCGAGGAGAGAGAGCCTATCCCAAGGATAGCATTTACGGCAGCATGAAGGCAGCGCTTATACGTGCCGCACAATCGCTAGCGCTCGAGTGGGCTCCGCATGGCATCCGCGTAAACTGCGTGGCACCGGGAGCGACTGTTCACAAGCCGGACCAATCGGCAGAGGACGAGCCGCTCGGCAGAAAAATCCCGCTGGGAAGGTTGGGCACGCCGTCGGACATCGGGGAAGCGATTGCTTGGCTCTGCTCAGATGCGGCATCCTACATTACCGGGATCAATCTCCGTATAGACGGCGGTTTAATCTTGCCGGGCATGCCGGAGGATACGTCCCCGGAAGCCGGATATGGATGGGGCAGGGTGTATGCAGCGGATGAGGAATAAGATGGTTTCCAGCTGCATGCAGAATAAATAATATTCCGATGTAATTAGTTGGTTATAACTCTTTTCAAATGCGGGAAAGTATGAGAGAATGGGAGAAATTATGAAGCCATAATACTTTCCATATGAAGAAAAGGGAGGAAACACCCATGTCAGAAGAACGCCAATTTTCCATTGAAACCTTAGCGGTTCACGCCGGTCAGGAGCTTGATCCGACCACATTATCCCGCGCCGTCCCTCTATATCAGACGACTTCCTACGGGTTTAAAGACAGTGAGCACGCAGCGAATCTGTTTGCGCTTAAAGAATTCGGCAACATTTACACGCGTATCATGAACCCAACCACGGATGTGTTTGAGAAGCGGATTGCAGCGCTTGAAGGCGGTGCCGGTGCACTGGCGACATCTTCCGGGCAGGCAGCCATCACCTTCTCCATTCTCAACATTGCGGGCGCAGGTGATGAAATTGTTTCTTCCTCGAGCTTGTATGGCGGTACTTATAATTTATTTTCCAATACGCTTGCGAAGCTGGGCATCAAGGTGCATTTCGTGGATTCCACGGACCCGGAAAATTTCCGAAAAGCGATCAATGACAAGACAAAGGCCGTGTTTGCCGAAACGATCGGCAATCCGCAGGGCAATGTGCTGGATGTGGAAGCTGTTGCGGCCATCGCGCATGAGAACGGCATTCCGCTTATCGTAGACAACACCTTTCCAAGCCCGTATTTGCTGCGACCGATAGAATATGGAGCAGATATCGTCGTTCATTCTGCGACCAAATTCATCGGCGGTCATGGGACCTCCATCGGCGGGGTTATTGTTGATAGCGGTAAATTCGATTGGACGGCAAACAATAAGTTCCCTGGATTGACGGAGCCGGATCCAAGCTATCATGGCGTTGTGTATACGGAGGCAGTAGGCCCGATTGCTTATATTATCAAAGCGCGCGTACAGCTGCTGCGGGATATTGGCGCATCGCTGTCTCCGTTTAATTCCTGGCTGCTGCTGCAAGGGCTGGAAACGCTGCATCTTCGCGTTGAGCGCCATAGCGAGAATGCGCTGAAGGTTGCCAAGTATTTGGAGAGTCACGAGGCTGTGGAATGGGTGAGCTATGCAGGGCTGCCGAGTCACCTTTCGCATGAGCTGGCGAAGAAGTACCTGCCGAAGGGCCAAGGCGCTATCCTGACCTTCGGAATCAAAGGCGGGGCAGCGGCAGGTCAGAAGGTGATCGAGAATGTGAAGCTGTTCTCCCACTTGGCTAACGTTGGGGATTCCAAGTCGCTTATCATTCATCCGGCCAGCACGACGCATCAGCAGATGACGGAAGACGAGCAGCTTACGGCGGGCGTAAATCCGGAATTGCTGCGTCTGTCGATCGGGACCGAGTCTATCGATGATATCCTATACGATCTGAAACAAGCTATTGCGGCAAGTCAGAAGTAAAGCTGTTATATATAGTTTTAATGACTGAGATATAGGGCACTTTCCTTTTCGGAGGAAGGTGCCTTTTGTTGTTTTACTCTGAGCGACTTGCCAGATGGGGTTAATCTCTCCTTACAGCTTGTAATAATCTGTTTCAGCCTAGAAGCAAGGCTCCTGTTTCTACTCTATTTGTTAGGGTACGTGGGAAGAAGGATGGATGGACGTTTTCAGAATATCTTCATTAAGTAGGACTATTTTCATAGTTCAGAAACAGGTCGGGTCCTGTCGAATCCTGTAGCTGATCGGCTGTTTTCGAGTTGAATAACTTGGCGACAAAAAAGTATAAATGAAAAATCTTAATAGATATTGACAATAAAATACATCTATGGGAGTATGAATTACATATATTAGTTATTATATTATTTTTAGGTAAACTCATATAATGCTTCATTATTTTACAAAAAATTAACAAACGAGAAAGAAGTGAGTATTGATTTGGGTAGCAAGGAACTGGAATTGAGTATCCCGCCTCTTGTCGGATATCAGTATCTGGCATATCCCCTATGTACGGTACTTACACGAAATGAAGCGCTGCCTTGGTTTTACAGCAATTTCATCCACCTCTATTGTCATCAGGATCTTGACGGAGAGGCCGCTTCACGCTCAGTGCCTATGACCTTTTACGGAGAAGATTTTATTCGCTGTCCCTGGCTGATTACACAAAAGCTGGAGCGCGAATGCGTGCTCGATTCACCGCCTGGAATCATCGAATTTCTGATAAACAGTATCCGTTCAAACTATACGATCTCTCTTCATGTGGATGAGTTCTATATCCCTCGTAGACGAGTCTATCAACATACTCATTATGCTCACGATATTCTGGTTTACGGTTACGATGATGCGAGAAGGACGTTTCTTGTTCTCGGCTACGATGAAGAAATGCAGTTTCAGAAGACCGTGGTGCCGTACCATGAAATGGAGCAAGGGTTCCAAAACCTCGAATGGACGGACAACTATGAAGAACAAATCTACCTTTACAAGTTCAATAAATCGGGAAGCTACTGGCTAGATGCAGCGTTTATCAAAGAATCCCTGGAAGAATATTTGGCGGGCAGCAATATTTCCTTGCGCAACCGGGGAACGGCGAATCCACTGGAGGCGGCATTCGGTGTCGATGTTTATGCTGCACTAATTCACAATATGCCCGTACTTGTTCGTAAACGTGATATCCGGCCCATCCACATTCTGTGGGAACACAAGAAAATGATGGGGCTGCGGATCCAGTATTTATGTAATCAGGGACTTCTTTCACCGGATTTTACAGAATGCTTCCGGCCAATAGAAGAGCAGGCATATGCTTTGCGTCATTTGTTGATGAAATACGCCTTAACCGGAGACGAATGCATGTTGAAGCAAGGATTGAGCGAGATGACTCACATCATGGAAAGTGAAAAACGAATACTGGGAACCGTTTTGAATGCACTGGACCCTCGGGTGGTTTCCTAGTATCCGTAACTTATTCCGATTGGAGGTTATTTCTATGAAGACATGCCAACTCTATCCACTGACACATCCGCAAAAACGAATTTGGTATGTAGAAAATATATACTCGGGTACGAGCATACATAACATCGGAGGACTCATTAAAATTTACGGCCCCGTCGATTTTTCCTTGCTGGAGGAAGCCATTAATCATTTCATTCGGCTCAATGATGCCGTCCGTATGCGGTTAGTCGAACAGGACGGTTCGGTGCAGCAGACGGTGATGGAATACCGCAGGAAAACGTTCCCGTTTATCGATTTTATTGCCCAAGAATCGGATGTGGATGCCTGGGTGAGTGCCGAGTTTTCCAAACCGCTCCCACTGGATGGAGAACAATTGTATGATTTTGTACTTGTTAGAATTAGCGACACAGAAAGCGCGTATCTTACGAAATTCCACCATATTATTTCGGACGGCTGGTCTTTTCAATTGATGACGACGCACATCAATCAGATTTATACGAAATTGATGCAGGGGGAGGAAGTTCCTCAGGAACCCCGACCTACCTACCTGGATTACATTGAACAAGAGCAAAAGTATTTATCATCCCCTCGTTTTATGAAAAATCAAAGCTATTGGAATCATAAATTTGATCACATCCATGACATTGATTTGCATACTACATCAATCGGCATCGCAGGCAACCGCAAAAAGTTCTTAGTAAGCCAGTCTGCTTCCGATGCCATCCGCGACTTTGCACAAACCCATCGTATTTCGTTGAATACCTTTTTTGTAGCAACGATGCTCCTTTATCTCCACAAAGCGAATCAACAAAACCGTCTCCTGATAGGCACTCCTGTATTGAATCGTACGGGGGCCAAAGAAAAAAATACATTTGGTATGTTTACCAGCACGATGCCCTTTCTCATTGACATCAAGCATGAGATGTCCTTCTCATCGTTCATACATAACGTCAACCAAGAACTCATTCAATGCTATTTCCATCAGAAATATCCTTACAACTTGCTCGTACAGGATCTTCAGCTTCAGCAGCGGGGATTGGACCAATTATTTCAAGTGTGCGTGAACTATTATAATACGGCATTCGACCGGAACTTCGGTCCTGGTTGGAAAATGCAGCAAATTGAAGTGAATAACGGCAACCAGCTGTATTCCTTGCAGCTCATCGTAACCGAATGGTCTTCGAATGAAGAACTGGAGCTGTACTTCGATTATAAAGAAGGCGACTACACGGAGAAGCAAATCGATGAACTACATAGCCGTCTTCTATATTTAACCGATCAAGTCCTGAGCCGTCCCGATGCCGCACTTCATGATTTGCAGCTGCTTCTGCCGGAAGAGCGTACGAAGCTTCTATATACGTACAACACAACAGATTGCGAATATCCCTCGCATCAAACGATCTTGCAGCTGTTCGAAGAACAAGTCGAGCGGAATTCTGAACGCATTGCTGTTTCATGCATGGGACAATCGCTTACTTACGGCGAACTGAATGAACGCGCCAATCGGCTCGCACGAACACTGCTGGAGAGAGGGATAAGCCCTCACACCCCGGCAGCTATCATGGGCCGCCACTCTCTGTCCATCGTTGTTGGGATCTGGGCGGTAATCAAGGCTGGAATGGCATATCTGCCGATTGATCCCGAATATCCCAAAGAACGGATCGAGTATATTCTGAGGGATAGCGGAGCTTCCCTGCTGCTGACCCATGGCAAGGAATGGGAGCAGCTTTCTTACAACGGTGAGGTTCTTGCACTCAATGATGAACGTCTGTACAACAAGGACGGGCATAATTTGCCTGCTATGATTACGCCAGATGATTTGGTTTATATCATCTATACCTCAGGATCAACAGGCAATCCCAAAGGTGCGATGATCGAACACAGGGGGCTGGTGAACTACATCTGGTGGGCTGGCAAGACGTATATCCGCTCGCAAAATGATGTATTTGCGCTGTACTCTTCCATTGCTTTCGATCTGACCGTGACCTCTATCTTTACGCCGTTAATTAGCGGCAGCCGTATCGAAATCTACGAAGATGACGGGAGCGACTTTATAGTTAAACGTATTGTGGAAGACAACAAGGCCACAGTTATCAAGCTGACGCCGGCTCATCTGGCACTCATCAGAGACATGGATTTCAGCCAATATATGGTTCGGACATTCATTGTGGGCGGTGAAGATTTGAAATGCTCGCTGGCTCGTGACATCCATGAACACAGTCGGGGCGGGATTGAAATCCTCAATGAGTACGGACCGACCGAGACCGTAGTCGGCTGCATGATTTACCGGTATGATCCGGCGAGCGACGAAGGGGTATCCGTTCCGATCGGACAGCCCATTGACAATGTGCAGATTTATTTGCTGGATCGGCAGCTGGAGCCGGTCCCAGACGGATCGATCGGCGAAATATATATATCCGGGGCCGGAGTGGCCCGGGGTTACTTGCACAGGGAGGAGCTGACTCAAGACCGGTTTCTGCCCAACCCATTCCTTACGGGCAATAGGATGTATCGGACGGGCGACTTGGCCGTACGCCACGATAGTGGCAGCATCGTATATTTAGGCCGGATCGATCATCAGGTCAAAATTAAAGGGTACCGCATTGAAATGGGAGAAATCGAGCATCAGCTGCTTGAAATGAACGGCATTGAAGAAGCCGTCGTCATTGACCGCATCGGAGAAGACGGACAGCAGCAGCTTGCCGCTTATTACGTCGCAACGGGACATCTTACGGCTCTGGAGCTGAGGATGAAGCTAGCAGAGATACTGCCCTCGTATATGATACCGGCTTACTTTGTCCGTCTTGATCAATTGCCGCTTACTCCGAACGGTAAAGTGGACCGGCGCCTTCTGCCGGCTCCGGAACAGTACCTCGAAACAAGTGAGACCGGAAGGAACAGTCAAGTTGAAGCGCTGTTAATGAATATATTCAAGGATGTACTCCGCAGGGATGAAATAACGGTTCAGGATAATTTTTACCGGCTCGGCGGTGACTCTATCAAGGCAATACAAATTGTATCTAAAATCAAGGCGGCCGGTTATCAGCTAAAGGTGCAGCAAATTATGAGTTATCCCGTTATCCGAGAACTGGCTGCATTTATTGAGCTAAACACGGCTGCTCCGATCGAGCAGGGGCTGAGTTACGGGGAAGTTAAGCCACTGCCGATTACATCATGGTTTTTTTCAAAACAATGGAACAATCCTCATTACTACGCGCAGTCTGTATTGCTTCGCCTAACTCCGGCAATAACAACAGATCAGCTTCACGATGCGTTATTTGCATTAATCGGCCACCATGACACCTTGAGGCTGCAGGCTGTTGAAACTCAAGGGCGCATGGTGTACCGGACGGTAGGACGCGGGGACGTGGAGCTTGCCCGCTTCGACCTGACCAGCATTCCGAAGGAAGAGCGGGCTGCGGCTCTGAAGAAACAAGCCGAATCTTTCAAAGCAAGTGTACGGCTCGGACAGGGCCTTCTATTCAAAGCTCTTACATTTGATGAAGGAGATCAGGGACAGCGTCTTTTGCTGACAGCACATCATTTGATTGTAGATGGAGTCTCCTGGCGAATTATGCTGGAAGACTTGGACCGGCTGCTGCAAGCGGTTTTGACCGGCTCGGTTTGGCCCCTGCCGAATAAGACGCATTCCATTCAAACTTGGTCAGATGCTATTGATGCTTACGGCTCCGAGAAGGCGCTGGAACACCTTGACTACTGGTATTCGGTCTTAGAGAACGTAGAAGACAGCCTGGATGCTGATTACCCTTCGAATGACGACCGGATTGCCGTATGCGGCACGCTGGTCCGGGAGCTCTCAGAGCAGGAGACGAGCAGGCTGCTGGGGGAGGCGAATACCGCTTTCCGAACTCAAACGAGCGATTTGCTGATCGCCTCGCTGGCCATGGCCGTGAGCGAAATTACCGGCAAGAAGAAAATCACGATCGAATTAGAGGGACATGGACGCGAAGAGCTGTTCGAGAACATGGATGTATCCAGAACCATCGGGTGGTTCACTTCGCTGTATCCCGTTAATCTCCAGATGACTGAAACCAGAACAGCGGGAATCATCAAGAGCATAAAGGGCCAGCTTCGCTCCATTCCAAACAAAGGAATCGACTATGGTATCTTGGCATACGGTTCCGGCAGCATTCCGAAGACGGGATGCAACCTGCTCCGTTTCAATTATATGGGCGAAATCGATAATCATTTACACAGCCCCGTGCTCGCCATTGCCGGGGACGATACCGGAAGAGATACATGCCCGAGCAACAGGTTGTCCTGTTTGGTCGATGTGGTAGCCATGATTACGGATAAGAGGCTCCAGGTCCGCATGACATACAGCAAGGCTATGTTCAGCCGGGATACAATGGACGCGTTTATCCAAGTTTTTATGCAGCGGCTGGCTGAAGTTATTCAGTTAGGCTCAGACAGGGGACAGACTGATTTTACGCCCTCTGATTTTGAGACTGTCAAGCTCGCACAAGAAGAACTTGACGTACTCTTCAATTCATAAAGGGGCGGACAATCGTGGTAAAGAAACTTGTTTTCTACGTACTGATGATACTGCTGCTAGTCAGTCCACCAGCTGCAGCCGCCGAAGGCGGAGCCCCTTCTACGCAAAAACAGCCGAATATAGATGAGATTGCCATCGACCAATTCGTGCAGGCACAACTGGTGAAGGCGCAAAGCCCGGGAGCCGCAGTTGTAGTTGTAAGCGGGGATCAGGTGGTTTATACGAAGGGATTCGGGCTAGCCGATAGTGCATTGGGGATTCCGGCAACAAACACTACATTATTTGAATTGGGATCGACTTCCAAAGCATTCACAGGCCTGGCCTTGTTAGAACTGGAGCGTGAAGACGCGCTTAGCCTTGACGATCCGGTCACCCGCTATATTCCGTGGCTCTCGCTAATCTATCGAGGGCAGCCGGCCAAGGTGACGCTGGCCCAACTGCTGCACCATACGAGTGGCGTGCCTTTCGCTTCGCTAGCTTCCATCCCGATCAGTTCCGAAGAGCAGGCATTGGAACTGACTGTACGGGCATTATCGGGTACGGCGCTGGACGCCCCTCCCGGAGATAAGTATCAATATGCCACCATTAATTATGATGTTCTGGGGCTGGTCATCCAGGAAGTATCCGGTATGTCGTATGAGGATTACATGTCGGGGTTGCTGCAGCGGCTTGGTATGAACAACACGGTGCCTGCGGCCCAACTGAAGGACCCACAGCGGCTCGCCAGGGGATATAAGATTGGATTCGGTTCGCCTCGTCTATATGAAGCGCCCGATTACAGGGGAAACACGCCCGCCGGTTACTTAATCTCCAGTGCTGACGATATTGGACAGTGGCTGCTGCTCCAGCTCGGGACGAAGAGTATCTCTGAGCCGGACCGGATCATCATCGAACGTTCCCATATACCCGATACGAGCGTAGGGCCGGACGCCAACGGAACCTACTATGCCTCGGGGTGGTTTGTAACGCCGGACGGCAAAGAACTCTCGCACCAAGGCTCTAATCCCAATTTCTCGTCCTATTTCATCATTCGTCCGCAAGAGCAGCTCGGCGTAGGAGTACTCGCCAACATCAACTCAGCCTATACGTTTCATATCGGCCAAGGTCTGATGAGCCTGCTGCGGGAGCAAGAGCTTCCACCCCCTGAAGCGGATTTCTATCCGCAGCTTGATCGGATTGCGATGATCTCGCTTAGTCTCATCAGCATTTTCATGATTGTACTGGCAGGTAAGGCCATCGGTATTCCCGGACAATTACGTCGTCAGCGGCGCATTTTCGTTCCGCCCCAAGGAAGAAGGCTCATCGGCCTTGGAGCTGCGCTTGTGCTGACCGGAGTCTGCTTGTGGGGGATCGGTCTGCTGCTTGAGGCTGCATTTGCAGGTCTTCCGCTTGCTGTAGTCGCAGTATGGTCGCCTTCCACGATCATCTGGCTCGTCTATGCACTCTATCTATTCGTCGGAATCGCGTTCCTGTTCTTTCTTGCAGTCTGGTTGTTTCCATCCGTGAAACGACGTTCCGGGCTGATTCTTCCAGCTCCTGCAGAGGAGGTGATCTAAATGAAATGCAAGCTGTTCTGCCTGCCCTACGCCGGAGGTTCCGCTACCAACTATATGAGATGGAAACGCCATTTGCACGGCCATATTGAACTGCATCCCGTTGAACTGGCTGGCAGGGGAAGAAGATTACTCGAACCTCATTACGGCAGCATGGACGAAATGATTGAGGATTTATACGGATATTTGGAACCCCAACTGGACGAAGCTGATTTTGCTTTCTTCGGCCATAGCATGGGAGCCCTCGTCGCTTACGAACTGGCGCACGCCGTAAGGAAGAAGAAGGGGCGCGAACCCATCCATTTATTCGTCTCGGGGACCTATCCCCCTCACGCCCGCCGGAATCTTACACTGCATCTGCTATCTGATGCAAGGCTGCAGCAAGAAATTAAGCTGCTTGGCGGAACCGAGGATGAAGTGTTTGAACGTGAGGAGCTGTTGAGACTGTTTTTGCCAGGTCTGCGGAGAGATCTGGAACTGGTGGAAACGCATTGCTTTAAGAGCAGAGAGGAGCTTATTCCCTGTGATATATCCGTGCTTAACGGAAAAGAGGATAAAGCGACAGAAGGCATCAATCTGATGGAGTGGTCCGCATATGGCAGCCGAGACTGTCAACTTTATGAATTCGAAGGAGGTCACTTCTTCATAAACGAACATACCGAGCAAGTAGTGTCG
Organism: Paenibacillus sp. NPDC058898; assembly: GCF_049316025.1. Lineage (NCBI taxonomy): Bacteria > Bacillati > Bacillota > Bacilli > Caryophanales > Paenibacillaceae > Paenibacillus > Paenibacillus sp. NPDC058898. Next base: position 112,024 of record NZ_JBMOSM010000009.1, on the reverse strand, counting down.
CTCATCAACGATGTGCTAAGCAGCTCTGTTGAGCTAATGTCCACCAAAAAGGAGTCGTGAATTCATGATACGAACCGTCGGAGTAGTCGGTGCGGGTGTAATGGGCAGTGACGTTGCTTTGGATCTGGCTTGCTATGGATACGAAGTGGTGCTCAAAGATATTAACGAAGATGTCTTGCATCAAGCTAAGGAGAAAATTAAGACAGATTTCCGGCTATTAAAGCTGGTCAAGCCTCAGGCGAAACAGCTTACCGTGGAGGACCTTCTGTCCCGGATTACCTTTACCACGGCTTATGATGACTTCGCACGCGTCCAGTTTGTTATTGAGAACGTGACAGAAGAATGGGAACTGAAAAAGGCGGTGTTTACGGAACTGTCCGAGGTGTGCGCCTTACAAACCACCTATGCCGTTAACACAAGCTGCATTTCCATTACGAAGGTTGGCTCGTTAATGCCAAGACCGGAGAATGTCATCGGCATGCATTTCATGAACCCCGTCCCGATGAAGGAACTGGTCGAAGTCATCCGGGGCGAGCATACATCGGACGAGACCGTTGCCTGCGGGGAGGAGTTTTTAAAATCGTTCGATAAAGTCCCGGTAGTGGTTAATGATTTTCCCGGTTTCGTAACGAATCGAGTCCTCATGCTGACGATTAACGAATGCGTTTGGACCGTGCAGGATGGAGTCGCAGAGCCGAAGGATGTTGATAAGATTTTCCGCCTGGGCTTCGGCCACAAAATGGGGCCGCTTGCTACATGTGATCTGATCGGTCTGGACACCATTCTTAATTCGCTGCTAGTTCTGCAGGACAGCTACAAGGATCCGAAGTTTCGGCCCTGCCCGCTGCTCGTCAAGATGGTGGATGCCGGTTACCTGGGCAAAAAATCAGGAAAAGGATTTTTCGATTACAGCAAGTAGGGAGGGATAACGATGAACAAAGCAGCGGACAAGCTAAAGGAAGTCAAATGCGTGATCTGGGATCTGGACAATACGATGTGGGACGGTATATTGCTGGAGTCCGATGAGGTTAAGCTAAAGCCGCGCATGCGCGAGCTTCTCGCGGAACTGGATTCTCGCGGCATTCTGCAATCCATCGCAAGCCGCAATGATACGGAGCATGCGCTGGACAAGCTGAAGGAGTTCGGCATCGATACCTATTTCCTGTATCCCGAAATCAACTGGAATGCCAAATCAACGTCGATCGATAAAATACGCTTGAACTTGAACATCGGGATGGACACGATCCTATTCATCGACGATCAGCCCTTCGAACGGGATGAGGTCCTAAGCGTCCATCCAGAGGTAGAGTGTTTGGATGTGACGCCATACGAGACATTGCTCGGTCACCCGCGGCTCAATCCCCGGTTCATTACGGAAGATTCAAGACGTAGGCGGGCCATGTATCTGGAAGACATACTGCGCAAAAACGAGGAAGAATCGTTTGAGGGCCCCCAAGAGGCGTTTCTCAGCTCGCTCGGCATGCGCTTTGTCATTAGCGAGGCTAGAGAGGAGGACTTGAAACGGGCGGAGGAACTGACCATTCGCACGAATCAGCTGAATGCGACGGGTTATACGTACAGTTATGAGGAATTGGACAAAATCAGACGGTCGGATAATCATATCCTGCTCGTGTGCGAATTGACGGATAAATACGGCTCTTACGGCAAGATCGGGCTCGCTCTGATCGAATTGAAGGAAAGCTGCTGGCATCTGAAAATGCTGCTCATGTCCTGCAGAGTGATGTCTCGCGGAGTCGGTACCGTCATGCTCACGTATATCATGCAGCAGGCGAAGAATGAAGGGAAAGTACTTAGGGCCGACTTTAAACAGACGGACCGCAACAAGATGATGTACGTCACGTACCGTTTCGCTAGTTTCACGGAAATCTCCAATGACGGAGAAGGAAACATTCTGTTCGAGAACGATTTAAATCATATTCAACCGTTTCCGCCTTACATTGATGTGTTGGTAACGGTTGCTGGGAAGAGGGGTAACTAGATGGAAATCAAACAAAAAATCCGCAATTTTATTGAAAGCAATCTGGTTGTATTTGAAGACGAGGCCGTGTTCACTGACGATGATCATATTTTTCAAAAGGGCTTCGTCAATTCGTTGTTCGCGATGAAACTCCTCAGCTACATCGAACAAGAATTCGGATTCACGGTCAGCAATGAGGATTTGGATATCGCCAATTTCAGCACGCTTAACAATATCGTAAAGCTAATCGAAAAGCATAAGCAGGAGGCCTAAGCGATGATTGGACAGACATGCGGGTCTGCCGCCCAAGTCGTAGAGGAGGCTAAAATTTTTGCCGATCGGGAAATCCGGCAGCTCGCAGGAGAAATCGATGTCAAAGGCGAACTGCCCCGCACCTTGATTAACAAAATGGGGCAATTGGGATATCTGGCGGCCAGTTGGCCGGAGGAATATGGCGGTCTGGGGCTGGATCCTGTGGCATACGGACTGTTTACAGAGCAAATCGGCAAAGCTTGCTGCAACACGAGGGCTCTGATAACCGTTCAAACCTCACTGCTCGGAGAGACCATGCTGCGATTCGGCACAGAGGAACAGAAAAAATACTGGCTGCCACAGATGGCGCGGGCGGAGAAGCTGGGCGCGTTCGCCTTATCAGAACCAAATGTGGGCTCGGATGCTAAAAGCGTACAGACCACCTACCGTACAGAAGGAAGCCATTATATTCTGAATGGCAGCAAAAAGTGGATTTCATTCGCCGCAATCGCTGATTTTTTCGTTGTGATCGCAGCTGATTCGGGCGGGCAAATCACCTCATTCATCGTAGAGCGCGAACGTGAAGGAGTGCATACAATCCCTATGCAAGGCATGCTCGGCAACCGGGGGGCTCACATTGCGGAGATTCAGCTCAATGAAGTGAGAATTCCGGCGGAGAACGTGCTCGGCATCGTAGGCGGAGGCTTTACTTATATCGTATCCACCGCGCTTGATCATGGCAGATACAGCATTGCTTGGGCAGGAGCGGCAATTGCAGGCGAGGCGCTGGAAGCGATGGTAGCCTACTCGATGTCGCGGTCCCAATTCGGAGAGAAGCTGCACCAGTTCCAGTTGGTCAAAGGAATGATTGGGGACGCGGTCACCAAGGTTCATGCCGCGCGTACGCTTTGTATAGCCGCAGGTGAAATGCGAAAAGGCGGGGCGGCGGAAGCGGTTGACGAGACAGCGATCGCCAAATATTTTACATCGAAAGTTGCTGTTGAGGTCACGAACGATACGGTGCAAGTTCACGGCGGCAATGGCTGCCGCACCGGCTACCCTGCCGAGCGGTTATTTCGGGAAGCCAAAGTGCTGGAAATCATTGAAGGCACCAGCCAAATTCAGCAGCAGGTCATTTCTCAATACGGACTTCGCAAATATGCGGTAAAGAAGCAGGGGAAGTTCGAATAGAAAAGGATGGGTGAGAGTGTGAAGAAACCTCAGAAGCTGGACAAAAGCAATGTTGAAGATATTTTGGCATTGTCTCCTATGCAGTCCGGGATGCTGCTTCAATACTTGAGAGATCCCGAAACTACGCAGTATGTAGAGTTGATCGCACTTGCCGTCAGCGGGGAGCTGAAGCCCTCGTTGTTTGAACAGGCGTGGGCCTACGTTGTGCGGAGCAACGAGGCGCTGCGGTCTTTGTTCCGCTGGGAAGAGGTGAACCAGCCTGTTCAAATCGTGCTGCGGGAGCACCGTCCCATTATTCGTTATGAGGACTATTCCGATTATGACGAAAATGCGCAGGCTGGGCTGATTGCAGACCGGATTGCCGCCGATAAAAAGGAAAAATTCAAGCTGGATCAGGTGCCCTTCCGCTTGACGCTGTGTAAGCAGACCGAGCGCGAACACACCCTGCTAATGAGCTTTCACCATATCTTGTTCGATGGCTGGAGCACCGGAATCCTGTTAAAGGAATGGCGGAGCGCCTACCTGATGCTGGCGCAGGGGCAAGAGCCGGAGCGGCAATACAAGCCGCACCTCAAGCAGTTTATCTCTTTGCTGCAGCAGCAGGACAAGCAAACACAAGAGAACTACTGGAGCCAGTACTTGCATGACATGCAGAACCGGCCCATCGTTACAAGGAGCACAAAAGTTTCGGGGATGCCGGACATGGCTGTATACACAGAACAACGAGGCAGCACCTTCACTGCCGGACTGCATCAGTGGGTCCGTTCCGAGGAAGTGACGCAGGCCGCTCTGTTCTATACGGCGTGGGGCATTCTGCTTCAGCACTACACTAATAGTGACGACGTATTGTTCGGTACTACGGTGTCAGGACGCAATACGATTATTCCCGGAATGGAGCACATGGTCGGCTTATTCATTAACACGCTCCCGTTTCGCATAACGGCGGGTCCGGATAAAATGATCCCCGAGCTCCTGGCCGAGGTGAATGCATCGATTCAAGCAAGCGAAGAGCATGCGAACACTTCCTTGACGGATATTAAAACATACGGAGGGCTCCGGGCTGAAGGTAGTCCGTTCGATACCCTAGTCGTAGTGGAGAATTATCCGCTGGATGAAGTGGTTACAAGCACCGACGGACCGCTTATTATTGAACCCCATCACATTGAGGAAGAGACCGAGTTCGATTTGACACTTCGCATTACCGTGGCCGAAGAGCTGGAATTAACCTTCTCATATAATAAACAGGCGTATCACGAGGATATGGTCAAGAAGCTTGCTCATCATTATCTCTATATTCTTGAACAAATCACACAAGCCCAAGTCCAGGTTACTACATACCGGGAGACCAGGCTTAAGGATATCGGGATTCTTACCCATGAAGAGCGGGAGCAAATTCTGTTATTCAACCTGACAACTTCAAATTATCCCAGTGAGAAAATGGTTCATGAGCTGTTCGAGGAACAGGTGCTGTTGTCCCCTGAGAGTACGGCTGTAACAGATGAGCATATATCCTATACCTATCGCGAGCTGAATGAGCAGGCTAACCGGATTGCTCGTTCGCTGCAGGCGAAAGGCATGGAAAGCGGCCAGATTGTGGGCTTGATGGCGAACAGATCCACAGAATTGGTTGCCGGAATCTTCGGCATTCTGAAAGCGGGAGGGGTCTATCTGCCGATTGATTCCGCGCATCCTGCCGAAAGGATCGCCTATATGCTGTCTGATGGCAATGTGCGCACAGTGCTGGCTTCACCGGGCCTTGAGGATCTGATACCGGAACATGCCCAGGTGCTGAAGCTGGACGAAGCGCTGCTTCATCTCGGCGAAGCGTCCGAGTTGCCTCAGGCAGGCAGTTCGGAACATCCTGCTTACGTCATGTATACATCCGGTTCGACCGGTAAGCCCAAAGGTGTCATTGTCGGGCACCGAGGAATTGTGAGGCTGGTTCGGAACACGAACCACGTCCAGTTCGAAGCGCATGACTGCGTCCTTCAGGCAGGAGCAATCGGCTTTGATGCTCTAACATTCGAGGTGTTCGGGGCGCTCTTGAACGGGGCTAGCCTGCATATTGCGGACAAACATACGCTGCTTGACAATGCCAAACTGGATGCCTTTTTGCGTACGCGCGCAATATCGGGTGGACTGCTGACTCCGGCATTATTCAATCAGTTGGCCCAGCAGCGTCCAGACATGTTCGCCGGGATGCGGAACCTGGTCGTAGGCGGCGATGTACTCTCTCCGAAGCACATTGAGGCTGTTCGGCAAGCATGTCCTGGACTGACGATTTGGAACGCCTACGGTCCTACCGAAAACACGGTTATTTCCACCTGCTTCCGTATCGACCGTGAATTTAACGAGCATATTCCGATCGGGCCGCCTATCAGCAATTCTACGGCTTATATCGTCGACCGCTATGATAACCTGCTGCCGATCGGCATTCCCGGCGAGCTGATCGTCGGAGGTGACGGTGTTGCGCTCGGGTACTTGAATCGGCCGGATCTGACGGCGGAGAAATTTGTACCGGATCCCTTCCGCCCTGGCGGCGTGATCTACAAGACTGGCGATATGGCGCGTTGGCTTGAAGACGGAACCATTGAATATATGGGACGAATGGATCAGCAAGTCAAAATCCGCGGCCACCGCATCGAAGTTGGTGAAATTGAGTCGATGCTGCTGCAGCACAAATCGGTGCAAGAAGCGGCGGTGACGGTTCAGCGACGGGGCGCCCAGACTGAGTTATGTGCCTATGTGGCTGCTTCCGAGAAGGTGTCCGCATCTGACCTGCGGGTATATCTTGCCGCAAGATTGCCCGATTACATGATACCGTCTCACATTGTCCATCTGGAACAGATACCGCTTACACCTAACGGAAAGCTGGACCGCAAGGCACTGCCTGCGCTTGCGGAGGCTCCCCGCGAGGTTCAGGAAGCTGCGATGCCGAGGACAGAGCTGGAGAATCTGATTGCAGACGCCTGGAAAGCCGTGCTTGAGCTGGACCGCATCGGTATCCACGATAAGTATTTTGAAGTAGGCGGCAATTCGATTAGCCTCATCCAACTGCAGAGCAGACTGCAAAGACAGCTTAAGCGTGAGATTTCAATCGTCACGCTGTTCCAATACCCCACCGTGTATGAACTGGCTGTGCATTTGGCAGGCGAAACGGAACGATCAGCAGAACGGAAGAGCGAGAGTGCAGCACCCACTAGGAAGAACGAGCAGCCTTCCCTGGCACAACCCGGCCGTACGAAGCACGAGAATGAAGGCAGCCGGGATATTGCAGTTATTGGTTTGGCCGGCAGATTCCCTGGCGCACGAAATATCAGTGAGTTTTGGAGCAATTTGCAGCAGGGCAGAGAGTCGATCTCATTTTTTTCGGATGACGAACTGGCAGAGTATGGATTTGACCGCCAGCTTTTGGAGCGGCCTGAGTTTGTCAAAGCAAAGGGCGTGCTGGATGAGATGGACCACTTCGATCCGGCCTTCTTCGGTTATACTCCGGATCAGGCGGCGATGATGGATCCTCAAGTTCGTCTGCTGCACGAATGCGCGTGGCATACGCTGGAGGATGCCGGCTGTGACCCGCAGCGACATGTTGGGTCTATCGGGCTGTTTGCCGGGGTTACGAACAATTTCCACTGGTTGTCGCAGCTGTCTGACCGCTTGCACGGGAATTTATCGGATATGTTTGAGGTTGATTCGCTGAATGATTCGTATACGGTCAGCACTCGTATTTCGCATAAGCTGAATTTGAAAGGTCCTGCGATTAGTTTGCAAACGGCCTGTTCTACCTCACTGGTAGCTGTACATTTGGCTTGCCAGTCTATTCTTAACGGGGATTGCGATCTGGCTCTGGCCGGAGGCGCTTCTATCGTGCTTCCTCATAAATCGGGGTATCTTTATCAGGAAGGAATGGTTAAGTCGCCGGACGGTCATTGCCGCACCTTCGATGCCAAAGCCAAGGGGACGATAGGCGGAGACGGCGTCGGATTCGTGGCGCTCAAATCGCTCGAGGCAGCTATCACAGATGGTGACCGGATTTATGCGGTAATCAAAGGCTCGGCTATCAACAATGACGGCAGTCGCAAGGTCGGTTATACGGCGCCAAGCGTACAGGGCCAAGCTGATGTTATCGCCAGAGCTCAAGAAGCCGCAGGAGTTCCAGCCGAAAGTATCACTTACGTTGAGGCGCACGGATCGGGAACTACGCTTGGCGATCCGATCGAGATCGAGGCGTTGACGAAGGCATTCCGGACGGACAAGACCGGCTTCTGCCGCATAGGCTCCGTAAAAACGAACATAGGACATCTGGATGCCGCAGCAGGGGTGGCGGGTTTGATCAAGACGGCGCTGGCGCTTCATCATAAACAGCTTCCGCCCAGCTTGCATTATGAGACCCCGAATCCGAATATTGATTTCGCGAACAGTCCTTTCGTAGTCAATACCGGCCTGGCCGATTGGCGCAACGATGATTATCCGCTGCGCGCGGGAGTCAGTTCCTTCGGAATAGGTGGAACGAATGCCCACGTCGTCATGGAAGAGGCGCCTATACAGGAAGCCACTGGGAAGGGCCGGACCCATCAGGTGCTGGTATTGTCCGCACAGACACCGGATGCACTCGATTCGATGACAGCCAATCTAGGCGTCTATCTCAAGGAGCATCCTTCGGTGAATCTGGCCGATATTGCGTATACCTTGCAGACCGGCCGGCGTCCCTTCAGATACCGGCGCCTGCTCTCCTGCAGCACGGTTGAGGAAGCGATAGCAGCACTGACGCCTGCTGCTGACAGGGCAAGCTTCGATGCACGGAAAGTAATCTCCGGCACGACCGGGGAGGAGCGCGGTTCAATCGTGTTCATGTTCTCCGGGCAAGGATCGCAATATATCAACATGGGGAAAGGCTTGTATGAGACCGAGCCCGTGTTCCGAGAAGAGATGAACCACTGCTTCCGTCTGTATCTCGACATTACCGGCTCTGATATGAAGGTAATGCTGTACCCGGATGCAGACGCAGAGACTGCGGAAGCGTCCCTTCAATTAAATCAGACTAAACATATCCAGCCTGCCATGCTTATGCTCGAATTTGCGCTCGCGCGTCTTCTCCTGTCATGGGGAGTGAAGCCGGATGCGATGATAGGTTACAGCTTCGGCGAGTATGCTGCCGCTTGCCTCGCCGGCGTCATGTCACTGGAAGAGGCGATGCGTCTCATCATACTGCGCGGAGAGCTTATGCATCAGGTGCCGCCAGGCGGGATGCTCAGCGTGCCTCTTCCTGAGCAAGATATCAAACCCCTTCTTAGCGGCTCCATATCACTGGCGGTCGTCAACGGGCCTTCCTGCATTGTATCCGGCCCAGAAGAAGAAATCGCCGCATTCGAACAGCAGATGAAGGCGGGCAAATTCGTTTGTATGAGATTGCCGGTGTCAACGGCTGCTCATTCTTCGCTTCTTCACGAAGTGGCGGAGCCGTTCGCCGAAGCCGTCCGACAGGTCCGTTTGAATCCGCCCCAAATACCGTATGTCTCTACAACGACGGGCAATTGGATAACGGATGAAGAAGCGACAGACCCGGGTTATTGGACTCGGCACATGACGGATACCGTTCGTTTTGCGGATGGGATTGAGCGGCTTGCAGAGCAGCAGGGCAGGCTGTTCGTGGAAATCGGTCCGGGACAGGATTTGACACTCTTGGCGCGTCGCTACATCGATACAGAGCGCGGACAGCAGGCACTAAACCTTATGCCGCCTGAGCATAGCAGTATACCGGACACCTCCCTGCTCGTTAACCGGATCGGGAGATTGTGGCTCTACGGCCAGTCCATCGATTGGAGGGCATTTCATGGAGAAGAACCGCGACGGCGTATCTCTCTACCTCTTTATCCGTTTGCCGGGCAGCGCTATTGGATCGAGTATGCTGCCGGTACTTCACTGCCGGTGGGCAGCGCTAAGAACAAGATTCAGGGCGCGGGCGGCAAGGTGACCAAGCTGCCGGATATGTCCGACTGGTTCTATGTACCGACATGGAAAAAAGAACAGCTGCTTCCTGGCTCCGCCAGCATGAACGCAAACATTGCCGGAAATTGGCTTGTATTCGCCGATGAAAACGGCTTGGCTGCCGATATTATGCAGTCTATAGCCGAGTACGGAGGGCAAATTGTTTTCGTTAGAGCGGGCGAGCACTACGAACGGGTCACAGCTCATCAATATATCGTGAATCCGCAAAATGAACATCATTATATGAAACTTTTTGCGGATCTGGAAGCCGGGGGAACCTCGCCTGACCTGCTGCTTCACGCTTGGGGAATTTCCGCTCCATCCTCTTGTGACAGCGGTGCATCTTGGCTGACTGCCACACAGGAACGTGGATACTACAGCTTGTTATACACGGGCAAGGCACTGAAAAAACAAGCTTCAGGTCATGAAATACACATGTGGGTGCTGACGGATCATATGCACGCTATTGCCGGCGAATCTGTCCTGTATCCTGAGAAAGCGACGGTACTTGGACCATGCCGGGTTATTCCGCAAGAATTACCTAACATTCATTGTCACAGTATCGATATTAACCTGCCGGAAGCGGGAAGCTGGCAGAGAGACAGGCTGATCCGCCGCCTGCTGGACGAGTTCGGCGCTGCCCGGTTTGAATTGGCGGCTGCCTATCGCGATAACGAACGCTGGGTTCTCGGTTATGAGCCCGTTAAAATAGCGGAACCTGAAGCGGAAGCATCGGGACTCCGTCAAGGCGGCGTTTATTTGATCACGGGCGGATTAGGATATATCGGCCAGGTTCTCGCAGGTCATTTGGCCCGAAGCGTACAGGCAAAGCTTGTCTTCACCACCCGCTCATCATTCCCGACCAATGACAAATGGGAACAGTGGCTTGCCGAACACGGCCCTGAGAATACCGTCAGTGTCCAGATTGGCAAGCTGAAGCAGCTCGAATCCCAGGGAGCCGAGGTACTTGTGTTAACGGCGAACTCGTCGGACTTAGAGCAAATGAAGGAGGCTGTCCGGCAAATCGAGTCAGTGTTCGGTTCCTTAAACGGAGTTATCCATACAGCGGGTATGACTGGGGAAGCGGCATTTAGGATGCTGGAGGAGACAGACGAGGAATTAAGCGAACAGCATTTCCAAGCAAAGCTGTATGGACTCTATGTTCTGGATCGAGTGTTGGCTGACAAGGAGCTTGATTTCTGTCTGCTGGCCTCGTCGCTGTCTCCGATGCTGGGCGGATTAGGCTTTACCGCCTATTCAGCAGCGAACCATTTTATGGATGCCTATGTACACGATCGCAACCGTCGTCTGAGCACGGCTTGGACCAGTGTCAACTGGGACGGTTGGCAGCTGGAGAAAGAGCAGACGATTCATGGGCAAGCGGGCGCTTCGATATCCGAGCTGCTCATTGCGCCAGAAGAGGCGATCGAGCTGCTGAGGCGCGTGTTGTCGGTCCGGGAAGCAGGCCAGATCGTCCTGTCGACCGGCAGCTTGCAGGATCGGATCGACAAGTGGGTGAAACGGACGGCTCAGGAAGAGGCACCTCTCCCGAAGGGAGACGGCGGCTTCTACACCCGCCCCGCGCTGTCCGGTGAATATATCGCTCCCGTAACAGAGTCCGAACGCAGGCTCTGCGGGATGTGGGAGCAGTTTTTCCGGATAGACCGGATCGGGGTGCAGGATGATTTCTTCGAACTGGGTGGAGATTCACTCAAAGCAATTACGGTTGTTACCGGGATTCATAGAGAAATGAAGGTGGAAATCAGCTTGCCCGTCTTTTTCAATATGCCGACAATCCGGCAGCTTGCCGCCTTTATCGATGAGGCGGAACAGAGTACCTACCATGATATCGAAAAGGCCTCAATCCGCGAATATTACGAGTTATCCTCTGCGCAGAAGCGTCTGTATCTGATCCAGCAGATGGAGAAGGGACATACGGGATATAACGAAATTGTCGCCGGCATTTTAAAAGGCAAGCTGGACAAAGCTCGTATGGAAGCGGTACTCCGGCAGCTGATTGAGCGTCATGAAAGCTTGCGTACTTCATTTGAATTGGTTAACGGCTTGCCCATGCAGAAAATCAACGAAACCGTCGAGTTCGAGGTTGAATATGCGGACTTCAGCGGCGAAATTGAGCCGGGGACATCGGACGCTGGACTCCTTGATGAGGAAGGGGAAACGGCTGCGAAAATCCGCGAAACAGTGGCGAAGTTCGTGCGGCCCTTTGACTTGACCCGGGCGCCTTTGATGCGCGCCGGACTGATCAAGCTTGAGGATGAGCGGCATGTGTTGATGGTGGATCTTCATCATATCGTGTCGGACGGTTTATCACAGGACATATTCGTTAACGATTTTATGGCCCTGTATGCTGGCCGTGACTTGCCCGAGCTTGAGCTGCAGTATAAGGACTTTTCAGAATGGCAGAACCGGATGAAAGAAACGGAAGAGCAGCAACGGCAGGGAGAATTCTGGCTAAATCAGCTGCAGGAAGTTCCCCGGCTAGCTCTGCGCACGGATTATCCGCGCCCAGAGGCAAGAAATTTCTCCGGCAGCCGAGTTCCCTTTGATCTGAGTATGGAGCAGACCCAAGCTTTGAAGTCGCTCTGCCTGAAGGAAGATGTAACGTTGTTCATGACGCTGCTCGCCGCTTACAACCTGCTTCTCTCCAAAGTTTGTGTACAACATGACATCGTTGTAGGGACCCCGATTATCGGCCGCAAACAGCAGGCTTTGCATCTTATTATCGGCAAGTTCGTTAACATGCTTCCGCTGCGTAATCAATTGGATGAAGAAATGAGCTTCAGTGCTCTTCTCCAAACTGTGCGGAGCACAACCTTGGATGCATTTGCTAATCAGGACTACCAGTTTGAAGAAATGGTTCAGCAGTTGGGTCAGGACCGTGATTTGGCCCGTAATCCAGTATTTGATGTTGTATTCGCGCTTCAGAATATGCAGAACCCTGAGATGAGCATTCCGGGCCTGAAGATGGAGCCATTCCCGTTCGTTCACGATGCCTCTCATTTCGATTTATCTCTGATTGCGGAGGAGGACGGGGAAAGACTGTCCTTCAAGTTTGAATACAGTACACGCTTATTCCTTAGAGACACGATTGTGCGTTATGCAGGTTATATGCAGGATATTATATCCGGTGTTCTGGCAGATCCGGACAAGAAGCTGAAGGACATTACGATTGCTCATCATTTATCTGAGCCCGAACCTGTCTATCTTGCCGGAGCCCGGGGAGATTTCGGACTATGAGTGAAAGCCGGAGGAAGAAAGGGAGGAATAGGGATGGGGCTTGAAAATCGTTTGGACCGACTGGCAGTGGCAGCTTCTCAAAAGAGCAAGGAACGGGATTACTGGTTGTCCGCATTGTCCGGAGAATATGACAAGAGCGGGTTTCCCGGCGATTATACGCGCGGAACAGGGGTGACGGTAGAAGAAGCTTCATTTTTCTTTCCGCAGGACCTGACGGACCGGCTGCTGCAAGTCAGCAATGAATCGGATTCAAAGCTTCATGTCGTACTATCTGCTGCACTCGCCGTTTTGCTGGCCAAAATGTCCAATCGAAGTGTCGTTACGCTAGGGACTCCTATCTATAAGCAGAAGGAAGAGGCCGAATTTATCAATTCCGTATTGCCTTTGCGGATTAAGATCGATCACTCACTCTCGTTCAGACAATGTCTTCTTCACACGCAAGATACGGTTGTGGCAGCAGTGGATCATCAGAGCTATCCGATGGAGATGGTGGCGGAACAGTTGGCGCTTCAAACGGATGATCCCATCGCACATCCGTTATTCGAGGCGGCATTGCTGCTCGACAACATTCATGAAGAACGTTATTTCTGGAATGTGAAATGGACTACGTTGTTTTCTTTTTGCAGGAAGCAAGACCGCATCAGCGGTACGGTTCAATATAACGCACAGCTCTACCGCAGCGACACGATAGATAAACTTGTCTCGCGTTACACACTTCTGCTGCGGGAGACGCTGGCGAATCCGGATCTTCCGCTGAACAGCATCGACATACTGCTGCCGGGGGAGAGAGAGGATCTTCTTGGCCCTCTGGCCGGCAGTCCAGCCGAGTTTCTTGAACATAAGACCGTTCAGCAATGGTTTGAAGAGCAGACTGCACGGACCCCGCATGCGCCTGCCATCGTTAACCAGGGGCAGTACATGACGTATGGTGAGCTGAATGAGAAGGCCAACCAGCTCGCCCGGGTACTGAGGACTGAAGGAATCGGGGCGGGTGACATCGTAGGCATGCTGTTTGCGCCTTCCGCTGACATGATGCTTGGTATGATGGCCGTCCTTAAAGCCGGTGGTGCTTTCCTGCCGATAGACCCGGATTATCCCGACGAGCGCTTAACGTACATGCTGGAAGACAGCCGCGCACAAGTGGTGCTGACACAACAGGCTTTTATCGGCAGAATGAGAGGCCGCAAGACGCTGTGTCTGGATGATGAAGAGTTGTTTGCCGGCGAAGCAGGTAATTTGGCATTAGAGAGCACAGCGGATGATCTGGCCTATGTTATCTATACATCCGGGTCAACAGGACAGCCGAAAGGTGTCATGATTGAGCACCGTTCGCTTGTCAATCTGGCCTTCTGGCACAATCGCACTTTTGGTGTAACAACATTGGATCGCAGCATCAAGTATGCCGGTTTCGGATTTGACGCTTCGGTGTGGGAAGTGTTTCCCTATCTGCTTGCAGGGGCATGCATTCACATCGTGCCATCCGAGATCAGACTGGATGCAAACAAACTGGATGATTTTTTCACAGAGAATGGCATTACCATCGCCTTCCTGCCGACTCTGATGTGCGAGCAGTTCATGGATTTGCCGGACCGGGAACAGACCCCGCTGAGGATCTTGTTAACAGGCGGCGATCGCTTGAAGCGGTATAAGCCGGGCAACTACAGGCTGTTCAATAATTACGGTCCTACTGAGAATACGGTCGTGACTACGTTCACCGAAATTAAGCCGGACAACGGAGGCATTCCGATCGGGCGACCGGTCGATAATGCCAAGGTTTATATATTAGACGCTAATTTTCAGCTGCTTCCACCAGGATTGCCTGGCCAAATCTGCGTTTCGGGTGCGGGTCTGGCTCGCGGTTATCTCGGTCGACCGGAGCTGACAGCAGAGAAATTCGTCCCTCACCCGTTCGCTCCCGGAGAGCGCCTGTATTTGACGGGTGATCTGGGACGCTGGCTTCAAGACGGAACGCTGGAGTACTTGGGCCGACAGGACGATCAGGTCAAGGTACGGGGATATCGCATAGAGCCCGGTGAGATCGAAGCTCTGCTGCGGCGTCACGAGGAAGTTCGCGAAGCTGTAATCCGCATCATGGAAGATGAGAGCGGGCAGAACTTCTTATGCGCGTACTATACCGGGCCGGATGATCTCTCCGCTGCTAAACTTCGGGAGCATCTCTCCGGGCAGCTGCCCGCTTATATGATTCCGGCCTATTTTGTCTACCTGAATGAGCTTCCTGTAACGGCAAACGGCAAACTGGATATGAAAGCATTACCTGATCCGAAAGCTCATGTTCATACTGGCAAGAAATACGTGGCACCACAGGGTGAAACAGAGAACACACTGGTCCGGATCTGGGCCGAGGTTTTGGCGGTTAGCGAAGACAAAGTCGGGGTACAGGATACGTTTTTCGACCTGGGAGGCAACTCATTTCAGCTGGTCCAGGTAGTCAATATGCTGAAGGAAACCTTCGGGCATGACATTCCAGTACCCGTTATGTTCCAGTACACTACGGTTTCGGCGCTCGGCGGCTATTTACAGAGGATGGACAATGGGGAGGCTCCAATGCCCCAAGATATGGCCGACAACGAAGAGATGGATGCGGGATTCGAAACCATGGAACAGACGATGCTGATTCTGGAGGGAGCGCATGATGACTAATAGCAGACATTCACAAACGGCTACCGGGCTGGAAATCGCTGTGATTGGCATGGCGGGCCGGTTTCCCGAAGCGCGAAATATCGAGGAGTACTGGGATAATCTGAGAAACGGCAAGGAATCGATCCATTTCTTCTCCGATAGCGAACTTGAGGCGGCAGGCGTCGATCCCGAACTGATTCGAAATCCCAGATATGTAAGAGCGAAAGGGCTCGTACCGGATGCGGAATGGTTTGATTCTGATTTTTTTGATTATTCCCCGCGCGAGGCTGAAGTCATTGATCCGCAGCTGCGGATCTTCCATGAGTGCGCCTATGAAGCGTTGGAGCATGCGGGCTACGACACGGAGCAGACAAACGGCGCTATCGGTCTGTACGCAGGGGCATCATCGAGTATTTACTGGCAGCTAGTGGCCATGCTCTCGCGCAGCGAGAGCACAGCCGAGCAGTTCGCCGCACTGGCTTTGTCGGACAAAGATTTCTTGAGCACGCGTATTGCCCACAAGCTGAATTTAAAAGGCACGAGTATGAACGTCGATTCTGCTTGCTCCACCTCCCTGCTGGCCATTCACCTGGCCTGCCGAGCACTGCTTACGGGCGAATGCAGGATAGCGTTAGCCGGCGGAGTTACCGTAACGGTACCCCGGACGGAAGGTTATTTATACGAGGAAGGTATGGTCAGCTCGCCGGATGGCCATTGCCGTGCTTTCGCTTCAAATGCCAAGGGAACCGTCGGCGGCGAAGGGGCGGGTGTCGTTGTGCTGAAGCCGCTTAAGCAGGCATTAGCCGACGGAGACGCTATTTATGCGGTTATTAAGGGCTCGGCGGCGAACAATGACGGTACGCGTAAAATGGGTTACTCCGCTCCCAGTGTAGAGGGACAGGCTGAGGTAATCCGCGCGGCGCAGCGGATGAGCCGGGTCACTCCGGAGAGTATCAGCTATATCGAAGCGCACGGTACCGGTACTGCGCTGGGCGATCCGGTCGAGATCGAAGCGCTTAAGCTGGCTTTCCAGACGGACAAAACAGGGTTCTGCCGGATCGGCTCGGTCAAGACGAACATCGGCCACTTAAATAGTGCCGCCGGGGTTGCGGCGTTCATCAAAACGGTGCTGGCGATTATGCACAAGCAGCTTCCGCCGAGCTTACATTTCGATAAGCCTAATCCCAAAATCGATTTTGCCAGCAGTCCGTTTATTGTCAATACAGAGCTCACGAGCTGGACGAGCGAGCAGCACCCGCTGAGAGCCGGCGTGAGCTCGTTCGGTATCGGTGGAACCAATGTGCATGTGGTGCTCGAAGAAGCACCTCCCCGGGCGGAAGAAACGAAAGGGAGAGATTCACAGCTGCTCCTATTGTCCGCAAAAACGGAATCAGGACTTGAACAAGCTACAGCCCGCTTACGCGAGTATTTACGGGCTAATCCAGGCCTTTCTCTACCCGATGCGGCCTATACACTGCAGATCGGCCGCGGGGCATATAAGCATAGGCGCATGCTCGTAAGTTCTTCTGCGGAGGAAGCGCTGGAGCTGTTGGGCAGCCTGCCCCCGGAACGGGTTTACAGCCGTGTTGGCGATAATGAATGGCCCAGGCTCGTATTTATGTTCCCTGGACAAGGCGCGCAGTATGTCAACATGGGACTGGATCTGTACAACCATGAGCCGGAATTCCGCGAAGCAGCCGACCGGTGTTTTACCATTATCCGTCCGTTGATGGACGTTGATTTAAAAGATTTGATGTATCCCGCCGGTAGCGAAGCGGCCGGTGATCACAGTGATCGCTTGAAGCAGACGGACGTGACACAGCCGGTCATGTTTATATTCTCCTATGCGCTGGCAAATCTGCTGATCGGATGGGGGCTGAAGCCTGCCTCCATGATCGGACACAGCGTCGGAGAATATGTGGCCGCTTGTCTGGCAGGAGTATTGACGGTAGAAGATGCGCTAGAGCTGGTCGTGCTGCGGGGTAAACTTATGCACAGTCTGCCGGGGGGAGCGATGTTAAGCGTACCCTTACCTGAGCAGGAACTCATACCGTTCATGAACGAAGGCTTATCGATTGCGGCAGTTAACGGTCCGGCGATGTGCGTCGTATCGGGATCTCATGAGGCGATAGAGCTTTTGGAAGAAAAGCTGACCCGGAAAGGGCAGGCCTGCACAAGACTGCATACGTCACATGCCTTTCACTCCGCCATGATGGAACCGGCAATGGAGCCGTTTCGCCAGAAGTTAAAAGGGATGGAGCTGCAGGCCCCGGGCATACCGTATATTTCAAATGTAAGCGGAGGCTGGATTACGAAGGAAGAAACAGTCGATCCCGATTACTGGGTCCGGCATTTGCGCGGGACCGTACGCTTTGCCGACGGTCTTCGCGAGCTGCTGCATGACGATAAGACCGTATTTGTGGAAGTCGGTCCCGGCAACACATTAAGCGCGTTCGTGCGCCGGCATCCCGACAAGAAGGAGCGGCACGCCGTCATCAATCTTGTTCGGCATGTGAAGGAGCAGGTGCGTGACGACTATTATTTGCTGCAGCAGGTGGGACGCATGTGGCTGGAAGGAGCTCGGCCTGATTGGAAGGCATTCCATGCGCATGAACAGCGCCGGCGGATAGCTCTGCCGACGTATCCGTTTGAGCGCAAGCGTTATTGGGTTGATCCGCCGTTTGATACGGATGTTCTAAAGCAAGGTCTTGTCCGCAAGGAAGCGAAGGAATCAAGACCCCAAAGCGTTGCCGGAATTAAAAAGAATGCTGTACGGGAGTGGCTGTACACGCCAATCTGGGAACGTTCCCTGTTGAACGAAGAGGCAGTTGCGGCTGCGGGCATGAAACCCAAGACCACTTGGCTATTTTTTGCGCCAGAGCATGGCATTTGTTCCCGGCTGGCAGCGGGGTTACAGCAAGCCGGTCATGGCATCGTTACGGTTTATCCATCCGATTCGTTTGCTAAGCTGGATGATCAAGCGTACGGGATCGATCCGGGGCAGCAAGTGCATTATACCCGGCTGCTGCAGAATTTGAAGGAAGCCGGCACCATGCCGGAGCGCATTGTTCATGCCTGGCTGACGGAGGAGAGCGTACATACCGAAGGGTGGACCGCTTCCCGCAGCGCAAGGGTACTG
The DNA here is from genome assembly GCF_049316025.1 of Paenibacillus sp. NPDC058898. Lineage (NCBI taxonomy): Bacteria > Bacillati > Bacillota > Bacilli > Caryophanales > Paenibacillaceae > Paenibacillus > Paenibacillus sp. NPDC058898. Next base: position 93,578 of record NZ_JBMOSM010000009.1, on the reverse strand, counting down.
GCTAATGGTTATTTCAGCCTTATTGCACTGGCTCAGGCGATTGGGACTTGCGGACTGCAGGAAGAGCTGCAGCTTACGGTCATAACGTCCGGTATGCAAGAGGTGACAGGAGATGAGCGGCTGCTGCCGGAACAAGCAGCGGTGCTTGGGGCATGTCTGGTTATTCCGCAGGAATACGGCAATGTGCGCTGTCGCAGCATCGATATTGCGGATTCGCTCGGGCAGGAGGTTTCTGAACATCGGCAGCAAGCGCTATTGGGCCGATTACAAGCCGAATTAACCGCTTTTCCAGCGGATATTTTCGTCGCGTATCGCGGTTGGAACCGCTGGGTGCAGACATACGTTCCAATTCCGGTTCCTGCCGCTGTCGAAGAGAATTTCGGCCTCAGAGAAGAGGGGGTATACCTAATTACCGGAGGCTTGGGCGGTATAGGAATGACCTTGGCGGATCATCTGGCGAAGAGTGTGAGGGCTAAGCTCATACTTGTCAGCCGATCGGGAATAGGGGAAGAAGCGGACTGGCGTCAATGCGTCGAACATACGGCAGACGAAACTCAGGCGATTCAGCTGAAAAAGCTCGAGGAGCTGGAGCTGTACGGGGCCGAGGTACTGGTCTGCAAAGCGGATGTAAGCAATGAGCAGCAAATGGAGCAGGCCGTAGCCCGGGCGGTCGACCGCTTCGGAACGATTCATGGCGTTATCCACGCGGCCGGCACGGCCGATGGTGCGCTCATCCAGCGGCGGACTTGGGAGATTGAAGAACGTGCATTGACGGCCAAGGTGAACGGCACGCGTGTCCTCGAGCGAGTGCTGGCGGGAAGGAAGCTGGACTTCCTCGTATTGTGTTCTTCTCTGACCAGTGTGCTGGGCGCCTTGGGCCAAGCGGGGTACTGTGCAGCCAATGCGTTTCTCGATGCTTACGCCTACCGTAAACGCGCGCTGGACAATACGCATGTCGTCGCGATTGATTGGGACGGGTGGCAGACTGTCGGAATGGCCGCGGCAGCTGAACAAGAAGTCGCCATCGCTGCGGCGCAAGCGGGAGTGTCCACACAAGGTCCGGACAAGCAGACCCGGCTGTTCCCTGAGGAAGGAATCGCTGTTTTCCGGTATGCACTGGCTTGCGGTCTGCCTCAGGTAACGGTATCGACGACGGATTTGAGCTTACGGCTGCATGCCGCCCGCACTTCATCCCTGCAATCCCTAGTGGACGGGGAGATGAGCGGCATATCCCGCACAACGGCACGTTCCGAGGTCAGCACGTCGTTTGCGCCTCCGGAGGACGAACTGGAGCAGACTTTAGCCCAGCTTTGGCAGGACTATCTGGGTATTGATCAAGTCGGCCTGCATGATAACTTCTTCGAGCTGGGGGCTACCTCGCTCGATATTATTCAAATGAACTCCAAGCTCCAACGTTCACTTCAGCAGGAAGTGTCAGTGGTTGACATGTTCAGCCATCCGACCATTTATGCACTCGCTGGGTTGCTGAGAAGATTACAAGCGGGAACCGGTCAGCAGGAAGAGACAGCGGACCGCACAGAACTGATACAGGACGGAAAGCACAGGCTGCAGAAGCGGCTGCAAAAAAGGAATAGAACGTGAAGGAGGTGGCAAGATGAGTGCCGAGAACGAGAAGTACGGAGAAACCGGTTTGGAAATTGCCGTTATTGGAATGGCAGGAAGATTTCCGGGTGCGAAGAACCTCACGGAGTTTTGGGAAAACTTGCGTGCCGGCAAGGAGTCGGTCACTTTTTTTACGGATGAAGAGCTGGAGAAAGCAGGGATTGCCCCGGAAATGCTCAGGCATCCCCAGTATGTCAAAGCAAAGTCTCAGCTAGAGGACGTGGAGTCGTTTGATGCGCCGTTTTTTGAATACACGCCACGAGAAGCCGAGCTAATCGATCCACAGTTCCGTCTGTTCCACGAATGTGCATGGGAAGCGCTTGAGCATGCGGGACACCTTCCCGAAACCGAGGATCAACTCATCGGGGTGTATGCAGGGGCTTCTCCTAACACCTATTGGGTCGCAAGCCAAGTCATGAATGCTGTACATGCCAGTGATCAATTTCAAATTCTGCAATTAAATAATCCTTCGTTTACGACGCGAATTTCATACAAACTGAATCTGAAAGGCCCAAGCGTAAGCGTGCAAACGGCTTGCTCTACCTCTCTTGTATCCATTCATCTGGCTTGCCAGGGATTGCTGGCTGGCGAATGCGATCTTGCCTTAGCAGGAGGGGTTTCGGTCAATTTGCCGCGCACAACTGGCTATCTCTACCAGGAAGGAATGATCCAATCTCCCGACGGACACTGCCGGCCTTTTGACGAAGGCGCAAGCGGCACTTTGTTCGGCGACGGAATCGGAATCGTCGTGCTCAAGCGGCTCGCAGACGCCGCTAGGGACGGCGACGTTATTCATGCGGTTATCAAAGGCTCGGCGGTTAACAATGACGGCAGCCGGAAAGTAGGGTACACGGCGCCAAGCACGAACGGCCAGGTGGAAGTTATTCGCGCAGCCCACCAGATGGCAGAAGTTGATCCGGAAAGTATCGGGTACATCGAGGCCCACGGAACAGGGACTACACTGGGGGACCCGATCGAAGTGGAGGCGCTGCAAGCTGCTTTCGCCACGGATAAAAGGGGCTTTTGCAAAATCGGTTCGCTCAAATCCAATATCGGTCATCTGGACGCCGCGGCAGGAGTCGCGGGTTTCATCAAGGCCGTATTGGCGCTTAAGTATCAGCAAATCCCGCCAAGCCTTCATTTTCATCAACCGAATCCCAAAATCGATTTTGAAAACTCTCCTTTCAAAGTCAATTCGGAGCTTATCGATTGGAGAAAAACAGAAGGACCTCGGAGAGCAGGAGTCAGCTCCTTCGGTATCGGGGGGACGAATGCCCACGTCATTCTGGAGGAGGCCCCGATTGGCGCGGCAAGTTCGGCGGGACGCGATCTGAAACTGCTCGTACTCTCTGCCCGGACGGAGGAAGGGTTAGAACGGGCGACTCGCAATCTCGGCGAGTTTCTGCGGACTTGTCCCGAAGCTGATTTGGCTGATGCGGCTTATACGCTGCAGACAGGCCGCAAACGGTTCCGTTACCGCCGAACACTGGTCTGCGCTGATGTCCGTGAAGCTTTGGAGCGTCTGGATGCTATCGATGAAGGCAACTTGCAAACGGGCGAGTCGGAGAGGGATCAGACCCGGGTTGTTTTCCTCTTCCCGGGGCAGGGCTCGCAGTATGTGAACATGGGAGCTGATTTATACCGCAAGGAGCCTTTGTTCCGGGCGGAAATGGACCGCTGCTGCGAGATCATTACAGCAGAGGGAGGCACCGACCCAAGGCATGTGCTGTGCGGGGCTTCGGACAGTGCGGCAGCTGCTGATAGGATTAACCAGACGGAAGCGGCGCAGCCGGCTTTGTTCGCGTTCGAATATTCGCTCGCGCAGCTCCTGATGTCATGGGGCGTTAAGCCGAATGCCATGATCGGGCACAGTATCGGAGAGTACACGGCTGCGTGCCTGTCGGGTGTTCTATCACTTAGGGACGCGCTGAAGCTCGTCACACTGCGCGGCAAGCTTATGCAGAGCCTGCCTGCCGGAGAGATGCTGAGCGTCTCCCTTGACGAGGCAAGTTTATTAGAGCTTCTTCCGGAAGGACTGGCGCTTGCAGCCGTTAATGGACCGGAGCTCTGTGTTGTTTCCGGCCCGCATGCGGACATCGCTTCCTTTGAAACCAAACTTACCGGGCTGCAGGTGGTGCATCGAAAGCTTCATACGTCACATGCGTTTCATTCGGCCATGATGGAGCCGATATTGGAGAAATATGAGGCAAAAGTCAAGCAGGTGGTCCTATCCGCCCCGTCAATTCCGTATGTGTCCAATGTAACGGGAACATGGATAACGCCGGAAGATGTCACCGATCCCGCATATTGGACTAGGCATTTGCGGGAAACGGTGCGGTTCGCAAGCGGGGCGGCCGAGCTGCTTAAGGAGAAGCAGGCCGTATTTATAGAAATCGGACCTGGCAATGTTCTCAGCAGCTTCATCCGTAAACAACAGGGGAAGGAAACGGAGCGTAAGCATGAAGTGTTCCATCTCGTCCGTCATCCGCACGAGCAGGCCACAGATGATGCTTTCTTACTAGAGAAGATCGGCAAACTGTGGATTGCAGGCACGCAGATCGATTGGAAGGGGTACTACAACTCGGAACGCCGACGGCGGGTTGCTCTGCCGACTTATCCGTTCGAACGCCAGCGGTACTCCGTAGAGGGCGCACAATGGTCATTGCGAAACATGCAGGAGAAAACAGCTCAGCGGAGAATGGGAGCTGCGGAAACGGAGACCGGGAACGAAGCTGTTAAACAATCCCAAGTAGCCGCCCGTATGCGGTCTGCATCCTCTATTGAGCAGACGGTTGCGGACCTTGTCCAGCGTCATTTCGGATTCGCGCATCTTGGGATCAATGACAACTTTTTTGAAATCGGAGCAAGCTCGCTCGATATTTCCCAGCTGGCTGATAAGCTTGCGGAAGTGCTGGGGATGGAAGTGCCCGTGGTTAGCTTGTATTCCTATCCCTCCGTTCGTACCTTAGCGGCATTCTTACGTGGAAACGGACAGGGAAGCTCAGCGTCTGATGAGGCAGCGGTTGAAGAAGAAGCAGAGCGCCAGAATGCCATTAACGAGGGAATGGCGCGTTCCGAGCGGATGAGGACCATATCGGTCCAAGATAGAGATCTGACGGGAAGGCAGGAACAAACGGAACGTGAAGCCGTGGGGGAGAACGGGCTTGAGATAGCGGTCATAGGTATGGCCGCCAGATTCCCGGGTGCGGACAGCATCGACCAGTTCTGGAACAATTTGCGCGACGGCGTCGAGTCGATAACATTCTTCACGGACGAAGAGCTGGTACAGGCAGGCGTTGACCCGCAGCTTGTATCTCATCCTTCCTATGTAAAAGCCAAAGGCGCTTTGAACGGGATCGATCAGTTTGATGCCGCGTTCTTCGGATATTCTCCGCGGGAAGCACAGCTAATGGATCCGCAACTGCGGCTGTTTCACGAATGCGCTTGGGAAGCGATCGAATCCGCCGCCTACAATCCCGACACTTATCCGGGACTTATCGGCGTCTATGCTGGCGCGACCCCGAATCTGGAGTGGGTTTCCCGCTTTGCGCCTGCTTTGGGCGGAACGGAGCGATTCAGCGCCATGCTTCTTAACGACAGGGAGTTTTTCAGCACCCAGCTGTCGTATAAACTCAATCTCCGGGGCCCCAGCATCTCGATGCAGACCGCTTGCTCCACATCCCTGGTTAATATCGTTCTGGCCTCGCAAGGTTTATTGGCGGGCGCGTGCGATATCGCTCTGGCCGGCGGCTCCACTGTCAGCGTACCCGACAAATCCGGTTATTTGTATGAAGACGGTATGATTCAGTCACCGGACGGACATTGCCGGGCCTTCGATGAGCAGGCGGCAGGAACTGTTTTCGGAGACGGCGTCGGTGTCGTTGTCCTGAAACGTCTGAGTGATGCCATTGCGGACGGAGATGTTATCCACGCCGTTATCAAAGGTTTTGGCTTGAACAATGACGGTACCCGCAAGGTAGGCTTTACCGCTCCGAGCACAAAGGGACAAGCCGAGGTCATCCGTGCCGCTCATCGGATGTCGGGTGTGGATCCGGAAAGCATCACTTATGTAGAGGCGCACGGAACAGGCACAAACATGGGGGATCCGATTGAGATCGAGGCTTTGAAGGAAGCCTTCGGCACGGATAAAAAGGGATTTTGCCGTATCGGATCCGTCAAGACGAACGTCGGCCATCTCAACAGCGCAGCCGGAGCGGCCGGGTTCATTAAAACGGTACTGGCACTCAAAGCGAAGCAAATTCCGCCGAGCCTGCATTATGAACGGGGCAACCCCAACATTGACTTTGCTAACAGTCCTTTTGTCGTCAATACGGAACTGGTGCCTTGGGAAGGCAGCCAGCATCCCCTGCGCTCCGGAGTCAGCTCATTTGGCATCGGTGGCACGAATGCGCACGTCATTCTGGAAGAAGCTCCCCCTAGGGAACCATCCGACGAAGGTCGTGCAGAGAAGCTGCTGATCTTGTCAGCAAGAACGCCAACAGCATTGACGGAGGCGAAAGCACGTCTGGCCGCATTTTTGACAGAGCATCCCCAAGTGAATCTGGCAGATACGGCGTATACGCTGCAAGCAGGCAGGAAGGCTTTTGAGTGGAGAGCCGCATTTGTGTGCAAGGATGCGGAAGAAGCGACCGCCATCTTGACATCGATAGGGTCCGATAAAATTGCCGAAGGCCAAACGGGGACGCAAACACGCTCTGTAGTATTCATGTTTCCGGGCCAGGGGTCACAATATGTCGGCATGGGACGGGAGCTCTATCTCAACGAACCTGAATTCAGAGAAGAACTTGATCGCTGCTTCGAGCTCGTTCAACCGTATGTAGAGCTTGACTTAAAGGCTGTCCTTTATGCCGCTGGCGAATCGGACCAAGATCATCGAGAGGAAATCTTGATGCGGACGGATATCGCCCAGCCCGTGCTTTTTATGATCGAATATGCGTTTGCCAGACTTCTGATACGCTGGGGCATCCGGCCCGAAGCGATGCTGGGTCACAGTATCGGTGAATATGTGGCAGCATGCCTGGCTGGTGTATTCACGCTGGAAGATGCGCTGCAGCTCGTAGCGCTTCGCGGCCGGCTCATGCAGGGGCTGCCGGCGGGATCTATGCTCAGCGTGGCGATGTCAGAAGCGGAACTGCGCCCATTGCTGCCTGATCATATTGCGCTGGCGGCAGTCAACAGCTCCTCCTTGTGCGTCGTATCCGGCACATCGGCTGAGATTGATGCATTCTCACGGCTGCTGGAAGACAAAGGCTGTGCCTGCCGTCTTCTCCACACATCTCATGCCTTCCATTCTCATATGATGGATCCGATACTTGCGGCATTCGCGGATAAAGTACGCTCGATCCGGCTGCATGAGCCTGAGCTGCCCTTTATTTCCAACGTGTCCGGCACTTGGATCACACCTGAAGAGGCTACGGATGCGGAGTACTGGGTTAGGCATTTGCGGTCAACCGTGCGGTTTGCGGACGGGCTTTACGAACTGTTGAATAATCCGCGTTCTGTATTCATAGAAGCCGGACCGGGCAATTCGCTCAGCACATTCGTGCGCAAGCATGAAGCTGGTTCGCGTGACCGGATCGTTGTCAATATGCTGAGACATCCCCAGGAAGCTGTTTCTGATACCGCGCACTTGTTGAACAAAATCGGACGCCTCTGGCTGGCGGGTATCGACATCGATTGGACGGGCTATTACGTCCATGAACGGCGCAGGCGCATCGAGCTGCCAACCTATCCGATGGAGCGTCAGCGCTATTGGCTCGATGATGAGCAGCAGCCATTACCGGGAGCACGGCCATCCTCAGCCCCAAGAGGCGGTAAAAACGCTGACATGGCGGACTGGTTCTATTATCCTTCCTGGGAACGCGCCCTGCTGGAGGAGCATCCGGAAGAAAGCCGTCAGAACGGTCATAACTGGCTTGTATTCAAGGATGATTGCGGGATAGCGGACGAACTTGCCGCAAGTGTTCAAAATATGGGTGAGCGGACTGTAATGGTTAAGGCGGGCAGCGCCTTCATCGCGCATGAGAACGGAACGTTCACGCTTGTCCCGGGCTCTGCAGAGCAATACGTCCGGCTGCTGGAGGAACTGCAAAAGCGGGATTTCGTTCCCGACAAAGTCGCTCATCTGTGGAATGTTTCCTCCTCCGGGAAGGAAGAAGAGGAAATGGAACCTTTCGATGTGGAAGCGGTTGAACGCCGCCAGCAACAAGAAGGTTACTACAGCTTGATCTATTTGGCTCAGGCGCTGCGCAAGCATAAGGTAGAGGATATCCGTATAGCAGTCGTGTCTTCAGGAATGCAGGAGGTAACGGGGATGGAGCCGCTGTCTCCGGGTAAAATGACGCTGCTCGGACCCTGTATGGTCATTCAGCAGGAATACAGCGGAATTACATGTGTGAGCATTGATATTGATGTACAGGAAGAGACCAAGCAAAAGCAGCGAATCGCTGATAATCTTATCGGGGAATTATCGTCTCCGCCCTCGGACCGGCTTATCGCTTATCGGGGGAATTACCGATGGGTTCAGAATTTCAAGCCGGTAGGACTGCGCCAGGCGGAGAAATCGGCAGCTCCATTTCGGCAGCAGGGTGTATATCTCATTACGGGAGGGCTGGGAGGAATCGGGATGCTGACGGCAGAGTTCCTGGCGCGCAATTATGGTGCACGGCTCATTCTTACCGGACGCTCAAGCTTTCCCGACAAGAAGGAATATACGCGTTGTCTGGCTGAACATGGAGAGGAGCATCCGCTTTCTCGAAAAATCAGACGTGTTTTGCAATTGGAAGAACTCGGCGCTGAGGTTACCTATATGCAGGCCGACTTGTCTAATGAAGAACAGATGCGCCATGTATTCAAGTTTATTGATCGTGAGTACGGCCGCCTTCATGGCGTCGTGCAGGCGGCGGGACTTCCTGGCGGCGAATCTTTCCGCGCGATAGAGAATATTAGCGGAGACCAGTCCGACGAGCAGTTCCGGGCCAAAGTCCAGGGTTTGCAGACGCTGGGCAGGCTAATTGCCGACAGGGAGGCCGAGATATGCATCCTGTTCTCCTCCATCGCCAGCATTCTCGGGGGACTCGGCTTCAGCGCTTATTCGGCCGCGAATTTGTACATGGATGCTTTTGCCCGCAAACAGAACCGGGCTGGCGGGACGAAGTGGCTGTGCGTCAATTGGGATGCGTGGGAATTCTGGGAAGAACACCGCTCGACGATCGGAGAGTCGCTTGTCGAACTGGCGATAACGCCAGCCGAAGCGCCTGATCTGTTCCGGTACGTCTACAGTCCGTGCGGCAGCAACCAAATTATTGTATCGACCGGTGATCTTCAGACGCGGATCGATCAATGGATTCGGCGCGCAGGCAAGAAAGAAGACAGTCACGCGGCAGGCGGCGCCTCATTCAGCAGGCCGGATCTAACCACACCTTATGCGGCGCCCCGCAATCGGGTTGAGAAGACGATAGCCGAGGTGTGGAAACAATTTTTCCGTATTGACGAGGTAGGTATCCACGATAATTTCTTCGATCTGGGAGCCAGCTCGCTGGATATGATCCAGGTGACCGCCAAATTGAATGAAGCGTTAGACGAGAGTATCGCCGTTGTTGATATGTTCACCTATCCCAGCATTCATGCCCTAGCTCAGCGCCTTACCCACAGCGAAGAAAACGAGGCGGAAGAGGCGGAGATGGAACATCAAATGATCGACTCCGCCGCGAAGGGAAGAAAGCGGCAGCAGCAGCAAAAAGAAAAGAGACGCAAAGGAGAGGTCTTGCTATGAGCATATCGAACGGTAGGGAGTATAACGGTTCGGAAATTGCCGTAATCGGCATGTCCGGCAGGTTTCCGGGAGCCAAAAACTTGCGGGAATATTGGGATAACCTCTGCAGCGGCAAGGAGAGCATCTCTTTTTTCAGTGATGAAGAGCTGTTGGAAGAAGGCATCGATGTGAAGACGGTGACTCACCCTAATTATGTGAAGGCCAAGGGAGTACTCGATGATCTCGAGTACTTCGATCCCGAATTCTTCGATTATACGCCTCGCGAGGCCGAGCTTATGGATCCGCAGTTCCGTCTTATGCACGAATGTTCCTGGGAAGCGCTCGAACAAGCGGGATATGATCCTAAGACATATAGAGGCTCGATCGGGTTATATGTAGGCGCGGCTTTTAATTCCAACTGGTTCATGCGCGCGTTCAAGGGGCTGGGAACAGCGGAAGAATCCGCCACCCTGGAGACGGCTATGCTGAATTTACGCGATTATATGGCCACACTTGTTTCTTATAAACTCAATATGAAGGGACCAAGCTTTACGGTGCAGACAGCTTGTTCGACATCGCTTGTTGCCATTCATCTTGCTTGTCAAAGTCTGCTCAGCGGGGAATGCAGCATGGCGCTGGCCGGCGGCGTATCGATACAACTGCCCAAGAGAGCCGGTTATTTCTATCAGGAAGGGATGATTAATTCCCCTGACGGCCACTGCCGGGCCTTCGACGAGAAAGGGGCGGGTACCGTCTTTGGTGAAGGCGCCGGGATTGTCGCCTTGAAACCGCTGGAGGATGCACTTGCAGACGGCGACCATATATACGCTGTAATTAAAGGCTCGGCGATCAATAACGACGGCAGCCGAAAAGTAGGCTATACCGCTCCTAGTACATCAGGTCAGGCGTCCGTAATCCGTGCCGCTCATCATGTAGCTGAAGTGGAGCCGGAAAGCATCAGCTATATTGAAGCGCACGGTACAGGTACGACACTTGGCGATCCAATCGAAATCGAAGCATTGAAGACCGCTTTTCAAACGGACAAGAAGAGATACTGCGGCATCGGCTCGGTTAAATCCAGCATCGGGCATCTGAACAACGCCGCAGGGGTAGCCGGATTCATTAAGACCGTGCTCGCCCTGGCCCATAAACAACTGCCGCCTACCCTTCACTATGAACGTCCGAATCCCAAAATCGATTTTGAGAACAGTCCGTTCTTTGTTAACGACCGGTTAAAAGACTGGACCAACGATGCCTTCCCTCTCCGGGCAGGCGTCAGCTCTTTTGGCATCGGCGGCACGAATGCGCATGTTGTCCTGGAGGAAGCGCCGCCTGCTTCCGCTTCCTCACGGGGCAGGTCGTCGCAGCTTATCTCTCTGTCGGCCAAGACGGAAGTTTCGCTCGACAGACTGACGGAGCGGATAGCGCTGCATTTGCAGGAGCATCCTGACGTGAGCCTCGCAGATATGGCCTATACGCTCCATGAGGGAAGGGCTGCTTTCTCGTACCGCAGGACACTGGTCTGCGGAAGCGCGGATGAAGCGGTCATGCTGCTGGATCAACCAGGTTCGCCCGAAGTTCAGAACGGATTTGCCTCTGTCGATGAGCCGCCGGTCGTATTCATGTTTTCCGGCCAAGGCTCGCAGTACACCGGAATGGGCAGGGAGTTGTATGAACAGGAGCCGGTGTTTCGCGAGGAGGCGGACCGCTGCTTCGAGCTGATGCAAGATGAGATCCGCCATGAGGCGAAGCGGGTACTATATCCCTCCGCCGATGAGCCGGATACGTCACTTATTAACCGGACTGACATTGCCCAGCCGGTTCTGTTTACAGTCGAATATGCGCTGGCCAGACTGCTGATGAAATGGGGAGTACAGCCGCAAGCCATGATCGGGCACAGCATCGGTGAATACGTCGCTGCATGTCTGTCAGGCGTCTTCTCGTTGGAGGATGCCGTGCGGCTCGTTACCCTTCGCGGTCAATTGATGCAGAATCTGCCAAGCGGTGTCATGCTAAGCGTTCCGCTGACCGAGCAGGAGATACTTCCACTGTTGTCCGGCGGCGTATCGCTGGCTGCGGTGAATGCTCCTTCCATGTGCGTTGTTTCAGGCACTTCGGAAGCGGTCGAGTCATTGGCTGGTTCCTTGGAAGAGAAAGGAGTCGAATGCCGTCGTCTCTACACGTCACACGCCTTCCATTCCGCCATGATGGAACCCATTCTGGAAGCCTATGAGCGCGAGGTAGGCAAGCTTGTGCTGAAAGCACCGCAGTTTCCCTTTATTTCCAATGTCACCGGAACCTGGATTCAGGATGAGCAGGCAATCAGTCCCGCTTACTGGGCACAGCACCTGCGCGGCACGGTAAGGTTCTCAGACGGGCTCAGTACCCTGATGAACGAAATGGACGCTGCGTTTGTAGAGGTTGGCGGAGGCAATGCCCTGACCGTATTTGCGAAGAGTCATCATGAATTCTCCAAAAACCCAGCCGGGGCCCCTAAAGAGCGTGTTATGGTGAACCTCCTGCGTCATCCGAAGCAGAATACCTCTGATGTCGCTTACCTGCTCCTTCAAGTGGGGCGTCTATGGAATGCGGGGATAAAAATCAATTGGACCCGTTTCTACGGGGAAGGGAAAAGAAATCGTATTCCTTTGCCAACTTATCCGTTTGACCGTCGCCGTTTCTGGCTTGATGAGGAAGGAATCCAGATCGTCCACTCCGATTTGCCAGCGAAGAGGGCAGGACAACAAGCTAATACGGAGTGGGATGACCGGATAGAGACCCAGAAAGAGAAAGGGTTATCCGAACCAAGTAACCCGCTGGAAGAGACGCTGGCCGGCATATGGCGCAATCTGTTCGGCTTAGAGCACATCGGAATTTATGAGGATTTCTTCGAAATAGGCGGGCATTCTTTGAAAGCGACCAGTCTGATCACTAAGATTCACAAGGAACTTGATGTAGAGCTGGCTTTGTCGGATATATTCAACATGCCGACAATAAGTGCGCTTGCCCGTTATATCGGACAGAAAGCTAAAAATAAATATTTTGCAATCGAACCGGCAGAGAGCAAACCTTACTACCGCTTGTCCTCTGCACAGAAACGCACGTTCCTCATTCATCAGCAAATCGGTTCGGTAACGACTTACAACATGCCGATGGCTTTGTGGGTACACGGAAAAGCGGAAGCGGATCGTTTCGAGCAGGCTTTCATTCAATTGATTCACCGTCATGAGAACATGCGCACCTCGTTTCATATGGTAGACGGAGAACCGGTTCAGCAAATTCATGAGAGTTTCACGTTTACCGTGGAACGCATGGAAGCGGACGAGGAAGATTTAAAGAAAATCATGCGGAAGTTTATCAGGCCGTTTGATCTGGGCAAAGCCCCTCTTATTCGCGCCGCTTTCGTTCGAATAGAGCCGGAGAAACATGTGCTGTTTATGGATATGCACAATATTGTTTCGGACGGCGCTTCAATGAATGTGTTTATTAAGGAATTCAGCGATCTGTATGCCGGAAAGGATCTCCCGCCTCTGCGCATTCAATATAAGGATTTCGCGGAATGGCAGCATCGGCTGTTGAGCGGGGATGTTATTCGGAAGCAAGAGGATTATTGGATGAACCAGTTCCGGCAGACCATCCCCGTGCTGAACATGCCGTATGACTTCGAGAGACCTGAATTTCAATCGTTTGTCGGCAGAGCGCACAAGATCAGCTTGTCCAAGGAAACCGCAGACCGGCTGAATGCTTTGGCCAAATCCCAGAATGTTACGATTAATGTGCTCTTGTTTCATCTATACACGATTGTGCTGCATGAATATACCGGTCAGGACGACATTACGGTCGGCTCGTTGGTGGCAGGCAGGCGGCATGCCGATGTGGAGCCTTTAATAGGCATGTTCACGAACTTCCTGCCGATCCGGGTCCGCTTCCAAGACCGGCTCAGTCTTCTCGATCAACTGCTTATTCTGAATGACACGATGATGAACGCCTATGAGAATCAAGACTTCCCGTTCGACCGGATGGTCGAGAAGCTCTCGGCGAAACTACCGCGCGGACGTAATCCGCTGTTTGATACGATGATGATTTTTCACAATGAATTTGATGGTGACACCGTGCTTACCGCCGAAGGACTCACTTTCGAGAATTTTGAAATTACGAAGGGAATTTCCAAGCTCGATTTCAAACTCGATATCGGCTATGCCGATCATGGCGGCTTGCTCTGTGTCATGCAGTACAATACCGCTTTGTTCGCGGAAGCAACCATGGCGGGACTCATGGGGCATTTTACGGATCTGATTGAACTGGCTCTGGACAACCCGGCTATTGAATTGAGCGAAATCCGGCTGTTCACCGAAGAGCAGGAGGCTGAAGCGGCGGCAAAAAGAAGCAGTTCGCTGCCGGAGCGTGTCTTTACCGTAACGGCCGTCTCTACCTTTACTGCGGACCCGATCCGTTCTTATGTCAGCTGGTGGGGAGAGCAGTTCGGAACACGTGTCGATATCCGTTTTGCACCATATCAACAAGTGTTTCAGGAGCTATTGAACCCGGACAGCTCCTTCTCGTCCGAAGAGGCTGCGGGACTGCTGCTCGTCCGTTTTGAAGATTGGTTGCGGGATGACCGCTCTCCGGAGTCCCAGCAGATTAAAAAGCTAGAACGAGCACTGGCCGATATGCTGCAGACATTATCTGCTGGCCGGAGAACGGGCCCGATATTCGCCGGAGTGTTTCCCGTATCCGCTTCATTAGGGGCTTCTCCGGTCATGGAGAGCTACCTGGAAGAGCTCGGGAATCGTTGGAAGCGCGAATTGGAAAGGCTGGATTGTGTTCAGGTTATCGATTTCAGAGAGCTTGGCTCCATGTTCGGTATTGAACACATACACGATTCCACTGCCGATGAAGCTGCACATATGCCGTTCACACCGGAATCTTATGCGGCAATCGGTACTCTTATTGCACGTCGGCTGCTCGCTTGGCAAGGACATCCCTTCAAAGTTATTGCGGTGGATTGCGATAACACGCTCTGGCATGGGGTATGCGGGGAGGATGGAGCGGCAGGGGTAACAGCCTCCGGTCCCTACCGCGAGTTCCAGCGGTATCTGCTGAGCAAGCAGCAAGAGGGTATGCTGTTGGTGCTGGTCAGCAAGAATAATGAAGCAGATGTATGGAATGTACTGGACAATAACCCAGACATGCTGCTTAAAAAAGAGCATTTTGCGGGAACGAGGATCAATTGGAACTTAAAATCCGAAAACTTGCTTTCATTGGCGGAAGAACTCGGATTAGGACTGGACAGTTTTATCTTCATCGATGACAGTTCGCTGGAATGTTCCGAGGTACAGTCACAGTGTCCGGAAGTCCTTACGCTTCAGCTTCCTGAAGAGCGTCTAATCCCGGCATTCCTGGAGCATATCTGGGCAACAGATCGCCTGCGCGTGACAGAAGAGGATAAACGGAGAACCGAAATGTATGTCTCAGAGCGCAAGCGCAGAGAAATTCGTTCTTCGGCTCCCTCTCTGCAGACTTTTCTCGACGAATTGGAGCTTAGACTGGGCATTTACGAAGCAACTGCCGAACAACTGCCCCGCATAGCCCAGCTGACACAGCGCACCAATCAATTCACGCTAAACGCAGATATAATGTCAGAGAGTGAACTGGAAGCTACGCGGGCTGAACCGGATACGAAATGCTGGGCGATTGAAGCCTCAGACCGGTTCGGGCATTACGGACTGACAGGGGCGGTCATAACGCGCTTCGAAAACGATATTGTTCATCTGGATGTATTCCTACTCAGCTGCCGCATTCTTGGGAGAGGGATCGAGTCGGCCGTCATCAGTTCTTTAAAGGCTTATTGCCATGAACGGAAGGCCGAATATATGGAGGCTGTGTGCACAATTACCGGGAAAAATGAGCCGCTGCTCGCATTTTTGAGATCGGGACCGTGGAGCATCACGGAGGAGTCCGGCCGCAGGGTGTGTTTCCGGATTGCAGTAAAGGATATCCCAGATTCCATCAAGCATATTGAAGTCCTTAACGAGCCACTGCCCGGCGTAGGACTGACCCAGCCTCAGCTCACCGGCAGCGAATATCAAGGAGAAGCGGGCACCGCCACAGGGCCGGCGCAAAGTTTAGAGAGAACGGGCTGGGAAGAAGTTCTCAGCGGCCGTGAAAATCAGCAGCATCGCCGTCATTTGCTTCCGCTGCAGTATTCTGACGCTTTAAGGATGCTCCAGATTCCGGCAAAGGAAGTAGAAGAGAGCACAGCTCTGAGAGCTCCGTACCGGGCTCCGTCCAATCAGACAGAGGAAGCCTTGGTACAAATTTGGGAACGGGTGCTCGGGATCGGCGGCATCGGAATTGATGACGATTTTTTCCGGCTTGGCGGAACGTCCCTTCATGCTGTTCGGGTTGAGATCGAAATGGAGAAACAAGGTTTATCGGCAGAAGGACAGCAATTATTCAAATATCGCACGATTCATCAATTAAGTCCGTTCATTCGAATCTCTGTCATGGAATAATACGAGGCAACTTTACCTGCAAGGCATCATGAGACAAGGCTATCGCCTGTCAACGGATGCCTTGCTTTTTTATGGTAAATATAGGATAATGATTGAACTTCATGGGAATACAATAATATACAATTGTGCATTGTGTTGGATAATATATTTATTAAAGGGGATGGTGGTAAATATATGAACGAGGAACTGATAGATTACGTTTATTCTCAAGTGTCAATGAAAGAAGGAAAAAAAGTAATTGAGAATATTCTTCTGGATATTTACTTCAAACCGGGCATTTCCACCAAAGAGATTGCCAGAAAAACGCTGCTGCCCCTGCCGCTGGTGTCCGCAATTAAGAAAGAGCTAATCAAGGTTGGCCTCATTGAACAAAAGCGGGGGGTGAACTGCACGGCAAGAGGAAGCCGTTTTGTCGAGCAAGTGATGGGGTTCGGCGATTTGGATCATGACCTGTATCAGCGTTTGAAGTACGAGCAGTGGCAGCCTGACGAACTGAAGGACATGATGACCAAGCTGGAGAGCGTCTTTGAGGGACGGCCTCAGGTCGATGTTACGATTGATCAGTCAAGCTGCACTCTGGCTACAAGCATGAACCGGGCTGTTCTGGCGCTTCGTCACGAGGCTCTAATCGGCAGGGACATCGTTTGTCTGGGGGACGATGATCTCGTCAGCGTGTCGCTGGCGTTTCTGCTGAAGCAGCTTTATCGTAACGATGCCTCCAAGTCGAACACCCGTATTTACGTATTCGAAATTGACAAACGTATTACCAGCTATGTGAACTATCTGGCGGAAACCGAAGATTTGCCGATCGTCTGCTACGAAATGGATTTTCGCGAACAGCTTCCGTCTGAATTTCTGCACCGCTTTGATTGCGTATTCACCGATCCGCCTTATACACAGCAGGGGATGTCGTTATTCGTCTCCCGCGGAATTCAATTGCTGAAGCGGGATGTAGGACTGCCTATCTTCCTGTCGTTCGCCCACAAATCGCCTGACTTCACCTTGGCGATGCAGCGCGAATTTGCCAATATGGGCTTGTTAGTGACGAGTGTCTTGCCTCGCTTCAATGAATATATCGGTGCGGAAATTATTGGTAACACAAGCCAGATGATTGTGTTACAATCTACTGAAGAGACCCATGAAAGTATTGAACGTGAATACAGGCAAGCGCTGTATACCGGGGAAGTCAAACGTACGGTTCGCTTATACGAGTGCAAACGCTGTAATCGCGTGACCGAAGTAGGTTTCCAAATGGAGTGGCAAACGATTGAGCACCTGAAGAAAGAGGGCTGCCCGGGCTGCCGCTATGAGACTTTCGAGCTCATTCAAAAAAAGAACGCATAAGAATACAGATTGGAGTTACAGCACGATGCCGATTAGAGAAATCGAGCCCCAGGATATTCCTGTTATTACAATATTCGAGACGGAAATCTCCATGATTTCATTCGGAGAAGATGCGATTACCGATCCTCTATTTCATACGAAAAAGCTAGAAAAGGCTCTTCGATATGAAAGGGAAGGAATGCTTGTTCTCGATGTGGATGGGGAAGTCTCAGGCTGGATGTGGATAACCCCGCGTAAAAACTCGGTTACCAAAGAGACGTATGCGAATTTCAAAAGTTTCTATATTGCTGAATCCTGCCGGGGAACCGCCTATGTCGATGAGCTCTTCGAGGCGGGAATGAACTACTGCAGAAGCGAGGAAGTTACGCAGATCGTAGGTAAGGTGCATGTGAGCAACTTGCCGATGCGGCTTCTCTATAAGAAATACGGCTTCAAGCCGACACATTTGACGATGGAGCTATTTCCTAATGGACCCCAAGATTAAATGTCTAGTATGGGACTTAGACGATACGTTGTGGCAGGGAACGCTTAAAGAAGACAAAGCAGGCATTAAACTGCTGCCGGGGATAATAAACGTCCTCGATACGTTGGACCGACGCGGAATTGTTCAGAGCATAGCCAGCCGCAACAACTGGGACCAGGTGAAAAGCAAGCTGGAGGAGCTGGGCGTCGGTCAATATTTTCTGTATTCACAGTGTCATTTTGACTCAAAAGCGCTCAGTATGGAACGGATAGCGAAGGAACTAAATATCGGGTTGGATACGCTGGCTTTGATCGATAATGATCCGTTCGAACGCTTTGAAATAAACTATTATGCTCCTCAGATACGTACATATGACGCCCGTCAATATCGGGATTTGCCTGAGTACCCCGAATTTCAGATCGGTCATGCGACCGAGGAATCGGAGAACCGGCGTCAATATATGCAGGCGCGATCTAGGAGAGAAGAAGCCCAAAAAGAGCACAAGGGAAGCCGTGAGCAATTTTTAAAGGAATGCGGTATGAAGCTGCAGATCCGATTAGCGCAGGAGAGGGATTACCCCCGGGTTGTTGAATTGTCCCATCGTACGAATCAGATGAACAATTTGCTGGAGAGAATTGACATGACGTTCGTCGATTCCTATTGCAAGCAGGACGGCCGCTATTTGTATGTGGCCAAGCTTGAGGATCGGTTCGGCGCGCACGGGCTTATCGGGACCTGTTTTGTGAATATCGTCGACGCAGAAATCAATCTGGATCTCTTTTGCATCTCCTGTCGGATCGAAGGCCGTGGCATCGCTTCGGCATTTTTGTATACGGTTCTTGAACGGCTGGGACAACAGGTGCCGGTGGCGAAAGCTGTACGGTGCCGATTGGTGCGCAAACAACGAAATTTACCGGCCAGACTGTTATTGGAAATGCTGGGCTTCAAGAAATCCGCTGCGGATGACTTGGCATCCACTTACATACTGCAACTGCCGCTTCCGCACAAAGTATTTAATTGGCTCGAGATTGGAGAATAAACGATGAACCGCGATGCGATCGAACAAGAGATTACGGACATAATTAAGAAAATGCTTCAGTTGTCATTTGTTGATAATGATACCGTCTTAATCGGCACGGCCGGAGTATTGGACTCTATGACATTCATTAGACTGCTTGCGGAGTTAGAGAAGCGGTTTGACTTTACGGTGGACGAGGATGATTTGACTCTGGATTCCATCAGCAGTGTTAAGAACCTGACGGAATGGGTGATTAAAAGCAAACGGGAGAACTCCTGAATTACAGCAGGCATCAGAAGATAGGATCCTCACAATACCATGACGAAGCGGGAATTATTCCTGCTTCGTCATGGTGTTTTTCATTTTATTGAATAAACAGGTGGATAATCATGCAAGGATCAATTGATATCACTGCCAATATTCAGTAGATTTTATTTATTATAACAAGTTTTGCCTTCTTACCATAATATTTACATGCTATAATTCTATTATATCTCATACAACTTATGGAAAAATCCCGAAAACTTGTATGCGGTATAAGAGGAAGGAACCCAGGTGTTTGTTCTCATCTTATTCATGGCAGGCATAACAGAACCGATTCACGTTGTACAAAGAAAACTTTGAACTACGGGAGGAATGTAAGAATGTCAAAAGAAGATGTGAAGGCGAATGTGACCGATCCGCAGGCGCCAAATCCTGTAACTATTATCGGGTATACGAATGAATTCAGCGTCCAGCCCGGTCAAGATCTGCACTTTATGATTGATACCGGAAGCTCGGTATATACGGCTAATATTGTGCGTTTAATCGGAGGAATGCCTGATCCGGACAACTCGACTTTTTTGCCGACAGAACCGGTGTCGGCAGATTGTGCAGGTGAATATCCCGGGCGGCGGCAGATAACGGCTCCAGGTTCCTATGCCGAGCTGCCCCTGCCGAGAAATTGGATGCAGAGCGGCGAATTCTCGGCACAGCTGTGGATTTTCCCGACGGTTCCCGTATATGACTATATTCAGACCGTCTGGTCCGCACGCTCTGCAGATGGCACATCCGGCGCTGCCCTGGCATTGGAAACTGACGGACGTCTGGCGTTATCCCTAACCGGGGGCTGCGGGCAATCCGTTACAGTCCGCACCGATATCCCGCTTAAGGAGAATATATGGTATTCCGTAGTCCTTCAGTATGCGGCAAGCACACAGGCAGTCAAGCTTTTTGTCAACAGCCGGGACGGGTGGAAGGCGGATGACGGCCTACAAGTTCATACCGCTGCTGCAAATCTGGATTACAGCAATGTCGCCTTAGCGCGCGTCCTGATCGCTGCGGATTCCGACCCTGCCGCTCCGGGACGCACCATTCATCATTACAATGGTAAAATCGGCAATCCCCGGTTCTGGGGAGAGCTTCTACCCGAGGAGTTGTTACCGGACGTACTGCTTGGCACAGACGGAATTGGCGTTGTTCCCCTAGCGGATTACGATTTCAGCGTCGATATTGCTTCAACACGCCTTGAGGACCTGTCGGCAGGCGGCTATCACGGCACCCTGCATCAGGGGGGCACAAGAGCGGTAACCAGTCACAACTGGACTGGGGAACACCTGGACTACCGGCACGCACCTAAACAATATGCGGCTGTTCACTTTCATGATAATGATCTTGTCGATGCCGAGTGGGAGATTGATATTTCCTGGAAGATCCCGGGCGATCTGCCGAGCGGAATATACGCGCTCAAACTTGAAGCTGAAGGCAGCGTAGATTTTATTCCTTTCTTTGTTCGCCCTCTTCAAGGAACCGCAAGTGAACCCGTTCTGTTTCTTGCGCCGACGAATACTTATTTGGCTTACGGGAACGAACGGCTGTTTAAATTTGCCAAAGACTATCTGGGTGAGGACTACGTTCTTCCTTCCCAGGACGTTTATTTGGATGAACATCCCGAGGTGGGCAGCTCCATCTACGACCTGCATAACGATGGCAGCGGCGTGCAATTCTCATCCCGTCTGCGACCGCTTCTGAATATCCGGCCTCACTACCGTAATTGGCGGGCTGTACGCCACTTTTCCGCCGATCTGTACATTACAGGGTGGCTGGAAAAACGGGGTCAGAGCTATGACGTTGCTACGGACGAGGATTTGCATCATGAGGGAGTACATCTATTGAGCCCTTACAAGGTGCTGATCACCGGGAGCCATCCCGAATACTGGACGAGACCGATGATGAAGGCGCTGGAGCAATATTTAGCGAACGGCGGGCGGGTCATGTATTTAGGCGGGAACGGGTTTTATTGGGTGACGAGTCTTGATCCGGACCGGCCGTCACTATTGGAAGTAAGGCGCGGTAACGCCGGTTCACGTGCTTCGGATTCTCCTCCTGGTGAACTGTTCCACAGCACGACGGGGGAGTCCGGCGGTCTATGGCGTCACCATGGTTATGTGCCCCAGCGTCTTGTTGGTGTAGGTACTAGCGCTTTGGGTGGCGGGTCTGCTACCGGCTACCGGCGGTTAGATGACAGCTTCAAACCGGAAGCCGGGTTTATTTTTGACGGTATCGACGAGAACGAGATCATTGGTGATTTCGGACATGCTGCCGGAGGAGCCGCTGGCGATGAGATCGACCGTTACGATCTGAGTTTCGGAACACCTCCGCACACGCTGCGTCTGGCAACATCGACCGGTCATGACGATAACTACCAATTCGTGCATGAAGATCAACTTCATACTGCACCAGGTCAGGGGGGCACCGAAAATCCGCTCGTGCGGGCGGACATGACTTATTTTGATATTCATGGCGGCGGCGCTGTGTTCTCTGTCGGTTCAGTTAACTGGGCCGGCAGCCTAGGTTGGAACGATTATAACAACAATGTAGTCCGTATCAGTGACAACGTGCTGAGCAAGCTGCTGCTGTAGCAAACAGGACATGCATCAATTCATCTGAGACAACAGTGGGCGAATCGGGGCACGCATGTGCCCCGTTCATATTTGGTTCCAGGCTTCAGAATACCCGTTAAGGAAGGTGAGGAACTGTGAAAATTAAGCTTTCAGCTGCTGCCATATTGACTCTTATGCTGGTATGCTGCATGTTGGGTTTACAGGCTGACCAATCGGCGGAGGCAGCCGCCTCCAATTCTCGTACGAAGGCCAAAAACGTAATCTTTATGATTCCGGATGGATTTTCACCTGCCTATGCAGCCAACTACCGTTTATACAAGGGTGAGCCCTCTGTGATGGACTCCATGATTGTAGGCATGGTAAGGACATATTCGGCTGATTCCGCGCTCACCGATTCAGCCGCAGCGGCGACTGCAATGGCCACGGGATACAAGACGAATAACGGAATGATCGGGAGAACTCCCGATGGGATTGAGCGCAAGACGATTCTTGAGGCGGCCCGCGAACAGGGGAAGGCAACCGGTCTCGTAGCTACTTCGAGCATTACCGATGCGACCCCAGCTGCGTTCTCATCGCATGTTTTCTCAAGGAAAGATGAAAGCCTTATTGCGCAGCAGCAACTGCAAATTGCGGATGTTTTGCTAGGGGGAGGTAAGGCCTTCTTTCTTCCTGAGACTATGGGAGGGAAGCAAAGCAGCCGCAATCTGTTGGAAGAAGCGAAACAGAGAGGTTATCGTGTAGTTGAGAACCGAACTCAACTGGAATTAGTAAGTGGAAACCGAATTCTCGGTTTGTTCGCGGACGGAGATATGGCGCCTGAGCTGGACCGGGAGCATACGAACGAACCAAGCCTGAAAGAAATGACGGGAAAAGCGATCGATATTCTCCGTAGAGACAAGGACGGTTTTTTCCTGCTGGTGGAAGGAAGCCAGATTGATTCGGCCGGTCACTACAATGATGCCGCATGGGCCATGAAGGACACGGAATCGTTCGAAGAAGCAGTGGAGCTGGCAAGAAAGTTTGCAGAAGAGGACGGGAACACGCTAGTCTTTATAGCCGGTGATCACGACACCGGAGGAATGGCGGTCGGAGGATATGATCAAACGGACGCCAAACTGGAGGTGCTCCGGCAGGTACAAGCATCCGGACTCTATATGACTAAAGAGCTGAAGACGGATAGAAGCAATGTCAAAGAGGTGCTCAAAGCTTATGCCGGCATCGATGTGACGCCTGAGGAAGAAATCGCGATTATAAATGCTGCTGACGCTATGCAAGCTATAAATCATGTCATCAGCAAACGTTCCATCGTGGGATGGAATACCTATCTGCATACGGGTGTGGATGTTCCGCTGTATGCTTTTGGACCGGGATCTGAGTTATTTCGCGGACTACACAATAATACGGACTTACCGCATTTGGTCGCTCGGATAATGAACATCGATTTCGGTGAGGACAAGTATAAAAAGTGAAACGAGCTGAATGTGAATTCCATATTCTGATAAAGCAATGATATGATAGCGGCTGCTCTCCGGTTATTTTGGCTAAACCATGGAGCAGTCTTTTTTATGGAGATGTGTGTCCGCTAGGCGGCTATAACGAGGATGCGATGTAATCGATCCAGGGGTGACCCGATGGAAACTGCGTACGGAGCGCATGGGTAAGCCATGTTTTAGCTTGCGGGTGAAGGAAGGGGAGCACCTTGATTAAATCCTGCTCGTCTTTTTCCCGAATGTTCTTACTGCCACCCTTATATAGAAGCTGTATCTCCGGTTTCAGATAGGGAATTCCTTGGTCTGTTTTTAAGGATATATCTTGGAGAGGTCTTCGGATCGACGGTTCTCTTCGATAAACCCAGCGGTCCTGTTCGGTTTCTACCAACATGATCTGGAATGAAAATGGGGCTTCATCATTTCGGCTTACCCATACATCGCCAACCGAATGCAAATATTCGCCTTCCTCCCAGATTGATAAGGTTCCTTGATCCGCTTTGTACAGCGTCCATTCTTCGGCTAATGCAGCGTAAATGGCGGCCTGCTCTTCGCGAAGGATCAGGATATCGATATCGCCGTGTTCCCGGGTCTGCTCTCCCAAATATAAATCCAAAGCCCAGCCCCCGGCGATATACCAACGAGCAGGGATATCAGCAAAAATTCTGACGGTATCCGATACGCTGATCGGTTCCCAATGATCATAATCAGTTCTCATGTTCAACTCTCCCTTACGTTTTCTTGCGTCTTCGATTCATTCCTCCATTGTATAGGTTTTATCCTGTCCGTGAAATGAGGATAAATAGATAGGTCAAGCTTTCCCGCCTTTGCGCAGGCATCCTGCATAAAGAGAGTAGGGGCATGGTTCGTTCTCTCCCGATATTTTTCAGCCGGTGTTTATCCCATGCGCTGTATATTTCCAATTGTTTCATAATAATCTGTAAGGAGGCGTTTATCCAATTCAAGGTGAAAGGGAGTAGAAGGATAACCATGACGGAAAGGCAATGGGGAGCTGGCAGTGAATTGGGAGAGCGTCGATTTGAAGATGAAGAGTTCATCAGAGCAGAGGAGATTATGGCAAACGAGATTTCTCCCGAGACGGATCTGCTGAAGCATTTTGCAATGGCAGGAGGAGTCACCCATGAGGAGGTATTGCTGTTACTGGCATCGCCTGACGATATTGAAGAAGCCCTCAGGGTTTCCGGGATCCGGCATAACGGCATGGACAGACCTTCCTTGACCCGACTGCTGGGGTGGAGTGACAGGAACCGAAGACTGAAAGTCATGAGCCGATCCGCAGACCCTGAATCCATTGCACGAGATATCAGGCAAGGTGCTCAGGGAATTGGGCTGATACGCGGGGAGGATGCTCTGCAGCATGGCCTGCTGCAGGAGGTTTACACGGCGTGGTTGAATTCGCGGAGCGCAGAGAAGAGCGCCCTTTTAAGGCGGAGACTCATTATGCTATGGAAGACCTATTGGATGTCGGTGTTTCAGGCGGCGGGTGGAGCCCGATGTGCGGTCAGCTTGCTGCATGATACCCGGCTTTCCAACACGATGGAGTTACGTGAAGTGCAGGATGCTCAGCTGGAGTCCCTGTTCCGAGCTGTGGAGCAGTGCAGCGAGGAAGGCGTAGATTGCCAATTAGAGGTCCTGGCTGTACGTCCGGCGCACGCGGATGACTTTATATCGATTCATAATTTTATCGAAGAAGTGGCAGAGCAGACCCTTATGGATCAAAGGCGTTTTGTGCGTATTCGCTATGGGGCGCTGTTCGGAGAAGGGATGAACCCAGCAGCGGCAGCGGAGATTGCCCGTTTGGCCGATGTGATTGTATTCGATTCGGAGGGGACGGAGAATCTCGGATCGTCGGATGAGGCAGGACACAGGGTTGCGGCTTTCTCAGAGATGATCCATCGAATTAGGCGAACGAAGCCGCAATTAACGCTCCGGATCAATGGGGTGGCTGCCACGGATTTACGGATGGTTTACCGGCAGGGCATACATGAGGTGTGCTGTCAGCCCTCAGAGATTGCAGCCATTCGAATAACCGGCGCGAGGCTGGAGATGCGCCGCAGATGTTCGACGATTGTCGATTGATGGAATGTGAGCGCTTTACGAAATAAGTGATTGTATAGAGAGAAGTCCTTGCGAGAGTTCGCAAGGGCTTTTTTACGTGTTGAAGGTTCATCTTCAGCATCAGGGAACACCAATAGGCACTCTTCAGCAATTAAAAAATGTGAAAAATATGGTTTACAAATGAGGGTGAAATGAGTATGATACATATAAAGTTGTACGAAGGAAAATAAATTGTATAAGTTCAAAAATGATTCTCATTCTCATTTAGCATGCTGCTCCGGCCAAGCCGGGGCAGCATGTGTCATTTTAAGGGTAGTAATAATGGATCTCATTCTCAACTAGGAAGGTGATTGGTTATGCAATGGATACAAAGTCAAACGACGACTGGACGCATATCGACAATAGAAAATGGAGCGGATCCACGTGAGCCGCGGCAGCCTGGGAAGTGGGATATACGCAGCCTGCTGAGCAACGCGGAGGTCGTGGCTGCACTGGGCAGCGGTCTGCTGATGCTGGTGGCTTGGCTGACCAGCCAATGGTCTGAGCCGCTCTCTGTTGTGTTGTATGTGATATCCTACGCCGTCGGCGGATGGGTAAAGGCCAAAGAAGGTGTGGAGACCCTTCTGAAGGAGCGCGATCTGGATGTGAATCTGCTAATGATTGCTGCTGCAATGGGAGCTGCAGCGATCGGGTACTGGAATGAAGGCGCAATGCTGATCTTCATCTTTGCCCTCAGTGGGGCGCTTGAGAGTTATACCATGGAGAGAAGCCGCAAGGATATCTCTTCCTTGATGGAGCTGCAGCCGGAGACGGCCCTGCGTATCGAGAAGGGGGAGATGGTATCGGTATCCATCAGCAAGCTGGAGATAGGTGACCTGATTCTGGTAAAGCCGGGCGAGCTTATTCCTGCAGACGGCAAAATTTATCGCGGCAGCTCCTCGGTCAACCAGGCTTCGATTACCGGCGAATCCGTACCGGTCGATAAGTCCATAGGCGATGAAGTATTTACCGGAACCTTGAACGGGGAAGGCGTATTGTACATTGAGGTTACCCAGTCGGCGGAATCCACGTTGTTCGCCAAGATTATCAAACTGGTGGAAGAAGCGGAGAACGAAGTACCGGAATCGCAGCGGTTCATCAAGCGGTTTGAATCGATTTATGCCCGTGTCGTTGTCATTGCGACCGTGGCCCTGATTGTTCTGGCTACTCCCGTTCTGGGATGGGATTGGGATACAACCTTCTACAAAGCGATGGTGTTTCTCGTCGTGGCATCCCCTTGCGCGCTGGTATCTTCGATCATGCCTGCGATGCTGTCGGCGATTTCCAATCGCGCCAGAAAAGGCGTACTATTCAAAGGCGGCGCCCATATCGAGAATATGGCACGCACGGCGGTTGTTGCTTTTGATAAGACCGGTACCTTGACGCTTGGTACGCCAGTGGTTACGGATTTTATCACAGGCGAGGGCTGGGATCGGCATGAATTGCTTGGCATCAGTGCTTCTATCGAAAGAATGTCGAAGCATCCTCTGGCCTTGGCGATTGTCCAATCGGCTCAGAAAGAGGGGGCCGAGCTGCAGCAGGTGGAGAACGGGCAGTCCATAACAGGCTGGGGTATGCAGGCGGAAGTGGAAGGAATTACCTGGAAAATAGGAAAAAGTGATATTCTGGATCAACCGACTGCAGATCAGTATTCGGGTGAAGCTTCCGCGCAAAAAGATTTGAGCGTGCTTGAAGAGAATCGCCAGCACTGGCTGTCCATCCGGAACACGCTGGAATCCGAAGGCAAGACGGTATCCGTTATTCTGAAGGGAGACCGTATCGCGGGCATGATCGCTCTGCAGGATGCGGTCCGGCCTCAAGCGGCAATGGCCGTTAAGCAGCTTCAGCAGTTGGGCATCAAGGTAGCGATGCTGACGGGGGACCGCAAGGCGACGGCGGACGTGATTGCGAAGCAAAGCGGCGTAGACATGGTGTTCTCCGACTTGCTTCCGGAAGATAAAGTTACACATATTAAGGAGCTTCGGTCCCGTTACGGCCATGTGGTTATGGTTGGAGATGGTGTGAACGATGCGCCGGCACTGGCTACCGCGACCGTCGGCATCGGCATGGGCGTTTCGGGAAGCGGAACGGCGCTGGAGGTAGCGGATGCGGTGCTTATGAATGATAACATCGATGAAATTGCCGGCACCGTCAAGGTGGCACGCCGGGTTCAGCGCATCGTGAAGCAAAATATGATCTTTGCCATCACCGTGATTTTGACACTGATTGCAGCCAATTTCATTCAAGGCGTTGCGCTGCCACTGGGCGTCATCGGTCACGAGGGGAGCACCATTCTGGTTATACTGAACGGGCTTCGTCTGCTTCGTTCCAACCATTAATCGATCGGTCATCGCTAATCTGTGCTTGTGTTAATGATAAAGTCCCCTTCTTTTCCTCTTCGGGAAGAAGGGGATTTTTTGGTTGGCGCTCAATGGCCGTGAACGATCTCGATTTCTCCCAAGCTTCTACGCTGCTAGGTTCGGCATTAGGGCTCGTGCCTACGTTGTCCTTTTTTCATCAAACATTCATCTTCCTTTCGTTGAAAGAGTGGGGGAGGCACTTGGCAGCCTTATATTCATCTAACTCCCTCAATGCGTACGATTATTTTCGGAGTAAACGTTTCCAGAACATCAAGACCGTCTTCTTCATGGCAGAAAGGGGTCCAATTCCCAAAAATATTGGATTTCAGTGCGATTTATGAAGAATGGATTAACAATATTTTCAGATGGGGTGTGATGTGACATATTGACAGACGGCTCTGATATAACCATAATTAATATTAATTTATAATGATTATAATTAAGCGTTCCATATATAGGAGGGAAACGATATGTACAAATCCGTTATTATAGGCACAGGCCCTGCCGGCCTTACGGCTGCAATCTACCTGGCTCGTGCGAACCTGAGCCCACTCGTCATTGAAGGTCCGCAACCTGGCGGGCAGCTGACAACCACAACCGAAGTTGAGAATTTCCCGGGTTTTCCCGAAGGTATCATGGGTCCTGAACTGATGGACAATATGCGTCAGCAGGCTGAACGTTTTGGCGCGGAATTTCGTACAGGCTGGGTGAACAGCGTGGAATTCGGAGAGCGTCCGTTTAAGCTGGACGTAGACGGTATCGGCGAGGTAGTTGCCGAAACGTTGATCATCTCTACAGGCGCAACGGCCAAATACCTTGGCATTCCGGGAGAACAGGATAATGTAGGACGCGGTGTAAGTACCTGCGCAACATGTGACGGATTCTTCTTCCGCGGCAAAGAGATCGTTGTTGTCGGCGGCGGAGATTCCGCGCTGGAGGAAGCGAACTTCCTGACCCGCTTTGCATCCAAAGTAACGCTGGTTCACCGTCGGGAGGAGCTTCGTGCCTCGAAAATTATGCAGGATCGCGCCCGCGCTAACGAAAAAATCGAATGGGCATTGAACCGCACACCGCAGGAAGTCATTGCGGACGAGACAGGCGTCAAAGGTATCAAAGTGCTTAACAATGAGACTGGGGAAGAAGAGACGATCACGGTCAGCGGCGTATTCGTGGCGATCGGTCATCATCCGAACACCGGTTTCCTCGGCGGAAACATTACGACCGATCCGAACGGTTATATCGTAACGACCCCGGGAACATCGGAGACGAATATCCAAGGCGTATTTGCTTGCGGCGACGTGCAGGATACTCGTTACAGACAAGCGATCACTGCGGCAGGAAGCGGCTGTATGGCAGCTATGGATGCGGAGAAATATATCGAGAGTTTGGAACACAACGCTGTCGTGTTGTAAACTGATAGATAGAGATCGAACGGGCTTTTAGCAGAGCCAAATCATAAGTAGAGGAGACTGACCAACCATGGAAAATGTGATTGTATACACTTCGAACAACTGCCCGCACTGCAAACAAGTAAAAGGCTTCTTGTCCGATCAAGGCATCGAATTTGAAGAGCGCAACATCGAGCAAAACGACGAATTCGCGCAGCAAGTATGGGATATGGGCGTTCGCGCAGTACCGCTCACGATCATCGGCGAGCACCGCATACTTGGCATGAACAAGCTCCAGTTCAACAAAGCGTTGAACCCGGAGGGTTAATCTAAGCAGGCGTCATGGCAAGCCGATCGCTTGCTTCATGATATGAATAAAAAGCTCCTTCCCTGAATCAGGGAAGGAGCTTTTTTAGCTTCCGAGCCTATGCTGCCAACGTTCGCTCAGATCATGTTCACTTGCTAAAAAACAGACTCATGATGATCTGGAATACGACGTATGCAGCCACGCCGGAGCCGAGGAGAATGAAACCGACTTTTTTCTTGCCTTGAAAAAAACGCATGATGGCGAGACTGAACAAAGGTGCGATAACTAGGAGAAACAGCAATATGGTCACAAACATTTGTGCCGATATTTCCGCAGTGCTTACATAGGTCATTTGAGCGTTTCCTCTCCCTTTTGTATAACGATCACACGATTCTCCACGAGGAGAATCGTGATTTAAATTACAGGACGAGATTAATTATAGCGGAAAATCGCGGGATTTTCCTTAATATGCAGGGTGTTAATTACGACAAAATATCGTCAATTTTAATGAATCGGCATGGAGACCCGTATCGGCCCCAGAAATTGCGAGATGGCGGAGTAAGCCGCACCGATCATGGTCGAGCGGCTGCCCAGCTCGGCGAACCGGATCTCCATTAGCTCACGGTGGTAGGGAAGCGTGCGCTGGGCAACGACCTGTCGCAGCGTATCCTCAATCCAAGCCCGCGCGTCGGATAGCGGACCACCAATAATGACCGATTGCGGATTGAATCCGTTGACAAGATTGGTAATGCCAACACCGAGATAACGTCCGAGCTCTTCAAAATGCCGGATGGTCTCCTCATGGCCTTGCTCTGCATGGTGAATCAGCTCGGATGTCCGCCTGGACGGGAGAGCGGCGCCTTTGCTGTCGTAGGATTTCTCCGAGGCATACAGCTCCCAGCAGCCGCGGTTGCCGCAGGTGCATTCCAGTCCATCGGCTTCGATGGACATATGGCCGCTTTCGCCGGCATATCCGCGGGCGCCCTTATAAAGCTCGCCATTGATGATAATGCCAGAGCCGATACCGCTGCCAGCACTGATATAGAGGAGATGGCGAGCGTCCCGGCCAGCTCCGAAGCGCAGCTCGCCTTGGGCGCCCGCGTTCGCTTCATTGTCGATGGTAACGGGAAGTCCCAGCTCCTGCTCGAGCTGCTTCTGCAGCGGCACCATGTCCCATCCCAAGTTGGGAGCGAAGAGGACGGTGCCGTCACCGTCCACCATCCCAGGGACGCCTACGCCGATCCCGATGATGCCGTATGGGGAGGGAGGAGCCTGCCGCATCAGGCCATGAATCAGGCTAACCATCAGCCGCGTCACCGATTCCACGTCATGTCCTTCAAGGGTGGTATCCTCTTCGGAAAGAATCCGGCCTTCCAGATCTGTAAGCACGGCGGTCATTTGCTTGACGCGCAGCTCGACGCCGACGGCATAACCAGCTTGTCCGTTAAACAGCAGCAGCTGCGGCTTCCTGCCGCCGCTGGATTCGCCGGGTCCGATCTCCTGGACCAGGTGGTTGCTGCACAGCTCCTGTACGAGATTGGAGACGGTGGCCTTGTTCAGTCCGGTCAGCGTGGATACTTTTGCTCGGGAAACAGGGGCGTGCTGCCGTATCGTATCGAGAATAATTGAGGTATTTATTTTTTTGACCAGAGCCTGGTCACCGGTAATGTTCGCCATGTGTATTCATCCTTTTAGTCTTGCTTTCTAATCATTATAAGTTTTGGAGACTTGATATGCTCATAGTCTAGGGGCTAAGCCCCGAAATTGCAACAGCCCGTAACGCTGCCCGGGTACTCACAATCCTTAGTCCGGTGGTTTCCATCGTCGTAACATTTGAATATGGATTTAGAAGAATCATAGGCAGTAAGCCAAACGGAGATATGTTGAACTTTAGTAGAAAATAATCCTAATAGGAGGGGGCATCGGTTTTGAAAAAGTTGTAAAGCAATAACTTTGTTTAACCAATAGACAAAGTGGAAATCCTGTGATAGGATAACCTTGTAAGCGTTAACCACACCTTAACAAGGTATAGGAGGATTTATTCATGGCCTATTTTAACAACATTAGCAAAGTCGAGTACGAAGGCAGCCAATCAACCAACCCTTATGCTTTTAAATTTTATAATCCAACAGAAGTTGTAGCCGGCAAAACGATGGAAGAGCATCTCCGTTTCGCCATGGCTTACTGGCATACATTGACTGCAGGGGGTTCGGATCCGTTCGGCGCCGACACTGCGGTTCGCCCTTGGGGCAATTACTCCGGCATGGAACTCGCCAAAGCACGTGTTGAGGCAGGTTTCGAGTTCATGGAGAAAATGAACCTTCCGTATTTTTGCTTCCACGATGTGGACATTGCACCGGAAGGCAGCAGCCTGCGTGAGTTCTACAGCAATATTGATACAATCGTGGATTCGATTGAAGACCACATGAAGTCCACCGGCAAAAAATTGCTCTGGAACACGGCGAACATGTTCACGAATCCTCGTTTCATGCATGGTGCGGGCACTACGTGCAATGCGGATGTATACGCTCATGCGGCTGCGCAAGTGAAGAAGGGCCTTGAAGTCGGCAAACGCCTCGGCGCCGAGAACTATGTGTTCTGGGGAGGCCGCGAAGGTTATGAGACCCTGCTCAACACAGATATGGGCCTTGAACTGGATAATCTGGCTCGCCTGTTCCATATGGCGGTTGATTATGCGAAGGAAATCGGCTTTGATGCCCAATTCCTGATCGAGCCTAAACCGAAGGAGCCAACGAAGCACCAATATGACTTTGATGCGGCCACAACGATTGCATTCCTGCAAAAATACGGTCTCGACAAGCACTTTAAACTAAATCTCGAAGCCAACCACGCCACGCTCGCTGGTCATACCTTCGAACATGAGCTTCGCGTAGCACGCATCAACGGCATGCTCGGTTCCCTCGATGCGAACCAAGGCGATATGCTGATCGGATGGGATACGGACGAATTCCCGGTTAACATCTACGACGCGACATTGACGCTGTACGAAGTGCTGATGAACGGCGGTCTCGGCCGCGGCGGCGTGAACTTCGATGCGAAGGTTCGCCGTCCGTCCTTCGAGCCGGAAGATTTGTTCCATGCGCACATCGCCGGTATGGATACTTACGCAAAAGGCTTGAAGGTGGCAGCGAAGCTGATCGAAGACCGCGTATTCGAGGACTTCATTGCGAAGCGCTACAGCAGCTTTAGTGAAGGCATCGGCGCAGACGTCGTATCCGGCAAGGCTACACTGGCTTCTCTTGCAGAATACGCGCTGAACAACGAGTCTCCGCGCAAGAACGAATCCGGACGTCAAGAAATGCTGAAAGCGATTCTGAACCAGTACATTCTTGCCAATTAATCGATACACGTTTTAGTGTTTGTATCATGAAATCCAAACCTTCACCGGCTCCCTTCAGGGAAGCCGGTGTACTTATTTCAAACAGCAAACTATAGCGAGCTAGGGTCGACAGCCATCCAAGCATGCTCCGGATCACGCATCGTGAGCCCGGGGGGAAATGCCAACGATGTTTTCATGTTCGGTTCATGAGGAGACGAAGGAGGATTTAGATGAGTTACGTTATCGGAGTTGATTTGGGGACCAGTGCTGTGAAGACCGTGCTGGTGGATCGCAGCGGCAAGGTTGTCGCCGAGCATTCAGAGTCGTATCCGCTGAGCCAGCCGAAGCCGGGATACAGCGAGCAGCGACCGGAGGATTGGGTCGACAAAACGGTATTGTCGTTACGGCAATTAATGAACGGAAACAACATTGACCCATCCGAGGTTGAGGGGTTAAGCTTTTCCGGCCAGATGCACGGTCTGGTCTTGGTAGATGGTGAGGGTGCAGTGCTGCGACCGGCCATTCTGTGGAATGATACGCGCACAACGGCGCAATGCCGTCGCATCGAGGAGACCCTGCAGGAGAAGCTGCTCGGGATTGCACGCAATCGCGCGCTGGAAGGTTTCACCCTGCCCAAGATTCTATGGGTACAGGAGTTTGAGCCGGAGCTGCTCGAACAGGCTGCCCTGTTCCTGCTGCCTAAAGATTATGTGCGTTTCCGCCTGACTGGGCAATACGCGATGGACTATTCCGATGCAGCCGGAACGCTGCTGCTGGATGTGGCGGGCAAGTCTTGGAGCAGCGAAATTCTGGATGCCTTCCAGCTGCCGCACACCTTATGCCCGCCACTGGTCGAATCCTTCGACGAGTGCGGCACTCTGCTTCCTGAGATCGCTAAGCAATCGGCTCTATTGCCAGAGACGAAGGTATTTGCCGGCGGGGCGGACAATGCCTGCGGCGCCATCGGCGCCGGCATTCTCGAAGAAGGGCAGACGATGTGCAGTATTGGTACATCAGGCGTGGTCTTGTCCTATGAGGAGCGTCGCGAGGTGGATTTTGCAGGGAAGGTTCATTTCTT
Source organism: Paenibacillus sp. NPDC058898 (assembly GCF_049316025.1). NCBI lineage: Bacteria > Bacillati > Bacillota > Bacilli > Caryophanales > Paenibacillaceae > Paenibacillus > Paenibacillus sp. NPDC058898. The sequence continues at coordinate 59,881 of NZ_JBMOSM010000009.1, read as the reverse complement.
TAATCATAGCGAGAAAGACGCTTACTATATCATGGGCGTGACTCTGGCAGCGGGATACAGCCTGACCTGGTTCAAGGATACCTTTGCGCCGGATATCTCCTTTGACGCGCTGTTGAGCGATATCGGAAGCATCCCGGCTGGCAGCGGAGGGCTGCTGTTCACGCCGTATATCGTCGGTGAACGCACGCCGCATCCGGATGCCACCATCCGCGGCAGCTTCATTGGCATGGACGCCGGACATAAGCTGCCTCACTTTGCACGTTCGGTACTCGAGGGGATTACGTTCTCTCTCCGCGAATCCATCGATATCCTCCGCGCATCCGGCAAGCGGATCGACCGCGTTATTTCCATCGGGGGCGGCGCCAAGAACGAAACGTGGCTGCAAATGCAGGCGGACGTGTTTAATGCTGAAATCGTGAAGCTGGAAAGCGAACAGGGCCCGGCTATGGGTGCGGCGATGCTGGCAGCTTACGGTTGCGGCTGGTTCCCGAACCTTCAGGACTGCGCAAAGGCGTTTTTGCGGCCGGCACGCTCGTATTCTCCGAATCCGCAGGCGGTCCAGGCCTATGATAAATTGTTTGGACTCTATCAAAGCGTATACGGAGCAACGCGTGAACTCGGCGCAGAGCTGTCTGAATTCCGCGGATAACCTTATAGATGTTAAAGAGCAGGTCGGGAAGACAGTTTTCCGGGTCTGCTCTTTTTGCGTGAACGCTTCAGACCGCATATACTTGAAGCAGGCTGAAGTTACGGCCCTTGCGATTTAGGAACGTGCCGGAAGTGTAAATAGAAATGGGGGAACACATTGAAACTGACAGCTGAACTCAAACGCGAGAAAATCGTTGCCATCGTGCGGGGCATTACGAGAGAACAGGCGAACTTCGTAGGAGAAGGGTTGACCCAAGGCGGAATCCGGTTCATGGAAGTGACCATGAATACGGAAGGTGCTTTACATATGATCCAGGATTGGCGTACTCGCTATGATGGCGCTGTATATATAGGTGCGGGAACCGTGCTTGATGTGGAGATGGCGAAGGAAGCGGTCTCAGCCGGAGCTCAATTTCTGATTTCCCCGAACACGGATCTTTCCGTCATCGAATTTGCTTTGGAGCAGGGAATTGATGTATGGCCAGGGGCAATGACGCCAACGGAGATCGTCGCGGCGTACGCAGCCGGGGCCGAGATCGTGAAGCTGTTTCCTATGGCCAGTCTGGGCTTGTCATTTATCCGGGAGCTTCAGGGTCCGCTGAATCACATTCCGCTGCTTGCAACGGGTGGAGTTACGTTGGATAATCTTACGGATTATTTTCATGCAGGCGCGGCAGCGGTTGGTTTAGGCAGCGCGCTGCTTCCGCAGGATGCCCTCGTGTCCGGCAATATGGAGGAGATCAAGCGTCGCACTGCGGCTTTTGTTGAAGCGGCGCGGCTTGGTTAAGATGTGTTCGAAAGGGAATTCCCCATTCGCAAGAAGCGGGATCGAAATAGTTACACTTTGTTCATCCTTAACGATGCAGGTTATGTTTCGGAAGCTTACTACATAAGGAATATATAGACAAGTTATGGTATTATTTAGGTAGCTTGGTTATGTCATTGCTGCCGTGTACAGGCACTTGTTAAGGATATCATCATGTGTAAGTAAGGCATGGTTAGGTTCAAGTAATGGAAGGGAGCGAATCAAGTGAATCCATCGGGTAAGAAGAAGGTAAGGGTAAAAAAGACCGTGTGCGCGGTTACGGCTACAGCCATGCTATGTTTGGCGCAGCCGGTATGGGGAGACAATTCCGTTCCGGGCAGCGGAATCATTGTATCCGATACGGTAACTACCGTGACTAGCAGCGATAACACCGGTTCGGAGAGCGTAACGGATAACGAAATACCGAAGGGCGCAAAAATTTCATCCAAGCAGGCGGAAGACATCATTAAGAAGGCTTTCCCGGAGCTCAAGAACGTGAAAGTGTCGAATGTGCAGTTCCTGGAGAATGATGGCATGAGATCGAGCGCGCTTGCTTGGGATCTGCAAATGGTACTGACCAAAGGGAACTCAAGCTCCGGCTTCAATGCCCAGGTCAATGCGGTCACGGGGGAACTTCTTAACATTTATATCCCTCATTCTTTGATGAACCCTGGTAGCGACAAACCGGTATTAACCCGGGAAGCAGCCAAGGAGAAGGCGCTGAAATGGATCGGCAGCCATGTATCGGATGTGAAGACGAGTGAGCTTAAGGAGAATGAGGCTTATCTCGGGATGCAGACGGCATTGTTCAGCCCGCCGCGGTTTGAGTTTTATTTCCAGACCTCGGTGAACGGGATTGAATCGGATGTGAACAGCATCTCGATCACGCTTGACGGACAGGGTAATACCGTGAACTATTCCCGGAATCAAATCAATGAGGAGTTTCCTTCATCCACACCGAAATGGAATGAGGCCTCCATCCGTAAAGTGTTTGAAGATCAGTTCCAGGTATCCTTGGCCTATGTACCTGATAATTTATATAACAACGCCAAAGGCAATTATTTCTTAGGTTACATACCTAATGATCAATCAGGCAATTCACTGGATGCCAATACAGGCAAGTTCATTAGTTTCTCAGGGGAAGAGAGCGGGTTTACCTCGGTTGAGAATGGCGCGATTCCGGCATCCAAAGAAACCTTTAAGCCAATCACCGCTCCATTCGCTGGCGGAGAGGCAGCAGCCATATGGGTGGAATCGCAGATCAAGCTCCCGTCTGGTTTAAAGACCGAATCCAAGAGACTGGGTACAAGATGGAACAACAGCGAGGTTAAGACGTGGAACATAAGTTGGGGCGAAAACAAGCTTTCCGCCATGGGCGGAGGGGAGACGGTATCCGCAGAGGTGGACGCCAGGACCGGGCAGATTTACTCGTACAACCGATATCGTTTTGACCGGGCCGAGGCTGCGGAAGTGAAGAACCCGATTTCGCAGCAGGCTGCGCAGGATCTCGCATTCGAGACGGTAAGCAAGCTGGTACCGCATGCCGCCGAGGAATGGAAGCTGACATCGGTTGAAAAAATGGGCAAAGACACTAAAACCCTCAGCTACCAATTTTCATTCCAACGCTATGTTGGTGATATTCGCGTCATGGGCGATTCCCTGAGCCTCACGATGGAGGCCAACGGGCAGATCCAGGGCTTTAGCGTGAATTCGGACGCCGTTCTGTCCAAACTGCCAACGGATGCAAAACCGGCCATCAGTGCGGAGCAGGCAAGAGCTAAATATCTGGAAGAAATTGATCTGAAGTTGAAATACGGTTACTACGGTGGCTACTCAATGGCCGGTAATGAGGTTATGAAGCCTTTCATCAAGCTGATTTATTATCCGACACACAAAAAGGCGGCCTTCGGCGGCATAACGGTGCCGCTTGATGCCAAGAGCGGGGAATGGCGCGATATCATGCCCGAAATGAGCCGCAAGGATATTCCGGCGGTTACCGATACGGCGGGGCATTATGCGGAAGCGGCTCTTAAGGAGCTGGTGAAATATCGGGTGCTGGTTCCGGACAAGGACGGAAAGGTATACCCGGATCGCCAGATTTCCCTTGGCGAATGGTATCAGCTGGTGGCGGCTTCGGTAAGCCCGTCCTATGAGCAGCTGTATGGAAGACCTACAATGGATCCATACGCAGGCTTACAGCCGGACCATCCGTATTACCAGGCCATTCAGGTGCTGATCGGGCAGAACTGGATCCCTTATGATCCGGACAGCCCGCTGCAGCTGGACCACAAACTGACAAGGGATGAACTGGCAAGCTCGCTGACCCGCATCCTGAATTATGAGAAGCTGTCCAAAGCCTTTATCCTTCCAACTGACGTCCAAGGGATATCGGATGCCGACGCCATCACTAACAAAGGAGCAGCCCTGATTGCTCTCAAGCTGGGTCTTCTGCCTGCAGTTGATGGCAAGTTCTTGCCGGAGCGTGAGGTGACGCGTGCAGAGGCTGCAGAGGTTCTGGTTCGCATGTCGAAGCTCGCGGGACGTAGCGATTCCTTCCTGTCCTCATTTTATTGGTAGTATTTGAGATTCGTGCCCGGTCGACAAAACTAGAACCCTTAAGCCCTGATGTTATGTGTTACAATAATGGTGCATACGGATGAGGAAGATGAAGGGCGGGTGTACCGATGAAACGAAGCCGAGGAACAATCGTTAAATTACTGTTCATAGGGTCTTTGGCGGTAACCGTTGCAGCAGTACCTGAACCAGCTAATCTCAGTGATGTCTATGCCACCTCCAACAAAGCGGTCGTGAAGTCGGTCAATGGGATTCAGCAGAAACTGCTGACAGCGATGAGCGACAGGCAATCGACGGTGCGATTTGTTTACCAGGGGGAGACCCAATCGCTGAAATCGCAGCTTAAAGATGCACTTGATCAGGCAATGGCCAGTGATCCCTATATTCATTACACTATTGCTAGTTATAGCTACGACTATCGTGGGACATCCAGTTCCGCCAATGTCACGGTTCGGTTGAGTTATCGCGAGACTGCGGAGCAGACGAACTATGTGAACCAGAATGCCGACAGCATTTTGAAGCAGATCATCAAGCCGGGCATGAATGATCATGAGAAGGTGAAAGCCATCCACGATTGGGTTGTCCGGAACTTGAAATACGATACCTCGCTTACGAAATATACGGCCTATGACGGGCTCTATACCGGAAGCACAGTATGCCAGGGCTATTCCCTGTTAACGCATAAACTGCTCAAGGAAGCCGGAATCCAGAACAAAATTGTGGAGGGCACGGCTTATGCCTCCGATAATCCGAAGGGCCAGCTCCATGCCTGGAATCTGGTCCTTCTGGACGGCAAATGGTACCATCTGGACACGACGTGGAACGATCCCGTGCCGGATCGCGACAACGAGGTATCCTATACGTACTACCTCCGGACGGATGAACAGATGGGCCGTGACCATACCTGGGTCAAATCCTATCCGAAGGCGAGCACCCTTTACCGCAACACGCTGTCAGGGCTTGCCGTAAAGGATCGTTCGAGAGCAGGAGTATACGAACAATTGAAACGGGATCTGGAATATCAGCTCTATGATGCCCGTTCCATCGTCAGCTCCTATACACAGCTCCAACCATTGGTTAAAGCTGCAAAGGCTGAAGGCAGCCAGAAGCTGGTGTTCCGGTTTGACGGCAGCGAGCGAGAGCTTGTGAATGTGCTCCAGCAATTGCAGATGAAGAGCAATCTCGGCTCCATCAAATACTATCACCATGCGTTTGAGAACACCGATGATCTGAGAGTGCAGATTATTTGGTAATATGTCCGCATCAAAAAAAACAGCTTCCGTTCCCAAGTATGGGAGGGAAGCTGCTTTTGGTATGTCTGATCTATATTATTTGACGTTCGTGCTTAAATCGCACTCGTCCAATGGCACGACGCGGCTCTTCTTAATCAAGCGGTAGCCGAACCAGATGGAGAGGAACAACGGAATGCTGACATAAGTGGCAATGATCGTTAACCAATCGATCTCCCCGCTGAAATTGCCTTGACCGATAATGGCTACAAGACAGAGCAGGAAGGCGAAGATGGGACCGAAGGGGAACCAGCGTGCACGGAACGGCAGCTCCTTCAGGTCTTTACCTTGGGCGACATAGGCTTTGCGGAAGCGGTAATGACTTACGGCGATGGCCAGCCAGTTAATGAATCCGCACATCCCGGAGGCATTCAGGAGCCACACGTACACCACGCCATCGCCGAAGAAGGAGGCCAGGAAGGCCAGCATACCTACGGCAGAGGTTACGATTAGAGCCGCAACCGGTACGCCGCGGCTGTTCAGGCGGCTCAGCCATCTTGGAGCCATTCCTTGTTTCGCCATGGCATACAGGACACGGGTTGAAGCATACATTCCCGAGTTGCCTGCCGACAGCACGGAACTTAGAATAACGGCATTCATGACGGATGCGGCAAAGGCAAGCCCGGCCTTCTCAAACACCAGCGTGAAAGGGCTGACTCCGATATTATCGACCCCGGATTGAAGCAAGCTCGGGTGGGTGTAAGGGATCAGCATGCCGATGACAAAAATAGCGAAAATATAGAAGATCAGGATGCGCCAGAACACCTGACGGATGGCTTTAGGGACATGTTTTCTCGGATTTTCGCTCTCGCCGGCTGCGACCCCGATCAGCTCGGTTCCCTGGAAGGAGAAGCCGGCAGCCATGAACACGCCGACCAGCGCGAAGAACCCGCCGTGTACCGGCCCATCGCCTAGGTTAAAGGTGCTGAATCCAACGGCTTCACCGCCAAGAATACCGAATATCATCATGACACCGATGATGAGGAAGATAATGACGGTTGCCACCTTAATGATAGCAAACCAATATTCCGATTCGCCGTATCCTTTGGCGGATAGAACGTTTAAGCCGAACATAATCGCCAGAAATAGAAGACTCCACAGAAATGACGGGCTGTCCGGGAACCAAAATTTAATAATAACCGTGGCCGCCGCGAGCTCGGCCGCGATGGTAACAGCCCAGTTGTACCAGAAGTTCCAGCCGACGGCAAATCCGAAGGCAGGGCTGACAAACCGGGAGGCGTAGGTGCTGAACGAGCCGGAATCCGGAAGATACGTAGCGAGCTCGCCCAGGCTGGTCATCAGAAAGTAAACCATGAGGCCAACCGCGGCGTAGGCGATAAGCGCTCCGCCTGGGCCGGCAGAGGCGATGGCCGTTCCGCTCGCCAGAAACAGGCCGGTACCGATCGATCCGCCAAGGGCGATCATTGTCATATGACGGGCTTTAAAGCTCTGCTTCAGCGAAGCAGCTGGTGCTTTTTTGCGATTCAAGATCGAACACTCCTTCTATACATTAAGAAATGATATTTAAAATATACCCTGTTGAAACAAAAAGACCGCAGGTATTATACCTGCGGTCTTTATCCGTATCCGCACCATACCCTCCATGAAGATAGCTCAACACGGGGAAATCCCCGTGACAGTTCCGTCTCTTTCGACAACGGCCCCAGCACAGAATACAAGAGTATACCCTGCACTTCGGCATTCATGCCTTTCACTATGCTTCACCGGCTTCTCTTCGCCTCGGCACAACTACTGATCATGTCTGCAACCTCTACCTCATCTTGGAATGATGAGGCTATCTATTTATTCAATTCTAACAAGAGAGTCCTAGTATAAATCACATTCCATGTTAGAGGCAATGGTTAAATTTTACGGTATGAAGGTGGTCCTGTTGATACGATTACGATTGATTCCGTTTGGCCATTTGCTGCCAGACGGTTCCGGCAGCTTCTTCGCCGGATTCGATGCGTTCCAGTGCCATTCGTGCCTGCAGACTAACCTCGAATTCCGGATCGTTGGCGGCTTCCTCCAGGGCGGAGCGGGCTTCCTCGGTACCCACTTCATACAGGAAACGGGCCGCACGCCAGCGTACGATTTTGCTGCTGTCTTTGAGCGACTCGATCATGACCGGGGTAGCGGCAGCATCGCCGATATCGGACAGCGTATCGCCTGCGGTACGGCGAACAGCCGGTGTTTCGTCGCGCATGGCTTCATATAGGAGCTCCATCGCTTCAGGGGTGCGAAGATCGCCCAAGTAGACGACGACCAGCCGACGGATCTGCATCTTTGGATCCCGAAGCGCTTGGCGGAGAAGCGGAATATGCTTCTCAGATGGCTCCAGTGCATCCAGTGCGGCATAACGGACGCGCCAGTCCTCATTCTGCAGAGCGGCTTCGGTTTCCTCGTCAGTCAGCTTCCGGCGCTGCTCGACGAATTCCTCGTCGCTGGCACCGTGGGCAATCGCCTGGGCAACGACCTTATCGAGGCGCTCCTGCGGGAAGGCAGCTTCAAGCTCCTGCTCTACGTCACGTGCGATGCCTTCCAGTTGGCCGTAGCGAACGCCGTACTCCTTGAGCTTGCGTTCTTTGATGAGCGTCGTGGTTCCCACCGCGGCTACCGCTTTGGCGAAGCGCTCCGACAGACCGATGCGTTCTTCCTGATTCCCGCTTTTGACACGAATTTGCATTGGAATATTCCGGAAGTACTGCACGAATACTTGAGCCTCTCCAAAAGCGATACCATCCGCACCTTCTTGGAGTCCGGCCGCAAGGCCCTCCTGACCGAATATTTCCTGAACGGCGCCCAGAATGGAAGGCCAATCGGCATTACCTTTACGGTCGAGCGCGATGAAATCAAGGGTATGAAAGACGCTCTTTACGCCTGGGATGTGGAGCAGCTGCCTAATCCAGGGGGGAGCCGACCGTTCGTTGTCCAGTGTATATGTTCTGCGAATCCCGGACTCTAGTGTTTCGTCAAGGTGAAGCATCATGGAGTTCGGGCTCGGGGTTGGTTCAATAAATGTAATTTTCATGGTATGATCTCGCCTCCTTATCCTCTTATTGTACCTCTTTTCCATGCAGGAAAAAACATCATGGCAAGGATTCAAACAAAATAAGCAGACTTTGGATAAAAAGAGGGAAGGTTTGTAAAACTGATAATGATTGGATATATGCCATTTGTGTGTTTCAAGAGAATGACGCGTGGAAGGGCCGCGCCCTTGCAGAAGGGCTGGAATACTTAAAGGAGGCTAGGCTGACGGATGCACAGGAAGCAGGAGCGAAAGCTTGCGATTCTATGCTTTATTGTTGCGGCCATAATGCTATACGGCGCCGTGAAAGGGTATCTGCGCTATATGAAATATTTTGGATAAAGAAACTGAGGAGTGAACCTGATGTCTTCACTGGACCCCGTACTGATGAGCCGGATCCTGACCGGTTTGACCCTGTTTGTACATATTGTTCTGGCAACCATCGGCGTTGGGATTCCGATTATGCTGGCCCTGGCGGAATGGAGGGGGATTCGGACAGGGGACAACCATTATACGTTGCTCGCCAGGCGCTGGGCGCGGGGATTCGTGATTACGGTGGCCGTCGGCGTTGTGACAGGTACTGCCATCGGCTTGCAGCTTAGCTTGTTATGGCCCACCTTTATGCGTGTAGCCGGTAAAGCCATTGCGCTGCCGCTGTTTATGGAAACCTTTGCTTTTTTTGTGGAGGCGATTTTTCTTGGCATTTATCTCTATACATGGGATCGATTCAAAAATAAATGGACCCATTTGCTGCTGCTTATTCCCGTGGCGATCGGCTCCTCCGCGTCAGCATTCTTTATCACGAGCATGAATGCTTTTATGAATCAGCCCCAGGGCTTCGAACTGGTAGATGGGGTATTTACGAATGTGAATCCGTTTGTGGCTATGTTCAATCCGGCAACGCCGACCAAGGTGAGCCATGTGCTGGCATCAGCGTATACGACCAGTGCGGCTGCGCTGGCCAGCATAGCCGCTTTCAGTTTATTGCGGGGAAGCAGGCACATCTACTTTAAGAAAGCGCTGAAGCTTACTGTCGTGTCCACCTTTGTTTTTGCAGTGGCTACCGTGATGATCGGAGATTTCTCTGGCAAATTTCTGGCTAAATACCAGCCCGAGAAGCTGGCGGCGGCCGAGTGGCATTTTGAGACGATGACACAAGCCCCGCTCATTTACGGCGGCTTTCTGGATCAGAATAACGAGATTAAGTATGCATTGAAGATTCCCTATGCGTTAAGCATATTAGCGGGAAACAGCCCCAGCACGGAAGTCGTTGGCCTGAATGAATTTCCGGAGAATGAGAGACCGCCGATGTCAGTGCATTATTTTTTCGATTTGAAGGTGACCAGCGGCGCCGTGATCGTTCTGATTCCGCTTCTGTATATGTTCCGCAAGAAACTTCCTGGCAAAAGGCCTTATCCAAAATGGCTGCTGCTCAGTATATTGGCTTTGGGGCCTCTTTCGATGTCAGCCATATGGCTGGGCTGGTTCCTTGCCGAGATCGGAAGGCAGCCGTGGATTGTGCGGGGATACATGAAGGTATCGGATGCGGCAACCACTTCATCAAGCGTCGGCTGGATGCTGGTGCTGTTTATTATCCTGTATCTGGTGCTATCCGTATCCGCGATCCGCGTGCTGAGCCAATTGTTCCGGAATAAAAGCGCCGAAGAGGAAATCCGGCTGCTGGGACTCGAAATCGAAGGGGGAGACCGCAAATGAGCTATGCAATGGTAGCAATAACCGTGCTGTGGACATTTCTGTTTGGCTATTTGCTGGTGGCCTCGATTGATTTCGGTGCCGGATTTTTCAGCTATTACAGCGTGCTCACTGGACACGAGAACAAGATTCATAACATCATCCAGCGGTATTTATCTCCCGTCTGGGAAGTTACCAACGTATTCCTGATCTTTTTTGTGGTCGGGCTTGTCGGATTCTTTCCGGATGCTGCGTATTATTATGGCACCGCTCTGCTTGTGCCGGGCAGCTTGGCCCTTGTGCTGCTGGCGATCCGCGGCGCTTACTACGCCTATCACACGTATGGCAGCCAGACTGGGAACAATATCGTGTATATGGGGCTCTACGGGGCAACGGGGCTTCTCATCCCGGCCGCATTGTCAACGATATTGGCCATCTCGGAAGGTGGCATTATCTATATGGACAACGGGAAGGTGGAGCTTCATTGGTATACGTTTTTCACGAACCCGTACACGTGGTCGGTCATCCTGCTTGCACTTGTGAGCGTTCTGTACATCTCGGCGATGTTCCTGTCTTATTACGCGCAGCGTGCGGGGGATGAGGTAGCGTTCGGCGTGGTCCGGGGCTATGCACTGGGGTGGAGCGGACCGACGATCCTGGCTTCGGTTTTCGCGTTTTTCCAGATCAACCATCAGAACCCGGTGCATTTTGGGCAGATGCTGGATATCGCATGGATGTTTATCGCCTCGTTTATCTGCTTTGTCATTGCGGTGTATCTTGTATGGAAACGAATCCGGCTCGGCATCGCTTTTATCATGGTTATGCTCCAATTTGCCTTTGCCTGGTATGGGTATGGACGCTCGCATCTGCCATATGTTCTCTATGATTACATCCATATTCATGAGAGTATTACCAACGATACGATGGCGATCGCTTTGATTACCGCATTTATCCTGGGTTTCTGCGTATTGGTTCCTTCCCTGATCCTGCTGATGCGATTGTTTCTGTTCGATGCGAACTACATTCGTGGAAAATCCGCGAAGAAGGGGTGAGGCAAGTGGAGGACTTCGCCATTTTCATAGCACCGCTGCTCACCGTACTGGCTGCTGTAGCCTTTATGGCGATCTATGTCGTCAAGTATAAAGATCCATCGGATTGATTCTGACAAAGGCAAATACGGGTTGTTTCGCCACGAATCATTCGGTGTAAAAAGAACAACATACGCAAAGTTGAGCGGAGAGGTCAATACGGGGTAAAATACAGGGTAATGGAAGGAGGAGGCTGCATGCCAAAAATTCGCTATAACAATATCGATAACGTCAGCACGGATAAAACACTTAAACAATTCAAGCAGTGGCGCGACGAACGTCGTCAGAAGAAGAAGGATTATTCCTACTGTATTCCGAACCTGACGCCGGATCTTCAGTATTTGCATAGCAACCGGCACGAAACCTCCGTTACCTGGATCGGGCACGCTACGTTCTTCATCCAATATGAAGGCTTGAATATCGTGACTGATCCCGTATGGGCGCGGAGAATGGGGTTTAATAAGCGCCTTGGAGAACCTGGACTTCCCATTCATGAGATCCCCCCGATTGATGTCATTTTGATCTCGCATTCCCATTATGACCATATGCATGTTGCCTCGATCCGCAAGCTGTACCGTGCGGACACCACGATCATCGTACCCGTTGGTCTGCGTCGCAAAATGATCAACAAAGGCTTTCGCCGCGTGATCGAACTGCAGTGGTGGGAATCTGCAACCATTAAGGGCGTTAAATTCTCCTTCGTGCCGACACAGCATTGGACTCGGCGTACGCCGTTTGATACGAATACATCCCATTGGGGAGGATTCGTGATGGAGCCCGTGCTGCAGGATGCGAAGAGGGATTCGGGTTCTTCCGATGAATCGCTATGCTATAACGAACCTGTCGCGGAGGATGGCACCCGCCTGCTTCCGCCGAATTTGTATTTTGCCGGAGACAGCGGTTATTTCGAGGGCTTTAAGCTGATCGGAGAACGCTTTAACATTCACCTTGCTCTGATGCCGATCGGGGCATATGAGCCGGAATGGTTCATGACGTCACAGCACGTTAATCCGGAAGAGGCGCTGCAGGCGTTCCAGGACGTGAAGGCCGAGACGATGATTCCGATGCATTATGGCACTTTCAAGCTGGCAGACGATACGGCCAGAGAAGCGCTGGATAGGATGGAAGCGGAACGCGAGCGGCTGGGGATCGCCAAGGAGCGTATTTGCGTATTAAAGTACGGAGAAACCTTCAAGGTTCAGCCTGAGCGGAGAAGCGTGACATCGTAACTGAAACGTACAAACGATTCTGATCAAGCAAATGCATAATACGGAAAGATTCATACACCATAGACTAGCAAAAGAAGGCCCGGAAGGTTTTTTATAACCTCTCGGGCCCATTTTCAGTTGGACTTTTTCTATTAAACTAGAAAAAGTAGTTTTTGATCGACGGCGTCCTGTCCTGTGCGCTTGAGAAAAGGGTGCAAGCAGGAGGTTATATTTGTTTAAAACCGTTTTATATCGTCCAGAAGCTTCGATAACCGTCGTACTTATGCTATAATGTGCTGAAACCAATAGTGATAAAGGATGGTAATGCTTAATGATCAGTACAAGCGGCGTAACGCTCCGCTATGGCAAACGAGCACTATTTGAAGATGTCAATATAAAATTCACCCCGGGCAACTGCTACGGCCTCATCGGCGCCAACGGGGCGGGTAAGTCTACATTTCTGAAAATCCTCTCTGGTGAGATTGAACCGAACCAAGGCGAGGTTCATATGACACCGAATGAACGGATGGCGGTTCTGAAGCAGAACCACTATGAATACGACCAGTATCCAGTCCTGGAGACGGTTATTATGGGTCATGCCCGGCTGTATAACATCATGAAAGAGAAAGATGCGCTGTATGCGAAAGCCGATTTCTCTGAAGCAGACGGCATGCGTGCGGGTGAGCTGGAAGGCGAATTCGCAGAGCTGAACGGATGGGATGCAGAGCCGGATGCGGCAGCGCTCCTGATCGGTCTCGGCATTCCACGTGAGCTGCACGATAAGAAAATGTCGGAGCTGAGCGGTAATGAGAAGGTACGCGTTCTCTTGGCGCAAGCATTGTTTGGCCGTCCGCATAACCTGCTGCTGGATGAGCCTACCAACCACTTGGACCTGGAATCGATTCAGTGGCTCGAGAACTTCCTTATGGATTATGAAGGCACCGTTATCGTGGTATCCCATGACCGTCACTTCCTGAACAAGGTGTGTACGCATATTGCGGATATCGACTTCGGTAAAATCCAACTGTATGTCGGCAACTATGATTTCTGGTATGAATCCAGTAAGTTGGCGCTTGAACTTCAACGGGATGCCAACAAGAAGAAGGAAGAGAAGATCAAGGAATTGCAGGCATTTATTCAACGCTTCTCGGCGAATGCTTCCAAATCGAAGCAGGCGACTTCCCGTAAGAAACAGCTCGATAAAATTACGCTGGAGGATCTTCGTCCTTCGAACCGTAAATATCCGTTTCTTCATTTCAAGCCTGAACGCGAGGCGGGCAAGCAGTTGCTTACGGTTGATGGCATCACCAAATCGATGGATGGGGAAAGGGTTCTGGATAATGTCAGCTTTGTTGTAAACAAAGGCGACAAAATCGCATTTGTTGGACCGAACGGTATGCCGAAAACGACGCTGTTCCAGGTCATTACAGGAGAAACCGAAGCGGATGCCGGTGAATACAGCTGGGGTGTAACAACCACCCAGGCGTATTTCCCGAAAGACAACTCTGCTTATTTTGACGGTGTTGATATCAACCTTGTGGAATGGCTGCGCCAATATTCCAAGGATCAAGATGAGACTTTCTTGCGCGGATTCCTTGGCCGCATGCTGTTCTCGGGTGAGGAAGCGTTGAAGAAAGCAAGCGTATTGTCCGGGGGCGAGAAGGTTCGCTGTATGCTGGCCAAAATGATGCTGAACGGCGCGAATGTGCTCATCTTCGATGAGCCGACGAACCACTTGGATCTTGAATCCATCACGGCACTCAACAATGGTCTGATCGATTTCGACGGAACGATTCTGTTCACCTCGCATGACCATCAGTTCATTCAGACGATTGCCAACCGAATTATCGAGATTACGCCAAATGGCATTATCGACCGCAGCATGAGTTATGATGAGTATCTTGAGAGTGAAGAGATCAAGGGACTTCGCGAAAGCATGTACCCGGTTGAAGTTTAAGAAATAAGATACGACGGCGAAGATGATGGCGCGAGCTTTCATCTTGCACGATCCATTAAAAAATGCTGCACCTTCCAAGTATGGGAGGTGCAGCATTTTTTGCGTTATGCACGGACGGGCTCTTCTACGAACCGCCGGTACGACGACGCTGGTTGTTTGGTTTTTTATTGTTTTGGCTTTTCATTTTTTGCGCTGAACCGGCCTGGAATTGTCCGGGCTTGTTCGCGGATGAGTTTTGCTGTTTCTTTTGTTCCAGCTTTTGCCGGATTGCATCAGCCAAATTCACTTTACGTGACTCATTATTATTCTCGGGCATAGTATCACCCTCCTCTTTGTGTTCGCCTGTCCTCATTTTATTCGTTTTTAAATCGCCCGGCAAGGGTAACAATGATTAATACCATTTTCTACGCTCATGGTTCTTTGACCGAAAGCAATTATGTTTCTCTAGACCCACACGAATGACCTTTGCTAGGATTAAATATGGATAATGATGGATATCGCTTGAGGCCTGCAAAAGGGCAAGCAAAGGAGAGACGTATAAAGTGAATAACGCCTATGAAAACATCAAACAAGGGGAACGCGGGGCTTGGATCAGTATTGCAGCCTACCTCGTGTTGTCATCATTTAAAATATTCTGTGGATACTTATTTGCATCCAGTGCTTTGCTTGCTGACGGTTTCAACAACCTGACGGATATTGTGGCATCACTCGCCGTATTGATCGGACTGCGAATTTCCCAGAAACCGCCGGATTCCGATCATGCGTATGGGCATTTAAGGGCGGAGACGATTGCGGCTCTGGTTGCTTCATTTATCATGGCGGTCGTGGGTATCCAAGTGCTGGTTGAAGCCGTTCGTTCATTTTTTGAAGGCTCTAAGGAAATACCAAATTTATGGTCTGCCGGCGTGGCCGGCATCTGTGCCGTTGCCATGCTTGGCGTATACCGGTACAATCGGAACCTCGCACGGCGCATCGATAACCAGGCACTCATGGCAGCGGCCAAGGATAATTTATCGGATGCACTTGTCAGTGTGGGGGCAGCTGTTGGTATTATCGGCGCTCAATTCGGCCTGCCCTGGCTGGATACCCTAGCTGCGGTAGCGGTTGGTGTCATTATTTGCAAAACGGCTTGGGAAATATTCAGAGATTGCACCTATAGTCTAACGGACGGTTTTGATGAAAACCGTTTGTCGGACTTGCGCAGTACGATTGCCCGTACGCCCGGTGTCGAGGGGATTAAGGACATGAAGGCCCGAATTCACGGCAATCATGTGCTGGTGGATGTTGTCATCGAGGTTAACCCGGATATCAGTGTTCTGGAGGGTCATCAGATCAGTGACCGGATCGAAGAACAGATGGAGAAGATTCACAATATTATGAGTGTCCACATTCATGTGGAGCCTAAGGGATCTTCCTAGGGGGCACCGAAGAGGTACGTATACAAATGGCAGGCCAAGATTGTCTTGACCTGCCATTTAACCTGCTAGGATACATGAAGGATCATGAAGTCCGGCAGTCATACACGATTACGCTACATAAATCCAAGCTTTACCGAGCCATGTATAAACTTCAACCCATTCCCCGCCAAGCACGACACCCGTTCGATTACCGGTTGTGTCGATTTTTTGCGAAGCCAAGGCACCAAGCTTTTCGCCGTTTGGAGCGTTATAGAAGTAGGTTCTTTCCGCAATCTCGATCATAGGTGTAGGCACCAATACGACTTCTTCCGGTTTTATAATAGGCTCTGTCGTCGAGATGGGAGCCGGACCTGAAGTTTCAGTTACCGTCCCCGAAGTTTCGGATACCGTCCCGTTAATCGGGTCTGCGCTTGCTACGGCGGTCAGGGACAGGGTGAGTGCTAGGGCTGCAGTAATGCTTAGTGTTTTTTTCATGGAATAATTCCTCCTTGGGACCGAAGTATGATTTAACACATTATTTTAACACATTATCGTAATAACCACGATTTGGATGTTTTGAACCAAGAAAGTTGGGTACATTTCTCAAATCGTGACAAGTTTCATGGATTCCTATATACTTTGGAGATGGGAAAAGCCTTGTTACTGCAGGAATATCCTATGAGAGGAGGGACTTTGAATGGTACGTCGAAAAAAAAGAGCCGGACGTTTCCTGCTGGGTATATTTGTCCTTCTGCTTGTGATTATCGGTGCGTTGGTCTGGTTTGTTTATCCTACGCAATCTCTTGATATGCGATATCGTTCCGTTGATTTTAAGGACAAGTTGATGACTATGGTATCAAATCGGGATACCCGCATGCTCCTGAGCACAGAAGAAGTCGGGGAACTCAGCAAGAAGAACATGGTCAAATATATGAGCACCCATGACCTGGGCGTAGATATTACAGGCGCCGATTTCATGATGAATGGCACCACAATGACAGCCCGTATGAACGGGCAATGGGGGATCCTTCCCTTTGGCGCTGTGCTGCGCTTTCAAATGTCGGCTGAGGGAAGCCATCTTCACCTGATACATGAATCGACGACGATTCGGGGAGTTGAGATCCCTTTGAATATGTTCCGCCTGGACCCGATTCAAATTTCGCTCAAGGACTATTTACCGGATCTGGTAACTGTGAAAAATGTGAAGTTTCTGTCTGATGGCTTGGAATTGAACTTCACCATGGATTGGATGTCCATTCCGTCGCTATTTAAGTAAAGCAAGGGAATCGGCTAAAGACTCAGACAAGGGAAGAATGTCTGGGTCTTTTTTTTGTGTTTTCAAGAGATGTCATTATTTTCAGAAAAAAACTATGAAGAAAATACATATGTAAACATTGACACTATAATCATCCGCCACTATAATCAATAAATGTTTAGAAATAAATGTTTTAGTACTAAAGTATATAGAGGCGAAGATGGCTGTCTCTGTTGAAGGAGTGCTGGACCTTTTAAGGGAGTGTAAAAATACATGTCCATGCGGAATGAAATTCTGGAGTTGGAGATGCTATTTAAGAAGATGGTTCGGACTGTGCATCATGAATGGCAGAAGGAGGGGTTTCCTAAACTAGGCAGAACCCAGTATACCGCCTTGGAGATGCTTCATGAACAGGGAGCTTTGAGATTGTCGGATTTGGCCGATTCCATTCATGTGACATGCGGAGCGGTTACAGGCATATCCGATAAATTAATCGGAGGCGGGTTCGCGCGCCGAATAAGGGATACAGCCGACCGAAGAGTCATCCATCTGGAGATTACGCCGCTTGGGCGGGAACTGATCGAACAGCTGGCCAATAAACGTGCCGAGTTGAGCGATTTGTTATACGGTTTTCTAACGGACGAAGAGGTTAAGCAGTTGAGTGTCCTATATCGCAAAATTTTGACGAATGTTGAGCACATCCAAGGTCAGATGTCCACATAGAACAAACAAGCTATATATATGATTTTACTTAGAAAGAGAGTGAAGGCTGCACATGAGTACCCATACCGTTGTTCGCCCCGGCGAGCCTGTTAAGAAAGGCCCAATCATTGCTGCACTTATGATTGGCGCTTTCGTCGCCATTCTTAACCAGACATTGATGAATGTTGCTCTGCCGAGCATCATGGAAAATTTGAGCATCAAACCGACAGTAGCCCAGTGGCTGACCACAGGCTTTATGCTGGTGAACGGGGTCTTGATCCCCGTTACCGCTTATCTGATCGCGCGTTTCTCGACAAGGCAGCTGTTCATCAGTGCGATGACGCTGTTTACGATTGGCACCTTGCTGTGTGCCATCAGCCCCAATTTTGCGTTCCTGCTTACCGGACGCCTCGTTCAGGCTGCGGGTGCAGGTATTTTGATGCCGCTTATGACCGTTGTATTTCTGAATATTTTCCCTGTTGAGAATCGCGGCAAGGCGATGGGGATGATGGGGATCGCCATGATATTTGCTCCTGCAATCGGACCTACGCTTTCCGGATATATTGTGGAGCACTATGATTGGCGTGTGCTGTTCTACATGATTCTGCCTTTCTCGATCATTGCTACATTAATCGGAGTTTTCTTCCTGAAAAACGTTACCGAGGTCAGCCGGCCGAAGCTGGATATGATCGCGATCATTTTGTCCACCTTGGGCTTTGGCGGTTTGCTGTACGGCTTCAGTGATGCCGGGAATGACGGTTGGTCCAGCACGCCGGTTGTTACGACCCTAGCGGTCGGGGCGATCGCCCTCATCCTGTTTGTATGGCGGGAGATGAAGACCGACAATCCGATGCTGGAATTCCGGATATTCAAATACAACATGTTTACGTTAACGACCCTAATCAATGTCATTGTCACGATGGCAATGTATGCCGGCATGATCCTTCTGCCCATTTATCTGCAGCAGATCCGTGGATTCACGCCGGTGGAATCAGGACTTCTCATGCTTCCCGGCGCTATTCTGATGGGGATCATGTCACCGATTACGGGCGCGATCTTCGATAAGGTTGGCGCAAGATGGCTGGCTGTTATCGGTCTGGCGATTACGGTCATTACGACGTGGGAGTTTAGTAATTTGACCGAAACAATGTCTTACAACCACATCATGATCATCTATACGGCCCGCATGTTCGGGATGTCGATGCTTATGATGCCGATCCAGACGGCCGGACTAAATCAACTGCCGCGGAGCTTGAACGCCCACGGTACGGCCATGTCGAATACACTCCGCATGGTTTCCGGCTCGATCGGAACGGCGATTCTTGTTACCGTAATGTCCACCCAGGCCGAGAGCAAAGGGGAAGCCCTGATGCAATCGGGACTATTTGATCCGAAGAATCAGGCCGACCTGCTCAAGCTGGGTAACGAAGCAACCATTTACGGCATTAATTATGCCTTTGTTATTGCCACATGGATCAGCGTCGCTTCCTTGATCTTGGCTTTCTTTATTAAGAAGACGAGACCGGCGGAAGAGCCAAAGATTTCAGGAAATCAGGAGGTTGCAGGAACGAACGTGTAACCCGATCCGATTTTGCTCAGCGCATAACGCATAAAAAGGGTGTCCAATCCGTTTATCAAACGGAGGACACCCTTTTTTTCATTTCCAAATGTGTATATTCAATGCATGGGCTTTAGTATGCGACAGCGTCACATACTTCGTCTGCGTCCGGTGAAGAGAGAGATCACAAACAGGACAACGAAGATGAAGAACAGCACCTTCGCGATACTGGCTGCAGCCTCAACGATGCCGAAGAAGCCAAAGATCCCTGCAATCAGTGCAACAACTAGAAAAATTACGGACCATTTTAACATCCTATTCACCCTGCTTTCTTTATCGATTTTATTGGATATAGCAAGCAGTCTCATGAGGCTTCAAGAAGCGGCATATACCCAATTTGAAGCTCGGTAGGGAGCTATCGGCTGTTGCCACAGCGCCCTTCGTAGTGTTCTTTAACCGGGGCGGCAGAGGATGAAACAAGCTGCAGAACAATGGCAGGAATGGCAATCGTCCCTTTGTTTCGTGAGCTGGGGGATAGGGTAACTATTGCGTATCCGAAACCAACATACTTGAAAGTGAGGGACAACGTATGCTAACCCAAATCAGTGTTGCCATTATTGCTGTGGCATTTGCCGTTCTGGTTTTCTTTTTAATCAAGACATTAAAGGCTGCGACACAATCGCTCGAAAAGGTAACAGAAACACTCCAGGATGTCCAAAAGACGGTGGACGAATTGACTTATGAAGTGAAGCAGACCATTCGAAATACGAACGATATTACGGTGGATGTTCAGCATAAGATGAGACAGATCGATCCGGTACTGGATACCGTCAAGAATCTGGGAGAAGCTTTAAGCGAAGTCACCTATGCGGTGAAGCAGGTATCCTCCGGCATGGTTAGCCGCTTTAAGCAATCCCGGATGGAACAAAAGAAAGAGCATCCTGCCCGTACGGAAGTGCCTTTGACGGCTCAGGATCGTACATTCCAGTCCTATGATGCGGTGTACCAGCATACGGAAGAAGAAGAAAAGTCACGCGGCCGGAATTGGTTAGCCTACGTGGATACAGCGGTTGGTCTGTGGAACAGCTTTCGTCGTCAAAAAGCCAGATAAATGTAAAAAAGCCAAGCCCGGGTATAGCTCTGCAAGCTGAAGAAAGGAGGAGGTCGCATGTGGAATGTCGCACTGTTGATGGTAGGGCTCTTGATTTACTCCGGAGGTGGAGGTGCTGTGGCAGAGCCGCAGCCTTCTGCCGGGATGTCGCCACCGCCTATTATTCATGCCGCATCGGATGTTGGACAAGCACAGACCAGCGACAACTCTACGGAGAGCTATCGAACTTTAAACGGGATTTCGTTAACGGATAACAAGCGCGATGTCATTCGCAAGCTGGGAGCACCGGCTCAAATTGAGCATGAGGAGCTGACCGGAATGACCAAGCTGGATTACAAAGATTTGGAGGTTGGGGTTCGCAACGGCTACACGGAATATGTTCATGTGAAGCCCTCTGCCGCATCCTTTCAGGTTGAAGACCAGCGTATAGGTATGACAACCAATCAAATTCGGGCATCTCTGGGTAAGCCGTATTTTAAAGCGGAGGACGGGGATGTGTACCTTGAGGACCATCATGCACTTAAGGTGTTTATTGACCGGAACTCTGGTGAAATTACAGGAATTGATTTGTTTTTCGATTATAGCCAGTAAATTTGTTTCAACCTTAAGAAATCAGGTTAATAACAAATGGACTACAACCTACTGAGGTTTTACACTATTAGGGGAGGTTTTCACAATGGAATTTACCAATACGAAGTCATATGCCAAAGTCGTTGAGAACGGTACGCAAGCGGTTCAGGAGGTTCAGAACCTGCGCCAGTCCGGTTACGATCAGGATCGGATTTATGTATTGGCTCATGATTCGGACAAGACAAGCCGGATCGTGGATGCATCCGATGCCAACAACGTAGGCATCAAGGAAGAAGGCGTGTTTGATGCCTTTGCGAATTTATTCCGATCCCGCGGCGATGAGCTCCGCGCCAAAATCGTATCGCTTGGCTTCACGGAGGCCGAGGCTGGATTCTATGAGAAACAGCTGGATCTAGGCAAAGTACTCGTCATCGCTAAAAAAGATTAATGACATAACATCGACGGTATGCGTTATAGGACTTAAAACATAGATAAGGAATGAGACCTTGGACGTCTCATTCCTTATCTATGTTTTAAAAGAATGTTCCATAAACCTTATAAAGGTGGAATATTCAAGATACAGAGCCTTTTTCTATGGCAATTGATCAGAAGGTTATTATAGTATAATAGTAGGAAAAGGATTTCTATCGTATAATCCGTAACGTTAAGGGAGAGGGCAATGAGAATATTAATCGTAGATGACAATCCGACTAACGTCATTATTATTCGAGAAATCTTAAAAAAGGAAAACTATCAGAATACTTTATCTGCATCTTCAGCCCTGGAAATGCTGGAACATCTGGGGATTGGCGATCGCAGCCGTGAGCTGCATCCCCGGAGAGCGGATATCGATTTGATTCTGCTCGATATGATGATGCCCGAGATGGATGGAATTGAAGCTTGCCGTATTGTACAGCAATATGAGCATTTGAAAGATATACCGATCATTATGGTCACTGCCGTCGGGGATTCCAAGAAGCTGGCGGAAGCGCTGGATGCCGGAGCCGTCGATTATGTGACGAAGCCGATCAACAAGGTGGAGCTTATGGCACGGATTCGTCTGGCGCTCCGGTTGAAGCATGAGAAAGACTGGCATATTGAGAGGGAACAGCGGGTCCAAGCTGAATTGAAGCTTGCGGCCATGGTTCAGAATGCCGTTTTGAGCTCACCAATTGAAGATGATCAGCTTGAGATTCATGCTTTATACCAGCCCTCAGCGGAGCTGGCGGGGGATTTGTATGCATGGTACCCGCTTGGCGAAGGCCGTTATGGCGTGATTCTGCTGGATATGATGGGACACGGGATTACTTCGTCCCTATTTTGCATGTTCATCGCTTCGGTTTTGAAGGACACGGTGACAACTTATGTCGAACCGGAGAAGGTGGTTCAGGAATTGAACCGCAGGTTCAATCAGTTAAACCTCGGCGAACAGCTGATACAGTACTATTTTACAGCGATCTATCTTGTTGTAGACACCCGTTTGAAGCGGGTGGACTATGTCAACGCAGGCCATCCACCGGCTCTTTTCTTTCAGGAAAGCGGGGATGTGATGACCTTGGATCAAGGCTGCTGCCCAGTGGGGTTATTCGACCGGATCGAAGACATGGAGCCTAGAAGCTTTCAGTATGAAGGCGAAGGACACTTGGTTATGTATACGGATGGCCTGCTTGAGCTGGTAGAGGGTGGTCATGACGAGAAGCTGGATTATTTGAAGGAACATTTGGGCGGCCCTCATCATTGGCGAGAAGATGAAATGAAGGAGCAATATTTTGTGGATGATCCATCCCAGGAGCGAGAGGACGATAAATGCCTGGTTTGGATATCTCTTAAAAAAGGAGAGGAAACCAATCAATGAAGCTTAGGAGCAAGTTAGTCATTGGTTTTACGACTTTACTGGCGCTCATGCTGGTTCTGACCTTGATTGGTTATGACCGAATCACTTATATGAAAGACCAGATGGATCAGGTCTATCAGGAGCGCTATCAAAAGGTACGAAACTCCAGCGCAATGCGCGGAGAGGTCAACGATATGGCGCGTGAGCTTACGAATATGATACTGAGTAATGACCAGTCCACGTACGCTGTGTCCGAACAGGAACTGGAAACGATGACAACACAAACTCAGGCGTATTTTAAAGCGATCAAGGAAAGTGCAAATACCGCCGAAGAGCAGCAATTGTTAGTCCGGATTGATCGTGCGGTGAATCAATATATCGTTTATCAAAACAAGACATTGGAACTATTGGCAAAGAGCAATGCAACAGAGGCCAATCTGCTACGCAGCTCGACTGGACAAGCTGTCCAGGAAGAGATGCTGACGAGTTTGAACGAGCTTAGCAGTTATGAGAACCAGAAGATCAATGATGAAATAACAGCAGCAAAAGCGGCATATGACCGCTCTGTCCAAATGTTCATCTATATCATGGCTGGCGGATTGTTAATCGGAATGCTGGTCATTCTATGGATTCTTCCAAGCATTACCCGGGGCATCAACGTGGTCTCCATGATGCTGAAGAGCTTTGGCGAAGGCAGATTGAAGGCGATCCGTCGTATTAAAGTTACGTCCAAGGATGAGTTTGGCGATGTGGCTCGGGTATTTAAAGACCTGTCGGAAGACATTATTGAGAAGCAGCGTATCGAGGAAACCTATCTCCAGGCGCAGCGTGATCAGTCTTGGCTGAACTCGAATATGGCCAGAGTCACGGAGCTGCTGGAGGGGATTAATTCCTTAGAGGAAGTCGGTCAGCGGTTCATCAGTGAGTTCACGCCAATTTTGGGTGCGCATTATGGAGCTATCTATATCCGTCAAGAAGACAAACATCCGAATAAGTTGGAGATGAAGGGCTCCTACGCTCATGAAGGCGGCGAAGAACCGAAGATTTCTTTCATGATCGGGGAAGGGCTTGTTGGTCAAGTTGCATTCGACAAGAAACCGATCGTACTGAAAAGCGCCCCGGAAGATTACATGAAGGTGGAATCGGCATGGGGATCATCGAAGCCGGTATCCGTCATGATCTATCCGATTCTGTTTGAAAATGAAGTGATGGGTGTTATGGAGTTGGCAGCCTTTGAGGAAACAACCTCACTACAGCAGCAGCTGATATCTCAGCTGAGTCAATCTCTTGGCATCATTCTGAACAATATTACAGGCCGTCTGCGGGTGGAGCAACTGCTGCGCGAATCGCAGGCCATGACCGAGGAACTTCAGGTTCAATCGGAAGAGCTGCAGACCCAGCAAGAAGAGCTTCGCCGTACGAACGAAAATCTGGAGGAGCAAACCAATGCTCTCAAGCGTTCCGAGGACTTGCTGCAGCGCCAGCAGGAAGAGTTGGAGCATTACAATACCGAGCTTGTTGCCAAGACGCGTGCGCTTGAGGAACAGGTGCAGGAAGTGGAAGAGAAGAACGATGAAATCGAGAAGGCGAGAATGCAGCTTGAGCAGCAAGCGAAGCAGCTTTCGATTACAACCAAATATAAGTCGGAGTTCATGGCCAATATGTCCCACGAACTACGGACCCCGCTTAACAGCCTGCTGATATTATCACAGCTGTTGTCGGAGAATAAGGATGGAAATCTGAGCAATAAGCAGATTGAATATGCACAGACTATTTATATGTCGGGCTCCGATCTGCTGAAAATGATTGATGAGATTCTCGATTTGTCCAAAGTGGATGCAGGGAAAATGGAGATCAATTATGAGGATGTTCAGCTTCCGGATATTGAAGCCTTCGTGGAGCAGAATTTTGCCGCCGTTGCATCCCGCAAGCATATTGACCTGGGTGTGCACATTGGTGCAGATATTCCGCAGAGCATTGTCACGGACAGTCATCGTGTGAAGCAAATTCTTCGTAATTTGTTGTCGAACGCCTTCAAATTTACCAATAGCGGCTCTGTCGAGCTGCATATGGAGAAGGCCGACAAGGAGAAACTTCCGCTTTACTTGAATGCCGAAGCGGATTATGTGGCCTTTGCTGTCAGAGATACCGGTATCGGTATCCCGGCTGATAAAACGGACCTAATCTTTGAAGCCTTCCAGCAGGTAGACGGCACAACCAGCCGTAAATACGGGGGAACCGGGCTTGGTTTATCCATCAGCCGCGAGCTTTCCCGTCTACTGGGCGGAGGCATTCTGGTTGAATCGGAAGAAGGCAAGGGAAGCTGCTTCACACTCTTCCTGCCAGCTAATCCTCCGGATTTGGTAGAAGGTACACAGCAAGCAGCCGCAGCAATTGAGGCACCACCGGAGCGTAATCTGATCGTGCCGAAGGCAAAGATGATTACGAAAGAGGCTCAGCCATCCGTACAGGTGGATGACGATCGCAACCAGCTTGGACCGACAGATAAAGTGCTGCTTATCATTGAGGATGACGTGAAGTTTGCCAGAATTCTTATGGATATGGCCAGAGGACGCGGCTTTAAGGCGTTGGTTGCATTGCAGGGGGATATCGGTCTGGAGATGGCCAAGTCGTACAAACCGGATGCCATCATCCTGGATATCCAGCTTCCGGTTATTGATGGCTGGTCTGTCATGGGCGAGCTGAAGAGCTCTGCGGTTACGCGCCACATTCCAGTGCATGTCATTTCGGTCGTGGATGAAGTGAAACAAGGATTAATGATGGGAGCGATCGCTTACTTGAAGAAGCCGTCATCCAGAGAAGCGTTGGAGGGCGCGTTTACGCATATCGAATCCTATACGGAAAAATCGATGAAGCATCTGCTGATTGTCGAGGATGATGACATTCAGCGGAATTCCATTATTGAATTGATTGGTCATGACGATGTATCGATTACGGCGGCATCCACAGGCGCCGAAGCGCTCACTGAGCTGCACAAACAGCACTATGATTGTATGGTGCTTGATCTGATGCTGACGGACATGACAGGTTTTGAGCTGCTAGATCAGATCCGCGACGATGAGAACCTGGTGGATCTGCCGATTATTATTTATACAGGCAAGGACCTTGATTCGAAGGAAGAGATGCAGTTACGCAAATATGCGGAGTCGATCATCATTAAAGACGTAAAATCGCCAGAGCGGCTTTTGGATGAAACAACACTGTTCCTCCATCGGGTCGAGGCTGATTTGCCGGAAGATAAGCGTAAAATCCTGCAGAAACTGCACAACAAGGAAGAGCTGTTTGAAGGTAAGAAGATTCTGCTGGTGGACGATGATATCCGCAACGTGTTTGCTCTCTCCAGCGTGCTGGAGGGATACCATATGGAAGTTACCTTCGCTGAGAACGGTCGGGAAGCAATCGAGCTGCTTCAGGAACATCCGGATTATGATCTGGTGTTAATGGATATGATGATGCCGGAGATGGACGGTTATGAAGCGATGCGACGTTTACGCGAAATGCCGGAATTCGAGAAACTGCCGATTATTGCCCTGACAGCCAAAGCCATGAAAGAGGATCGCGCGAAATGTATTGAAGCGGGAGCCTCCGATTATATGAAGAAGCCGATACAAACGGAGCAACTTCTTTCGCTTATGAGGGTTTGGTTGTATTCGTAAGCTGCTTTTGTGGGTAAAGTACAAGTAGCAAATAAACACGGGGAAAGCGGTGCAAGCGTAATGTCATCTAGTGACCATATGGAATCAGAACAACTGTTGTTAACAGAGGAAAGCGAACGTGAGCTGGAACAGATCGAGATTGAGCTTCTTTTGGAAGGAATTCATCGATTCTATGGTTACGACTTTCGCAATTACGCTATTCCCTCATTGAGGCGGAGAATCTGGCATCATGTTCATGCCGAGGGCGTATCCACAATCTCAGCCCTTCAGGATAAAGTACTTCACGACCGTTCTTGTTTTGAACGGCTCATATATAATCTATCAATTCCGGTTACGGAAATGTTCAGGGACCCGAAACTATTCCTGACATTCAGGCAGTCGGTAGTTCCATTGCTTCGTACGTATCCTTATATACGGATTTGGCATGCCGGCTGTTCGACTGGAGAAGAAGTGTATTCCATGGCTATTTTGCTTCATGAAGAGGGACTGTATGAGAAATCCCGGATTTATGCGACAGACATGAATTCACGTTCTCTCCAGCAGGCCAAGGAAGGCGTATTCGACATCAAACGCATGAAGCAATACACCAAGAATTATATGGAGGCGGGCGGTACCCGCTCGTTCTCCGAATACTATACAGCGAAGTACAATTCGGTTATTTTCCAACCATTTTTGAAGAAAAACATAATATTTGCCGAGCATAATTTGGCAACAGACCGTTCCTTTAACGAGTTTAATGTGATCTTTTGCCGGAATGTCATGATTTATTTTAATGATCAGCTGCGGGATCACGTACATGGATTATTTCACGAGAGTCTAAGCCATTTTGGTATTCTCGTACTGGGTTCTAAAGAGTCCATTCACTTTACGAATTATAGTGAAGCTTATGAGACGCTGGACCGGGTGGAGAAAATATACCGGAAGATTAAATAGAAGTTTTGTAGGAGGATCTCATGGGGTTTCACGAACCGATTCATATTCTGTTGGTAGATGACCGCCCTGAAAACTTACTTGCACTCGAAGCTGTTCTGGACAGCGAACAATACACGCTCATCAAAGCTACTTCAGGGGAAGAGGCTTTGCGATATCTCTTGAAGTATGATTTTGCCGTGATTGTTCTTGATGTACAAATGCCCGGCATGGACGGTATCGAAACAGCAAGGCTGATCAAGGCGAGAGACAAGACAAAGGATATTCCGATTATATTCATTTCCGCGAACAGCAAGGATGCGGAGCATCTTTTTGCAGGATACTCCGCGGGGGCGATCGACTATATGGTTAAACCCTTTATCCCTCAAATCTTAAAGTCCAAGATCGAGGGTTTTGTCGATATGTACCGGACCAATAACAGGCTGAAAATTCAGTCCATGCAGTTGCACCAGAAGACCCAGGAGCTTGAAAAGATTAATCAGGAACTTGTGCTGGCCAAGGAAGAAGCGGAGATTGCCGCCAAAGCAAAAACGGAATTTCTGGCGATGATGAGTCACGAGATCCGCACGCCGATGAATGGCGTCATCGGGATGATTGATTTGCTGATGGACAGCGACCTCCAGGATGAACAGCGGGAATACGCAACGATTATCCGCAACAGCGCGGATGCCTTGGTTAACATCATTAATGACATTCTGGATTTTTCCAAGATGGAATCAGGCAAAATGGAGCTCGAGGAATATCCGTTCGATCTCAAGTCCTGCGTTCAGGAAGTGTTTGGTTTGTTCTCTGGAGAAGCCTCCAAGAAGAATCTGGAGCTTACGTATTACATCGAGGATCAGATTCCTGCGATCATATTCGGGGATATGGGACGCCTTCGTCAAGTGTTGGTGAATCTGGTATCCAATGCCGTGAAGTTTACGAATGAGGGCGGCGTGTATTTGGTTGTTTCGCTTGCCCAAGCTGAAGAGAACCGGTTAACCCTTGAATTCACAGTGAAGGATACGGGGATCGGAATCTCATCCAAGAAACTTGATCGGTTATTCAAGCCGTTCTCTCAATTGGATTCCTCGATGACAAGGCGCTATGGTGGAACAGGACTTGGGCTTGCGATCTGTAAATCGCTCGTACAGATGATGGGCGGAGAGATCGCGGTTGAGTCCATAGAAGGCAAGGGAGCCACCTTCGTATTTACGATCTGCGTTCATACGCATGAGGAAGAGTATCATCGACTCCGGGAAGAGGAGCGTTCGGCAAGATATCGTGTGCATGGGGAGAGGCAACCAAACATCCTGATTGTGGACGATCATCCAATTAATCGAAAACTGATGGAAAGCATGCTGGGAAAGATGGGGATGAAAGCGGATATGGCGGAGGACGGCAGGCAGGCGGTTGATATGGTTGCCGGTCCTAAAGTCTACGACATGATCTTCATGGATTTGCAGATGCCGGTTATGGATGGTCTGGAAGCAGCGCGTCTGATCCGCCAGATGAAACCGGAGGCTGAGCCTCCCGTTCTGGTTGCGATGACGGCTAATGTGATGGACGGGATTCAGAAGCGCTGCTTTGACGCGGGCATGAATGAATATATCAGCAAGCCGGTCAAAATCAGCTGTGTGAAGCATCTGATATCCCGGTATGTACCGGTAGGACCGGAAGGATGGGATATCAGCCCAAGCCCTGTTCGCATCATCAACGGTTAGCGCAGCAATCGGTTTCCATATATTAGCGTGTCTACAACCCTCTTAACCTGTTTCAACAAGCGAGATAACGGGTTATGTAAAGGGAAAACAAATGATTGGGAGAGAGTGTCTATGAATACAAAAACGAATGATAAGTTCAATGCTAAGACCCAAATGAACGAGGGCGTATGCACGGTATTTTTGAGCGGTGAACTTGATCTGTCCGTCGCTCCGGATTTTCGGTTAGTCATGGAGCCTCTTGTCGGCAATTCCGAAGTAGACTTGATCGTCAACATGAAGGACATGACATATATTGATAGCACGGGTATTGGTATTCTTCTGTCGATACTGAAAGCAAGACATGGCATGGAAGCACGCTTTGCAGTCGAGGAAGTTCCGCCGCAAATTCAAAAGCTGTTCGATATGACGGGTATTGCGAAGTTCTTTCAGTCGTAAGAAGAATTCCCAATAGGAAAGGATCGAAAAGAATGAATTCAGATGTACAAAGAGTAACGCTTAATTTGCCTGCCAGTGCTGAATATGTGGATATTGTAAGACTGAATCTGTACGGGATAGCTTCCAAGATGGGCTTTTCCTATGAAGAGATCGAAGATATGAAGGTCGCGGTGTCCGAGGCCTGTAATAACTCGGTCTTGTATGCTTATAGTCAGGAAGGCGGAATGGTAGAGGTTTTATTTCAAGTGACCAGCGATTCGCTATCCATTACGGTCAGAGACGAAGGGGAGAGTTTCGACAGTGTGGGAGCGGTTGGCAACCGTACACTTCATGATAAAGATCTCAGCGAGGTCCAAATCGGAGGACTAGGCTTCTACCTGATGGAGGCGCTTATGGATGAGGTAAGCGTGACAAACCAGGCTGGAAAGGGAACCGAGGTTACGCTGACAAAGCGGCTCGCAAGAAGCGAGGAGCCGGTATGAGTGATAAGGTGACTCCCCAAGAGTCCAGAGATGAAGCCGTTCATTTAATTGAACAGTATCAGCAAACGAAGGATAACGATATCGCGACGGTGCTGATTAAGAAATATGAACCGATGGTTAAAATGGCGGCAGGCAAGATTGCCCGAAATCGGCCCGACCTGTATGAGGATTTGTATCAGGTTGGTCAAATGGCATTAATTCGCCTTCTCCAGCAATATGACATCAGCCTGGGGATTCCGTTTGAGCCCTATGCCATGAAGAGCATGATCGGGCATATGAAAAACTTCCTCCGCGATAAATCATGGTACATTCAAGTACCAAGACGAATCAAGGAGAAGGGTGCCTTGGTTCAGCAAGCGATTGATGAATTGATGGTGAAGCTGGAGAGATCTCCCGATGTAAATGAGATCGCATCCTACCTGGATCTTTCCGTTGAGGAAACGGTTGAAGTGCTAGCCGGACGTGAATGCTATCATTATGTATCATTGGATTCCCCTTTATCTCAGGAAGAAACCGGAGCGACGCTTGGAGAGCTAATCAGTTCGGATGTAAATGATTTTGATTCCGTTGAGAAGCGCATGGATCTTCAGCAGGCGATGAGCCAGTTGAAGGAGCAAGAGCAGAAGGTGCTATTGCTGGCATTTCAGGAGGGACAGTCCCAGAGAGCGATCGCTCAGAGGTTAGGCGTGTCGCAAATGAGTGTCTCGCGTATCCAGAAGCGGGCAACGGAAAAACTGAAGCAGATCATGTCCAATTCTTCTTACTGATATGGACAAGCCTCGTAGAAACAGACGTATAGCAACATAAGGCACGCTTCCTCCATTACAGGAAAGCGTGCCTTTTTGGAACCTACGATTCGTATTTATAGAAGGGAGTGGCAGGGAAACATGCTGGGGCCGGATAGGATGGAAGGTCAGGATATTTATACTATTGCAGGGGGATGGAAGTGGTACGACGTTCGAACGGATGACTGGCAATCCTCCTGGATCGGTGAACTTCGGACGCGCTATCCTTATACAGCCGAATGGTTTGATCTGGCATCGACGTTAAAGGAACGAAACTACTTATCCGTCCGATTCAAGGATGGGGTGGAGCCGGTCATTATGGGAACCATGCTTTACAAGGTTACGGATGATGCCGATCATTACAAGTCGGAACAGTTCTATTTTTATACAGACCACCAAGTGCTGATCACCATCAATTTGGATGAGCATACCCGAAGCGTGATGGCTAAGTCCGATAGAGCTTCCATGCTTCATCAATGCCAAAAGCCTGTCGACGGCATGTTTGTGCTGGCTCGGGCCATTCTGCATTATTACCATGCGGGAATGGACCAATTCGAGCATAACCTGCGTCTTGTTGAAAGCGATATGCGTACGCGTAACCGAAGGTCCTTAATGGACAGTATTCTGTCGTCCCGGTTTGAGCTGTTGGAGTGGAGTAATCTGTTTATTCCTTTTCAGGAGCTGATCGCCGCAGCAAAGGAAGGGTATCATGGCGAGCTGGATAGCAGCCGCTCGTTTCAACAGCTCCTTCATCGAGTGGAACGAATGGAAAAGCTGATTCATCATTATGAGCGCGAAATCGATACGCTGGTATCGATAGACGATGCAATCTCTGCGTTCCGTGGGAATGAAATTATGAAGACCCTGACGATTTTTACGGTCGTGCTCACACCGGCAACCGTGGTCGGAGCCATATGGGGTATGAACTTTGAGAATTTGCCCGCCATTAAGACGTTCTGGGGATTTACGGCAATCAGCGGCTTCACCCTGCTGTGGACCGGGGGGATGTATCTTTGGATGCGTGCGAAGGGATGGACGGGCGACCTGCTTCAAGTGAAGTCCAGCAACAAAAACCTTTAAGACACGAAGGATATGCATGAATGGCAGCAAGAATGATCACAACGCCCGGTGACCCCTAAAGGCACCGGGCGTGTTCATGCGTTAACACTAGGATCTGGATTGATCAATATATCCTTGCAAATCCGAGATGAAATCCCCGATCATCGGTACGTTGACAAAGAAGCTGAGAATGTAACCCAGAAGACCCAGCACGAGTGCCGTGCCAAGCGTTAAGCCTAGCCCCCGGGATAGTCCGGCTGTGAGGTTGGCGATGATGCGTTTCTTGGGATTCATGTAATGATCGATCATGTCCCTCATTTCGGATTTCTCCAGCGTGGTGGCAATTTTGTCCAGACGCGTGTTCAGTTTCTTTACCTCGTGCCGCAGTTCGAAGGGATGTTCCTGGACATCATCCGTCTCCCGGGAGCGCGTTTCTTTACTTGTTTCGGATTCCCTTCGTGGCTCCTCGCGTCGTGTCGAACGATTGCCGCTCCGGGTCGAGAAGCTGGAGCCGCTATGATATGGGTTCGCTTTACTCATGAGTTATCCCCGCTTTCTAGGCAAATGCGCCGTTTCATTTCAATTATCAATCCATATGATGCTTATAGGCTGACTGTCACGATCTGGCACAAAAATAGCCAGCTGTGTCAGCTGGCTATTCGTGACCTCACGAATTAAACATTCGTTGTCGATTTTATTTCACGGCTGACATCGGAAGAAGTGTCCATCGCTTGATCCTTTACGTCTTTGGAAGCATTAGAAACCTCGCTGGACACGTCCGCCGATGCTTCCTTGACGCTGGACATAATGCTTTGGCGGCCTTCATTCACGGTGGCCATCACATCGGAGGCTTTGGTGCCCACGGTTTTGGCCAGTTCAGAAGCTTTATCGCCTACGGTATAAGCAACTTCCTTGGTTTTATCCGTAACCATGCTCAGTTTCTCGGACAAATCCCCGCGCAGTTCGCGGCCTGGCTTTGGAGCGAACAACAGAGCTGCTGCCGCTCCGACCAAGGCACCGATAAAAGCACCTTTGAAGAATGTGGAACCGCTTTGTACTGGATGTTCTTGTTCTGTGTGATTCATAACTTTCACTCCTTTTAGTTAATATAAAAAGAATATAGACACGAGAATCAGGCTGTACGTCTAAATAGCTTGGCAACAAGACCGAGCAAGAATACGAAGATAGCTGTACCGATGATAGCGGGCACAATGGCAAATCCGCCAATGACAGGTCCCCATGCTCCGAAGAGCCATGGTCCAAGCCATGCGCCCACGAAACCAGCGATCATGGATCCGATAATTCCGCCCGGCATTTCATGACCAACCAGTGCATCCCCGATAATCCCGATGATGATTGCCATTACGATGCTGATGATGATTCCCCACATACGATCGCCTCCTTTTTAAAGAGCAATGTTTTTCGAGTGGGCTTGCTTATCTCGTAATTAAACCTAAGGGCACATCGTGAAACAGGACAGCGTGAAACGGGAGATAAAATGGAGTGTCCTTCCCCTGCGGAATTTAGCCTGCTGTTATTTGCAGATTTTTGTACTATACTGAATACAGATTTGCAATAATCCTCGAATAAGCGAGGAATATAGGTACCACACATGAAGAGGTTTCTAAGGCGGGAATACGGTCACAGACGGTTATAGAAGGAGTTATTCAACATGGACACTGTATTAGTGAATGAATATCGGGCGGACATATTAGAGTGCGTCCACAATGGACATATATGTATTGTTAATGAACAAGGAAGCGTTCAGGCTTACACGGGAGATCCGGAATATGTCGCATTTACGCGCTCTTCGGCCAAGCCGATGCAGGCGATCCCCTCCATCCGCGGCGGGCTTGCTGACCATTATGGACTGACGGATAAGGAAATCGCGATCATGACGGCCTCGCATCGGGCGGAGCCGGCTCACATAGAAGTGCTGGAAGGCTTTGCCCGCAAGGTGAATATTAGCGAAGATCACATGGTTTGCGCGTCCAGCTGGCCGCTGGATGAGGAAAATAAAGAAGCTCTTCTGCGAGAGCGGAGAGACAAGCGTAAATGGTACCATAATTGCTCCGGCAAGCATTATGGCATGCTGGCCTATTGCCAGATGGCAGGATATCCGCTGACGGGATATGATCAGCCGGAACATCCGCTGCAGCAGGAGATCCTTCAGACGGTTTCCGATTTGGCCGGACTGGCTCCCTCTGATATCCGGTTGGGAACCGATGGTTGCGGCCTACCGGTATTTGCCATGCCGCTTCGTGCTCTGGCTACAGCCTATATGAAGCTCGCATCCCCGGAACTTATTGAGCATGAGCCAACACAAAGGGCGGTCATCCGAATTACGGAGGCCATGCATGCATCTCCCTATATGGTGGCGGGAAATCACAAGGTGGACACCCTTCTTTTGGAAGATGATAATATTGTGGCCAAGGGAGGCTTTAAAGGTGTGTACTGCTTGGGTCTGAAGAAGGAGCGCCTAGGCATTTCGTTCAAGATTGCAGATGGCTCTGAAGAAGAATGGGGCTGGGTAGCGGAGTCCATATTGGAGCAAATCGGGTATAACAACAAAACAACCATCGATCGCCTGAAAGCCGCGTATCCCAAGGACTTATACAACGATGAAGGCCTTAAAGTAGGCAGGGTGGAAACCGCATTTAGGCTGACTCATACGTAAGCATGTCTGATTAGACCGGAAACCGCCGGGGTATTGATTAGTAAAAACGGCGGAGGTGACCGGCCATGATTAAAATCATGACGGCAGCGGAACGACATACGACCCATAAAGACGGGATTCATAGTGAATTCAGCTTTTCCTTTGGTGATTATACAGACCCACATAACGAGCATTTTGGAAGCTTGCTTGCACATAATGAATATGTGCTTAAACCGATGGAAGGTTTTGATCGAAGATTTCATCATGACTTGGTCATTGTCCATTTGGTGCTGGAAGGCACGTTAACGTATGAAGATGATACAGGGAAAGAAATGGAGCTGACGCCGGGTTCGATTCATGTCGTGAATACAGGCTCCGGCGTGTACCATGCAGAGAAGAATGCCTCATCTTCCGAGGACGTACGCTATCTGGAAATGTGGTTTCTACCTCCGGAGCCGAACCTTGAGACCAGTCATCATCAAGGCGATTTTACAAAAGAACAGCAATTGAACCAGGTGCTTCCGATTATGGGGCCGGGTCACGGGGAACGCA
Source organism: Paenibacillus sp. NPDC058898 (assembly GCF_049316025.1). NCBI lineage: Bacteria > Bacillati > Bacillota > Bacilli > Caryophanales > Paenibacillaceae > Paenibacillus > Paenibacillus sp. NPDC058898. The sequence goes on along the minus strand of NZ_JBMOSM010000009.1, from coordinate 24,886 downwards.
GCTTGCCCGAGTCGCTGGATGTTGTAATGTACAGTACCATACTGGAGACAGGACAAGAACTGACGTACAGCCTGGCCGAAGGTCGGAGAATGCATTTGTATGTGATTAGCGGTCAAGTCGAAATATCATCGGAAGACGGCATGTTTGATATTACAGCGGGTGACGCGGCCAGGATACAGCGCCGTCATGAGCTGACATTCCGAGGGAACTCAAGTGAGGGGAACTCAGAAGTGGTGATGATTGATATGCCGTAGAGAAGGACAGAAAGCCCCCGGAACTTTGCTTAAATTAGCGAAGTTCCGGGGGCTTTTAGCTATACAAGGGCTCTTCTTTTTGATCTTTTCAAGCTTTTCGGGCAATGATGTTCTACTGGTTCCCGCGCAACTGCCCGAGCTCCGAGACAACAGCTTCCACTTCCGATATACTAAGGTTTTGCTTATTTATGACCATGTCGTACAAATCATAAATGTCATCATATTGGTTAACCGAGAAGGCGGAGGCTTGCATAGCAGCTCCTGTAGCCATCCGAAGCTTGGTTTTAATCTGTTCAATCATATACTCGACATTGGCTTGGGATTTTTCACTCAAATCCATGGATTAACACCATCCTCTCATAGGCGGATTTACGATTTTCGTCCCTGTATTGTACCATGTTACCGTGTGGCTCGACCAATGTTTTTGCCATCGGAGACAGAGATAGGTTAAAATCAGGAAAAAAAGGTTTTTTAGGCTGCGGGACAAGGTTTCAAGCGATGTAATCAAGGAGGAGGGCCGTCATGAGCGAACAAGCCGGCAAGACGCCAGGCGTACAGGCTGTAAAAGCTAAAATGTCGGGGCATGAACTGACGGATTTTTTTCGGTCGATTTCGCAGCGGCATTCGCTGGACAGCATTGTATTTTTATGTATAGGCACCGACCGTTCAACAGGAGATGCACTCGGACCGCTTACAGGAAGCCGGCTCATGGAATACGGTTTTCCGCATGTGATCGGGACGCTGCCTGATCCGTGCGACGCTTTTAATCTTGAGTCAAGGCTTCAAGGTTTGCCTGAGGATAAGGCGATTATTGCCATTGATGCATGCTTGGGACAAGCCTCGTCAGTCGGATATTTCTTTACATGCGAGGGTCCACTGACGCCTGCCCAGTCCGTCGGCGGGAGGCTTCCGGCAGTGGGAGATTACAGCGTGGCAGCGGTTGTGAATGTCCATGGACCGAAACCGTATTGGACTCTTCAAGTGACGTCCCTATACCAAGTCATGGGGATGGCGGAGCAGATAGCGAAGCAAGCCGCTATAGCCTTTGGCCTTAGGCCGTAAGACACGGCGTTTCAGCCGGGGGTGTTTTTGTTTAATAATAGATCATTCTTTATAAAATAATGGGTGTCTGTCACATGGCATCCGCTGAATAGAAAGAAGGGTATCGCTATGGAAAAAGTACAATGCAACGGCAGCACGATTTGTTATGTTGATCAGGGACAAGGTGAGCCAGTCATTCTGCTTCACGGTTTCTGCGGAAGCTCCGCCTACTGGGAACAGGTCCTGCCATTTCTTCAAGGCTTCAGAGTCATTGTACCGGATCTCCGTGGTCACGGGCGGTCTGATGCACCGATGGGATCGTATACCATTGAACAGATGGCAGACGATGTGCTGCTGTTGATGGATGAGCTCGACATCCCGAAGGCAGCATTACTCGGTCATTCCCTCGGAGGATACATCACGCTCTCCTTCGCCCAGCGTTACGCTTCTCGTTTGAACGCCTTCGGCCTGATTCATTCTACAGGCTACCCGGATTCGGACGAAGCGAAGGAGAAGCGGGTGAAGGCGGTCAGCACCATCCAAGGGGAGGGCATTACGGCTTTTGTTGACGGATTGGTGCCCGGCTTATTCGCTCCGGATACGAAGGATACCAAGCCGGAATGTATTCAGCGGGCGAAGGAGATAGGTTATCTAACGCCACCTCAGGGAGCGATCGGAGCGGCGCTGGCGATGCGTGAGCGTCCGGACCGACGCGATGTGCTCTCAGCGTCCATTCTGCCTATTCTGCTGGTAGCCGGGGAGAAAGACGGATTGATTCCGGCAGAGCGTACCTTTACGACAGATCATGACAACGTGACCCCAATCATAATCGAGGGCGCAGGACATATGAGTATGATGGAGACGCCGGAGAAGCTCGGCGAAGTCATCACTTCTTTCTTGGGACGGCTTGAGTATGAATAAACGCATGAGAGTCTTTCGATAGTTTATAATGAACGGATACCCCCTTGCGGGATATCCGTTTTATTTTTGTGCCCAGCGTACTCTCCGTCGTTGCTTGTCCGGCCGTTGAAATAGAGCCGAGAATGGGGGGGAGGGCCTGCTACTGGAATTCTGGCCCCGGATAGCCTACAATTTAATCGTGATCCGGTTGGGATCTGGACCCGGCAAGATCAGAATACGCTGCATTTGTCATGGATGCAGGTTGGGGGTGGGCGAATGTTTCGCAGGGATTATCTCGTGCGGCTAATTGAGGATATGACACAGATGATTGCCAAGGTGTTTTCGCTGAAGCAGGAGCGCAAGCACACAGAAGCCCTATGGGAGCTGGATGAGCTCTTCAAACGGCAGTTCCGGTTGAATTCGGATCTGCTTCGCTCATTGTCCGCTGCCGATATTGAACAGTTATTTCGGAGTCATGGTTATTTGGAAGCGGACAAGCTGCAAAGCGCCGTCAGGCTTATGGAAGAGGAAGCATCCCTGCTGCTTGACCTGGAGCGTGAAGAAGAGGCTGTTATGCTCTATACCAAGGTTTTTCAGCTATATTTGAAGTCAGCCCTGCAAGGAGCGGATCTCAAACTGATCGGGTTGACGGAACGGATCGGTATGGTGAGAGAACGTTTAAGGTCATACGCATTGCCTGAGACGGCGATGCGGGATTACTATGCATATACGGAGCAGCAGGGGATGTACGCGGAAGCGGAGAACACCCTTTACCAACTGCTGGATAACGGCAAGATGGAATATGGTGAAGCCGTACAGTTCTATCAAAGATTGCAGCTGAAGCTGCCCGAGGATTTGGCGAAGGGCGGGCTTCCGCTGGAGGAAGTCCACGAAGGAATGGATGAGCTTAACCGTCGTTTTCCACATACAGCGGTAAACGGTGACAAGTCGTTTACCTAAGCGGGATTAACCAGTCTATCACATAAAGAAAGCGAGATGTGCCTTTTGGATGCATTAAGAAAATTGATTCATAACATCATGGAAGAAGGCTCGTTGATCACGGCTACGCTAAGCCAGCTTCGCAAGCGGGAAGGCATGACTTACAGCAAAGTAACGGTTAAGCCTGTAGAGCTCAAGAATAAGCTGCACTACCAGTTCGCCTATTATTCCGGAACCAAAGTCACCCATCAGAACGTGCCAGCGGATGAGGCGGAGTCGGTGCTGGTTGACATGTTCGAGAATGTATTCCGGCAAGCGATGATGTATACGCCGGAAGCGGATTATCAGGTACTGATCTCGAAGAAATACAAGGTTTCGATTCTGACTAAATCCGCCTCCAAGACCAAGACGGATTTGTCTCATAATCGGAAAAAGACGTACATCCTTGAAGAGGGAGAGCCCGTTCCGTTTCTGGTGGAGCTCGGCATCATGAGTGAGGACGGCAAAGTATTTGCTCGCCGGTACGATAAGTTCAAACAGATCAACCGGTTTTTGGAGATGGTTGAGGATGTGCTTCCCCACCTGCCGGAGGACCGTCCACTGACGATCGTTGATTTTGGCTGCGGCAAATCCTATCTGACCTTCGCTTTATATCACTATTTGGCGGTAACCGCGCACAGAAAGCTGAATATTGTCGGATTGGATCTCAAGGCGGATGTCATCGAACACTGCAGTATGCTGGCGAAAAAACTGAACTACACCCAGTTGCAGTTTCTTGTCGGTGACATTGCGGAATATGACGAGCTGGAGCAGGTGGATATGGTGGTCACGCTGCATGCATGTGATACAGCAACAGATGCTGCGCTGGAAAAAGCGGTCCGTTGGGGTGCTTCGGTTATTCTGTCGGTGCCTTGCTGCCAGCATGAGCTGTTCTCTCAAGTCCAAAGCCCTGTTATGGAGCCGCTGCTGTCCCACGGTATTCTGAAGGAACGATTCTCAGCGCTTGCCACGGACGCCATTCGAGCCAAGCTCCTCGATCTGATGGGCTACAAGACGCAGCTGCTGGAGTTTATTGATATGGAACATACACCGAAAAACATATTGATCCGTGCGGTTAGCGGTTCTGCCGGAGATCGGGATAAGCTGTGGCAGGAATATACCGCGTTCCGCGATTTTTTAAGCGCCTCGCCATATCTTGAGCGGGCGTGCAAGGACTTGCTGCCGGATACGTAAAATCACATCATGTTGATCCCGGAAAAGCGATGAAAGTGCAACTGCACTTTCATCGCTTTTTTTAGAGATCAGAACGTATAAACTTCGAAGCTTGGACTTCCAGATATCTTTACCCCGATTGCCGGTGATTCCGATTCTGCGGGGGAACATCTAAGCGTGGCCTTTTCTTCTGAGAATGTACGTCAAAAATAGACGCTTTTTTCTTCTGATGGCATTCGAAGCCTTAATCTAGGGGATCAAGTGGCCTTATAGCCCGATGAGATCACAGACGCTGCTTCAAAGAATAACGTCGTAAGTCCTTGTCCACAATGGCTAATAGCTGGTTTGGCCAGAAGGACGGATGCCGTGTAAGGAGCAGCCGAGGTTGAATGGTTATGCATGGGAACGGGGGCGTTGGTTCATGGCAAGGAAGACCCTACATCGTAATTGCGGGATGATGCTGATTGCACTTGTCTTGGTGGCAGGTATCCGGAGCGGAATGTTTTTTGATGGAGATATCTATGGGGTCGGAGCCGGTTTTGGAGTGCTTCTGCTGCTTATGATGGGAACTAAACGGCATGGTGGAATCCAAGGTCAGGAGATTCATGGCATTGGCATGATGCCTGGATTGGTTAATTTGGATAAAGGTTTGCGAGTGGTGCTTGGGTGCATCTGCGGAATGATTCTCATGTATGTGCTTCATGCAATCGGGCGACCACTCTCTCTGGAAGGCACGATGAAAGAGATCATCCTGTGGGGAAGCTACGGCTCCTTTGCAGCTGTCGCCTGGCGTATATGCCGTGCAGGTGATGGCTTACGTATGATGCAGGCGGGTTGGCATCTGATGGGTGCTGTGCTGTGCGGCAGTGCTTTGCTTGCCGTATATGGGCTTTTGGAGCTGCCGTATGGGATCTATCATACGGCGGATGCGGACATCAGCGCGACGGGCGCGAGGCTTGGTGGCCTGCTTCAGTACCCGAACACGTTTGGGGCCGTGATAGCCGCCTTCCTGCTGGAGCGGCTGTTCGCGCTGCCGTCCGTCCTGCGGACCCGGACGGGCACGCTCCGCGCAGCGGCTGCCCTGCTGCCGCTGCTGCCCTACACCGCCGCGCTGCTCCTGACGGAGTCGCGCGGCGCCTGGCTCGCGGCCGCACTCGCGTGCGCGGCCGGATTCGCCCAGGAGCGGCGTGCCTTCGCGCCGCTCCTGGTGGCTGCCGCCGCGCCATTGGCGAGCGCGGCGCTGCTGTACCGCCAGCTGGCTGAAGCCAAGCTGGCGCCAGCCGTGCTGCCCGGCCTGCTATGGCTGGCCGGGCTTTGGGCCGGCGGCGTCCTCGCCGGCCTGCTGCTGTGCCGCTGGCGGCACAGCAGGGGCCCGTGGCGGCGGTATGCCGCGCCAGGAGCCCTGGGGGCTGCGGCGCTGCTGGCTGCCGCAGCCGGAGCAGTGATCCTGCATCAGGTGCAGGATCGGACTCTGGGCGGCGCGGCAACGCTGAGCGCGCGCCGCCTTATGTACAGCGACGCATGGCAGCTGGCCCGGTCGTCGCTGTGGCTGGGACGGGGAGGGGAGACGTGGCGGCAATCCTACCTTGCCATTCAGTCCCAGCCCTACGTGGGTGCCGAGGTGCACAGCGGATATATGGATATCCTGCTGAATGCGGGCCTGATCGGGCTGCTGCTTGTCCTTGTTCTGGTTAGCTTTATCGTTGCGGGGCTCATTGCTGTGAACTCCCGACTCATGCCCGCTGCTTTCGTGCTGATCGGACACGCGGCGGTGGACTTTGACTGGAGCTTTGGGCTGGTATGGCTGCTGCTGTTGTGGCTTACAGTAATGGGCTTCGCTGCGGCCTCTTCTGGTCGGGAAGTGCAGAATGGACCTATCGCGGCTCAAAGACGCAAACCCTTCAAAATAGGGAAGAAGCTGCTAGCCGTTTATGAAGGGAACCGGGGAAATCGGCCGTTGCTGCCATTGCTCAGGGTTACAGCGATCGTTCTGCTCGTATGCTGGGTTCTTCTCGCTGCCGCGCTGGGCATCAGCGAGGTCAAAGAGCGATGGGCCGCATCGGAACCGCCCGGACGGCAGATCGCGCTCCTCCAATCCTCGTTAAGGTGGAACCTTGCCAACACGGAGGCGGCACTGAGCCTGGCGGATTGGCTTCCCCCAAGCCAGCGAATCCCGCTGCTGAAGCGAAGTTTGGTGTATGCACCGAATCACCCGGGGCTGAGCTGGAAGCTGACAGAGGCTTACTCGCTCAGAGGTGAATCGGAAGAGGCGGCAGCCTGGTATATAGCAGCGATCGATCGGGATCGGTTCAATGATGTCAAACAAACCCGAGCCGTGCTGAAGCTGGCTGCCCTCGCAGATTGGCACCGGACGGGAGGAGATCCCGCCAGATCGGTTGAAGCGGCCCGGGCCGGTATGGATATCCTGATGCGCTATCGTGCCCTTGCGGCCGATCTTCGTGAGATGGATGATCATCGAAATGACCGGGAATTCGATCTGTCTATGCTTGCAGCGCGGCAGGCCAACCGTTTGGAAAAAATGCTGAATGGGGAACACGAAAAGCATGCGGCAAGGCAGCCCATGAAAGCAGATATCTCGGCCCGACGCTAGCGCGAATCATGCCGTACTGTCCATTTCACAGCAGGTAACGAAACAAGGAAGAGCAGCGTTATCCGCCGAAGGCATCCCGGAAGGCCGAGGCCAACTGACGTTCAGGAACCTCCCACAGCCCGGCCAGTTCGCCGCAGACTTCCTTTTCCCACCAGTCGCACAAAAGTTTCTTGTTGCTGTGGTTTTCGTGGATCCAGATCAAATTACCGATAACCTTCCGGTAATACAATTCTTCACCTTGCTTCAAGGTTTCCGGTGAAAGGTACAGCTTGAGACGTTTGGTCGTGCGGTATAATTCTTTGCTGCAGGCCCGCCGTATCCCGCGCGGGGAGGGGGGCTTGCTGCCCGGTTGTTTGGCATGGGGAGAATGCATGCGTGACTCACTCCTTTGCTTCACCATATGTCCCGAAACGGGCGAAAGTCACTGTGCCGTCTATAATTGGGCGCAGTAGAAGGCATGTCCCGGGCTGTGTTAGAATAGGCTAGTACTAGAAATCAACGCAGGAGGAAAGCGGGGGACAAGCGTGGAATTCTTTTACGAGGCTGTAGCCCGGTTGTTTGAATGGATACAGCAGCTGGGTTATTTCGGAATCATGCTCGGATTAATGGTGGAGGTCATCCCAAGCGAGATCGTACTCGCCTATGGCGGTTATCTGGTGTCTTTGGGTGAGGTTCATTTTCTCGGAGCCATGCTCTTCGGTACCGCTGGCGGCGTGCTCGCACAGTTGTTTATTTATTGGATCGGCCGTTATGGAGGCAGGCCCTTCTTAGAGAAGTACGGGAAGTACATATTGATTAAGAAGAAGCATATCGATTACGCCGAGGAGTGGTTTAGCAAGTACGGCACTGGCGTTATATTTACGGCACGGTTTGTACCGGTGGTACGGCATGCGATTTCCATACCAGCAGGCATATCCAAGATGCATGTGGGAAGGTTTACGCTGCTGACCACACTAGCTGTTATTCCATGGACGGCATTATTCTTATACCTCGGATTGCTTCTGGGTGATCAATGGGAGCATATTGACGAAAAAGCAGGGCCATACGTGCAGGAAATTCTGCTGGGGGCATTGGCCGTCATGATTCTTTATTTTTTGATAAAATGGATAAAATCTTCGAAGGCGAGGTCGAAATAACGAATGAGCATGAATATGGCAAATCATTTGGGGACAGGCATATCTCCACAGCAATTTATGGACGGCATGCAGAAGAACCAGGAGACGTTCAAGGCAGGATATGAACAGTTTGTCTGGGAGAATGAAGAGGATAAAGAGTTCTTCGAAAGTCTGAATTTCCGGGATGACCTGCGGGTCCTCATTCTGGCAGCGGATTGGTGCGGTGATGTTGCACGCAATATGCCTGTCGTATTCCGGGCGATGGAGTCTGCCGGGATTGAGACCGAAGTGCTGATTATGGAAGAGAATCTGGATGTCATGGATCAGTTCTTGACCATGGGTGGTCGTTCCATTCCGGTTGTTATCATTTCAGATACCGGAGGGCATGTTCTCGGTACATGGGGACCACGCCCGGCGCATGTGCAGAAGTTTATGATTGAGTTTAAGCAGAACAATCCGGATCGTGAAGCACCGGACTATCAGGACAACCTTGCGGTCACACGACAAAGCATTATTCAAGCCTACGGGGAAGGGTATGAGTTTCACGCTGCAATCATTAAGGAATTGCGTGAACTTATGTCAGGGTTCTAATCATGACACTTCATATTGAGACTTTTAATTTAGGACCGCTTCAGACGAATGCGTATTTACTGACAGGGCCTGTAGAAGGCAAAGCAGTCATCATCGACCCTGGCATGAACCCGGGGCCGCTGCTGAAGCGAATAGCCGATTTGGAAATTGAAGCGATCCTGCTGACCCATGCGCATTTTGATCATATGGCCGGTGTCGAGGAAATCCGTAAGCTAAAGGGTTGTCCTGTTTACCTGCACACCCTGGAGAGTGAATGGCTGTCCAACCCGAAGCTTAACGGCTCGATGATGTGGCCACAGGTAACGGAACCGCTGTCCACCGAGCCGGCTGAGTACGATTTGGCGGACGGACTTGAGCTGCAGCTGATCGGACATACCTTCAGCGTCTTTCATACACCGGGCCATTCACCGGGAAGTGTGAGCTTCAAATGTGGAAATGATCTGTTTTCCGGCGATGTGCTGTTCCGTCTAGGCGTTGGGCGAACGGATCTTCCTGGAGGTCGTGAACGTGATTTGATTGATTCCATTCAAAATACGCTGTACAGCTTCCCGGATGAAGTCGTTGTGTACTCCGGCCATGGTCCCCGGACAACCATTGGCTATGAAAAACAGCGGAATCCTTACGTCCCTGCCAGCCGATAAGATAGCTTCCGACATAAATCGGGAATTTTTGTCTGGACAAACATAGACAACATTGATACAATACGGTTAATTAAATGTTACCCTTGCGAAGCACGCAGACTGTGGAATTTATCCCGGTTTGCGTTCTTTTATTTTATGGGGAGTTTTTTGGCATGGACGTAATTAGGGGGAAGCGCCAGTGAGGAAAGATCATCTATCGCTGTTGAACGGAAGGGCTACAAGAGGCGAAGCGATTGATCGACAATCGGAGTCCCGCCGGCAGACCCAGACGGAAATATCCTCGGTTGTCTGGGACAGGCTGGTGAAGGATGAAGGGATAGCGCAGCAGCCATGGCATCATCGGCTGCAGGTTATAAGATTTAATCAATAGATCGTCATACGAACATGACACCCTCATCATGAAGTGAATGTGTTCTTTCTATTGGGGAGGGCGGCCGGTTATTTACCGGCTGCTTTTTTTTGATTTTTTTTACAGATATCGATGAATTTCTTGCCGACATGATTGAATTTAAATAAATGATAGCATTCGGTATACGATAAATATAAATATCCATTTGAACGATTAGCTGTCGGTAATCGTATTACGGTGGAATGCGAAAGAAGGTGATGATTTCATCATGATCCCTGATGAAGAGGGTTTGATACGACAAGCGCAATTAGGAGATGCAGCGGCTATGGCGCTATTATTCAAGCAGCATTATTCCTTTCTTTATAAATATTTGCTTAAGGTGACGATGGACCCGATGGTTGCAGAAGATACTGCACAGGATACCATTGTTCGATGCATGGAGAATATGAACCGTTACAACGGAACGTCATCTTTTTCCTCATGGATGATAACCATTGCTACTCGATTGTTCATCGATAGTACCCGGCGAAGGAAGCGGGAGAAGAAATGGCTGGAGCAGGAGGCGCTTCAGTCGGCAAGGCGGATGCGCTGGCAGATGGAGCGGCGGGGAGAAGATTGGACAGACATGCTGGATGGATTATCGCGCTTATCCGAAGATCACCGGATTGCCATATTGCTGAAGCATTATTACGGTTACAGCTATGATGAAATCGGAACCATGCTTGGCATTCCCGAGGGAACGGTAAAATCACGAACAGCCTACGGTATCAAGCAGCTGCGAAAGGAGATGGGTGATGATGGTCAAAGGGCCTGAGCATGAGGATGATGCTTGGATTGAAGGATTGACTCAAGAGTTGAAAAGAGTAGATGAATTGTTTGAGGACGCGCCGTCGCCCTCTCTGGAAGGAATGCACAAGTTGGCCGTTCATACCTTGGAGCGGCGCCGGCGCCGGATGAAATACGAGTTGATACTCTTTCTTCTGATTGCACTCTTTATCGTTGGTGGCGGATTGATGGCTGCCTTGGCGGCGCCGATGATCCTACTGTTTATTCACGGGTTCGGCATGGTTGCCGGGATTTCCGTTCTTGTATTTTCCAAGAGTCTGAGATCTGCCGGAAAGAAGGGAATCTGATGAATGAAGTTAACGAGAGCCCGCTGGGAGTGATCATCCTTGCCGTTGTGCTTGTGCTGATCCAAGGGACATGGCTTTTCCTGGATGCCAGGAAACGGGGGCTCGGCAAGATGGCCTGGTTCTGGGGGATATGGGGGTCTACGACAATGCCGCTGCCGCTGCTTTTTTACTGGATTTTTGTCATTCGTAAAGACGAAGACGACCACTAGTCTTAAGTTCTTACATTATATATGGAAAATTAGGGGGGATTAAGAATGGATATGATTTGGGGATTGATCTGGCCGATTCTTGCACTGCAAGCCATTCTCGCGGTAACGGGGCTGATATCTTTGTTTCGTGCAGAGCCAGCAAGCATACGTGGGCCGAGATGGATGTGGGTGCTCATTATACTGCTGGGCAACCTGATTGGCAGCGTTGCTTATTTCGTTGCGGGGAGGCGAGAAGTTTGATAGAGAAACTTTTAAGCATTCATGAATTGACCAAAAGCATAGGAAGCATCACGCCGGTCAAGGGCATCTCATTTGAATTGCAGCGTGGAAGCTGCACCGCCCTGCTTGGTCCTAATGGTGCCGGCAAAACAACCACACTGCGGATGTTGGCTGGATTAATTCCTCCAACCCGGGGAGAGATCCGATACGGATCGGCCGATACGCAAACGAGCGGTTGGCGTAACCGTATTGGTTACTTGCCTCAGTACCCGAAGTTTTATAGCTGGATGTCGGGCATCGAGTACTTGTTTTTCAGCGCCAAGCTGTCGGGATTATCCGGACGAGAGGCTAGTAAGCGAAGTCGGGAAGTCATCGAAATGGTAGGCCTGCAGCAGGCGGCTAAACGCCGAATATCCGGTTACTCCGGCGGAATGAAGCAGCGGCTTGGAATTGCTCAGGCACTTGTGCATGAGCCCGAGCTGATTATGCTGGACGAGCCGGTATCGGCGCTTGATCCGATCGGACGCCGTGAGGTGATGGACCTTTTGGATCGCTTGCGCGGGGAAGTCACCGTTCTGTTCTCTACCCATGTGCTTCACGATGCGGAGGAAATTTGCGATGACATGGTACTGATGGTAGACGGGGAAATTGCGGAGAAAGGCGCCCTTAGTGAACTTCGCACGAAATACCGCCAGCCGGTCCTATCGATTGAGGTTGAACCGGGGGAGCGGGAGGTTGCTTGGCTCGACAGTCTTGCGAGCCGTCCTTATGTGCATGAGATCGAGCTCGGCAAACGAGGCGCCAAGCTGATGGTGACGGATATGGATGTTGCGCGTGCTGCGTTAATCAAGGAGCTTGCCGATGACGGAATCGAGCTGCTTCGTTTTGAAGCGGGCACGTCTTCGCTCGAGGATATGTTTATGAAGGTGGTGGGCTCATGAAGCCGTTCTGGATTTATTATCAAAAAGAAATGCTCGAGGCAGGTCGGACCTATAAATGGATTTGGGTCCCCGCGGTCTTTCTGCTTCTTGGCATTATGCAGCCGGTATCCACTTATTATTTGCCGGAGATTCTTACCATGGCCGGGGAGTTGCCCCCGGAGGCAGCGGCATTATTTACTGTCCCGTCCGCTGAGAGCGTGATGGCATCAACCTTGAGCCAATTCAGCACCATCGGCCTGCTGGTGCTTGTGCTGGCCGGAATGAACACGGTAGCAGGGGAGCGGGCCACCGGCACGGCTGAGCTTGTTCTCGCCCGCTCGGTATCCACGATTCCCATGATGGCTGCCAAATGGGCCGCCTTGATGACGTTGCTGGTCGTTTCTTTTGCGCTTGGGCTTGGCGGTGCTGCTTATTACACGTATCAGCTCATCGGTCCTTTGGAATGGGGAGCGGTTACCAGCGGCGGAGGTTTATATGCGGTATGGCTGGCCTGGATTGTAACGCTTGTACTGCCGCTCGGCGCCTTCCTTCGCGGGCCAGCTGCGGCCTTCATCAGCTTGGCCGTTGCCGGCGTACTTTCGCTCTTATCCGGGCTGCTGCCCTCCCGCATTCAATGGAGCCCGGGCCGGTTAAGCAGCATGGCCGCGGAGCGAATTCTTGGCGCAGGGAGCAGCGCATGGTTACCGATACTCGTTGCCATGCTGATTATGGCGGTGTCGATTATCGTTGCCGCCAAGCTGCTCAGAAGGAGTCCATTATCCCCGCAATCCTAGTTTCCATGGGAGATTCAGGTTTTATCTGAATCACATGGACATCTCTATCTTTTTTTAGTAGACTATGAAGACAAGAAAAACGTCTATCGATGTACGTTATCAGAAGAGAGACCGTATTTAGCGGAAGTTTTTCTTGCGAGATAAGGATGATAAACCTCTGAAGTTTATATTTTCTTATCTCTTAAAAAAGGATAGACAACTCAGGAGGTAGACGATGCTGCGTTTAGGGGAAAAGATTACAATCGTTGCGGACGCCTTTGAGCAGAATCTTCCAATCGGTCAATACGGTTATATCATCGCTTATGACCGAAATCCGGACAATGCGTTCGATTACGTTATTCGGATTCCGAGCCTCAACCGTAATTTTTTTGTTCCGGCAGATGATGTAGAGCTGGAATCAATCGTGTTGAAGCAGGAAGCTGAGCGGGTCGAGCGGGAAGCGCTCATCGATTTCGCCCTGTCGACATATAATGAGAAGCTGTTTCATCAAGTGATGAACGGCGAGTTGGAAAGTGTTGAAGAGGAAGAAGAGACCAAGGAAGCAATATCCCAGGCGGATTTCATCAAACAAGTGAATCTTCGTGCTTGGATTTAGAAGAGTCGGCTGAGGCCGACTCTTTTTTGATGGAATGGAAAAGTGACTTCGAAGCAGCAAGCTTCAAGCTGTTTGGATTGAATCTTGCATGCTTCTACAATATAATGAGAAAAGTTGTCGTGACAGACTTTACCCCTTTAACTGGATAGGGGCATGAAGGAGGATGTAAAGCTATGAGCATTACCGATAAGGATGTTCAGCATGTAGCAAAGCTGGCCCGTTTGAATTTGACGCCTGAAGAAGAGCAGATGTTTACCGGCCAACTGAATGCGATTTTACAATATGCCGAGAAGTTAAATGAGTTGGATACAGAAGGCGTTGAGCCGACTACACACGTGCTTCATCTCAGCAATGTCATGAGAGAAGACGAAGTACGCGAGAGCTTGCCCATCGAGAAAGTGCTGCTTAACGCACCGGATGAAGAAGACGATCAAATTAAAGTACCTGCTGTTTTGGAATAGCCTGAAGGGAGGATACACACTTGAGTCTGTTTGATTATAAGTTAACGGAGATACATAATAAGCTGCAGAATAAGGAGCTTTCCGTAACCGATCTGGTTGACCAAGCTTTTACTCGTATTTCCGAACGTGAGGATCGGGTGAAGGCATTTATTACTTTGGACGAAGAAGGTGCTCGTTCATCCGCCAAGGCTTTGGATGAGAAGCTGGCTTCAGAGGGGACGCGCGGGCTGTTGTTCGGGCTTCCTGTCGGAATCAAGGATAATATCGTGACAGAAGGACTTCGCACTACATGCGCAAGTCAGTTTTTGTCCAATTTCACACCGGTTTATGATGCGACGGTTGTCGGTAAATTGCGTGCAGCGGATACGGTGACAATCGGTAAGCTGAACATGGATGAATTTGCAATGGGAGGCTCCAATGAGAACTCCAGCTTCTACCCGGTGCGTAACCCATGGGATTTAGATCGGGTGCCCGGTGGATCCAGCGGCGGCTCGGCTGCGGCTGTAGCTGCAGGTGAAGCATACTTTGCGCTGGGGTCGGATACAGGCGGTTCCATCAGGCAGCCTGCCTCTTATTGCGGTGTCGTGGGACTGAAACCAACCTATGGCCTCGTATCCCGGTTCGGCCTTGTTGCCTTTGCATCATCGCTGGATCAGATCGGACCTTTGACGAAAAATGTGGAAGATTCCGCGTATGTCCTGCAAGCCATTGCCGGTTATGACCCCATGGATTCGACATCCGCCAAAGTGGACGTGCCCGACTATCTGAGCGCGTTATCCGGAGACGTTACGGGTCTTCGCATTGCCGTGCCTAAGGAATACCTGGGCGAGGGTGTTGACGCTGAAGTGAAGGAAACCGTCCTGAACGCACTGAAGGTGCTCGAAGCAATGGGCGCTACCTGGGACGAAGTTTCCCTGCCACATACCGACTATGCGGTAGCAACGTATTATTTGCTCGCTTCTTCGGAGGCTTCTTCGAACCTGGCCCGCTTTGACGGCGTACGCTATGGCGTTCGTTCCGACAATGCAGGCAGCCTGATCGACCTGTATCATGAGTCCCGCAGCCAAGGCTTCGGCGATGAGGTGAAACGCCGCATCATGCTGGGTACCTATGCGCTTAGCTCGGGCTATTACGATGCCTATTATTTGAAGGCACAAAAAGCCCGTACGCTCATCAAGCAGGACTTCGATAAAGTATTCGAGCAATATGATGTCATCATCGGACCGACAGCTCCGACTACGGCTTTTAAGCTGGGAGCTCAGGTGGATGATCCGCTGACGATGTATTTGAATGATATCCTGACGATTCCTGTCAGCTTGGCAGGTGTGCCGGCAGTGAGTGTTCCTTGCGGATTTGCGGACGGACTACCCGTTGGCATGCAAATTATCGGCAAAGCCTTTGATGAGTCGACCGTACTGCGCGTCGCGCATGCCTACGAGCAAAATACTGAACACCATAAACGGCGCCCTGAACTGTAAACCGGCGACAGAGAAGGAGGGAAACAATCGATGTCTACATCAAAATATGAAACGGTTATCGGATTGGAAGTGCACGTAGAGCTGCATACGAATTCCAAAATATTTTGCGGCTGCTCCACTGCGTTTGGAGCCCCGCCGAACACACATACATGTCCCATCTGTCTTGGCCATCCCGGCGTCCTGCCCGTATTAAATCGCCAGGCTGTGGAATATGCTATCAAGGCTGCGATGGCGCTGAATTGCACCATCGGCGATATCAGCAAATTTGACCGCAAGAACTATTTCTACCCGGATTCTCCGAAAGCCTACCAGATTTCCCAGTACGATCAGCCGATCGGTGAAAACGGCTGGATCGATATTGAGGTGGACGGAAAAACGAAGCGAATCGGGATTACCCGGCTTCATCTGGAGGAGGATGCCGGTAAACTCACACACGTGGATGGCGGATATGCATCGCTGGTTGACTTTAACCGCGTAGGCACGCCTCTTGTTGAGATCGTGTCCGAACCTGAGATCTCAACGCCGGAGGAAGCCAAGGCTTATCTGGAGAAAATACGTGCGATTATGCAATACTGCGACGTCTCCGACGTGAAGATGGAGGAAGGTTCGCTTCGCTGCGACGCCAACATCAGCCTTCGTCCATGGGGACAGGAAGAATTCGGCACCAAGGCCGAACTGAAGAATATGAACTCCTTCCGCGGCGTACAGCGCGGTTTGGAATATGAGCAGTACCGGCAAACGGAAATTCTTGATGAGGGCGGTGTGATCGTACAGGAAACCCGCCGCTGGGACGAAGCACAGGCGAAAACCTTCTCCATGCGCGGGAAGGAGCAGGCGCACGACTACCGTTATTTCCCGGACCCGGATCTGGTATCGGTGCATATTAGCGAGGAATGGAAAGAAGCGATTCGTGCGACGATTCCGGAGCTTCCGGATGCCCGTAAGGCACGTTATGCTTCGGAGTATGGATTGCCGGATTATGATGCTGCGGTCATCACGTCGTCCAAGCTGCTCGCCGACTTCTTCGAGGACAGCTTGAACTATACGAAGGATGCCAAATCCATATCGAACTGGATCATGGGAGATTTGCTGGGTTATTTGAACTCGAACAATCTGGAGCTGTCTGAAGTGAAGATCACGGGCCAAGGCCTGGGCGAGATGATCGGATTGATCGAGAAGGGAACCATCAGCAGCAAAATCGCCAAAACCGTCTTCAAAGAGATGCTGGAGAGTGGCAAGCTGCCTGCACAAATCGTTGAGGAGAAGGGCCTCGTCCAAATCAGCGATGAAGGTGCGATCAAGCGTATTGTCGAGCAGGTGGTTGCAAACAATCCGCAATCCGTAGAGGACTACAAGGCAGGTAAACAGAAAGCAATCGGCTTCCTGGTTGGCCAAGTGATGAAAGAAAGCAAGGGAAAAGCTAATCCTGCGCTGGCCAACAAACTGCTGGTTGAGGTGCTGAACGGATAATCAACGTTTATCCGTCATGTTCCCGGAATGTATTTAGATAAGGGAGCTTGCCCCGCATTAGGGGCAAGTTCCTTTTTAAGATATCAGAAATAATAACTTGGTTAGGGGATGAATATATGATAAGAGCATTATCTTTGGAGGATAGGGATACCGTCCAGCAGATATGGAGTCTGCAGCACATGGCGTACCCTTTGGAAGCTGAATTAATCGGATTTTCTGAAATCCCCCCACTGCAGGATACTTTTGATACGATCCGTACGAGCGGGGAAACTTTTTTTGGTTATATAAATGAAGAAGGCGACCTTATTGGAGCTATTGCGGTAGAGCCGGAACAGGAGCAGGTCACCATATCACGGATGATGGTCCATCCCGGTCATTTTCGCAAAGGGATCGCGGGGGCTTTAATTCGACATGTGTTGGAATCCTACAAGGAGGCGCCAATGTTCGTGGTCTCAACAGGGACGCGCAATACGCCTGCGGTAACGTTGTATGAGAAATTCGGGTTTGTAAAGAATCACGCTTTTGAGGTTGCTCCGGGCGTGGAATTGACCGAGTTCCATCTTCATATACAATGAATGATATAGCATAAGCGATTGAAGGCGACGTGAGGGGAGTATCGTTCTTTTGAATAATCCTTGGGTGATAGATAATGTATCCATTTTATTAAGATTGCTGCTGGCTATGCTGCTTGGCGGCTTGATCGGTTTTGAACGGGAACGTTCCAACCATGCTGCAGGATTGCGCACGCATATATTGGTATGCTTGGGTTCTACTCTTATTATGCTGTTATCCATTTACGGTTTTTCCGATTTTGTAGACGAGATTAACGTTCGGATTGACCCTGCGCGCTTGGCAACGGCCGTCATTACAGGGATTGGCTTCTTGGGTGCCGGTACCATTCTGTTTACGGGTAAATCCATTACCGGATTAACCACTGCTGCGTCCATCTGGGTTGTGGGAGCCGTGGGGTTGGCGGTCGGGGCTGGCTTTTATTTTGCCTCGATTGTATCGACCGTACTAATTCTTTTTAATCTGGTTGTCTTCAATAAGCTGGAGCAGCGTTACATCCGCGGCAGCAAACTACATCTCATCACTGTCCATGCAGCGAATACGCCGAATATTTTGGAGGACATATCCGCTGTTCTGGAGGAACAAGAATTCGTGATTAAGAAGCTTATCGTTAACGAACGAAGCAGTGTGGCATACGGGGAGCTGCAGCCTGCGGTATTAGGGCTCGAAATTTCGCTGCACGTCTTGACCGATCGCAAATTCGAACCGATGGAGATTACCCGGCAGTTGCGGGGAGTCGGTCATGTAACGATGGTAACGGCTGAATAGGATATGGAATGAACCATAACAAACGGCAACTGCTGAACCACCGGCGGTGCCGTTTTTTTGCGGGCTTGCCGGCCTTCTGTGGACGGTCTATCCAGTTTTTTGCCAGTTACTTCGGCTTCTCGTTGGGGTACTATCAAAGAAAAACATCGTAAAACAACGCCTGTCCCAGGATGTTTGGAAGGAGGCGAGAAGTTTATGAATCCAACACCAGAACCACAAACCGAAGTCAGCAAGAAGAAACGGCATCAGGTCCAGGTTAAGCGTCACCCGGGGCTGCAGCGAAAAAAGCGGAAGTTATATGCACTTCTATTAGCCGCTCTCATTCCGGGCCTGGGTCATTTATACCTCGGTATGTACCGCAAGGGGATCACATTTATTATGTTGCTGCTGCTGGATATATCGGCGCTTTTATATTTCTCTTCCATCGGTATGCAGATCAATGTACCGCTGCTTGTCGTCCTGGGTCTTCTGATTCCTGTAGGGTATTTCTATAACGTGTATGACGTGCTGCAGGCAGCAGAATATATTATTTCCCGGAAAAAACGTGGTGAGGTAGCCGCTGCTTCCGAGGACGGAAGAGGACGGAACCATCCGTTCCGGGGTGAACGGGGAATCGCTTTTGGCATCATGTTGGTTGTTACCGGGACCCTGCTTATTTTGTTTCATCAGAAACCGCCTTGGCTGCAGACAGGAATACGCGACTATGGTGCGGAAGCCTCTGCCATCATGCTGATCGTTATCGGGATATGGGCAGGCATCCGGGAAGCTCTCCGGCACCGAAGAGACAACGGCAAGTTCCTATAACGCACACAGTGTACGGTGATAGCTGCCCAACAGATGAGGGAGGAGACGGATGAAACATAAAATTAGAGTGGGACGATATACAGCCGCTTTGCTGCTTGTATGTACAGGCGTTTTATTGCTGCTGGACGAGTGGAGAGGCACGGATTATATATTTACGCTCCAGCGTTGGTGGCCGCTGTTATTTATCCTGCTCGGCGTTGAGTATTTAGTCAGGTACACGCTATCGCGTCTCTTAGGCAAAGGCAAAGAATTTCGGTTTCGGCCGGACATGAGGGGGATTTTGCTGGCAGTGGCTGTTACGGCCTCCGTATTCGTCATTTCCCAGCAGGAGCATTTTCTCCATCTCTGGAACCGGGTGAGCTTGAACTTGACGGCAGCGGGAGTGGATTACAGCGAAGCTGAAGATAACCGGTTCCAGAAGTCCACATTGGAGATTCCAGTGGAGCTTGAAACCGAGAAAGTCATCGTTGATCACTTAAACGGGGATATCTCCATCACACGGCAGGATGTCGACGATATCAAGGTGGAGACGGAAGTATGGGTCGATCATGAGCAGCCCGGTTTAGCTGAAGCGATCGCCGAGCAGTCGACGATCGAAGTGGGGGAAGGCAAGACGATCACGATTCGTTCCAAGGGGAAGGCCTATGGAGAATCGGGTAAGCGGCAGCCCCGTATGAACTTGAACATCGCGGTTCCGGATGATCGACGATTCAATTTTGAGATACGAACGATGAACGGAGCCATTACGTTAAACCGCGTGGAAGCGATTGAGAATATTTTGCTGGAGAGCGGTAATGGGCCTATTACGATGGATCGAATATACGGAAATGTTACGGGCAAGACCTTAAATGGCGAAATTACGGCGCGCGGCGTTACCGGTAATATTAAAATGTCCACTAATCGCGGGAATATGCTGGCCGTCGACATTACGGGCGAAACGGATTTAACCACACAAGTGGGAAATATGACGGTAAAGCGAACGACCGATCTTATCCGGGCTCAGACGAGAAACGGCAATATTCTGATCAGCGGGGCAGAGTCGCAATTAAACGCTGAATCTCTCAATGGTGGAGTGGCTATACGTTCATCCCGCATTGGTGGCGATTGGAATGTATACAGTGCGGTCGGCGAGATGAATCTTCACATTCCGCTCGAGGGCGATTACAAGCTAGAAGGGACGATTAGTTACGGCAGAATTCTGACGACGCTGCCCAATCTCCTGATCGAACAGAAAACCATCTCCGGTGAATCCGGTACAGGCGAACATTCTATTCGTATTGAGGGAAACAGTAATCTGAACATCTACCGAAGCTATCCGGAGCAGGAGGAAGGCCGGAACAGCGGGGGCTGGACGCCTCTGCCGGATTGACAACAATCCAAGAAACGCCGTACAATGAAGTCTAAGAACGGTATAGGTTTTGTAAAAACCAGTTAAACTTGAAGGCGGTGGGCAACCATGGGAACGTCCGTACAGCATGCGCTGGAACAACTGAAAACGACCGGTGTCCGCATCACGCCGCAACGTCATGCGATTTTAACGTATCTGGTGGAATCTATGGGCCATCCGACAGCGGATGATATTTATCGGGCTCTGGAGCCTAATTTTCCTAGTATGAGCGTAGCCACAGTATACAACAATTTAAAAATGTTTATTGAAGCCGGCATGGTGCGTGAGCTGACGTACGGGGACAACTCGAGTCGTTTTGACGCCAACGTATCGGATCATCATCATGTTATATGTCAGAGTTGCGGTAAAATCGAAGATTTCAGCTATCCGTCCCTTGAAGATGTTGGAATACAAGCTGAGAAAAGCACCGGGTTTGAAGTAAAGGGACTACGAATGGAGCTGTATGGGCTCTGCAAGTCCTGCCAATAGACGCCGGTTATTATAAATGAACGTGCGGAATGAACCATTCCACACGTTTTTATTTTTAAGGGCGTTATTCTGTATCAAGGGATTAGTCATGAGCAAGAGTGAAATGGGGGAGTAGGTTGGCAAGAAGAAGATATCGGGGAAAGAAGAGGCGTACGAGAGGAAGCTCTTTCTTTCTGGGGTTGTTGTTGATTGCGGCCGGGGTCTGGTGGGTTGTTACTACATTATTTCCGAACCAGACCTATACCGTGCCGGACTGGCGTGGAATGGACAAGCCGATTTTTGTTCAGGGGGAACTGAAGGAACAGCCTGCACGGGGCTCCGGGGAAGAGCTGCTGCTGCCGATAACGGTGATTCAGGAGAGCGTGGATGCCAACATCCGTTATGAGCAGAAAACGGAATCCGTCATTGTAACGACTTCGGAATCGGTATTCCGCATGAAGATGGACAGCACGAAGGGCGAGCTGAACGGCAAGGCGGTCACTATTCCCTACGCACCTAAGCTGATTGACGGCATTGCCTATGTTCCGATTAAGCCGCTCAAACAGCATTATGGTGTGGCCATTCACGAGGACAAGGCGACAGGCGCCATCATTCTGATGCGTGCGGGGGATTCGATTCAGCTTGCCGAGGCAGCACCCGGTAACCCTGAGGACACCGTGGCTCTACGCGAGAGCGGGGAGAAAAGGTCTCCGATAGTACTGGACATGCCAGCCGGTGAGCGGCTTCGCGTATGGCGTGAAGAAGAGGGATGGTTATTCGTCCAGGCGGATAACGGGTATACGGGATATGCTCTTAAAGAGCAGATTAAACTTGGGGACGTGAAGGAACTTCCGCTGCTTGCGCAGACTCCTTCGCGGGCAGAGCTGGAATGGAAGGATAAGTCAGTTAATCTGGCATGGGAAGCTGTTTATACCAAAAATCCCAGCACGGATCGCATTGGCGAACTGCCCGGTGTCAACGTGGTCAGTCCGACCTGGTTCAATATTGTGGATGGTGAGGGCACGGTCAAATCCAAAGCTGATAAGCAGTATGTAAGCTGGGCCCATAACAGGAACATGGAGGTATGGGGTCTGATGGACAACAGCTTCGATCCTGATATGACAACCGAGGCGCTGTCTACTTTTGATAGAAGATCACATATTATCAAGCAGATGCTGACTTATGCCAAGCAATATAAACTCGACGGAATCAATATCGACTTTGAAAATGTCCACACCAAGGATAAAGATCATGTCGTTCAGTTCGTGAGGGAAATGAAGCCGCTGGCCAAAGCCAGAGGGCTGATCGTTTCTATTGATGTTACGCCAAAATCGAACAGCGAGATGTGGTCGCTCTTTCTCGATCGGAAGCGACTCGGAGAGACGATTGATTACATGATGGTGATGGCTTATGACGAGCACTGGGCCGCGAGTCCGAAAGCGGGATCCGTATCTTCGCTGCCATGGGCCGAGCAGTCGGTAAGGCGAATCATGGAGGAGGACGCGGTACCGTCGTCCAAGCTGGTGTTGGGCATACCGTTATATACACGGGTGTGGACGGAAACAAGCGAAGCGGGAGAGACGAAGGTATCCTCGAAAGCGATTGGAATGGAGAAGCTGCAGACCCTGCTTAAGGAACAAAAAGTGAAAGGTACACTTGATGCCAGTACAGGGCAGAACTATGTTCAATTCACAGAGGGAGAATCCATCAAGAAAATATGGATGGAGGATGGCACTTCTCTGCAGTCCCGAGTGAATATGGCCAAAAAGCTGAAGCTCGGCGGCGTTGCTTCATGGAATCGAAGCTTTGCCATTCCGGAAACCTGGCATGTTCTGAAGACGATACATGATTAAGGATGAACAGAACTTATCTTCATATCATAATAAAGAACCCGGTTATCGCGAGGATAACCGGGTTCTTTGTGTTTAATCGTCTTACGAGTTGTGAATCCTATTGAATATGCAGGTTCTGCAAATCCCTTTAGGATTTGGTTTGCTGGGCTTCAAGCTCTTCTGCTGTGATGTTGGCCTGACCTGGATCCAGTGTCAAAATCGTATGGCAGAACATGCATCGGTCGGTTTTTCCCAACATCTTGGTCAATTTATTGCATTCCGGGCACTGAATTTGGACGGCACTCGTGGATAACATACCTGCCCAGAAGTAAATGCCGAGACTCCCCAGCATCATAATCAGGCCAAACACCAATCCGATTCCGGCAAATATTTTGCCTGCTTGGCCGAAGAATACGATTCCGGCTGTACCAAGCACCATAAGGCCCATACCCAGCATCGTCAGCAGCAATCCCCAAGTGCGGAAGGCGTTGATTTTTGCGTTCTTAAAGATCATGGCTCGAAAACTCCTGTCATTCAAATAGTTGTTTATGAAATAACGTGAACCGAGAAATGAAATCTTGTATTTTAGTTTATCGTCTTCATAAGATCTTATCTCCTAAAAGAAGGAACTTACATGGACATGTAGAATTACATTATAACTGAAATGGCTGAAATTCGCCAAGGAATGTATGGAGGGAAACGTGGAATTAACCAACTTTTCTTTTTATTATGGAAATACGGTTGATGAGGAAGCTGTAGGGGCGATAGCATACCGTAATTCGGACAAAAGGCAGCAAGGATTACTTGTTTATGATTTTGAGGTTAATATTGTTGTCGTGTATGACGGAACACCTGATGAGCCTCCCATCCAGCATTCTATTGTAGGCGGGGAACGCTGCCAGGTTATAAGTATCGGTTTGGACGGATTGCATCGGGAACTCCTGAGCGGCACATACAAAGTATTGATCAAATGCTTTCTAGAAGGAGATATCATAAAAGACGATCAAGATCGCCTGTCCAATCTGCGCCGTGATTTCCTTAGGTTTGCTGAACCGTTCCGGGAGCAAAAATTGTTTATTGGTTTTGCCCACTTTCTACAAAAGTATATGGATGCCAAGATGCACTTGAAGGAAGAGCGGGTTCTGGATGCTTACCATACTCTATTAGAAGGTCTACATCATTGGGGGCAGCTGGAGCTGATCGAGCGGGGGATTCATCCAGAGTCGGCTGTTTGGGAGCAGATTACAGGATTGAATACACCCGTCCGCAAATTATATGAAGAGCTTACGGTCAGTACGGAAACGCTCGGGCAACGAGTGGAGCTGGCCCTGCTGGCCTATGAATTCTCCATGATATCCAAGCTGGAGAGCTCAGCAGCACTGCTGCTCCGGGTTTTAAGAAGCCGGCGGAATCCCTGGACGATACAGGAGCTTATTCTCCACCCTGAGCTGGCACCTGTATGCAAAGAGCTGCCGATCGTGATGCGCAAGCTGGTGTATCAATCACTTGTGAAGGAAGTTCCGCTATGGAGAGGAATTCGATCTTATGGATCTGAAGCCATTCGGTACTACACCGACTAAGGAAGGACGCGAGTCCTTCTTTTTTTGTGCCGAAGCATTTGATATTACGGTTATAAAACAGCATCTAAGGAGACACAGTATCTAACGTTAGTGTAGAAAAAAGATGTTCTTAACCGTGCAAAGACGCCTTAGGACGTTTGTTAAAAGAAGCCTGAAAATAATTTGGCGAATTATGTTGACGAGCCACCTGTTTCTGTGATAAATTATAACTCGCCCCTTCGAAAGGGACTTTGATAATTCGGTTAAGAAAATGTCGAATTAAAAAGTTTTCAAAAAAAAGTTCTTGACGAAACGATGGGCACCATGATATATTATAAAGGTCGCCGCTGAAAATGAGTTTTCGGCGAAAGACAAAGAAGTTGATCTTTGAAAACTGAACAACGAGTGAGTAAAACGAACCACTTCGGTGGAACGTTGAAATAGAGAATGGAACAAATTCTCGTCAGTTAAGAAATGAGCAAGTCAAACTTTATTGGAGAGTTTGATCCTGGCTCAGGACGAACGCTGGCGGCGTGCCTAATACATGCAAGTCGAGCGAACTTGAT